>JAHIUD010000076.1 GCA_018817515.1 Pseudomonadota bacterium
AGCCCTTCCTGGTCGGTACAGCGCAGGCAGGCCATGATGTCGCGGCTGTGCCGGGCGTCCTCAAGGGCGCCGGTGTACGCCGCGCACAGCTCGTCCAGGTGGACGTGCTCCTGCATGGCTGCGGCCTGGTCGGCCTTGTCCAGGAAGTCGGCCTTGTCCAGCGCGGGTGCGGCCAGGGCCTGCTCAAAGGACATGGGGGCGCAGACCTCCGGGTCCAGCAGGCTCCAGGGCGAGAGGTTGCGGAAGACGGCGCCCTGGGCGGCGGTTATCTCCCGGGCGAACATTTCGGCCTCGGCCGCCATGGCGAAATACTGCAACGGTGCGTAGGCGAGCCGTCCGTTCATGTCCACAGTGGCAAGCCCCCCCCCTGGCAGGGTGGTCATAGGGTCTGTGGAGAGCGGCGCGGGCTCGTGGTCCTTTTGCTCACTGACGTACACGCTATGCCCCATGAGGCGCAGGTCCACCCCGACCAGCAGCACCTCGGGAGCGTGCAGGGTCTCGGCCACGCCCAGGCAGGCCAGCATGGAGCTCAACCATGATTCCCGGATGCGCGCGGGGTTCGGCAACACGGAGAGGTTGAAGCTGTCGATGAAGAAGACGCGCCGGAAGCGCGACGCGAAGGAACGCACGGGCGCCAGCGAGAGCGACAGCAGCACGGTGTTCGGGAACAGGTCGTTCTCGTGGTGGAAATGCTCCTGCAAGGGCACGGTGTCCAGCTGCACCAGCACATCGGGCAGCACGCCGCAGGAGCGCAGGAAGGGCAGCACCCTGGAGATGGTGATGATGAGGTAGCGGCGGGAAAGCTCCGGCAGATGCTCCCTGACGAGCTCCAGGGACGGGCCCGGCAGCAGCAGCAGGCAGGGCATGCCAACGGCCTTGTCGCGCAGCTTGTCCACCAGGCAGTGCTGCAGGTGCAGCGGCGTGTTGCGGAAGATGTTGAGCATGTGCGGAAATTCCGGCGGCGTGTTCGCAGGCCGCAGCCGGGCCGGGTCCGGAATGCGGGTGCTCGACAGGGGCATGTCCACGTACTTCACGAACAGATAGGCCAGCAGCTTCTGCGCGCGCAGCATCATGCGCGGATCGCGGGAGTTCTCCTCCCGGGAGGCCACGACGACGACGCCCTTGGTCATGCGCCGCGGGTCAAGGGCGGCGATGCGCCCGAGCGCCGCCTCGTCCACCCGGTACAGCACAAGAAGCCGGTCCTTGGGGAGCTGCGGTATGGTCTTCGGCCTGCCCAGGCAGACGACCAGCTCCTCCGCCAGCGGCGGGATGTCGTCGGCTACGGACAGGAAAAGGGGGTGGGCCATGAATATCTCCCGTTCTAAACGCCGCTTCGGGGCAACCAGGCGGATCGAGGCGGCTTAAGCGTTCTTCCAGGGCAGCAGGCTTACGTTGTCGAGCTTGCGCAGCTCGCCCATGCGCAGGACATGCTTGTAGAACAGCTTGATGTCATTGCCGATGCTGTTGCCGGTGCGCGCAAAATCCGCCGCGTCGGAATGCAGGCCCGTGCCGGAGGACTGATGGTGCACACAGCTGACCAGGCCGCAGTAGATGACCTTGAAGCCCGCGAGGCACAGGCACAGGTCATGGTCGATGTCGTCCACCTGCGAGGGTGAGAAACGGATGTCGAAGCTTGGCACCGCGCGCAGGGCCTCGGTGCGCAGCAGATGCAGGCAGCCCATGACCGAGCGCGTCTCGCGGATGTAGTCATAGCTGCCGTTGTCGTACTGGTGCTGGGGCACGGGCAGGCTCATCTTGAAGAGGTCATCGCGCGCCACGCTGACATAGCGGCAGAGATACTGGTACTTGGCCGGCTGGCCGGGGAACACCACCTTGCAGCCCACCACGCCGATCTTCGCGTCGGTCTCGGCAAGGGTCAGGTACCATTCGAGCCAGTCCTCGGGCACGTCGACGTCGTCGTCGAGGAAGGCCACGTAGTCGCTTTCCCAGGTGGAGGCCAGGCTGATGAGCCAGTTGCGCGCGGCGGGCGCGCCGATGTTCACGTGCAGCGGGATGATGGTGAAGGAGTTGCTGGGGAAGAGCTTCTGCGCCCACTGGGCCACGGCCAGGCTGTCGTCGGTGCAGCCGTTGAGGAGCACCGTGATGGACGCCGGACCGATGTTCGAGCCCGCGAGGCTGGCCAGGGTGGACTTGAGCTTTTCGGATTTGTTGTACGAGTAGAGATAGATGGCGACCTTCCTCTGGCCCACCAGCGCGCTGTTCTTGCGGCTGGGGCTGCACAGCTCGGCCAGGCGGAAGCGCACCGGAGCCTGGGTCTGGTCCAGAGCCAGGGAACGCTCGTACAGGGCGATGGCCTCGGGGATATCGCCGCGCAGGCGCGCCAGCTCCGCGGCGAAGTTGAGGTTCACCTCGCGCCGCTCCTCATCCGGCAGAACCTGCCAGAGCTTCTCCGCCTCCTCGGCCAGGCCCATGGCCGCATAATGCCGGAAAAGCATGCCGTTGAACTCGTCCTGCAGGCGCTTGGGGCATTTGAATCTGCCCACCCAGTCCGCCGGGGAGCGGCCCAGGACGAAGTCCGCCTCCAGGAGCTTGCCCGCGGCCAGGGCGTAATTGGGGTAGGCGTCCAGGAGCGTGCGCAGGAATCCGGCGATGTCGGAAGCCTCGCGCCCGAGGTTCAGTCCCTCGATCATGCGGAAGGTCTCGGCCTCGTAGTTCGTCTTCTCCAGAATCTCGATCTTCGCGCGCGCCGAGGGATCGTCCATGATGGACCTGCTGCGCACATGGAATCTGTCGAAGGGGGCGAGCTGGAGGCACTTGTCCAGCAGGTATTCAAGGGGCTTGACGGCGCAGGGGGCGGAGTCTTCGTTGACGCCGATGAGGAAGCGGTTGAGGTAGCACACCGCCACGTCCCGATCGAACAGACAGTTTGCCTGGTAGTTTCTGAAGTGGACCAGCACCTCCTCGATGGGGAGAAACGCCAGTTCGCCACTCAAGCCTTCCGCCAAGATCTTGAAATAATCGTCGTTCATGTGCGGCCCTTGGGTTGTCTTCCAGCCTGACCGACCGCGCCGCCAGAGCCCTGCGCAGCATCGGCTGCGCGCCCTGCGGCACGGTTATCCCCTGCGCCGGGCCGCGCCCGCATGCAGGGGCGGGCGTCAATAATCCAGGCTGCCGGGGTCGAGCAGCGATTGTTGATTCACTTTCCGTGCCATTCTAGGCACGTGGGCCAAGCGGGCGGTCCGGCCTGAGGTCACTCCTGCTCGGGCGTCGGCTCCGGCTCCTGCTCCAGGTCTTCCTGGCAGGCCAGGCAGCGTTCGGCGTCCGGCACCCCGGCCAGGCGCGCGGCCGGAATTTCATCGCCGCACTCCCGGCACCTGGGCGTGCCGTCGCTCATGTCCGGCCCCAGCCCACGCGGGCGGTAGCGAACGGTATCGATGGCGGCTTGACGCGACTTCGCCTCAGCTGCCTGGGAGTCGTCGACGTTGTCGGACATGGCTCTCTCTCCTGTTGGGTCAGCCGCGTGGCCGGGTTCGGCAAAAAGCCGCAGCAGCGCAACGGCTCGAAAATTCGTGCAAGTCCACAGAGGCCCTGGGCCGAGAACGCCAAGCGCACGCGGCTGGGTCGCCAGGAACGATGTAACACAGAAGGCGGACAACGCCAAAGCATCGCCCAGGTGCCAACGCGGACAGCCGAGGCCTGACGCTGCTCAGACGTCCGCCAGGCCCGCCATGACCTGGCCGATTTCCCGGTCCAGCGCGGCCAGCAGCCCCTCGTAGGCGTCCGCCTCGCCGTTGTCCAAGGCCAGCTCCAGCGCCGTTGCAGCCTCGAACACGCCCCCGGCGCTGACGTTGGCCCCCACGCCCCGCACCACGTGCGCGAGCTGGCGGGCCCCGGCGGCGTCGCCCGCTGCCAGCGCCTGGCGAATCTTCTGCACCTGGTCGGCGTGCAGCTCGCGGAAGTTGCGCAGAACCTCCAGGTACAGCTCGCGGTCGCCCAGGAAGCGCCCCACTCCGGCGGCCACGTCAATGCCGGGCAGGACCAAGTCGGGCGTGAGGTTCTCATCCCCCGCCGGGGCAGCGGCAGCGGCCGCAGGGCGCACGACCTCTGGCGCGGGCGCTGCGGGCTCCGGCCTGGGGGCGATCCAGCGCTCCAGGGTGGCAAAAAGCACCCAAGGGTCCGTGGGCTTGGCCACGTGGTCGTTCATGCCTGCGGCCAGGATGCGCTTGCGGTCGTCGTCAAAGGCGTGGGCGGTCATGGCGATGATGGGCAGGTCACTGTCGGCCAGGTACTCGCGAATGTGGAAGGTCGTCTCGTAGCCGTCCATGCCCGGCATCTCGATGTCCATAAGCACGGCGTCGAAGTGGCCCGGCTGCACCATAGCCAACGCCCTGGAGCCGTCATCGGCGATGGTCACCTCGATGCCCGCCTGCTCCAGAATGCCCTTGGCCACCTTCTGGTTCACGACGTTGTCCTCCACCAAAAGCACGCGGCGGTCCCGCAGCGACACAGGCGGCACGCGCCGTCCGGTCCGGCGCCAGGGCGCGGAGCGCTGCTCCGGCTCGCCGCCCAGGGCCTCGCGCACGGCCCCGAAAAGCTGACTGCGGCTCACAGGCTTGATGACCACGTCCCGATCCTTCCAACCGTTGGCCCGGCTCGGGTCATCCTGCTCCAGCAAGGTGCGCAGGACCAGGACGGCAGGCACCTTGCGTCCTTGGCGCGCCTCCTCGGCCAGGGCTCCCGGCACTCCTTCCACCCCCGGCAATCCGGCATCCAGCAGCAGGACATCCGGCGGGGTGTTGGAACGCGCGATGTCCAGCACCTCGTCGGCGGACCAGGCCTGAGCGGCCACAAGCCCCAGGCTGGTCAGACTCTTGGCCAGCATGCCGCTGGAGCTGACGTTGACATCGGCCACCAGGGCCTTCTTCCCGCGCAGGTCCGTGGGCAGCAGCACGCCCTGATGCCGCGCGGCGCTGGACACCGGGAAAGAGGCCACGGCGGTGAACACGCTGCCCTTGCCCGGCTGGCTCTGGGCGCTGATGCTCCCGCCCATGAGCTCCATCAGCCGCCTGCTGATGGACAGCCCCAGGCCCGTGCCGCCGTAGCGGCGCGAGGTGGACGAATCGGCCTGGGTGAAAGGCTCGAACAGCCGCGTCAGGTGGTCCGCGGACATGCCGACGCCGGTGTCGCGCACGATGATGCGGATCTCCACAAGTCCCTCGGAGGACACAGGCCCGCTCTGGACAAAGACCGTCACCTCGCCGTGCTCCGTGAACTTCATGGCGTTGCTCACGAGGTTCACCAGCACCTGGCGCAGGCGCAGCGAGTCACCCATGAGCCCGACGGGCACCTCGGGATCGCGCCCCACCACGAAGGCCAGGCCCTTGGTCTGGATCTGCGGCCCCAGGAGCAGGGTCAGCTCATCGAGCACCTCATCCAGGCTGAAGGAGGCCTGCTCCAGGGTAAGCATGCTGGCCTCGATCTTGGAAAAATCCAGGATATCGTTGAGCAGCGTCAAGAGCCCCCTGGAGGCCTGGTCGATGATGCGCAGGTGGTACTCCTGCTGAGGCGGGAGCTTTGCGCTCAAGGCCAGATGCGTCATGCCCAGGATGGCGTTCATGGGTGTGCGCAGCTCGTGGCTCATGGTGGCCAGGAAGTCGCCCTTGGCTCGGCTGGCCTGCTCCGCCTCGCGCGTGGCCCGGCGCAAGGCCTCTTCCGCCCGCTTGAGTTCCGTGATGTCCACAAAGGTGGCCATGGAGCCCTGGAACTCGCCGTCCTCGCCCTGCAGCGGGGTTGCCGAAAGCAGCGTTACGATCTCGCCGCCGTCCTTGCGCCGCAGGCGGCGCTCATAGCGCTCGACCACGCCCTTGCGCCGGCTGGCGATCTTCTCGTTGACCGCATCCACGTCCTCAGGAAAGGCCACGACGGTGATGGGCAGCCCCAGCAGTTCCTCCGGGGCGTAGCCGAGCATGTCGCCCAGGCGCTGGTTCAGGTAGGTGATCCGCGTCTGCGCATCCATGGTGAAGATGCCCTCAAGGGAGGTCTCCACGATGAGCCGCCAGCGCTTTTCGCTCTCGCGCAGGGCCTCCCCGGCGCGCTTGAGTTCGGTGATGTCGCGCAGGGTGCCGCCCACGCCGACCTTGCCGCCCACCAGGGACACGGGAAACTTGCGCGTCTCGTAGGTGCGCTCCCCCAGGGTCACGTTGTCCACAGTGACCCGGCCCTCGCGCAGCACCTCCTCGTCCGAGCCGAGCAGCTTGGCGGCGAAGTCGGCGGGCATGATCTCCGCGTCGGTGCGGCCGATGCTGTCCCCGGGCGGGATGGAGCAGAACTGGGCCAGGGCCCGGTTGACCATCTCGTAGCGCAGCAGCTCGTCCTTGAGGAAAATCATGTCCGAAGAGGCGTCGAAGAAGGCACGCAGGCGCTCCCTGCTTGCGCGCAGGGCCTCCTCGAACTGGACGCGCTCGGTGATGTCCGAGCAGAAGCCCTCAAAATGCGTGATGGTCCCGTCCTCGCCATGCACGGCGCGCGCGCTCAGGCTGACCCAGCGCGGTTCGGCCGCCAGGCCCTTGAGCCGGGTGATGAAGTTTGACACCTCGCCGTGCTGCGTGAGCAGGTCGAGCAACCGCTGCCGGTCGTCCGGGTCGCAGTAGGTCTGGGCCGGGATGTTGGTGATGCGGCGCAGCAGCTCCTCCGGGGTCTGCTCACCAAGGAGCCTGGCGAAATACTTGTTGGCGCCGAGGTAGCGGCCCTCGGGCAGGGAGGTGAAGATGCCCACCGGGGCTTCCTCGTAAAGAGTGCGAAAGGCCTCCTCGCTCTGGCGCAGCTCCCGCTCAATGCGCAAGGCGCGCTCCACCTGATGCTCCAGGGCCTGCTGGGTCTTGACCCGGCTGTACTCCATGGCCATGGACACAAGCCCGCTGACAATGCCCACGCCAATGACGCGGTAGACATAGGCCGCGCTGTACTGATGGAAATGCCCGGGCGAATAGCCGATGCCGAGATAGACGACGACGAACAGGGCGTAAGCCCCGCACAGGACCAGACCGCCGCGCAGGCCCAGCAGGAAGAAGATGCAGGAGGGCACCAGAAGGCCCCAGAGGATGCCCGTGTTCTCCGCCCCGCCGCTGACCAGCAGGAAGGCAAAGGCGATGGAGAAGATGATGCCCACCAGCTTGCGCACGATGACCAGCCCGGGGCGGACGATGATGCAGGTGATCATGACGATGAAGATGGCGGTCAGGCCAAGGTCGAACAGCCCAAGGGCTCTCTGGCCCAGGCGCAGGGCATTGATGCCGAAGGCCAGGGCAAAGAACCCGCCCGCGCAGGTGATCATGAGCGAGACGACGTGGCGGATGTATTCGTCCGGGGAACGCCCGCCTGAGTCGGCGGCGGAAGGTGAGGCGGGCGGGGGCAGCATGACGCCCCCCTAGCCGGTGTGCACTCCGGGCAGGGCTCCGGCGAAGAGTTCCTTGAGCTTGGCGTCGATGGTCGTCTTGTCCACCGGTTTGACCAGATAGCCTGTGGCCTGGCCCTTGAAGAAGGCCTTGGTGGCTTCCTTGGGGCTGTTCAGGGAGGTCGTCATGACCACCTTGACCTCACGGCCAGGGGGCACTTTCCACTGCGTCTCCATCTGGCGGACGGTCTGCAGGAACTCATGGCCGTCCATCTCCGGCATGACGATGTCCAGGAAGATCACGTCAAAGGGGGTGTCCTTGCCAAGGGCCTCAAGGAATTTCCCCAGGGCAGCCTTGCCGCTTTCCTCCAGCACGCATTCGCCATAGCCGGAGAGCAGCTTCTTGAGCAAGAGCCTGCTGGTGATGTCGTCATCGATGACCAGGATACGCACAGCCTTACCTCCTCATGACAACCGGGGGGTGTCCGGTGCGCGAATGCGCGACCAAACGTACAGGCACTATTGCCATATGTATGAGGATAAGACATCAACGCCGTTTTTGTCCAGGACAATAGACAAGATCCTCCCTGCTGCCTACGATTTCGCAGGGGGGCCGAGCGGGGGGCGGCCGGCCTCAAAGCGCCGCCAGGGGGAAGGGGCAGGAGCGGCGGAGGGTTAGCCGTTGCCTGCCGAGTGCGCGGACTGCTTCTCGATGACCGAGGACAGCCCGTACTTCTTGATGCGATAGCCGATCTGGCGCGGGGTGATGCCCAGCTCCTCGGCGGCCTTGTACTGCACCCAGCCGTTGCGCCGCAGCGCCGCGATGACCTCGTTGCGCTCCATGGTCCGCAACGGCGTGCCGCCCGCGGCGGCAGTTCCCTGGACGCGCTCGGGGTGGGTCTGGCCCTGCATGCCCGCGGGGTTCAGGTAGGGCTTGAGGAACACCGCGTCCACGCGTTCGCCGTCGCTCATGATGACCAGGCGCTCGATCAAGTTCTCCATCTCGCGCACGTTGCCCGGCCAGTCGTACTGGGTCAGGTCGGACAAGGCCCTGGGCGTGAAGGACAGGATGCGCCCATACTCGCGCGAGACGCTGTCGATGAAATGGTTCAAGAGCGCCGGGATGTCGCCCTTGCGCTGGCGCAGCGGCGGCACCTGGATGGGGAACACCGACAGGCGGTAGAACAGGTCGGCACGGAACCCGCCGCGCTCGGCCAGCTCGCCCAGATCGCGGTTGGTGGCGGCCACCACGCGCACGTCCACCTTGCGCGTCACGTTGGCGCCCAGGCGCTCGAATTCCTTGTCCTGCAAGACCCGCAGGAGCTTGGCCTGGATGCCCAGGGGCAGCTCGCCGATCTCATCGAGGAAGATGGTGCCGTTGTGGGCGTCCTCGAAGCGGCCGGGCTTGGAGCCGGTGGCCCCGGTGAAGGCGCCCTTCTCGTAGCCGAAGAGCTCGCTCTCCAGCAGATTCTCGGGGATGGAGGCGCAGTTGACCTTGATGAAGGCGTTGTCCTTGCGCTCGGAATACTCGTGGATGATCTTGGCGATGAGGGTCTTGCCCGTGCCGGACTCGCCCAGGAGCAGCACGCTGGCCCGGGTGGGCGCGACCTTGAGGATCTGCCGCTCAACCTCCTGCATGGCCATGCACTTGCCAACAATGTAAGGTCCGCGACGCTCCCGCGTGATCTGGGAGCGCAGAGACAGGTTCTCGCGCACCAGGGCCTGCTCGCGGGCCTTGATCTTCTCGTTCAGGGACAGGAACTGGCCGATGAGCGTGGCTACCACGATGAGGAAGCTCAAGTCCTCGTCGTAGCTCACCTCGTCGCCGAAGAGCCGGTCCACGTTGAGCACGCCCAGGCAGCGGCCATGCGAGGAGATGGGTACGCCGATGAAGGACACCCTGCCCTTCTCCAGGTGCCGCGAGCCGGTCTTGTCCAGGAACATGGGCTCGTGGCGGATGTCCGGCACCACGTAAGGCTTGGCGGTCTGGAAGATGAGCCCGGTGACGCCCTCGTCGAGCTCGTACACGCCGCGCTCGCGCTCCTCCTGGGTCAGCCCGTGGGAGGCGCTGATGACCAGGCGCTCGTTCTCCGGGTCCACCAGGGTGATGGTGGCGCGCTCCATGCTGAGCGTCTCGGAAAGGATGCGCAACACCTCGGACAGGGCGCGCTCAAGATCAAGAGCCGTATCGATGATCTGGCAGATGGACGAGAGCACCTGCAGCTTAAGATTACCAAGCATGATTGTCATGTAGCGGTCAAAGCAATATCAATGCCGTGACGACGCCCTCTCGGCAAATTTCTGCAACACGCAGAAATTAAAAGGCATTTCATGTTTCTCACGCCGCCTTCAAAAACGGAAAAATTACATTTTTGGAAATCAACAGCGCCAAGCATCCTTTCGTCTCACAGAATTGAACAATCTCCGCCGACCTCAGCCGTAGGCGCTGAAATGCTCCCCCAGCACCAGCGCGCGAGCGCCAGGGCCGCCCGTGCAGCCGCCGTCCGGCCCATCGCTGAAGGCCTCCAGCCGCCGCACCCGGCCCGCGTCGTAGAGCACCACCGTGCCGCCGAACTCGGCCACGTCCTCGGGATCGTGGGTGATGAGCAGCGTGGGCGTGCCCAGGGCCTGGCACATGGAGCGCACCTCGCGGCGCATGCGCGCGCGCAGAAGCGGGTCCAGGGCCGAGAAGGGCTCGTCCAGCAGCAGGGCGCGGGGGCTCTTGGCCAGGGCGCGCAGCAGGGCCACGCGCTGGCGCTGCCCGCCGGAAAGCCGCTCCGGGCTGGCATCGGCCATGCCGGTCATGCCGGCCAGGTCCAGCAGCTCGCCCACGCGGCGGCGCGCCTCCCGGTCCAGCCGCCCGAAAAGCCCCCGCCCCAGGCCAAAGCCCACGTTCTGGGCCACCGTCAGGTGCGGAAACAGCGCGTAGTCCTGGAACATGAGGCCCACGCCTCGTTCACGCGCCGGGACGTTGATCCCCTGCGCGGCATCGAACAGGCACTGGCCGTCCAGTTCGATGCGCCCGGCGTCCGGGGCCATGAGCCCGGCCACGGCGCGCAGGGTAAGCGTCTTGCCCGAGCCCGAGGGCCCGAAGAGCACGATGGACCGCCCCTCCGCCTCAAAGACGGTGGAGAGCTCGAACTCCTGGGCCCCGGACCGGAGCGTCTTTCGTATGTTCAGGCGCAGCGCCACCAGGCCCCCTTACGGCTTCTTGAAACCGAAGGTGCTGAGGATGCGCTGGGCCTCGTCGCTCTGCAGGTAGTCCACAAAGGCCTTGGCGCCGGGCTTCTTGCTGCTGGCGATGATGGCCACGGGATACAGGGCCGGGGTCTTGCCGTCGGCAGCCTGCAGCACGCGCACCTTGTTGCCGGCCTTGATGGCGTCGGTGGCGAAGACAAAGGCCGCGTCCACCTCGCCGCGCGTCACGTAGTCCAGCACCTGGCGCACGTTGTTGCCAAGGATGTACTTTTTCGTCAGCTCGGACCACAGGCCGTTCGCCTCCAGAAATTCCTTAGTATAGCGCCCGGCGGGCACGATGTCCGGGTTGCCCAGGGAGATGCGCGCCACGCTCGGCAGGGCCAGGTCCTTGGCGCTGTTCAGGTTCAGCTTCGAATCAGCCGGAACCACCAGCACCACGGAATTGCGCACGAAGTCGCGCCGGGTGCCGGGGGCGATGAGCCCCTTGGCCGCGGCCTGGTCCATGGTCTTCTGGTCCGCGCTGGCGAACACGTCCACGGGCGCGCCGCTTTCCATCTGCTTGAGCAGCGCCCCGGAGGCCGCATAGTTGGTGACGATGGTCACGCCGGGGTGCGTGGCCTCAAAGCTCACCTTCACCGCGGTCAGGGCGTTGGTCAGGCTGGCCGCAGCGGAGACGAGGACATCCTCGGCCTGGGCCGGGACGGCCTGGGCTGAAAGCAGCAGAGTCAGGGCCAGGGCGCCAAGGACGAGTTTCAACTTCCGCATTTCGATCTCCTTTGGTTCAAGTGCAGGGATTGAGCTTGAGAAATTTCCCCGAGGCCAGCAGCAGCAGGATGCACACCAGCGAGGTCAAAAGCACCAGGAACATGGCCTCGTCGTCGCGCCCGGCCTGCGCCGCGTCGTAGATGGCGAGCGAGAGCGTCTGGGTGCGGCCCGGCAGGTTTCCGGCGATCATCAGCGTGGCCCCGAACTCGCCCATGGCCCGGGCCAGGGCCAGCATGGTGCCGGAGAGCACCCCGCGCCAGGCCAGCGGCAGCGACACGCGCAGGAACACCCCGGCCTCCCCGGCCCCCAGGCTGCGGGCTGCATGCTCCAGGTTCTGGTCCACGCCCTCGAAGGCCGTGCGCGCGGCCTTGCAGACCAGCGGAAAGGCCACCACGCAGGCGGCCAGGGCCGCGCCCTGCCAGGTGAAGATCAGGGTCACGCCGAAGTGCTCCTGCAGCCACTGGCCCAGCACCCCGCGCCGCCCGAAGAGCACCAGCAGATAGTAGCCGATGACCGTGGGTGGCAGCACCAGCGGCAGGGTGCACACGGCGTCAAGCAACTCCCGGCCCGGCAGACCCCGGCGCGAGAGGGCGAAGCCCGCCCCCACGCCAAGGAGGCAGGCCCCGGCAGTGGCCGTCAGCGCCACCTTGAGGGTCAGCCCCAGGGGGACTAGTGCCGGGAACAGGAGCTCGGGCCAGAAGTCAGGCCCGAACCCGGACAGGAAATATGGCATGGCTCGTCCTCCAGGGGGATGTTCTCGCAGCTGCAACGGGCAGGACAGCCCTCGGCCAGGTCCGGACAGTCGGCCCCCGGTCCGAAGTGCTCCAGCCCGAGATCCGCAAAGGCTCCGATGCCGCCAATGTCCCACAGGACGTCCACAATGCTCTTGAAGACTTGCGTCAGACTCATGATGCGCTCCTTGGAACCATAAATTTGGAACCATAAATGCGGGTTACAGGACTCCCAGCAGTTCCTTATCCGTAAGCGGTCGGCCCAGGCGGGCGGCCAGCTCGCGCACGCGGCCCAGCAGGTTCGGCTCTCCACCGCACTCACCGCGGGACGGCAGCCGCAGCCGCGACAACGGCGCGCCCAAAACCGCGCCCATGGCCGCGTTTATCGCGGCGCCGCCGCTCTTGGCCCCCACGCCCAGGCGCCGGGTCGCGCCCACGGTCTCCGGGGCAAAGGGCTCGAACAGGGCCGGATCGCGCAGCAGGCCATGCACATGGATGCCCGACTCGGCTGCGAACACATCTTCCCCGGCCACGGCCTTGTTGCGCGCCAGGGGCACGTGCGCCGCCTTGGCCGCCACGCGGCACAGCTCCCGCAGGGCCGGAACATCGTAGGCAAGGCCGGCGGGAGCCTGCGTGACCAGGGAACAGCGCAGGACCAGCCAGGCGGCCACTTCCTCCAGGGCGGCGATGCCCGCCCGCTCGCCCAGGCCCAGGACCGAGACATCCACGAAGCTCGCCCCGCACTCCAGGGCCGTGACGGCATTGGCCGTGGCCATGCCCAGGTCGTTGTGGCCGTGAAAGGCCACCGGAACCGGCAGCTCGCGCACGAAAGTCTCCACCAGGCGGGCCGTGGACAGGGGCGTGAGCACGCCCACCGTGTCCGAGAGCCGGATGCGCGCCGCCCCGGCGGACACGGCCGTGCGGGCCAGGGCCAGGGCCTCGGGCAGAGACGCGCGGGAGGCGTCCTCCAGACCCACGGAGATGTAGGGAACAAGCGCGGCCCTGGCGGCGGAGAGCACCACCCTCAGACGCTCGCTCATCTCGTCCAGGGAGAGCCCGAGCCGCTTCTGGCGGTGCGCGGCGGAGGACGGCGCGCCGATGTTCAGACGATCCACGCCCAGGCTGGCGGCTGCGCGCACGTCGTCCTCGCGGCAGGGGCACCACACGGACAGGGCCGGTCCGCCCTGGGCCAAGCCAGGCAGGGTCGCCCTGGCCCAGCCGATGAACTCGGCCAGGCCGTCCTGGCCAAGCCAACCGCACTCGATCTCATCCACCCCGGACGCGGCCAGAATTTTCGCCATGCGCCGCTTGGTGGCCTGTGTGAAATAGACGCCGAACGCCTGAGCACCTTCACGCAATGTACTGTCGATGAGCATGGCTCCTCCCGTATCTTGACGGAGGGGACTGCACCTCTGGTGCCAGTTGTTCCCTGGTCCGGCAATTACGTGCGATTTCAGGCTTTTGACCTGAGCCATGCCCCACCCCATACCCGCATACAAAAACGTAGTTCCTACACTTTTGGTGTGTAGGTCTGTGTAGGAAACATACCCGAGCCCAGCGCTTATGGCGAGAAAAAACGCGTTGATATCACGCTGTTATAAAAACGCGTGAGTCCTGGCACAGCCCTTGCCTTAGGGGTCGTGTTCCCAAACCCATTTTGAGAGGAGTTCGTCATGAAGAAAATGAGAAAGGTGGCAATCTACGGCAAGGGCGGCATCGGCAAGTCCACCACCACGCAGAACACCGTGGCCGGTCTGGTGGAGATGGGCCGCAAGGTCATGGTCGTGGGCTGCGACCCCAAGGCTGACTCGACCCGCCTGCTGCTGGGCGGCCTGGCCCAGAAGTCCGTTCTCGACACCCTGCGCGACGAAGGCGAGGACGTTGCCCTCGAAGACATCCGCAAGCGCGGCTTCGGCGATTCCTGGTGCGTCGAGTCCGGCGGTCCCGAGCCCGGAGTCGGTTGCGCCGGTCGCGGCATCATCACCTCCATCAACATGCTGGAGAGCCTGGGCGCCTACCATGAGTCCGAGGACCTGGACTACGCCTTCTACGACGTTCTGGGCGACGTTGTCTGCGGCGGCTTCGCCATGCCCATCCGCGATGGCAAGGCCGAGGAGATCTACATCGTCTGCTCCGGCGAGATGATGGCCATGTATGCGGCCAACAACATCTGCAAGGGCATCATGAAGTACGCGCAGAGCGGCACCGTGCGCCTGGGCGGGCTCATCTGCAACAGCCGCAACGTGGACAACGAGAAGGAGATGATCGAGGAGCTGGCCCGCCAGATCGGCACCCAGATGATCTACTTCGTCCCCCGCGACAACATGGTTCAGCGCGCGGAGATCAACCGCAAGACAGTCATCGAGTTCGACCCCACCGCCGGCCAGGCCGACCACTACCGCAACCTGGCCAAGGCCATCGACGGCAACCAGATGTACGTCGTCCCGAAGCCGCTGGAAATGGACGCCCTGGAGAAGTTGCTCATGGACTTCGGCCTCATGGAAGCCTGCTAACTACAACGAAAAGACGAGGAGGGAAATTCTATGATCATGGTGAGAGCAATCGTTCGTCCCGAGAAGGCTGATGACGTTTTGGCAGCCCTCATGGACGCCGGCTTCCCCGCAGTGACCAAGTTCTCCGTGGCCGGTCGCGGCAAGCAGCGCGGCATCAAAATCGGCGAAGTGACCTACGACGAGATCCCCAAGACCATGCTCATGAGCGTGGTCAAGAACGCCGACCGCGACTTCGTCATCGAGACCATCATGGCTGCGGCGCGCTCCGGCGTGAAGGGCGCCTTCGGTGACGGCAAGATCTTCGTCAGCCCGGTGGAAGAGGTCTACACCGTCAGCTCCGGAGTTTGCGAAACGGCCACACCCGAGGAGGCGTAGCCTTTATGAAGGAAGTCATCGCAGTGGTGCGCATGAACATGATGAACCGCACCAAGCAGGCCCTCACCGACGCCGGCATCGACGGCTTCTTCGCCCACGAGGCGCAAGGCAGGGGCGTCGGCATGGTCAATCCCCACGTTCTGCAGGGTGCGGCCAGCGGCTATGAAGAGGCAGTGGCGTTGCTGGGCGAGAAGGGCAAGCTCTACCCCAAGCGCATGGTCACCGTGGTGGTGCCGGACAAGGCCGTCAAGACAGTGATCAAGACCATCATCGAAGTGAACCAGACCGGCAAGCCCGGCGACGGCAAAATCTTCGTCATGCCCGTGGCCGACGCAGTGCGCGTGCGCACCGCCGAGTCCGGTGAAAAGTCCATCATCTAACGGCCCATCATCATTAAGGGTAAGGAGCCAATACCATGGCCATACAGAACAAGCACGCTGAGTGGACCCCCACCGAGGTCAAGGAGGAGATGCTCAAGAAGTATCCCGCCAAGGTGGCCCGCAAGCGCGCCTCGTCCATCCTCATCAATGAGGCGCTCTCCAACACCACGCCGGAAATCCAGGCCAACGTGCGCACCATTCCCGGCATCATCACCATGCGCGGCTGCACCTACGCCGGTTGCAAGGGCGTCATCATGGGCCCCACCCGGGACATCGTGAACCTGGTGCACGGGCCCATCGGCTGCAGCTTCTACGCCTGGCTCACCCGCCGCAACCAGACCGACGCAGGCGAGGCCGGCGAGAACTACATGACCTACTGCTTCAGCACGGACATGCAGGACTCCGACGTCATCTTCGGCGGCGAGAAGAAGCTCAAGGCCGCCATCCAGGAAGCCTACGACCTGTTCCATCCCAAGGGCATCGCGGTGTTCGCCACCTGCCCGGTCGGCCTCATCGGCGACGACATCCACGCCGTGGCCAAGGAGATGAAGGAAAAGTTCGGCGACTGCAACGTCTTCGCCTTCTCCTGTGAAGGGTACAAGGGCGTCAGCCAGTCCGCCGGCCACCACATCGCCAACAACCAGGTCTTCAAGCACCTTGTTGGCCAGAACGACGAGAAGAAGCCCGGCGAGTACAAGATCAACCTGCTCGGCGAGTACAACATCGGCGGCGACGGTTTCGAGATCGACCGCATCCTGAAGCTTTGCGGCATCAGCAACATCGCCACCTTCTCCGGCAACTCCACTTACGACCAGTTCGCCAGCGCGCACACGGCCGACTTGTCCTGCGTCATGTGCCACCGCTCCATCAACTACGTGGCCGACATGCTGGAGACCAAGTACGGCATCCCCTGGATCAAGGTGAACTTCATCGGCGCCGAGGCCACGGCCAAGTCCTTACGCAAGATCGGCCAGTACTTCGGCGACAAGGCCCTCATCGACCGCATCGAGGCCGTCATCGCCGCCGAGATGCCCGCCGTGAAGGCCGCCATCGCCGACGTGCTCCCCCGCACCCAGGGCAAGAC
The DNA here is from genome assembly GCA_018817515.1 of Pseudomonadota bacterium. Classification (GTDB taxonomy): domain Bacteria; phylum Desulfobacterota; class Desulfovibrionia; order Desulfovibrionales; family Desulfovibrionaceae; genus Humidesulfovibrio. Next base: position 16,401 of record JAHIUD010000076.1, read on the forward strand.
CGCCATGCTCTTCGTCGGCGGCTCGCGCGCCCACCACTACATGGAGCTCTTTGGCGAGCTGGGCATGAAGACCGTGAGCACGGGCTACGAGTTCGGCCACCGCGACGACTACGAAGGCCGCGAAGTCATCCCGAACCTCAAGGTCGACGCGGACTCCCGCAACATCGAGGAGATCGAGGTCGAGGCCGATCCCGACAAGTACGCCCCGCGCAAGACCGCGGAGGAGCTGAAGGCTCTTGAGGACGGCGGCTTCGAGTTCAAGGATTACAAGGGCCTGATTCCGGACATGGACAAGGGCACCCTCGTCATCGACGACCTCAATCAGTACGAGGCAGAGAAGCTGGTCGAGCTGATCAAGCCGGACCTCTTCTGCGCGGGCATCAAGGAGAAGTACTCCATCCAGAAGCTCGGCATCCCCATGAAGCAGTTGCACAGCTATGACTACGGCGGACCCTACGCGGGATTCAAGGGCGCGGTGAACTTCTACAAGGAGATCGACCGCCTCGTGAACAGCAAGGTCTGGGGTTACATGAAGGCCCCCTGGCAGGAGAACCCCGAACTCTCGGCCACCTACGTCTGGGAATAGCGAGGATCACACTATGTTGCTCAGACACACACCCAAGGAAATCAACGAGCGCAGCGCTCTGGTCATCAACCCGGCCAAGACCTGCCAGCCCATCGGCGCAATGTACGCAGCACTCGGCGTCCACGGCTGCCTTCCGCACAGCCACGGCTCCCAGGGCTGCTGCGCCTACCACAGAAGCGCCTTGACCAAGCACTACAAGGAGCCCATCAGCGCCGCCACCAGCTCCTTCACCGAGGGCGCCAGCGTCTTCGGCGGCCAGGCCAACCTGCTGCAGGCCATCGAGAACATCTTCACGGTCTACGAGCCGGAAGTCATCGCCGTGCACACCACCTGCCTGTCGGAGACCATCGGCGACGACATCAAGCAGATCCGCGACAAGGCGGAGAAGCAAGGCCTCGTGCCCAAGGGCAAGCACATCATCTACTGCAACACCCCGAGCTACATCGGCTCGCATGTCACCGGCTTCTCCAACATGGTCAGAGGCATGACCGAACTCGCCGAAAACACGGGCAAGAAGAACGGCAAGGTCAACGTCATCCCCGGCTGGGTCGAGCCTTCGGACATGGAGGAGATCAAGCGCATCGCGGCCCTCATGGCCGTGCCCATCACCCTGTTCCCGGACACCTCCGGCGTGCTGAACGGTCCCCTCTCCGGCGAATACCACATGTTCCCGGAAGGCGGCGTGACCATCAAGGAGCTCAAGGAAGCCGGCGATGCCATCGGCACCCTGGCGCTGGGCGAATGGTGCAGCGCGGACGCTGCACGCACCCTGGACACCCGCTGCAAGGTGCCCTGCAAGGTGCTGGACATGCCCTTCGGGCTCAAGGCCACGGACCGCTTCGTGGACACCCTGCGGACCATCGCGGGCACCAGCGTGCCCGAGGAGATCACCCGCGAGCGCGGCCAGCTGGTGGACATGATCAGCGACTCCCACCAGTACTACTACCAGAAGAAGGTTGCGCTCTACGGCGACCCCGACCAGTTGATCGCCATGACCGAGTTCCTGGTGTCCATCGACATGTGGCCCACGCACCTTGTCACCGGCACCCCGGGCAAGAAGTTCGAGAAGCGCATCCAGGAACTGACCGCGCACCTGCCCTATGAGGTCAACGTCAAGGCCGGCGGCGACATGTTCCTGCTGCACCAGTGGATCAAGAACGAGCCCGTGGACCTGCTCATTGGCAACACCTACGGCAAGTACATCGCCCGCGACGAGGACGTGCCCTTCCTGCGCTGGGGCTTCCCCATCCTGGACCGCATGGGGCACCAGTACTTCCCCACCGTCGGTTACAAGGGCGGGCTGCGCCTCCTGGAGAAGATCCTGGGCCTGATCCTGGACCGCAAGGACCGCGACGACTCCGAGATCCAGTTCGAGCTGACCCTGTAACCTCCCCTGTCCCCTGGTCCGGGCCCCTCCACAGGCGAGGGCGCCCGGCCCCGGGGCGGGACAAACGCCGCCATGAACAGGCCGCACGAACAGGAGCCTCAGATGACCAACGCGACCAATCCCAGCCTCACCCGGTCCGCCTGCGCAAAGGGCGGGAGCATCTACCTGCCCGTGGCAGCCAAGACCAACGTGCGCCGCCGCTTCGGCGAGCCCGAGACGCCGGGCCGCGCCCTTTCCCCCCGCGACGTCTGCCAGTGGCTGGACCGCGTGCTGGCCGACACCACGGACGGCGGCGTGAAGCTTTCCACCGTTGGCATCAACGGCCCCGGCGACCCCCTGGCCGACCCGGCCACGACCCTTGAGACCCTGCGCGCCGTTCGCGCCGCGCACCCGGAGCTGGCCCTGAGCCTGACCACCATCGGCCTGTGCCCCCAGGACACCACCATCGCCGAACTGGCCGGCCAGCTCGCCGCGGCCGGTGTCTCGCAGGTGACGCTGCTGGTGGACGCGGTGGACCCGGTCATCGTGGAAAAGCTTTTCGCCTGGATTCGTCCCGGCAAGCGCACCCTGCCCCTGCCCGAGGCCTGCCGCATGCTCGTGGACTCCCAGGCCCAGGCCATCCGCTTCTTTCGCGAGGCCGGACTCTTCGTCAAGGTCAACATGACCGTGTACGCGGGCATCAACGAAGACCACGTGCCCGACGTGGCGAGCATCGTGGCGTCCCTTGGCGCGGACATGCTGGCCGTGCTGCCCTTCACCCCGGCCGCCCCGGTTCTGGCCGCCAGCTCCTGCGGTTGCGACAGCGTGCCCTGCACGCCTGTGAAGTGTTCCTCCTGCGCCACGTCCTCCAGCTGCGGCAGCAAGCCCGCCGAGCTGCCCGACGCCCTGGCCGAGGAGCTGGAGACCCCGGCCCTGCCCCCGCTGGCGCCCGAACGCCTGGCCGAGCTGCGCGCCACCGCCGCGCGGATCATCGCCCTGGTGCCCGAGGCCGACCCCTGCGGCCAGGACATCACCTGGGTTGAAAACGCCGGGGCCGCCGCAGTGCTGGACCTCCAGAACCCGGCCCTGCCCAAGCCCGCGCCCGGTCGCCCCAACGTGGCCGTGGCCAGCTCCGGCGGGCTTGAGGTCGACCTGCACCTGGGCCAGGCCATCCGCTTTCTGATCTACGGCCCCCGCGAGCGCGACGGCCTGCCGAGCCTTTTGTGCACCCGCGACGCCCCGGAGCCGGTGGCCACGGGCTCCGGCACGGGCGACGCGCGCTGGAACGCCCTGGCCGACACCCTGTCCGACTGCTTCGCCATCCTGGCCTCCAGCGTGGGCCAGAACCCCCGCAAGGTGCTCTCCGAGCGCGGCATCACGGTCATGACCACCGAGGCCGACGTCCAATCCGCAGTGGACGCCCTGTTCGGCGGCGGAAAAAAAAACGGCAAGAAACGTGTGAAAGCTGACTGAGCCCAATATCACTGTCTGATACAAACGAAACAATAACCTCAAGCTTCAAGGAGCATCACCATGGCGCTGCCCGAAAAACTCATCCTGGTCTGTCAGAGCTTCCGCCTCGGCAAGGAGCCCAAGGGCATCTGCCACAAGGGCACCGAAGGCCTGGGCCTGCTGCAATACATCGAGGAAGGCATCCTGGACCGCGGCCTGGACGTGCAGGTGGCCACCACCGGTTGCCTCAAGCAGTGCGAAAAGGGCCCCATCCTGGTGATCCAGCCCGACAACCTCTGGTTCAAGGGCGTGAACAGCGAAGAAGCCATCGACGCCATCCTGGACGGCCTGGAATCCGGCGAGCCCGCCGCCGAGTACCTGTTGTCCTAGTCCTGACCAACTGAGGAGCATTTCATGACCGCCGCCTGCACCCTCCGCGAAGCCCGCACCACCGACCTGGACGCCCTGGTCGACCTTCTGGGGTTGCTCTTCACCCTGGAGGCGGACTTTGCGGTGGATGCGCGGCGGCAGCGTGACGGCCTCTTGCAGATGCTTGAGGGCGCCAAGAACCGCCTGGTGCTCGTGGCCACCATCCCAGGGGAAGGGGCTGGCGTGGTGGTCGGCATGGCCACTGCCCAGGTGGTCATCTCCACCGCCGAGGGCGGCCCGGCGCTCCTGGTGGAAGACGTCGTGGTCCGGCCCGAGTCCCGTGGCCAGGGCATCGGCCGCGCCCTGCTCGCGCGCATCGAAGCCTGGGGCCTGCGCCTGGGCGCCACGCGCCTGCAGCTCCTGGCCGACAAGGGCAACGCGCCGTCCCACGCCTTCTACCGCGCCTGCGGCTTCACGCCCACCAACCTCGTCTGCCTGCGGCGCACCCTGCCCTAGGGCAGCGCGGGATAAGGGAGTCCACCATGACCGAGACAGCCAAGGCCATCACACCCGAGGTCATCACCTGCCCTGAAGAGCACGTGGCCATTTTTGAGGAAAGAAGGGACCAGATCCACCGCATCGGAGAAGGCGACTTCTCCATGGCCTGCAACCGCGACTCGCTGGCCGGGGCCGTGAGCCAGCGCGCCTGCGTGTTCTGCGGCTCGCGCGTGGTGCTCTACCCCATCGCCGACGCCCTGCACCTGGTGCACGGGCCCATCGGCTGCGCGGCCTACACCTGGGACATCCGCGGCTCGCTCTCAAGCGGCCCGGAGCTGCACCGCCTGTCCTTCAGCACCGATCTGCAGGAGCTGGACGTGGTTTTCGGCGGCGAGAAGAAGCTGGCCAAGGCGCTGGACGAGCTCATCCCGCGCTACGAGCCAAAGGCCGCCTTTGTTTACTCCACCTGCATCGTGGGCCTCATCGGCGACGATTTGGCCGCCGTGTGCAAGGCCGCCAGCGCACGTCACGGCATCCCGGTCATCCCGGTGCAGAGCGAAGGCTTCAAGGGCAACAAGCGCGAGGGCTACCTGGCCGCGTGCAAGGCCATGCGCACGCTGGTCGGCACCGGCGACACCTCCGACATTTCGAAGCTGTCCGTGAACATCATGGGCGACTTCAACCTCGCGGGCGAGACCTGGATCATCAAGGACTACCTGAGCCGCATGGGCATCCAGACCGTGGCCGGAATCACCGGCGACGGCCGGGTGGACGACCTCCGCCGGGCGCACGGGGCCGGGCTGAACATCGTGCAGTGCTCCGGTTCCACCCAGGACCTGGCCAAGATGATGCGCGACGACTTCGGCATCCCCTTCCTGCGCGTGTCCTGGATCGGCATCGAGGACGTGGCCGAGAGCCTGTACGCCATTGCCGAGCATTTCGAGCTGACCCAGCCGGAGCTCGCCGCAGGCATCATGGAGCGCACGAGCAAGCTGGTGCGCGAGGAGCTGGCGGTGCTCATGCCGCAGCTCAAGGAGCTCCGCCGCGACCTGGAGGGCAAGAAGGCCGCCGTCTACGTGGGCGGCAGCTTCAAGGCCTTCTCCCTGGTCAAGGCCTTCCGGCACCTCGGCATGGAGGTGGTCATCGTGGGCTCCCAGACCGGCACCGAGGAGGACTACCGCGAGCTGGCCGCCATCTGCGCGCCCGGCACCATCGTGGTGGACGACGCCAACCCGCTGGAGCTCTCGGCCTTCATCAAGGAGAAGGACGTGGACGTGTTCGTGGGCGGCGTGAAGGAGCGGCCCATCGCCTTCAAGCTGGGCGTGGGCTTCTGCGACCACAACCACGAACGCAAGATCGCGCTGGAAGGCTTCGTCGGCATGCTGAACTTCGCCAAGGAGATCCACGCCTCGGTCATGAGCCCCATCTGGCAATTCGTGCCCCGGCGTGAGCTTCAGAACAGCGCGGCCCCCAGCAACGCGGGCGAGGAGGCATAGGCCATGAACGACACGACCGTCCTGAACCACGTCGCCGGCAGAAACGTCATCGACAGCCCGGGCAACGACTACAAGGGCCCGAGCAACGTCTCCACCACCAACGCCTGCAAGCTGTGCACGCCGCTTGGCGCCACCCTGGCCTTCAAGGGCGTGGAGAACGCGGTGAGCTTCCTGCACGGCTCCCAGGGCTGCGCCACCTACATGCGCCGCTACATCATCAGCCATTTCCGGGAGCCCATGGACATCGCGTCCTCGGCGCTGGGCGAAAAGAACGCCATCTACGGCGGCGGCCCGAACCTCAAGAAGGGGCTGCTCAACGCCATGCAGAAGTACGGCGCGGGCGTCATCGGCGTGGCCACCACCTGCCTCACCGAGACCATCGGCGACGACGTGGCCCGTCTGCTCATCGAGTTCCGCGAGGAGTTCAAGGACCTGCCCCTGGCCCACCTGGTGCACGTGTCCACCCCGAGCTACTCCGGCACGCACATGGACGGCTTCCACGGCGCGGTCAAGGCCATCGCCGACCAGCTTTGTGTGGAGAAGGCCCCTGCCAACTCCCGCGTGAACCTGTTCAGCGGCATGGTCAGCCCGGCGGACATCCGCCACCTGAAGGAGATCGTTCGCGGCTTCGGCGTGGAGCCCATCCTCCTGCCCGACTATTCCGAGACGCTGGATGCCCCGGCCCTGCTGGAATACGAGAACATCCCCTCGGGCGGAACGAGCGTGGCCGACATTAGGGCCATGTCCGGCGCGCGGGCCTCCATCGAGCTTGGCCGCGCCATCTCGACCCAGGACACCGCCGGAACCTCGCTGGCCGAGCGCTTCAACACCCCGCTGTTCCGCCTGGGCCTGCCCATGGGCATCCGCGAGACCGACGCGCTGTTCGCGGCGCTCAAGTCCATCACCGGCTTCGAGGCCCCACGCGACCTGCTGCTGGAGCGCGGCCGCTACATCGACTCCCTGGTGGACGGCCACAAGTACGTGTCGGGCCTCAAGGCCGTGGTCTACGGCGAGGAGGACCTGTGCATCGGGCTGACCAGCTTCCTGGCCGAGATCGGCGTCAAGCCGGTGCTGGTGGCCACGGGCGCGAAGAACCGCAACCTGGCCGCGCACATCGAGGCTGCCTGCGGCTCCGTGCTGCGCGAGATGCCCATAATCCGGGAGGGCGCGGACTTCTTCGACATCGTGGAAGAGGCCAAGACCCTCGCCCCGGACCTGCTGGTGGGCCACAGCAAGGGCCAGCGGGCCGCGCGCGAGTGGAACATCCCGCTTCTGCGGGTGGGCTTCCCCATCCACGACCGTTTCGGCGGCCAGCGCCTGCTGCACCTGGGCTACCGGGGCGCGCAGAGCCTCTTCGACCGCCTGGTGAATCTCGTCCTGGAAAAGAAGCAGAACGATTCCGACATCGGCTACGGATACCTCTAGCTCTCGTCACTGGAAAAGGAGCCGAACATGCAGACCATCATCTCCCCCGCCCCCTCCGCCGTTGTCGACCCGAAGTCCGTCAAGCACCCCTGTTTCAACAAGGAATCGTCCGGCTCCTGCGGCCGCGTGCATCTTCCGGTGGCGCCCAAGTGCAACATCCAGTGCAACTATTGCAACAGGAAGTACGACTGCGTGAACGAGTCGCGCCCGGGCGTCACCAGCGGCATCCTGAAGCCCTTCCAGGCGCTGGAATACACCCGCCAAGTGCTGGACAAGGAGCCGCGCATCACAGTCATCGGCATCGCCGGGCCCGGCGACCCCATGGCCAACCCGGCGGAGACGCTGGAGACCATGCGGCTCATCCGCAAGGAATACCCGCACATGCTCTTCTGCCTGTCCAGTAACGGCCTGGCCATGCCGGAGTACCTGGACGACCTGGCGGAGCTGGGCGTGACCCACGCCACGGTGACGCTGAACACCATCGACCCGGCCATCGGCGCCAAGATCTACTCCTGGGTGCGCGACGGCAACGTGGTCTACCGGGGCCAGGACGCCGCCGAGCTCATCCTCAGCCGCCAGTTGGAAGCCATCGCAGGCCTCAAGGCGCGCGGACTGGCCGTGAAGGTCAACACCATCGTCATTCCCGGCGTCAACGACCACCACATCCTGGCCGTGGCCAAGAAGGCAAACGAGCTTGGCGTGGACCTGCAGAACCTCATGCCCATGTTCCCCACCGAGGGCACGCCCTTTGGCGACCTGATCGAGCCGAGCAAGGAGCAGATAAACGCCCTGCGCGCCGAGGCCGGACCGCTGGTGTCGCAGATGACCCACTGCCGCCGCTGCCGCGCCGACGCCGTGGGCCTCTTGTGCAACGACCGCTCCACCGAGCTTGGCGGCGTCCTTTCCGCGTGCAGCAAGATGGCCCCCAAGGCCCAGGACGACCGGCCCTACGTGGCCGTGGCCACCCGCGAGGGCCTCTTGGTGAACCTGCACCTGGGCGAGGCCAAGCGCTTCCAGATCTGGGGACTGGCCGAGAACGGCGGCTTCCGCCTTGTGGAGGAACGCCAGGCCCCGTCCGCTGGCTGCGGCCCCTCGCGCTGGGAGGACCTGGCCAAGCTCTTGTCCGACTGCCGGGCCGTGCTGGTCAACGCTCTGGGCGACGCCCCGCGCAAGATCCTGACCGAGCGCGGCACCATGCCCGCGGCCTGCTCCGGATTCATCGAGGACGCCCTGGCCCTGGCCTTCGGCGAGGACGGCATAGCCCGGCTGGAGGCCCTCAAGGCCCGGCGCGGCGGCCTCGGCAAGTCCTGCTGCGGCACGGGCGACGGCTGCTGAGAAAGGCTGCCACAACCCCTGTAACCCGACTCATAAGGAGGCCACATGACCAGAGCCACGTGGGAAAAAGTGTTCGAATACGCGTCCATGCCGGTCCACGGCACCCTCTCGCGCAAACTGCGCAAGGGCATCAAGATCCAGGTCAACGAGGGCCGCATCTACGAGATGGCCACCGTTTTCCTGGGCGAGGACTTCCTGCGCCTGAGCGAGACCAAAGGCAAAGAGATGATCAACACCTACTACGCCTGGGAGCAGCTCGTCTGCGTGCGCACCATCGGCGACACAGAAAGCTAGGAGCGGCGGGAGCCGACATGGCGGGGGTTACGTGGACACGTTGACGCTTTTCGGGCTGGTGGCCGTGAGCCTGATGCTCCTGTGCCACAGCCTGGAAGACAGGAGCCCCTGGTTCGTTCTGGCCTTTGCCGGGTCCTGCGGCCTGGGTTCGGTCTACGGGTTCGTGCAGGGGGCCTGGCCCCTCGGCCTGGGGGTGTTGGTGTGGGCCATGGTGGCCGTGAGCCGCTGGCTCAGGCTGCGCAGGGAGCAGGTCGGCAAGTACCGTCTCCAAAGCCTGCGCGGTTTGACGAATTAACACCCCTACCGCCAAGCACGCCAACGTACACGCAACAAGAAATAACGCCCGGCCTCCCAAACAGGGGGACCGGGCGTTGTCTTTTTGCGGGCTTGCGCGGGTTAGAACGGCGTGCCGCTGAGCGCCAGGTCGGCCTGGAGCAGCGCGCGGATGCGGCGGCTCACCGGGCCCGGCTTGGCGTCGTGGATGGGCTTGTTGTTGTAGCGCACCACGGACACGCAGTCGAAACTGGTGCCGACCATCATGACCTCGTGGGCGTTGAAGATCTCGTCTTCGGTGACGCCCTTGAAGATGATGTCCAGCTCGTCCTTCACCAGGTCCACGGCGCGCATGAGCGTGGTGCCAGCCAGGGAGTTGGTGAACTCCGGGATGACCAGCCGCCCGCTCTCGTCCACCAGGCAGATGTTCTCGGTGGCGCCCTCGGCCAGGAAGCCCTTGTCGTCGAAGCAGAAGGGGAAGTCGAAACCGCCCTTGATGGCCTCGCGCTTCATGAGCACGTTGGGCAGGTAGTTGGTGGTCTTCACCGTGGCCATCCAGGCCTGCTTGGCCGGAATGGACGTGCGGAACGCCGTGACGCCCTTGTCGAAGTAGGCTTCGGGCTTCTCGTGCATGCGGTAGGCCACCAGGTACAGGCTCTGCACCGGGCTCTCGTAGGGGTCGATGCCGAAGCCGCCCGGCCCGCGCCCCAAGAGGATGCGGATGAGGCCGTCGGGCTCGTTGCCCGCGCTGGCCACCTCGATGAGCGCCTGCTTGAGCTCGGACCAGGAGCACGGCGGCTCCAGGTGGATGGCCTGGCAGGAGAGCTTCATGCGCCGCAGGTGCGGGTCCAGCTGGTAGAGCTTGCGGCCCACGTACTTGATGGTCTCGAACACGCCGTCGCCCCGATGCACCAGATGGTCGTCCCAGGGCATGAGCATGAGCTTCGGGTCGGTGCCGATGACCCCGATGCGGTGGTCGTAGAACGCGAGCACTTCTTCGGTGCCGGGCCGGATGGCCTCCAGCATGGCCTCAAGGTACTCTATGGAATTGGCGACGCGCATGCGTGCTCCTTTTGTTGACGCTACTTGGGCACGCGCAGCAGGTTGCGGCGGATGAGCTCCTCGCCGATCTGCACGGCGTTCAGGGCTGCGCCCTTGCGGATGTTGTCGGACACGATCCACAGGTTGATGCCGTTGTCGATGGACTCGTCCTCGCGGATGCGGCCCACGAACACGTCGTCCTGTCCGGCGGCGTCGATGGGCATGGGGTAGATCTTCTTCTCCGGATAGTCGGCCACCACGATGCCCGGGGCCTGGGAGAGGATCCGGCGCACGTCCTCGACGGTGAGCTTCTCCTCGGTCTCGATGTTCACGGACTCGGAGTGGCTGTAGAACACGGGCACGCGCACCGTGGTCGCGGTGACGCGGATCGTGTCGTCGCCCATGATCTTCTTGGTCTCGTTGACCATCTTCATCTCTTCCTTGGTGTAGCCATTCTCCATGAACACGTCGATCTGCGGCAGGCAGTTGAACGCGATCTGGTAGGGATACACCTGGGGGATGACCTCCTGGCCGTTCATGAGGCGCGCGGTCTGGGTCTCCAGCTCCACGATGGCCTTCTGGCCGGTGCCGCTCACGGCCTGGTAGGTGCTGACCACGATGCGCTTGATTTTGGCCTCGTCATGCAGGGGCTTTAGGGCCACCACCATCTGGATGGTGGAGCAGTTGGGGTTGGCGATGATGCCCTTGTGCCATTCCAGGTCATGCGGGTTGACCTCCGGCACCACCAGCGGGCAGGTGGGGTCCATGCGCCAGGCGCTGGAGTTGTCGACCACGACGCAGCCCGCCTTGGCGGCCAGCGGGGCGAACTTCTCGGAGGTGGAGCCGCCAGCGGAGAACAGGGCCAGGTCGAACCCGGCGAAGGAGTCTTCCTTCAGCTCAAGCACGGTGAGCTCGCCATCGGCGTACTCGACCTTGCCCCCCGCCGAGCGCGAGGAGGCGAAGGGAACGATTTCGGAGGCCGGGAACTGGCGCTGGGCCAGCACTTCAAGCATCTCACGGCCAACGGCGCCCGTGGCGCCGACCACTGCAACTTTCGGATTCTTCGCGCTCATGATTAGCCTTCCCCCGTTTAACGGATGCTGATGTTGTTCATGATGGACAAGCACGCCTCGGCGCGGTTGAGCGTGTACAGATGCACGCCCAGCACTCCCGCGTCGAGAAGCCCCTGGACCTGGCTGGTGGCATGGGCGAGTCCGAGTTCGCGCACGGCTGCGTCGCCGCCGCGGGCAAAGGCCGCCTCCAGCGTCTCGTAAAACCCGCCGAACACTTCGCGGCCATTGAGGCTGGCGATGAACTCGGCGGACTTCATGCTCAAGATGGGCATGATGCCCGGCAGGATCGGCACGTTGACGCCCAGCTTGCGCAGGCGCTCCACGTACTTCAGATACAAATCGTTCTCAAAGAACAGCTGGGTGACCACGAACTGTCCGCCCGCGTCCACCTTGTGCTTCAGCCATTTGAGGTCGTCCGTCAGGCTGGCCGATTCAGGGTGCATGGTGGGAATGCCCGCCACGCCGATGCCCATGTCCGGGTAGTGCCGGCCGATGAACTCCACCAGGTCCGAGGCGTGGCGGAACTCCTGGCCCTCGAAGGAGAAGTTCTCCACGTTCTTTGGCGGATCGCCGCGCAGGGCCAGCACGTTCTGGATGCCCGCCTCGGTGATGGCCTTGAGAAACCCGTGCAGGGCCTCGCTTGAGGCGCCCACGCAGGTCAGGTGCGCCATGGGTTCAAGACCCAGGTCGTTCTTCAGGCGCGTGACGATGTCGAGCGTGTTGGACTGGGTGCCGCCGCCCGCGCCATAGGTGACGGAAACGAAGAGCGGATCGAGGACCTTGAGCTTCTCGACCTCTTCGAAAAATTTCGGCCAGGTGTCGCGATCTTTGGGCGGGAAAAACTCCAGCGACAAAAATGGCTTGCGTGTTGGTATCAGGTCCGCGATGCGCACGCGTCAGGGCTCCTTGTTTGTTGCAACGCCGTGAAGGACTAAAGGTTCAGCTCCGGGGTTGGCGCAGAAACTAGGCCTGTATCCTTTCTTGCCACGGCCCGCAACGTCTGCGCATGGATTCACAATCGTCAGGCGCCGGGTGGCCCCGCCATTTCGCGCGCAAAATGGCGCACAAGGCGCGGCAGCCCGCCTGTGGACCGCTGTGGAAATGGCGCGTCAGGCCGTGAAGGGGCTGTGGGGAGTCTTGGGGCCGAGGCGCGAGAGCGCCCACAGGGCAAGAATGTACGGAGGAAAAAAAACGGTGACGGGCCCGGCGCTGGCCCAGAGATAGGGCGCAGGCACGCCCTCGAAACGAATGGACAGCCAGGCCAGGGCGACGATGCCCGGCCAGAGCAGCGCGGCTCCGCGCCCGGCGGACAGGGCCAGGGAGTTCCCGTAGTGCTCCTGGGCCAGATTGTTCTGGGCCAGGTAGGCCTCCTTGTCCTGCATCTGCAGGGCCTGGAAAGACAACTCGCTGCGGCGCGTGGCCTCGCCGTCCTCCTGCTTGCGGCGGACCCGGTTCGCATAGGCCACGAGGGCCTTGCTGCCCCAGCCGAGCGCCGCGCTGAAAAAGGCCAGCACCGTTATGCCGAAGTAGAACCCGGCCTCGGGGTTCGAGAACACGCGGAAGGGGATGATCAGGAAGTTGTCGACGGCTTGGAAGGGGGTCATGGTGGACGCTCGGTCGAAAAAGGCCGGGCCCCCGTAGGAGCCCGGCCAGGATGTGCTGGCGTCTAGACGCCGGGGATCTTGTAGCCGACGAAGCCGGCCAGCAGGTAGCCCACGCCGATGTAGAACGAAAGCGCGATGAAGATGCGCTTCATGAGCTTGTCGGAGAGGTACTTGGAGGTCATGGGGCCAATGATGGAGCCCACGGTGATGCCCACCAGCTCGGTGCCGATGAGGGTCCACTCGATGGGGGTACCCTTGGTCATCAGGGTGATGATGCTGGTGACCATGCTCACGAGCACGGCCAGGGCGGAGGTGCCAGCGGCCAGGTACATGGGCAGCTGGGTCACGCTGGTCAGGAAGGGCACCAGCAGGAAGCCGCCGCCGACGCCCAGGAAGGCCGCCACGGCGGAGATGCAGATACCGCCCAGGAAGGGGATCAGCGGGTTGAACTTGAAGGGCACGCCGTAGAAGACGAACTCGCAGGTGGACAGGTTGAACTTGTTGATGTGCAGGCCAAGCTTGGACTCATCCACGGATTCGCCGCTCTTCAGCTTCTTGACGGCGTCCTCAAAGGCGCGGGCGGCCTCCTTGGCGGTCTTCTTCTTGGTCTGGGCGCCGGGGGTCATTTCGTAGAGCAGGTAGCAGCCCAGAACCAGGACGAAGAGGCCGAAGTAGCCCTGGTAGGACTTGAAGTCGAGCTTGCCGGCGGACAGGGCGGCAGCGCCATACGCGCCGATGAGCGAGCCCAGGCCCAGGCTGATGGCCAGCGGCAGCACCAGACGGCCCATCTTCAGGTAGTTGAAGGAGCTGATGGCGGCCGAGGTACCGACCAGGAACTGGTTGGAGGCCTTGATGGAGTCGGTGACGATCTTGCCCAGGTCCGGGACAGCCTTCTTCAGGCCGCCAGCGTAGCTGCCGAAGCCGAACACGCTCATGTGGCCCACGCCAGCCATGACGCCGCCGAAGGCGCCCACGGTGGAGAAGATCCAGCCTACCCACACGGCCCAGCAGAAGGCCAGGATCGGATTGACGGTGGGCGCGCCGGGGATGCCGAGGAAGCCCGCGGGCTTGGACTCGTCGATCATGCCCTTTTCCGTGCCGCGCGGGGCCTTGGCGATGGCAGCGGCCAGCTTGCTCACGGGAGCGCCGTCCACGGCCTTGGCAGCATCGGCTGCGGCGGCGTCGACGGTCTTGGCCGCCTCGCCAGCGACAGCGCCTGCGGCCTTGGCCGCATCAGCGGCGGGGGTCGCCGGAGCCTGCTGGGCCACGGCGATGCCGAGCCACAGACACAGAGACAATGCAGCGATGGCGCTGACAATGAGGGAACGTTTGTTCATGGGCCGTGCTCCTCCTGTTTGATAGGGGTTAGAAAGTATGCTCCAGCGCCTGCAGCGCCGGTTGCGGTGTTATTTTGCAGGCCGCACAAAGGTCAGGGCCTTTGAGGTGCAGCCGGTGACGCAGGCCGGGTCAAGCCCCCGCTCAAGGCGGTCCAGGCAGTAGTCGCATTTCGTGGTCTTGCCCAGGGCCTCCAGAAAAACCGGAACGTCCCAGGGGCAGGCCTTCTCGCAACGGTGGCAGCCGATGCAGGTCTCCATGTTGAGACTGATGAGGCCGTCCTCCGCACGTTTAGTAAGCGAACCGGAGGGACACACCTTGACGCAGAACGGCTCGTCGCACTGCAGGCAATTCTGATAAACGAACTCCATGCGTGGGCTTCCATCCGGGCCGCTAAAAGGACCAAGCGCCTTGATGCGGTTCAGAGATACTCCCGGAGGCAGGTTGTTCTTGACGTTGCAATGCACCAGGCAGGATTTGCATCCAATGCAACGGTTGGGGTTCAGCGCGATGCGGTAAATGCTCATGCACTTCTCCTGGCTTTACATGTGACTCGGGATTGCCCAGCCGCAGCATACCCCTTAATGGTATGTTTGTGTTAAAAGTATAAATCATAAAGCAAGGCCCGCTGTCAATAGCCGCCACGAGCTCGTTCTTTTTTTCCCATACAAAGAATATTCTACCTTAACAGGTGGATAGTAAAAATCGTACGATTTTCCCCGGCATCACGGGGTTTACACGCAAGCCACTAGCAATTTTACGCGACCTGTAGTAAGGGGGGTATACGCTCAAAGTGCGTACCAAGAATCGCCTCAGGAGGTCGTCAATGGATAGCAAACAGGTCTTCAGCGTGTGCGGCATGTGCAGCGTGCGTTGTCCCGTTGCCGTGGACGTTGTGGATGGCCGGGTGACAAGCGTCTTCGGCAACCCCCACGCCCCCGGGCTCAAAGGCGCGCTGTGCGCGCGCGGCGCCGCCGGTCCGGCCCTGCTTTACGACGACGAGCGCCCCCAGACCCCGCTCATCCGCGTGGGCGCGCGCGGCGAGGGCAAGTGGCGCGTCGCCACCTGGGACGAGGCCTTTGACTACGTGGCCGACAAGCTCAAAGACATCAAGGCGAAGCACGGGCCCGAGGCCCTGCTCTGGTCCGACCGCGGCGGCCCGTACATGGACCTCTCCAAGGCCTTCGTGCGCGGCTTCGGCTCGCCGAACTACTGCAACCATGACACCTCCTGCGCGCGCAACGTGCAGCACGCGTGCCTGTCCGTGTTCGGCTGCGGCCGCAAGGAGCTGGTCTACGACCTGAAGAACGCCCGCCACGTGGTGCTCCAGACGCGCAACATCCTGGAAGGCATCAACGTCAAGGAAGTCAACGACCTGATGGATGCCCGCGATGCCGGATGCAAACTCACGGTCATCGACATCCGGGCCAACGTGCCCGCCGCCAAGGCCGACCATTTCTTCCTCCTGCGCCCAGGCACGGACTACGCCTTCAACCTTGCGGTGATCAACGTCATCGTCAAGGAGAAGCTCTACAACCGCAAGTTCGTCAAGGAATGGCTGAAGGATTTCGAACTGCTGAAGGAATTCATCGAGCCGTACACCCCGGAATTCGCCGAGAAGGAGACCGGGGCCAGCGCCGAGGCCATCCGCACCTTCGTGCGCCAGTTCGCCAAGGCCGCGCCCTCGGTCATCTGGCATCCGGGCTGGATGGTTGCGCGCTACGGCGACAGCTTCCACGTCTGCCGCACGGCCTACATCATCAACGCGCTCATGGGCGCCATCGGGGCCAAAGGCGGCCTGCCGCTGTCCTGCAAGGCCGGAGACGTGGGCCGCAAGGGCCTGAAGCAGCTGGTGGAGTTGTTCCCGAAGCCCGAGGCCAAGCGCGTGGACGGCGCAGGCTGGGCCGAGGGCCGCACGCACTTCGACGCCGGTCCGGGCCTGGTTAACCTGGCCTTTGAGGCCATCGCCTCTGGCAAGCCGTATCCCATCAAGGCGTACATCGTGCACCGCCACGACCCGCTCATGGGCTTCCCCGATCCGGCGGCCGTGAAGAAGCTGTGGGAGAAGCTGGAGCTCATGGTGGCCATCACCTTCACCTGGTCGGACACGGCCTGGAACGCCGACGTGGTGCTGCCCATGAGCACCTACCTGGAGCGCGAGAGCCTCGTGGCCAGCAAGGGCGGGCTCAAGCCGCAGTTCTTCCTGCGCCAGCGGGCCATGCAGCCGCGCTTCGACACCAAGGCCGATTGGGAGATCATCGCCGGACTGGCCAAGCGCCTGGGCATGGACCCCCTGGCCGTGGACACGCCAGAGGAACTCTGGACCAAGCAGCTTGAGGGCACCGGCGTCAGCGTCGAGGACTTCGCGGCCAAGGGCTTCGTGGAGCTGGCTCCCAAGCCCACGTACAAGCCCGTGGCCTTCAAGACCCCCTCGGGCAAGGTCGAGTTCATCTCGGAGAAGCTCGAAAAGGCGGGTGTCCCCTCCCTGCCGCCCTACGTCTCGCCCGCCAGCCCGCCCAAGGACCAGTTCCGCATCACCTTCGGGCGCTGCGGGCTGCACACCCAGGGGCATACGGTCAATAACCCGCTGCTGTTCGAGCTCATGCCCGAGAACGTGCTCTGGCTGAACAAGGCCCGGGCCAAGGCGCTGGGCATCGAGCACATGGATCTGGTGGAGGTCCTTTCGACCAGGGGCGAAGGTGGCCAGCTGCGCGCCTTTGTCACGGAATTCATCCACCCGGAGGCGGTGTTCATGGTGCACGGCTTCGGGCACACCCTGCCGGTGGAGAGCCGGGCCAAGGGCCGGGGCGTGTCGGACAACGACCTGATGCCCGGCGGCCTGGACAACTGGGACAAGGGCGGCGGCGGCGTGTGCATGCAGGAGCACTTCGTCAGCGTGCGCCGCGTCGAGGGCTAGCCGAACACGACAACATCGGGCCACGGCCCGCAGAGAACAAGCCCCTCCCAGCGCGCGTCGCCGGGAGGGGCTTTGTCATGGGAAGTTAAGGGGCTCAGGGCTTGAGGCGCTTGCGCTGCCAGTCGAAGAAGACCTGCACGTAGCGCCCGGACACGGCCTCGGCCACGCTGAAGCGCGGGAAGCCCTCGGGCAGAAACTGGCCGGTCAGGGCCTGGTGTATCTCCCGCGAGGCCTTGGCCAGGGCGGAAGCAAGCTCCGTCTCCAGGCGCTCTGCCTCGTCCTGCGGCAGGTCGTGGAGGCGGCAGCGCAGGGGCCGGTCGACAAAGACCTTGCAGATCCTGCCCTGCAACAGCGGGCAACTCGCGTCTGCGGTGGAGGCTTGCTCCTCCGCGGAGCGGTCGATGGCCGCCTTGCGGTCCTCCCTGGTCAGCAAGGCGTTGACGCGGGCGTTCAGGTGCACGGCCTCCACCAGGGTCATGTCAAAGGCCGCCCGGCAGCAGCGCGTGTGCCCCTGGCCGCAGCGCTCCAACGAAGCGCCCTGCGCGGCGCAGGCGTCCTCGACCTTTCGGACCAGCGCCCGGT
The DNA here is from genome assembly GCA_018817515.1 of Pseudomonadota bacterium. Classification (GTDB taxonomy): domain Bacteria; phylum Desulfobacterota; class Desulfovibrionia; order Desulfovibrionales; family Desulfovibrionaceae; genus Humidesulfovibrio. The sequence continues at coordinate 34,047 of JAHIUD010000076.1, forward strand.
AGTCGTCGTAAAACGGCTCCAGGTTCAGGAAGCTCTTGTGCTCCAGCGTGGGCGGCCGCACCGTGAGCGGCACAGCGCCCTTGCCGTAGCGCCGCACCATGCGCCACTGCCGGAAGTTGGCTGGCTGCGAGCGCAAGCTGCGCAGCTTGAGCCAGGCCCTGCGGTGCCCCAGCCCCCGGCGCAGGATGTAGGCGTTGAGCACCGTGCCCGTGCGCCCGATGCCGTGGCGGCAGTGGATGAACACCTTCTTGCCCAGGTAGATGGCCTCGTCCAGCCAGTCGAGCGCCTTGTCCAGCTCGGCCAGGTCCGGGGCCTCTTCGTCCTCGATGGGCAGGTGGTAGACCTCGAAGCCCTGCTCAGCCTCGATGACGTGCAGGTCCGTGAACTCCGCGCAGAGGTTCAGGATGCACCGCACGCCCTGGCCGCGCAGGTCGTCCAGGGCGGCGAAGGACATGGGCGCCGGCCCCACGGCCAGATAGTCCGTGATCCAGGTCAGGGGGTGCCCGTGTGTCTCCTCGCTCATGCCCGCCTCCGGTTTCCTGCAAGCAAATTCCGTCTTATTTCGCCACGCTGCTGCTTCGTCATGGCGCATCCTTGCTGGCGGCCAGAAATTCCTCGGCCAGTCGGCTGGCCTGGGCCTCGTCGGCAAGCCCCATGTCCATGCGCTGCGTGCGCACCAGCAGGCGGCCCAGAAGGACGAGGGCGCTCTGGACTGCCCCGGCCTCGGCGCGGGAGAGCCGGGCATCGAGCATATCCCCGCGCACCCGTACCTCGAAACCGCCTGCGCTCAGCACCTGGGTGATGAACCCGATGCGCAGCAGCCGCTGCTCCGGCAGCCCGCCGCCGCCCTTGAAGCGGAAGGCCACGTAGTTGGCCTCGGCCCTCGGCCCGCACAGGCTGTCCAGCACCGCGAAATGATAGCCGAAGCGCACCAGCAGGTGCAGGTAATCGGCGGACAGGAGCGCGTAGCTGGCCAGCAGGCGCGAGTCCTTGCGGAAGATGCCGGCGCTGATGCGGTCGAACTCCTGCCAGTCGCAGGAGAACCCCGTGTCCCGCCAGGGCTCGCCGGAGCGGGCCAGGCCCTGCCACAGGGCCTGCATGGGCAGGCTGGCCACGCCCTCTGGCGCGATGTCCTGATCGCTGCGGGCAGCCGGCTCAAGCCCGCCGCCCAGGTCCAATAGATAGAGCGACAGCGGCAGGTCCGAGCGCAGCCGCCGGGCCTTGCCCAGGCCCCGGCCCGACCTGTCGGAATCCTCCGCCTCGCCCAGCCCGACCATCTCGGCCACGGCCTTCTCGTGGCAAAAGCGCACCAGGTCGTGCAGGGAGGCGCAGCCAGCCGGGGCGAAGGCCGGGGCTTCGGGGTCCGTGAGCGCGAGGTGGCAGGTCTGCCGGGCCAGGTCCGCGAAGCGCTCCGCCAGGCGCTGGCGCTCCACGCCCTGCCTGCGCCTGGGGCCCTCCAGCAGGGACTGCGCGCAGCCGACGAGGATGCGGCCCCCAGTCGCGGCCCCAGTCGCGGCCCCAGTCGCGTCAACAGTGACCAGCAGGCCCTCGGGCAGGCGCGCGCGCAGGTCCTCCAGGCCAGAGACCACGGGCAATCCGGCCTCCCGCGCCACAGAGGCGAAGTGGCTGGCGCGGCTGCCCACCCTGGCCGCCACGGCCGCCACGCTGTCCACGCAACGGGCCAGGGCCGGGGTCAGGCTATCCACGACCAGCACGCACCCAGCCGGGATGCGCGGAATATCCGCCGCGCCCTTGAGGTGGTGCACCGGCCCGCAGCCCCGGCCCGGTGCCACGGGGCTCAAGCCCTCAGCCAGAATCTTCTCGCCTGTTTCGCCCGGCTCGCCCGGCAGAGGGGAATCCTGCGCCCCGTCCGGCCGGACCACCTCTTCGCCGGGCTGCGCCTCGGGCGCAGCGTTGTAGGTGCGGGATTGCAGCACGAAGAGCCGCCCCTCCCGGTCGAGCGCCCACTCCACCTCCTGTGGCCTGCCGAACACCGACTCCAGCACCAGGCCGGTCAGCACCAGCTCGGAGAGCGCCGACTGGCCGAGTTCCACGCCCGTGCCGCCGGACACGTCCAGCACCTGCATCGGCAACCGCCTGGCCACGCGCGCCACCCACGGGTCCACGCTGCCGGAGACCAGGGCGTCGCCCAGGCCCGGCAGGGCAAAGACCGACAGACACTTCCCGCCCTGGCCCGGGAGGGTGTCGCTGCTGTGCAGCACCCCGGCCGAGACCGCGTCGACCATGGGCAGCAGAAGCACGGCCATGGGCGAACAGTCGTCGGGCAGGCCGCAGCGTACGCGGTAGGTCACGGCCCTGGTGCGGTACTTGGCTGCCACCACGCGCCGGTAGGCGTCCACGATGTCATCCGGGGGCACATTGAGCTCGCTGGCGTACTGCCCGGCAAAGGAGAGCTCGCCGTCCTCGCCCACGGCGGAGCTGCGCACGGCCAAGAGGCCGCCGCCGAGCTCCGGACTGGCCGCAGCCGCACGCAGGGTCTGGGCCAGCTCCTCCGGCACCTGCGCGCCGAGCACCAGGGCCCGCATGCCGAGGCACAGCGGACCGAGACGCTCCGGCCGCGAGAGATCCACCTGGCGCAGCAGCCGCTCCAAACGGGGCCGCAACTTGCCGGTGCTGAGGAACGCCCGGAAGGCATCGGTGGTGATGACGAGCCCCGGCGGCACGCGCTGCCCGGCCTTTTGCACCGCGGCCAGGTTGGCCGCCTTGCCTCCGGCCAGGTCCTGCCTGCCCAGGGCCTGGGCCAGGGGCAGCACCAAGACGCTGGGGGAAAGTCCGGGGAAATGTCCGGCGCTGTCCGGCAGCGAGTGCGGCGGGTGCGGGTGGCACAGCGGCAGGCTGGCCTGAACGCTGGCCAGGACCTTGCCCCGGACCCTGGCAAAGGCCTCGCGCAGGCCCGCATAGCCCCCGGGATTCATGGCCAGCAGCCGCTCCACCACCTCGCCCACGGCCTCGGACAACTGGCCGCACAGCCAGCGCGTCCTGGCCGGGTCCACCTGGCGCGCCCCGGCAAAGATTTCCTCCAACTCGGCCACCAGCAGCAGGCTGGCCTCGTCCGCAGCCAGCAGGGCCTTGAACGCCTCGTAGCGCAGGCGCAGGCGCTCCGCCGGGGCGAAGAGCGCCCGGCCCCAGCGCGTGAGCGTCTGCGACAGCTGGCCCATGCGCGCGCCCGTCAGCCCTTGAGCACGGCCGCCACGGTGGACTCCAGTTCGTCCCTGTCGATGGGCTTGACGCAGTAGGCCGCGGCCCCGAGCTCCAGGGACTGCTTGGCCGTCTCCAGGGTGGGGTAGCCGGTGAGCATGATGCCCTTGGTGGCGGGCGAAATCTTCTTCAGCTCCTCCAGCACCTCCACCCCGGTCATCTTGAGCAGCTTCATGTCCAGGATGGCCAGGTCCACCGTGTTCTTGCGCACGAAGTCGATGGCCTGCTGCTCCTCGGTGAAGGCCTCCACCACGTGGCCCTGGCGCGAGAGGATGCGCTTGATCATGATGGCGGCGTCGGCGACGTCGTCGAGGACGATGATGGTGGCCATGCGGATGCTCCTTCTAGTTAGGCCGTGGTCGTATGCTGCGGGGCCGGGCTGGCGGCCTCGCCGGTGGCGGCCTGGCGCAGGGGCAGCAGCACGTGGAACACGGTCCCCGGACCGCCCGCGCCGCCAATATCGCAGCCAGTTTCGATGCCAGCTTCTAGGTCTGTGTCTTCTTCATCTTCGGCAGGCCGGAACTCGGGCGGGGCCGGGCTCACGGCCTCGATGGTGCCGCCGTGATTATGCACGATGCCAAACGACACGGACAGGCCGAGTCCCGTGCCCTCGCCCACGCCCTTGGTGGTGAAGAACGGGTCAAAGACCTTGCCCAGGTCCTCGGGGCTGATGCCCGTGCCGCTGTCGGCCACGGACACGGCGAGCATGCCGTCCTTTTCGCGCAGCCGGGAGCGGATGCGCAGCACCCCGCCGCCGGGCATGGCGTCGCGGGCGTTGTTAAAGAGGTTCATCCAGACCTGGCCCATCTTCTCGCGGTCGCCGGTGATGGCGGGCAGGCTCTCGTCCAGGTCCAGCTCGATGACGACCTTTTCCAGGCCAAAGGTGTGCCGCACCAGAGACGCCACCTCGCGGATGGACTCGTTGACGTCCATGTCGCCCATGCTCGACTCGTGCTGGCGGGAGAAGCCCAAGAGGTCGGCCACGATCTTCCGGCAGGCCTTGGCCTGGCGCTCGATGATGCGCAGGTCCTCCAGCATCTGGCCGCCTTCGGGCACGTCGTCCTGCAAGAGTTGCGCGTAGCCCAGGATGATGCCCAGCGGGGTGTTGATCTCGTGCGCCGCGCCGCCCGCCAGCTTGCCCAGGGATTCCATCTTCTGCGATTGCAGAAGTTTTTCCTCGATGCGCTTGACCTCGGTGACGTCGCGGGCGGTCTTGAGCACGCCAAGGACCCTGCCGGCCCCGTCGCGCACGGGCACGTTGACCTCGTGGAACCAGCGCCGCCCCTGGGGCGCGGGCACGCTGACCTCGGCCTGGCCGCCCTGGCCGGACTCGATGATGGCCCGGGTGTGCGCCAGGCGCTCTGATGCCCAGATCGGGGCCCAGCCCGGGGCCCAGCCCGGCGCAAGGCCAGGGGCCAGGTCCGGCCCCTGCTGCGGCGGAAGGACCTCGGATTCGCTGTGGCCGATGATGGATTCCGCGCTCCTGTCCAGGAACTCGGCAAAGGCCCGGTTCACAGCCAGATACCGGCCCTCGGCGTCCAGCAGGCAGACCAGGTCCGGCGTGGCGTCCAGAATGGTCCGCATGAGCTGCTGCTGCTGGCCCAGGGCGCCGATCTGCTTCTTCAAGGTCATGGCCATGATGCCGAAGGTCTCGGCCAGGTCCTGGATCTCGTCGCCCGCGTTCTCGCGGAACACCGGACAGCGCACGCAGGACTTCTTGCCCTGGCTGTCGGCCGGGGCGCAGTCCGGGCACAGGGTGCCGTGCATGTGCCAGCAGCGGTGCCGGGGCTTGGCGTAGGCCGGGCACTGGGTGCGCCCGCAGTCCATGATCTCCCAGCAGTTCTTCTTGAGCGTGGAGGCCGTCTCGATGTCCAGATTGCCGCCCACGACCTCCTGGGCATATTCCTTCAAGAGATTGATGCGCCGGGCCACGCGCCGGGCGAAGATGGAGCTGAGCACCAGGGCCGCGGCCATGGCCGCCACCGAGAGCCCGCTGAAGGTCAAGAGCAGGTGCCTGACCTCGGCCTCGGCGCGGGAGCGCGAGAGGCCCAGGCGGGCCGTTCCGAAGCGGCGGTCCGAGATGACCACCGGCACGGCGAAGTCGTAGACCAGCTCCGTGCCGGTATCCAGCAACTGGACGCGCGCGCCCTTGCCCTCGGCCAGGTTGGCGGCCTTGAGCTCAACGGGGAAGCCCTTCTTGAAGGTGTGCACCAGCACGTCGCCCGCATCGTCGAGCACAAAGGCGTAGACGGTGTCGTCGCCCACCGCGGTCAGCTCGTCGACCATGGTCTTCATGCGCAGCAGATCCTGGGTCAGCATGGCGTCGGCCAGGCGCAGGGAGAGGTTCTCGGCCAGGGCCAGGCCACGGCCGCGCGACTCCCCGATGATGGCCCGGGAGGCCATGCGGCTCACAGGAATGGCCGTCATCAGGGCCACGGCCACCACGATGAGGAAGGTGCCGAGGCTGATCTTGGTCTGGAACTTGAGCCGGGAGATGAGCCGCATGCCAGCCGCCCCCTAGTTCAGTTCGAGCTTGCGCACGAGTTCGCGCACAGGGTCGAAGTCCTGGTCCCTGGCCGGGATGATGCCCTTCAAGCCCGCCGCCTCAAGGATCGCCGCGTGCTCCGCGTTCGTGGTGTCCAGCGCGAACATGGCCTGGGCGATCTTCGCCACCACCCGCTCATCCAGGCCCTTGCGCGCGGCGAAGAGCCAGCCGGGGTAGGCCCTGGTGCGCGCCAGAATGCGTATCTGGTCCTGGTCGATGCGGCCCTTGAGCACATCCAGCGTGCCCTCGCGGATGGTGCCGAAGTCGTACTTGCCCGCCAGCACGGCCAGCACCACGTTCTCCTGCTTGCCGCCCGGACCGGGCGCAAAGGCGATCTCCGGGAAGTCGCCGCGCTTGAGCCCCAGGTCGTAGAACTGGCCCAGGGCGAACAGGAAGCCGCCCGCCGAGTGCGGGTCCACGGCGATCCAGCGCTTGCCCCGGCAGTCCGCCAGGGTCTTGATCTGGCGGTTGTCGGCGCGGCAGATGACCTGCCCCCGGAACTCCGGCTTGCCCGAGACCTCCATGCTGCGGGCGAAGCAGCGCGCGCCCTGGGTCGAGAGCTTGATGTAGGCGAAGGGGTTGGAGAAGGAGATGTCGATGTCGCCCTGGGCCACCATTTTCATGTGCTCGTCGAAGGTGTTCGGGAAGACCTGGCGGATGGACATGCCCGTGGCCTTGGCCAGGTATTCCACCAGCAGGTGGTGGCGCTTGTAGGAGGTGGTGTGCGAGTACTGGGGCAGGTAGGCGTAGGTGATGCCCGCCTGTGCGGCCGGGGCCGCGGTCTCCTGGCGCTTGGTCAGGTCCACGCGCAGGGCGGGCTCGTCGTCGGTGCCGGGCGAGCACCCCAGGCAGGCCAGACTGGCCAGGCAAAGCAGCAGCGCGGCGCACAAGGCCCCGGCCATGCGCCC
>JAHIUD010000077.1 GCA_018817515.1 Pseudomonadota bacterium
CCCATCGTGCTGGCGGAGCTGACCCGCCGCGCTCCGGCGAACATCCGTTTCCTGAACCTGACCATCGACCTGGGCGTGCCGCCCGCAGCTCCGGCAGCGCCTCCGCCTCCGGGCAAGCCCGCAGCGGTCCAGCCCAGCGACCTGGTGACCCTTGAGGGCGTGGTCCTCGGCGGCAAGGCCGACCTGGAACCCACGCTCTCGCGCTTTGTCATCGAACTGCAGGCCTCGCCGCTGTTCAACATGCCCGTGGTGCACCAGACCAGCCTGAAGGATTTGGGCGCAGAGGGCCAGGTGCTCTATTTCGTCATGCACATGGGGGTGCAGTGATGGACCTGTCGCTGCTGGGCAAGAAACTTGAGCTGACGCCGGAGCTGCGCGCACTGGGCCTGCGCGTGGGACTGGGCGTCGCGCTGCTGGCCATCGCGGCGTACGTCCTGCTGTACATGTCCGCGCGCCAGCACGAGCGGTTGACCAGCGAGCTTGTCGATGTGCGCGAACAGATTCGCCGCCAGCAGGTGCTCATGCCCGCCTGGGCCAGCATCGCGGCCATGAGCCAAAACGCCACGCTGGGTGCGGTCAGCCTCCCCGCGCCGGAGCCCGTGCCGCGCACCAGGGTCTACCTGATGCCCGAGCAGATTTCGCACATGGCCCGGGCCCTTGGCGTGGAGCCCCTGGAGGTGACGCTCAACCCGGCCTCCATGGGCCAGGACCCCTCCTCGATCCAGGTCCAGGGCGTGTTCTCCGGGAGCATCGAGGGTGTTCGCGAATTGCTCATGGACGTGGCGCGGATGCCGTCCCTGGCGCGTCTGGAGCGCGTGGAGCTGCGCGCGGCGGACGGGCGGGTGGAAATGCTTCTCCAATTGCGCATCGCGCTGGCCAACTAGCGGCGCGGGCAGGATAGGGCGGATGCAGAAACGCGAGAAACAACTCCTGGGCGTCATGGCCGTGGTCCTCATGGTGGGGGCCTACATGTACGTCTCCGCGCCCGGGAACAAGGCGGCCGACCCTGTGGCCACCGGCGCGAGCAAGGCCGTGGTGGACGATGTGGCCAAGAGTATGGACAAGGCCCGGCTTACGCCCCCGCAGGCCTACCGCCTCGGGCTGCTCATGGACAACGCCACCGGCAATCCGTTCTACACCGGCATGGGCGGCATCTCGCTGGAGGAGGACAGCGCCCAGAGCGGCGGCGGGGCGGAGTTCGTCTACTCCGGCTACATGAAGCTCGGAAAGAAGCTCTTCGCGGTGCTCAACGGCATCGAGTACGCCATCGGAGACGAGGTGGCCGAGGGTGGCTATCTCGTTCAGAGCATAGACAAAAATTTCGTGGTACTGGAGCGAACGGATGGCTCCATGGGACGCAAGCTCACCAGGCGCGTTCCCCTCGTCGAGGACGACACGGACAAGATCCGCATACGGGTGGTCAAAAAAAGATGAAGCAAAAGCCCAGCACCTCCCCGGCGCTTCTGGTCGTGGCGCTCTGCGCGCTGCTCTTCTCCTGCGCCCAGCCAAAGCCGCCGATCCCCTCGGCCCAGGACGCCGTCGACACCTGGAAGATCATGGAGAAACAGTCCCAGGGCCACTCCCCGCGCGGCCAGTTCCAGCTCGCCGAGCCGCCCATCGTCATCGACCGGCCGGAGCAGATCGACGACGCCAAGCGCGACGCCGAGAAAAAACTGCCCGACACGCCCATGTCGCTGCGCATGCACAATGCCGACATCGTGGCCGTGCTCCAGGCCCTGTCGCGCGCGGTGGGCAAGAGCTTCGTGGTCAGCCCGGGCGTCAGCGGGGTCATCAACGTGAACTTCGTGGAGCGCCCCTGGGGCGAGGTCTTCCGGGCCATCCTGGCTTCCAACGGGCTGACCTACGCCTTTGACGGCGAAACCATCCGCGTCATGGCCAAGGCCGACCTCCAGGGCAACCTGGACATGGCGGCCATGAAGCGCAAGACCCAGGCCGAGCGCATGGCCAGCCTGGCTGAGGAGCCGCAGGTCACCAGCGTGGCCAAGGTGCGCTTCGCCGATGCCAAACTATTGCAGAAGACGGTGGAGAACTCCCTGTCCAAAACCAAGGAAGGCAAGGCCATCGGCAGCGTCCAGGTGGACGAGCTCACCAATTCGCTCATCATCCAGGGCGTGGAGCAGGATCTGGCCAAGATCGGCAAGCTTCTGGCCAAGCTCGACGCCCCGCGCGCCCAGATCAAGCTCAAGGCGCACATCGTGGAGACCACCAAGGAGGTCGCCCGCGACCTTGGCATCCTGTGGGGCGGCGGCTACCAGACCATGCTCGGCAACAACTACCAGCTTGGCGCTGGCGGGGCCTATTCCATCACCACCCTGGGCGACCTGACCACAGGCACCGCCACCCTGGGCACGGGCTCCCAGGGCGCCCTTGGGGTGCGGCTGCCCGCCACCGGCGTGACCAGTTCGAGCACAGGCTCGGCCCTGGATCTCGTCATCGGCAAGGTGGGCGGCAGCTACCTGGAGGCCCAGCTCCAGGCCCTGGCCACGGACAACAAGCTGAACATCATCTCCAGCCCGTCCATCGCCACCATGGACAACCAGAAGGCCTACACCGAGTCCGGCGAGCGCGTGCCCTTCCAGACCGTCTCCGGCACGGGCACCAGCGCCACCTATTCCGTGTCCTTTCAGGACGCCGTGCTGCGCCTGGAGATCACCCCGCACATCATCGACGAGGAGTTCATCAAGCTCCAGGTGCTCATCCAGAAGGACGAGGTCGACACCACCCGCGCCGTTTCCGGCAACCCGTACATCGTGAAGAAGAAGACGGAGACCACCCTCATCGCCAGAAACGGCGAAACCGTGGTCATCTCGGGGCTGTCCAAACTGCGCAACTCCCTGCGCGAGGCAGGCATCCCCGGCCTCATGGACGTCCCCGGCGCGGGCTGGCTGGGCAAGAGCCAGAGCAAAGCGGACCTCAAGGACGAGTTCATGATCTTCATCACCCCGACGGTGCTGGCCGACTGGCGCAAGGGTGAGAAGCAGCGGAGCTTCGAGGAACTGGACAGGGAGGCCCGGGCCGCGCGGGAAAAGGCCGAACGCATGGCCTCCGGCGGGGACAAGGAGCGCGAGTTCACCAAGTCTGGCGAGAGCGCCGTGCGCCTGAAGGACATGCCCGTGGAGACCATGGGCACCAAGAGCACCGCCCCGGTCCAGATGGAGAAGCCTGCCTACATGGAGGACCTGAACGTTGAGCCGACCCCGGCCCAGCCAGCCCCCCAGGCGCCCGCACAGGCCCAGCCCGCCCCGAGTTCGGGGAATTCCGGGGTGACCATCAAGCAGATGCCGACCATGGCCGTTCCCGGGCCCACGTCCCAGGCCGCGCCGCCTGCCGAGGCGGACCCGGTGGCCGAGCCCGCCGCCTCGCAGAGCCGCGCCCTTTCGTCTGCCCCGGTGACCATCAGGGAGCCGCTGTCCGCGCCGGACTCCAGGGTGGGTGGCGCGGCGGATTCCACCCTCGACGACGATACCGCCCTGCTGGGCGCACGGCCCAGAAAACCTGGATTGGGAGGACGCCGATGAACCTCTACGCCAACCTTTCCCTGGAGCGCGAACCGTTTTCCAACTCGCCGGACCCGAACTTCCTGCACGAGACCAGGCAGCACGCCACCTGCATGCAGGAGCTTGAGATCTCGCTGCGCCTGCGCCGGGGCCTGAACGTCATCACCGGCGACATCGGCACCGGCAAGACCACGCTTTGCCGGGGCCTGCTGCGCACCTTCGCCAACGACCGCGAGGTCGACATGCACCTGCTGCTGGACCCGCACTTCGCCACCTCGGAGGAGTTCCTGCGCGTGATCTTAAGCAGCGTCTCCAGGCTCACCCCGGACCCGGACATGGGCCTGTGGGAGCTCAAGGAGGCCCTCAAGCAGCAGCTCTACCGCCTGGGCATGGTGGAGCGCAGGCTGGTGGTGCTGATCATCGACGAAGGCCAGAAGATGTCGCCGGAGAACCTGGAGCTCCTGCGCGAGATGCTCAACTACGAGACCAACTCCTCGAAGCTCTTGCAGATCGTCATCTTCGCCCAGCGGGAGCTGGAGCCGCTGCTTGAGGCCATGCCGAACCTGGTGGACCGCATCAACGTGCGCAAGCGGCTGCGGGCGCTGACCTTGCCCGAGACCCGGCAGATGATCCGCCATCGGCTCAAGGTGGCCGCCAGCGCGGAGGCCTTGCCCAGGGTGGATTTCTCCGAGGTCGCCATCTGCGCCATCCACATGGCCAGCGGCGGCTCGCCGCGCAAGATCGTGCGTCTGTGCCACATGTCCATGCTGGAGATGCTCGTGCGCGGGAAGACCAGCGTGGGCATCGTCGAGGTCCGCGCCGCCACCCGGCCGGATGCTCCGGCTCGCAGGCCGCATCGGCGCGCCCTGGCAGCGGCCGTGGCCGTGATGCTCTGCCTTGGCCTGGGTTCCCTGTGGTATTCTGCGGGCCCGGCCGGCCCGGTGCTCGGTCCCGGCCTTGCGCAGCGCGGCTTGGACGCGCAGCCGCAGGCGACGGCCCCTGGCGACGTCGCGAATATCACCGCGAGTACCGCCGCAGGCAGCGTTTCGAGCACTGTTGATAACAGCGCCCAGGCTGAGGCCAAGACCGCCAGCGGGGCCGCAGCCGGGGGGGAGAGCCGCTCCGCCGGGCTTGCCGCCGAAGGCCTGACCCTGTTGCCCGAGAACGGCGAGACCCAGAGCGCCCCGGCGGGGCTGACGCTGCTGCCGCATCGCGATCAGGGCCCCAGCCTGCGCAGCCCCATTGCCCGAGGCTCTGAGGCCCAGGTGGTCCCGGCGCGCCTGCATGTAGCCACACCCGGGCAGGGCGGCCTGCGCACCGTCGTCGCCCTGGCGGACGAGGGCGCCAAGGACGAACCGCACGGACTGTTCCGCAGCGCGTCCTTCAGCAGCGCTTCCTTCAGCATGGTCGGCAGCCAATGACCGGCCCGCACCGGAACACCGGACCAGGACAGATGTCGTGAAACGTGATCGTAAAAGACTGGGCGAGCTGCTCGTTGAAGCCGGGGTTCTGACGGACGCCCAGGTGCAGACGGCGCTGGCCGGACAGAAGAAGGCCGGGGTGATGCTCGGCCAGTATCTGGTGCAGTCGGGAACGCTCAAGGAATCCGTCATCATCGACGCGGTGAGCAGCCAGCTGCGCATCGAGCGCTACACTCCGGACAAGCATCCCTACGACGAGCGCATCGATTCGCTCTTGCCGGAGGCCCTGGCCCAGCAGAACCGCCTGGTGCCGCTGTCCAAGCGCGGGCACCTCCTGCTCATCGCCATGGTCGACCCCATGGACATCAACGCGCTGGACGCCGTGGAGATCGCCACCAATCTCGAAGTCGAGCCGGTGATGTGCGCGGAGAAAGATTTCGAGATGCTCTTCGGCGCCATCTATGGCCGGGGCGACACGACCAAGGGCCTGTTCGAAGGCATGACCGAGGAGGACTCGGACATCACCACCCAGGTGGGCGGCGAGGAAAAGGAAGACATCGCCATCGACGCCTTGCAGGACCAGGCTTCCCAGGCCCCGGTCATCCGCATGGTCAACTCCATCCTGGGCCAGGCCGTGCGCGAGCACGCGAGCGACGTGCACCTGAGCCCGGAGAAGGACAGCATCCAGTTGCGCTTCCGCGTGGACGGCAAGCTGCGCATGATCCCGGCCCCGCCCAGGGCCAGCTTTCTGCCACTGGTGTCTAGGCTCAAGATCATGGGCAACATGGACATCGCCGTGTCCAAGATCCCCCAGGACGGGCGCTTCACCTTCGTCACCCAGCGCCGGGAGTTCAACGTGCGCGTGTCGAGCCTGCCCACGGTGCACGGCGAAAATCTCGTCCTGCGCCTGCTTGAGCGCTCGGCCCACGGCCTGAACCTGTCCGAGGTGGGGCTCGTGCCCAAGGACCGCGCCAAGGTCGAGACGGCAGTGCAGAAGCCCTTCGGGCTCATCGTGGCCGCGGGCCCCACGGGCTCGGGCAAGAGCACCACGCTGTACGCCGTGCTCAAGTACATCAACACGCCGGACATCAATATCATCACCCTGGAAGACCCGGTGGAATACCGCATGCCCACGGTGCGCCAGGTGCAGCTCAACCGCAAGGCCGGCATGACCTTTGCTTCGGGCCTGCGCAGCATTTTGCGCCAGGACCCGGACGTCATCCTCGTGGGCGAGGTGCGCGACGCCGAGACCGCGGGCATCGCCGTGCAGGCGGCGCTCACCGGCCACCGCGTGCTGACCACCCTGCACACCAACGATGCCGCCCAGGCCATTACCCGGCTGATTGAGATGGGCATCCAGCCCTACCTCGTGTCCTCGGTGCTTCTGGCGTCCATCAGCCAGCGCCTGGTGCGCAAGAACTGCCCCCACTGCATCGAGCCTTACATGCCGCGCAAGGACCTGCTTTTGGCCTTCGGCATCTCGGAGCAGATGATGGACAAGTTCACCTTCCGCCGGGGCACGGGCTGCCGCACCTGCCACCAGAGCGGCTATGCCGGGCGCATGGCCATCTACGAGGTGCTCCAGGTGGACGAGCTGGTGCAGGACATGATCATGAAGAACGCCACGGCCAAGGACATCGCCAAGGCCTGTGTGCAGGCCAAGACCTTGCGCACCCTGCGCACCGACGCCCTGAACAAGGTGGCCCAGGGCCTGACCACCCTGGAAGAGGCCGCCGGGGCCGTGATGGTCTAGGAGAAACGACGTGCCCTACTATAAATATCAGGCCATCACCTCAAGCGGCGGTAACACCACAGGCGTTGTCGAGGCCCAGAGCGTGGACGCCGCCCAGGACACTCTGGCCGCGCGTGGGCTCATGCCCACCAGCGTGTCCGAGACCAGCGCCCCGGACGGCGGGGGCGGGGGCGAGGGGCTGCTGGCCCAGCTGAACAGGGGCATGCAGAAGGTCAAGCCCCAGGACCTGATCCTGTTCACCAAGCAGTTCAAGACCATGCTCAACGCGGGCATCCCGGTCCTGCAGTCCCTCGACGTGCTGGAGGCCCAGACCGAGAACACCAAGCTGCGGGCCGCCATCGTCAGCATCGCTGCGGACATCAAGAGCGGCACCACCCTGTCCAAGGCCTTTGCCAAGCACCAGAACATCTTCTCCGAGCTGTATTGCAACATGATCCGCGCGGGCGAGATCAGCGGCACGCTGACCGAGGTGCTGGAGCGGCTCATCTACATCGTGGACCATGAGTTCAAGGTCAAGAAAGACATAAAAAGCGCCATGACCTACCCGGCGGTGGTGGTTACGGCCCTGGTCATCGCCTTTTTCGTGCTCATCCTCTTCGTGCTGCCGCAGTTTGTGAAGATGTTCGACAAGATGGGAGCAACCTTGCCTCTGCCTACCCGCATCTGTCTGGCTATTCATGCAGGGCTTGTGCATTACTGGTATGTGGGCCTGGTCATTCTCGGCGGCGTGATTTTTCTGGCCACAGCATATTTCCGCACCGAGAATGGCAAGATCATGCGCGACGGTGTGTTGCTGCACGTGCCCATCCTTGGCCCGGTCTTCAAGAAGGCGGCCATGGCCCGCTTCGCCAGCATCTTCGCCATCCTCCAGGCCAGCGGCATCACCGTGCTGGAGGCCATGGACATCCTCGGCGGCACCATCGGCAACCATTACATCGCGCGGGACTTCCGCAACCTGCGCGAGAAACTTGAGCAGGGCCGGGGACTCTCCGGCCCGCTCAAGTCCTGCCCTTCGTTCACGCCCATGATGGTCTCCATGATCTCCATCGGCGAGGAGACCGGCAACATGGAGGAGATGCTGAAGGAAGCCGCGCACCACTACGATTATGAGGTCGAGTACGCGGTGAGCAAGATGAGTGAGCTGCTAGGTCCGGTGCTGGTGGCGGGATTGACTGGCGTGGTGGGCTTTTTCGCCCTTGCCATCTTCCTGCCGCTGGTGGAAATGATGCAGAATGCCATGAAGGGGTTGTGAAAATTTCCTGGCCAATGCGCAGCGCGGCGAAACGTCTGCGTGGGAATCTTGACATCAAGGCCGCAGATGGTAGCATCAATCCAGCGAATGCTTCTCGCTGCGGGCGAGATGTTTAACGGCATGGATTTTGCTGATGGCAAGCACTGACAAGAATAGGGAATTTTGATCCGTAAGGGGGCTTCCCCACGACGGATGCGTTCCGTTGGTCGCGGAGCGGAGAGTGCAGGCAACCGCCGTTGGGCGGGCAGCGTATTCACACACAACAACCGGCCTTGAGGCCGGGAAACATGGAGGCAGGAATGGAGACGACTCTCACTCTCAAAGAGGCACAGGCCAAGCGCCGCCAGGGCGGCTTCACGCTCATCGAACTTATTGCCGTCATCATCATCCTGGGCATCCTGGCTGCGGTCATCGTTCCCAAGTACTTCGACATGACTGGCAAGGCTCAGACTGCCGCCTACAAGGGCGCCCTGTCCGAAGCTGGCGCGCGGTTGAACATGGCCTATTCCCAGTACATCCTGGAGACCAACGCCAAGCCTGCCGCCCTGTCGAACCTCGGCAACTCCACCCTGCTCGGCGCCACATTGACCAAGGTCAATATCGGCGATTACGACATCAGCTACGAGACGTCCGGTACCGACATCATCATGCGTCTGCGTACCAAGGACTCCACCACGGACCTGAGCACCAGCACGGTGCCTTGGCCGAATTAAGCTCCGGCTCCGCCCGGGGGGGCTCGCGCCCTCCCGGGCTAACCACATGGCGAGTTGGCCAGGCCAGATCGTCGCAACGCGGGTGTGAGCCATGCCGAAGACCTCCCTCCCCTCAGCCAACAATACCCGCAGCCTGCGCCAGCGCGGTTTCACGCTTATCGAACTCATCGCGGTAATCATCATCCTGGGCATCCTGGCAGCAGTCATCGTGCCCAAGTACTTTGACATGACCGGCAAGGCCAAGGATACGGCTTACAAGAGCGCCCTGTCCGAGGCCGGATCTCGCGTCAATCTGGCCTATTCCATGTACATAGTTGAGACTGGCATCAAGCCAGCAACCTTGAGCAACCTCGCCAACGCCACCCTGCTCGGCGGTACAGATCTCTCGGCAATCAATGTAGGCGATTACGACGCCTCGTACAGCTTGTCCGGCACCACCGTGACTGTCGTGCTCAACAGTCCGGGCAAGACGGACAACCTCGCCACCGGCACCACCCCCTGGCCGCAATAGACGAACCCATTGCGCGCTTCACCGCAGCACCATTGATCGTCTCTCTTCCCCGCCCTGCATTTCCCCTTTGATTTCCCCTGCCCGCCGGGTATAGATGAACGCAAGGGCTCGTTCCCGCGCGCCCAATAGCTGCCCTTCAGGAGGCCCCAGGCCATGGCCCAGATCAATGCGTTTTTCGAGATGCTCCACCAGTACGGCGGCAGCGACCTGCACCTGACCAGCGGCTCCCAGCCGCTTCTGCGTTTGCGCGGCCAGCTCCAGAAGGTCAAGTTCAAGCCCTTTGAGCACGATGAGCTGAAAGCCCTGCTCTACGAGATAACGCCCGAGGCCAAGGTCAAGGAGTTCGAGGAGACCGGCGACGTGGACTTCGCCCACGAGGTACCGGGGCTGGCGCGCTACCGCGTCAATTTCTTCATGCAGCACCGGGGCATCGCCGCCGTGTTCCGCGAGATTCCGCAAGAGATCATGACGGTTGAGCAGCTGGGCCTGCCCGAGCGCCTGCGCGACCTGGCCATGCTGAACAAGGGCCTGGTGCTCGTCACCGGCCCCACCGGCAGCGGCAAGTCCACAACCCTCGCCGCCATCATCGACCACGCCAACAAGAACCGCCGCGACCACATCTTGACGGTGGAGGATCCCATCGAGTTCGTGCACCAGTCCCAGGGCTGCCTGGTGAACCAGCGCGAGGTGGGTCGCCACACCAATAGCTTCAAGGCGGCCCTGCGCGGGGCCCTGCGCGAGGACCCGGACATCATCCTGGTGGGCGAGATGCGCGACCTGGAGACCATCACCCTGGCCCTGGAGGCCGCCGAGACCGGCCACCTCGTGTTCTCCACCCTGCACACCCAGAGCGCGGTCAAGACCATCGACCGCATCATCGAGGTCTTCCCCGAGGACGGCCAGGCCCAGGTGCGCACCAGCCTGGCCGAATCCCTGCGCGCCGTGGTCTCCCAGACGCTGTTCAAGCGCATCGACACCAAGGGCCGCGTGGCCGCGCAGGAGATCCTCATGGCCATCCCCAGCGTGCGCAACCTCATCCGCGAGGGCAAGACCCACCAGCTTGCCAGCGTGCTCCAGACCGGGCGCGACCAGGGCATGCAGACCCTGGACGACGAGATCGAGCGGCTCATCAAGGCCGGGATCATCAGCCTTGAAGACGGCCTGGCCCAGGCCCAGAACAAGGAAAAGATCAGCGGCCTGTCCAAGGAGGACGCCTAAGTGAACATGACCCGCGCCCAGCTCGACGCGCTCATGGCCCAGGTGCTCGACCGCTTTCCAAACGTGGCCGACATCATCGCCACCACCGGCAAGCCCATCCAGGCCGAGGTGGACGGCGTGCTGAGGGACGTCGCCACCACGCCCGACCTGGGCAAGCTCTCGGCCCTGGTGACCAAGGCCATGGCCGTGGCCCTCATGGGCGAGAACCTGCGCCTGCAAAAGACCCTGGCCGCCAAGGGCTCCTGCGACCTGTCCTACGCCATTCCGGGCCGGGGCCGGTTCCGGGCCAATATCTTCAGCCAGCGCGGAAGCCTGGCCATGGTGCTGCGGCGCCTGCCCTCCAAGATCCCGACCATGGAGGAGCTGGGCCTGCCCGCGGCCTTCAAGGACATGGCCACCGAAAAGCACGGGCTGATCCTCATCACCGGCGGCACGGGCTCGGGCAAGTCCAACTCGCTGGCCGCGCTCATCGACAGCATCAACGCAAGCCTCGCCGGGCACATCGTGACCCTGGAGGACCCGGTGGAGTTCACGCACCCGCACAAGCAGGGCACCGTGAACCAGCGCGAGCTGGGCATCGACTTCGACACCTTCGCCTCGGGCCTGCGCGCCGCCTTCCGCCAGGGGCCCAAGGTCATCCTGGTGGGCGAGATCCGCGACCCGGAGACCATGGAGATCGCGCTGCAGGCCGCGGGCACCGGGCATCTGGTGCTCTCCACCCTGCACACCACCGACGCGGGCAGCACCATCGGCCGCATCCTGGGCCTGTTCGGCCCCGGCGAGGAGCGGCTCATCCGCATGCGCCTGGCCGAGAGCCTGCGCTTCATCGTGTCCCAGCGGCTGCTCCCGCGCGAGGGCGGCGGCCGCGTGGCGGCGTTTGAGGTCTTGAAGAACACCTTGCGCGTGAAGGATCTGATCCTCCAGGGCGAGAGCGGCGACAAGACCTTCTACAACGTGCTGGAAAACGGCAGCGCAAGCGGCATGCAGACCTTCGACCAGCATTTTCTGGCACTGTTCGAGGCCGGGGCCATCACCGAGGAGACGGCCTTGCTCTCCGCCAGCGACCGTTCGCGCCTGGGGCAAATGCTCGACCGCGCCAAGACCGTGCGCGGCCAGAAGGTCACCAGCCTGGTCATCGAGGGCCTGATGGACGAGGACCCGGCCAGGAAATAACGGATTTTTTCCGCCATGGGCACTGTAACCTGTTCCCATAGCGTGATTTATGGGGTATGCTTCAGCCAAACAGAGCCGAAACCGAACCGGTTGGCCTGCTGGCCGCCGGACCAACGCGCAAGGAGAGTTACGCCATGGCCGAGTACACCCAGAACAACCTGCCCGTGACCATGCATTCAGATGACCTGCTGCGCCTGGAAGACGGCACCACCGTTCGTTTCGATATCAACGGCGAGGGCAAGGACATCATGCTCAACGACGACTTCGGCGCATCCTGCGAGCTGTATCCTGGGAACGAGTTCATCGTCAGCGCCGGTGGAAAGGAATATCGCCTGACTACAGGGTTCGAGGAAACCGTTGTCGTTGAAGCAGTTTAGCGCCACAACCAGCATGGACCACAGGGGTCCACGCCCTGCGGCTTCCGGGGCGCAATGGAGCAAAGACGCCCTGCGGAGCGAGACCCAATGAACAAGCACCTGCTCGTGACCATCAGCGAGGACCCCACGGCCCACTATGGGCTGCGCTTTGTCTGCGCCTTCTTCCAACACAAGGAGGACGTGCGCCTGACCCTGTTCAACACCGCTCCGCAACCGCCGGCCGTCTGGGCCGAGGAGACCAACTACGAGACCCTGCGCCAAAGCGATGAGGCCGCCCAGGCCATCATCGCCTCCGGCAAACGGGCCATGGAAGCCGCTCGCAGCATCTTTGTCCAGGGCGGGTTCAACCACGCGCAGGTCGATGACAAGATCGTGTCGCGCAACTTCTCGCGCATCCAGGACATAGTCAAAGAGGGCGAGACCGGTCTCTACGACGCCGTGGTCTTCGGACGCCGCGGCATGCTGCGCCTCGAGAACTTCCTGGACAAAAGCGCCAGCGAGGAGATGCTGCACGAGAAGTTCGCCTTCCCGCTGTGGCTCTGCCGGGACGTGGAATACGACCGCAAAGGCGTGCTGCTCTGCGTGGACGACTCCGAGCCCTCGCGCCGCATGGCCGACCACGTGGGCTACATCCTCCAGGGCGAGACCCAGCACCAGGTGACCATACTGCGCGTGCTGCGCAAGGCGGAAACACCGCAGAACACCGAGGGGCTCTTCAGCGAAGCCATCGACGCCCTGAAAGAAAACGGCTTTCCCGCGCGCAACATCAAAACCAAACTCGAACAGTCCGAGAACGTGGCCCAGGCCATCCTGGCCGAGGCCGCCCGGGGCCGCTACGCCGCCGTGGCCGTTGGCCGCTCCGACCGGCATAAGGGCGTGCTCGCGCAGCTGTTCGCGGGCTCCGTTACCATGGCACTGTTCCGCAAACTTACCGGCGCGGCCCTCTGGGTCAGCCGGTAAAGCGTGAAGCCCAGGGGCTCCGCCCCTGGACCCCGCCGGGGGCAGCGGCCCCCGGGCCCCCATTATACGCCGAAAGGGCTGTTTCAGGAGGAACCTGAAACAGCCCTTTCGGCTTGGCGAGGGGCGGGCGAGGCATAAGCCTTGGTAGTGGCGAGGGGGGCTTGCGGTCCGCCAGAAGAATGGCCCTTGCTCAGCAACTCCGGCTGGTGTTATACAGTTCCCAAAGTATCTGACCAACGCCAAACACGGAGGTTCGCTCCCATGCGCGACCGCACCCTTGCCATGCTGCTTTGCTGCCTGCTGCTGACAGCCTTCACCGCTGCCCCGGCCCCGGCCCAGGACCGGCCGCAAGAGTGTCAGGATGCCATGCGGACCCGCAGCCCCCAGGGCCAGGTGGACCTGTTTACCGCCTGCCTTGAGACTGGAAGCATGAGCGGCGACCCCAAGGCTATGACGCTCAAGGAGCGGGCCATCGCCTACATGCACCTTGGCCGCCACCAGTTCGCCGTGGATGACCTGAACGAGGCCATCAAGATCAAGCCCGGCGACGCCGACAACTACTACCTCCGGGGCTTTGCCTACCGGGCGCTGGGCCAGTACCAGAAGGCCGTGGAGGACAGCAACCGGGCCGTGGGCATGGATCCGAGCTTCGCCGCGGCCTACGCCAACCGCGCCTTTGCCAACAAGGCCCTGGGCAACACCAGCCAGGCCAGGTCCGATGCCCGGCGCGCCCAGGCTCTCGACCCCTCGGTGAAGGTGCCGTCCTTCTAGCCTGGCGTTCCAAAACAAAAGGCTCCCCCTGCGGCTTGGCGCGGGAGGGAGCCCTTTGACTCTGCACAACAGGCGGCGAAGCCGCGCTAGGCCACGGCCTCTAGCCGCAGCACTTCTTGAATTTCTTGCCCGAGCCGCAGGGGCAGGGGTCGTTGCGGCCGGTCTTGGGCCCGCGCACGATGGGGTCATGGGAGCGCATCTTGCCGTCGGTGTAGTGCCACACGCCGTCGATGCGCTTGAACTGGGCCACCTCGCGGTGGTCCTGGCGCGCTCCCTGGTATTCATAGGAGGCGGTGAAGTCCACCTGCCCGGTCTGGTCGGTCTCGCCGCCGTCCTTCACCGAGTGGATGGTCAGCCCGCTCCAGGTGGAGGTCTCGGCCCACTGCTTGGCCTGGGCCGGGTCGAAGTCGTGGCGTTCTTCCGGGGCCAGGCTCTTCTCCAGGTAGGGCACGTCGACCTTGACGTAGGCGCTGTAGCGCGAGCGCATGAGCGCCTCGGCCGTGGGCGCGGGAATGGTTCCGGCGATGATGGGGCCGCAGCAGGCATCGTAAGGCTTGGCGGAGCCGCAGGGGCAATCGGACATATGTCACCTCGAATGTATTATTGGGCTTGGGCGCGGACAGTACGGACTTCCCCGCCCCCGGTCAACTCGCGCGGCGTTGACAGCCTCGCCCTCCCCCTGCATAGCCTTGAGCCTGGCTTTCATCCTGCCTCCCGGAGTAGCTCATGCGGACGAATCGCCTGATCGTGTTGGCCTTGATGCTGATGTCCCTGGTCCTTTTGTCCGGCTGCGGGCTGCCCACGCTGCCCACGCCCTCGTTCACGCCCTGGACCACCATCTACGGCGCCGCGCGCGACGAGCGCAGCATGCCGGACATGCTCTTCGACAAGGCCGTCAGCACCGCCATCAAGGCCGAGCTGATGGACAAGAACGGCGCGCTGGGCCTGAAGGTAAAGGTCTACTGCTTTTTGCGCCGGGTCACGCTCCTGGGGCAGGTGGGCGATGCCGACGACTTCAAGGCCTTTGCCCTGGCCACGGCCTGGGAGGCGGAGGGGGTGCGCAGCGTGGCTGCGTTCTGGGTGGAGCCCAGCCCGGCAGGGACGACGACGTCCGACCTGGAGATCGCGGCCCGGCTGCGCGCGGCCCTGGTGGGCGACGAGAACATCAGCGCCACGCAGATCGAGGCGGAGGTCTTTGCCGGGCAGATCTACCTCATGGGCATGGTGCGCGCACAAAAGGACGCGGACCGTGCCGTGGCCCACGCACAAGCGTTGCCGGGCGTCAAAAGCGTGACCTCGCTCCTGATCCCGACGCAGCAGGAGCAGACCGTCCCGAGCACTGCCGAGACGCCCTGGCCCTCATGACGCCGCCTGAATGACGCCGCCTGAATGATGTCGCCTGAATGATGTCGCCCCTCCAAAAGTTGACAGGAAGGCCAGGCCGTGGGCATATGTTTGCCATACATCCCCACCTTCAACATACGGAGCAGCCATGCAGCGCAAATTCTTCACCCTTGGGGCATTCCCCCTGGCCGTGGTCCTGGCAGTGGCGATGGCCCTTCCGGCCTCTCCGGCCCAGGCCTTCACGCCCTGGGGCGCCATCTACGACGCCGCGCGCGACGAGCGCAGCGTGGGCACCATCACGGCGGACAAGAGGATCAGCACCTCCATCAAAAGCGACCTGGTGAACCGCGACGGCAAGCTCGGCCTGGCCGTGAAGGTCTACTGCTACGTCGGCAAGGTCACGCTGCTGGGCCAGCTGGCCGACGATAAGTTCAAGGATTTCGCTACCGCCACGGCCAAGAAGACCAAGGGCGTCAAGAGTGTTTCGACCCACTGGGAGGCCCCGGGCAAGACCGACACCACGGCGGCGGACGTTGAGATCGCGGCCAAGATTCGCACCGCCCTGGTGGCGGACAAGAATCTCAGCGCCACGCAGATCGAGCAGGAGGTCTTCGGCGGCAAGGTGTACCTGATCGGCATGGTGCGCAGCCGGAAGGACGCCAGCCTGGCCGTGGCCCACGCCAAGGGCGTCGCGGGCGTCAGCGAGGTGGTGTCGCTTCTGATCCCGTCCAAGTAGCCGGCGCTAGCCCCCGCCGAGCTCCCGGTGGCGGAAGCAGCTTGTCAGGTGGTCGTTGACCAGCCCGGCGGACTGCATGAAGGCGTAGCAGATGGTGGAGCCGACGAACTTGAAGCCGCGCGCTTGCAGGTCCTTTGACAGGGCGTCGCTTTGGGCCGTGCGCGCGGGCACCTGCCTGAGCTCGGTCCAGGCGTTCTGGATGGGCGCGCCGTCCACGAAGCGCCACAGGTAGGCGTCGAACGAGCCGAAGGTCTCGACCACGGCCAGGAATGCGCGGGCGTTGCCCATGGCCGAGGCGATCTTCTGGCGGTTCTTGATGATGCCGGGGTCGTGGAGCAGGCGCTCGGCATCGGCCTCGCCAAAGCCTGCCACCAGGACCGGGTCGAGTCCGGCAAAGGCTCTGCGGTAGTTCTCGCGCTTTTTCAGCACCATGAGCCAGCTTAGGCCCGCCTGCGCCCCTTCGAGCACCAGGAGTTCGAACAGGGCGCGGTCGTCGTGCAGGGGCACGCCCCATTCCTGGTCGTGGTAGCGCAGGTACTCGGGATCGGGCACGGCGCCGGTGAGGCACCAGGGGCAGCGCCGGGGCTGGTCTTGTGCGGGGGCTTGGGGCTGCGGCACGGGGGGCTCCGTTGGTTTTGCTGGCCTTTGGCGAGGGGGCGCTCGCAACTGCTTTGAGTATACCACATGGCCGATTTGCGGGCAACCGCCAAGGCCCCGCGAACGAAATAGTGTTTACAGACCCGGCCAATTGCGATAAGGGTACGCTCTTTCAGGGGCCATCCAGCGAGGATGACCCCGGAATATCCATTGGCGTCATGGCATCTGGAGCCGGTCCTTTACTGGGCCGACCGCCGCGGACACGGACCCGCTCGCCTCGGAAACGGGCCGGGACCGCGTGCGGCTGGATGTCTAAATATAGCGCAAATACATTTGTCCGAGGGAGTGTCGTTGGAGGCAATCATGGAAAAAACCAAGAAAGGCTTAGATCAGGAAATGGACCTCAATTTCGAGGATGCCCTTGAGGATTACCTCAAGTCCGATTTTGGAGACCTGGACGAAGGCACCATCGTGCCCGGCACCGTGGTCAAGATCGGCAAGGATCACGTGCTCATCGACGTGAACTTCAAGAGCGAAGGACAGATCGCCGTTTCGGAGTTCCTCGACGCCGAGGGCAACATGACCGTGGCCGTGGGCGACACGGTGGACGTCTTCGTGTCCAACAAGGACGAGAACGAAGGCACCATCCACCTCTCCCGCGATAAGGCCAAGCGCATGCAGCTCTTCGACCGCCTGGAGGATTCCCAGGAGAAGAACGGCACCGTTACTGGACGCATCGTCCGCCGCATCAAGGGCGGCTACACCGTCGATCTCGGCGGAGTCGAGGCCTTCCTGCCCGGCTCCCACGTGGATCTGCGGCCCGTGCCCGACATGGACGCCCTGGTCGGACAGGACTTCGACTTCAAGATTCTGAAGATCAACCGTCGCCGCAGCAACGTCATCGTTTCCCGCCGCGTTCTGCTGGAAGAGCAGCGCAGCGAGCAGCGCGGCGCACTGCTCGAGACCCTGGGCGAAGGCCAGGTGGTCAAGGGCAAGGTCAAGAACATCACCGAATACGGCGTGTTCATCGACCTGGGCGGCCTCGACGGTCTGTTGCACATCACCGACATGAGCTGGAAGCGCATCCGTCACCCCAAGGAGATGGTTGCCCTTGGCGACGAGCTGGACCTCAAGGTCCTGCACTTCGACCGCGAAGGCCAGAAGGTTTCGCTCGGCCTGAAGCAGCTCGTGAGCGACCCCTGGGAGAACATCGCCGGCAAGTACCCGCAGAGCTCCCGCTTCACCGGCAAGGTCACCAACCTCGCCGACTACGGCGCCTTTGTTGAGCTTGAGGCCGGTGTCGAGGGCCTGGTCCACATCTCCGAGATGAGCTGGACCCGCAAGCTGCGTCACCCCTCGCAGATGGTGCGTGCCGGAGACGAGGTCGAGGTCATTGTCCTCGGCGTCGACCCCGACAAGAAGCGCATCAGCCTGGGCATGAAGCAGATCAAGCCCAACCCCTGGGACGTGGTGGCCGAGAAGTACCCCGAAGGCACCATCCTTGAGGGCGCCATCAAGAACATCACCGAGTTCGGCGTGTTCATCGGCATCGAGGAGGGCATCGACGGCCTGATCCACGTGTCCGACATCAGCTGGACCAAGAAGATCCGCCACCCGAGCGAAGTCTTCAAGATCGGCGACATCGTGCAGGCCAAGGTGCTGACCGTGGACAAGGAGAATGAGAAGTTCACCTTGGGCATCAAGCAGCTCTCCGAAGATCCGTGGCTGAAGGTGCCGGGCAAGTACCCCGTCGGCACCCTCATCACCGGCCTGGTGACCAACATCACCGACTTCGGCCTGTTCGTTGAGGTTGAGGAAGGCATCGAGGGCTTGGTCCACGTGTCCGAGATCAGCCGCAAGAAGATCAAGAGCCCGTCCGAGCTCTTCAAGGAAGGCGTGAACATTGAGGCCAAGGTCATCCACGTGAGCGCCGACGAGCGCCGCCTGGGCCTGTCCATCAAGCAGATCAAGGAAGAAGAGGAGCGCAAGAAGCCCAAGGAGTTCCGCACCTCCGGTCCTGAGACCGGCAGCAACCTGGGCGACCTGCTCCGCGCGAAGATCGAAGACGCCTCCGGTGAGAAGGCCGAAGAAGCCCCCGCCGAGAAGTCTGAGGAAGCCCCCGTTGAGGAATCCGGAAACTAAGCCCGGTTTCTCCGAACAGCACCCGCTGCTGTTTGGTATTGCATTGATAATAGTGGCCGTGGCCCTCTTTACGGGGGCCATGGCCTATTTTCGTTCGCTCGGCGGGCACAGCACCCGTTCGCTCACCGGCGACAAGATGGGCCTGTGCAAGATCGAGGGCATGATCACCAACGCCCGCGAGGTCACG
Source organism: Pseudomonadota bacterium (assembly GCA_018817515.1). Lineage (GTDB taxonomy): Bacteria > Desulfobacterota > Desulfovibrionia > Desulfovibrionales > Desulfovibrionaceae > Humidesulfovibrio. Next base: position 18,674 of record JAHIUD010000077.1, read on the forward strand.
GACTTCCTGCGCGAGCTGCGCGAGGACGACTCCGTCAAGGGCGTGGTGCTGCGCATCGACAGCCCCGGTGGAGCCGTGGCCCCGTCCCAGGAGCTGTACCAGGCCGTCAAAGCCCTGGCCAAGGTCAAGCCCGTGGTGGTCAGCATGGGCACGGCCGCCGCCTCCGGCGGCTACTACGCAGCTGCCCCGGCCACCCTCATCGTGGCCAACTCCGGCTCCATCACCGGCTCCATCGGCGTGCGCGCCGAGTACGTGAACCTGCAGGGGCTCATGGACAAGCTGGGGCTCAAGACCGACCTCATGGCCACCGGCAAGTTCAAGGCCGCGGGCTCGCCCACCGTGCCGCTGACCCCGGAACAGCGCGCCTACCTCATGGCGCTCATCATGGACCTGCACCAGCAGTTCGTGGCCGACATCGCCGAGGCCCGCAAGCTGCCCCTTGAGGCCGTGGAAAAGCTCGCCGACGGCCGCGCCTTCACCGGCCGCCAGGCCCAGGAGCTCGGCCTTGTGGACAAGCTCGGCGGCCTGGAAACAGCCAGCGACACCCTGCGTGAAATGGTCAAGCTCTC
>JAHIUD010000078.1 GCA_018817515.1 Pseudomonadota bacterium
CCACCTCATCTGCGCCGCCGCCGAGCTGCCCCTCGACATGACCGGGCCGGGCGAGCAGTACCTCCAGTCGCCCGGCGTGCGCGCCGCCCTGGACGGGCTCATTGCTGCGGGCAAGCTTTACTACAGCGCGGACGGACGCGACATCATCTCCCCGCGCAAGCGCCCCCAGCGCGACGTGGACCTGCGCGGCGCGGGCTCGCAGATCTCCATCGAGGATGCCGACACCGGGACCGTCATCGGCGCGGTGGACAGCCTGCGCGCCTGCCGCGAGACCCATCCCGGCGCGGTGTACCTGCACCGGGGCCGCACCTGGCTGGTGGAGACGCTCGACATCCCCGGAGCCACGGCCAAGGTCCGCGCCGCCCGCGTGGGCTATTCCACCCGCGTGCGCTCCAGCAAGGACACGGAGATCCTGGAGATCTATGACCGCCGCGAGGTGCTGGGCACGCGCTGTACCCTGGCCCGGCTCAAGGTCACGGAGCAGGTCACCGGGTATGAAAAACGCTCCACGCGCGGTGGCAACCTCCTGGGCATGGTGCCGCTGGACCTGCCCCCCTCGGTGTTCGAGACGGAAGGCATTTGGTTCGACGTGCCCGACGAGGCCCGCCGAAAGGCCGAAGACGAGTACCTGCACTTCATGGGCGGCATCCACGCCTTCGAGCATGCGGCCATCGGCATCCTGCCGCTCTTGGTGATGACCGACCGCAACGATCTGGGCGGTATCAGCACGCCCCTGCACACGCAGACCGGGGGCGCGGCGGTGTTCATCTACGACGGCATGCCCGGTGGCGCGGGTTTGACGCGCGAGGCCTTTGGCCGCGCCGAGGAGTTGCTGGCGCGCACGCTGGACGTGGTGCGCACCTGCCCCTGCGAGCTGGGCTGCCCCTCCTGTGTGCACTCGCCCAAGTGCGGCTCCGGCAACCGGCCCATCGACAAGGCCGCGGCTTTGTTTCTGCTGCGCGAGCTTTCCAGCAGTGCGCCTGGCCCAGATGTCGCGCCTGAAATAACCAAAATCCTGGAGGAGGCCGCCATGCCCAAGGAAGGCGTATTGCCCGGAATCGACATGCCCGGTGTGCATATCCCCAAGCGTTTCGCCGTGGTGGACGTGGAGACGCGCCGCAGCGCCGCCGAGGTGGGCGGCTGGACCCGGCCCGACCTCATGGGCATCTCCATCGCCGTGCTCTATGACTCGGGCACGGACGAGTACGTGGACTACCAGGAGCACGAGATCGCGCAGTTGGCTGAACGCCTGAAATCCTTCGACCTTGTGGTGGGGTTCAACATTTTGCGGTTTGACTACGGCGTGCTGGCCGGGGTACACCCCTTCGCCTACGCCAGCCTGCCTACGCTGGACATGCTGGCCCACGTGCACGAGCGCCTGGGCTACCGCCTGAAGCTGGACAACCTGGCCCAGGCCACGCTGAACGTGGGCAAAAGCGCCGACGGCCTGCAAGCCCTGCAATGGTGGAAGGAAGGCCGTCTGGACGAGATCGCCAAATACTGCCGCCAGGACGTGGCCGTGACCCGCGACCTCTACCTCTACGGCCGCGAGAACCGGCACGTGCTGTTCTCCAACAAGGCCGGGCAAAAGGCGCGCCTGCCCGTGGGCTGGTAGTAGAGAAGATAAGAGAATATGCCTCCGGCGGCCAAAGGGCCTGAGGCCCTCTGGACTCCCCATTTGGCCGCGATTGCTGCGGCGGTCCCCGCCGCAGCAATCGCGGCGAGCCAATGAGGGGGTCCGGGGAAAATCATTTCCCCCGGCGGGGTCAAGGGGCAGCGCCCCTTGGCCGAGGGGGGGCAGGGGAGGCGAAGCCTCACCCTGGCACGTCAAAGAAGGACGCCTCATGCAAGCACGACTGTTCAAGGCCGACGCCCTGCTCATGCTCACGGCCATCATCTGGGGCGCTGCCTTTGTGGCCCAGCGCCTGGGCATGGAGCACATCGGCCCGTTCACCTTCAATGGCATCCGTTTCGCCCTGGGCGCGCTGGCGCTCCAGCCGCTCATCTGGCGCATGCAGGCCACGCGCGCCCGGGAAGGCGGGGCTGCCGGCCAGGGGCTCGACTCCGCGCGGCTCATCCGCTTCGGCCTTTTGGCCGGGTGCGTGCTTTTCGCGGGCGCGGCCCTGCAGCAGGTGGGCATTGTCTACACCACGGCGGGCAAGGCCGGGTTCATCACCGGGCTGTATGTGGTCATGGTGCCCTTGTTCGGTCTGTTTTTGCGGCAGCGGGCCGGGGCGGGCACGTGGATTGGCGCGCTGGCCGCGGCGGTGGGCCTGTATCTGCTGAGCGTGAACGAGGACTTCACCATCGCCTATGGGGACGTGCTGGAACTCATCGGCGCGGTGTTCTGGGCCGGGCATGTGCTCCTGATCGGGCGGCTTTCGCCGGGCATGGACGCCACCGATGCCGTGAAGCTGGCCTCGGCGCAGTTCGCGGTGTGCTCGCTTTTGAGCCTTGGCGTGGCCGTGGCCACCGAGCCCATTGTCCTGGCCGGGATATCTGCAGCGGCGGTGCCCATCCTCTACGGCGGCCTCATGAGTGTGGGCGTGGCCTACACGCTGCAGGTGGTGGCCCAGCGCGACGCCAATCCGGCGCACGCGGCCATCATCCTGAGCCTGGAAGCGGTGTTCGCGGCCGTGGCCGGGTACTTCGTGCTGGGCGAGGTGCTGGCCGTGCGCGCGCTCATCGGCTGCGCCCTGATGCTCGGCGGCATGCTCGTCTCGCAGCTCAAGCCGTAGGGACTGGGGCGCGCTGGCCTAGTAGAGCCCGGCGTTCTCCGGCCCGTCGATCTTGGCGCAGGTCTCGTCCATGTAGCGTACCATGTCCTCGTAGACCTTCTCGGTGGCGGCCTTGAACTTGTGCCACGCATCGTCCGTGCCGGCCTCGGCGGACATGAGCTGCTCGCGCAGTTCGTCGCGCTTGGCCTTCAGGAAATAGTACGTCTTTTCGAGCTCCATCCTGGCCTTCTCGCTCTTGGGCCTGGGCCGGGCCGCAAGCCTGTCCATCTTCGCGTCGAAGTCCTTCAGCCTTGTCTCCATCTCGCTCATGAATTGCTGCCTGACCATGTCGCACGCTCCAGCGGTTGCAGGTTCTCGCGGGGACGAGGGGTCTTGATTGATTATAACATAGGACAATCTCGGGCTTGTGTCCATGCATCCAGAATATCTGGCGGTGCATCCGCGCATGTGGGGCCGCACCCCTTGACGAAGTGGGGCGGAATGCTTTCTATTCCCGGCAGCACACAAGCGGAGGAACCCCCGGATGAGCACCATGTTCGGCGCGCGCGCGCCCTTTTACAAGCTGCAAGGTTGCGGCAATGATTTCGTGGCCCTGGACAACCGCGTGCTGCGGCTGCCGGAGAGCCTCATGGCCGAGTGGGCGCAGCGCATCTGCCCGCGCGCCTTTGGCGTCGGAGCGGACGGCCTGTTCTTTCTCGACCTGCCCAAGGACGGCACGGACGCCGACTACCGTTGGCATTTCTACAACGCCGACGGCTCCCGCGCGGAGATGTGCGGCAACGCCAGCCGTTGCGCCGGCCGCCTGGCCTTTGCCCTGGGCCTGGCCGGGGAGCGCCAGCGCCTGGCCACGGACGCAGGCGTCATCGCCATCGAGGTCCTGCCCGAGTCCGGCCAGGTCAAGGTGCAGCTGACCAAGCCTGAGGGCCTGGCCCTGGGCGCGACCCTGCGCGTGCTGGACCGCGACACCGAGGTCCATTTCGTGAACACCGGGGTGCCCCACGCGGTGATCTTCGTCAGCGACGTGCAGGGAGCGGACGTTGCGGGCGTGGGCCGCGCGGTGCGCTACCACGAGCACTTCGCCCCTGCGGGCGCCAACGTCAACTTCGTTCAGGTGCTGGACTCACGCAGCGCCTTGGTGCGCACCTACGAGCGCGGGGTGGAGGGCGAGACCCTGGCCTGCGGCACGGGCGTGTCGGCGGTGCTGGTGGTGGCCAGCGCCCTGGGCCGCACCGGCGAGCGCGTGGAGAACACCACCAGCGGCGGCGAGGTCTTGGTGACGAGCCTGGAGGGCGGCAGCGTGTTCTTGCAGGGCGCGGCGGAGCTGACCTTCACCGGCGAGCTGAACATCCCGGCCCTGGGATTGCCTCTGCCCGGCGCGTAGCACGTCGGATTCTTCAGGATTTCATCGTCTCGTTTCGGCAGGCCCCTCTTCGGAGGGGCTTTTTTTTGGGGCCTGTTCCCCTGACCTACAGCGGGAGATCCTGCAGGGTCGCCTTAAGGGCCTGCCCCGTGTCCTCAAGCAGGCCGTCCAGGGTCTCGTGAAGGCCTGGCAGCAGGGCAGTGAGGCCGTCCTTGGCCGCGTCCTCAAGGTTCTCTGCGGCCCGGCTGGCGGGCCAGGCCCCCACGCTGGCGCAGGAGCTCTTGAGGGAGTGTGCAGTCAGGCGCAGGGTGGCGGCGTCGTTCTGCTTGAGCGCCACTTCCAGTGATTCGGCGAGGATCTGGCGTTTGGCGGCCAGCTCGGCGAGGAAGATGCCCACGACCTCGCTCAAGATCTCCCGGTGCCCGCCCAGCATGTCCAGGGCGCTGCGGATGTCCACGAGGTCTGCCCTGACGGGTTTTGGGATCGCCGCGTCGTCCGGCCGGGAGGCTCCCGCCCCCTGCTTGGCCAGGATCTCAGCCAGGTCGTTATAGCTCACGGGCTTGGCCACGAAGCCGTTCATGCCCGCCTCGGCGCACTTGTCGCGGAAGCTGGTCAGGGCGTGGGCGGTCATGGCCAGCACGGGCACAAACCGATTCAGCTCCCCGGCCTCCCCGGCCCGCAACCGGCGGGTCGCCTCCAGGCCGTCCATGGTGGGCATCTCCACATCCATGAGCACCAGATCGAAGCGTTCCTGGCGCAGACGCTCCAGGGCTTCCTGTCCGTTTGCGGCGTGGAGGTTGGTGTGCCCCAGCCGCCGCAGGAAGGCCTGGGCGATGACCGTGTTGGCCGGGGTGTCCTCGGCCAGGAGCACGTGCAGGGGCCGGCCCTGCCGGGACGGCTCCAGGCTCTTTACCGGCGGCTGCTTTGTCGGCGCTTCAGCCAGAGCAAAGGGCAGGGTGACGAAGAAGCTGCTGCCTTCGCCGGGTTCGCTGGTGAGCCAGATGTCCCCGCCCATGAACCGCGCAAGCTGCCTGCAGATGGCCAGGCCAAGGCCGGTGCCGCCATATTTGCGCGAGGTGGAGCTGTCGGCCTGGGTGAAGTTCTCGAAGACCAGGTGCTGCACTTCCTCGGGTATGCCGATGCCGGTGTCCTTGACGCACAAGAGGAGCTGCACCCCGCCCATGAGTGCGCCGGTGGGGCTCTTGGCCCTTGGCGGGGAGTCCGGGCCAACAGTGTTCAGGGAAATATCGACCCTGCCCTGTGGGGTGAACTTGACGGCGTTGGCCGCGAGGTTGACCAGGATCTGGCGCAGGCGCGCGGGGTCGCCGCAGAGCAGGGCCGGGACCTCCCGGCCGACCTTTGCCGAGAGCTGCAAGCCTTTGCGCCCAGCCTCCATGGCCAGGTGCTCCACGGCGCTCTCCACCAGTTGCCGCGGGTCGAAGGACGTGCGCTCCAGGCTGATGCTGCCGCTTTCCACGCGGGAGACGTCGAGGATGTTGTTGACCAGGCCCAGCAGCGCGCGCCCGGACTCCCGCAGGGACGCCAGGGCCTGGTTGCGTTCTCCGGCCGAGGCGGCCATCTCGGCCAGTTCCGAGAAGCCCAGCACGGCGTTCAAGGGGGTGCGGATCTCATGGCTCATCTTGGCCAGGAAGTCGCTCTTGGCGCGGCTGGCTTGCTCTGCGGCCTCCTTTGCGGCGTGCAGTTCGCGCTCCAGGCGCACGCGCTCGGTCATGTCCGTGGCGATGGTGCAGATCTTGTCCGGGGCGCCGTTTTCGTCGCGCAGGAGGAACTTGGTGATGAGCAGGGTGACGATGTGGCCGTCCTTCAAAGGAATGTCGGAAATCTTCGTCAGAGGCAGCCCGGAATTCTGGATGTCCTTGTCCTCCTTGCGTGCGGCGGCCGCGATGCTGGGCGGGTAGACGTCCTCAGTGGATTTTCCGTGGATCTCTGTGGCCGGATGACCCCAGATCTCCTCGATGCGCTTGCTGGCCAGGAGAAAGCGGCCCTCAAGGTCGCGGATGGTGATGACCGCTGGTGTGGTGTCGAGGATGCCGTGCAGGTGTCCGCTCGTGGTGCGCAGCTCCTCCTGGGCGCGCTTGATGGCCGTGATGTCGGTGATGGTCTCCAGGCGCGCCAGGCGTCCGTCGACCCAGCGGAGGGCCTGCACGCGCACCAGGCTCCAGGTTCCGGTGGCCTCGTCGTGCTCCTCGCGGGTGTGCACCCCCAGCGGCTCGCCGTTCTCGTCCAGAAGCCTCTGACGCGGGCACCTCTTGCATTGCGCCATGCCGCCGCGCACGACCTCCCAGCAGGGTCTGCCCACGAGTTCCTGGCCTTCGAATTCTTGGCCCAGGGAGTCGCGCACGGATTTGTTGGCGTAGAGCACGATGTCTGTCTCGGCATCGGCCACGAAGATGGCGTCGGCCTGGTTCTCCAGCACGCGCAGGAAGCGTTCGTTGGAGCGCTTGAGCTCCATTTCCATCTGCCGCCGGTGGGTGATGTCCGTGGAGAAACCCTGCACGCCGATGATCTCCCCCGCCTCGTTGTGCAGGGCCCGCGCGTTGAGCGAGGACCAGATGGTGCTGCCATCGCGGCGGTAGATCTCGTATTCGCTCTGGAAGGTGTGGCCGGTGGCGCGCAGGGCCTCGAGCAACTGTGTGCGCAGACTCGGGTCGGTGTAGAGTTGCCGGGAGACGTCGGGAACCTCGGCCTGCAACTGTTCCAGGGAGTCATAGCCGAGCATGCGCAACTGCGCCGGGTTGGCCTCCAGGAAGCGTCCCTCCAGGGAAGTGACGAAGTAGCTTGTGGGGGATTCGTCCATGAATTGGCGCAGCCGTTGCTCAGAGTTGCGCAGGTCGTCGTTTGAGCGTTGCAGGGCCTCGGCCATGGCGTCCACGGCGTTGGCCACCTCAGCCAGTTCACCCTTGGCCCGGCTGTGGATGCGTGCCGAGAGGTCACCGGCTCCGAGGCTCCGCACGGCCTTGAGCATGGATTCTGTGGGCGCGAGGATGGTCTTGGCCACGAGGGCGGCGGCCAGCAGACTGAAAGCCACGGCGGCGGCAAGGCCCAGGGCGTTGTGCTGGGCGCTGGCCTCGGCCGGGGCCAGGCTGTCTGCCACGGGAACTCCTACGCGCACGTAGAGCTCGCGTCCGGGTTGGCCGGAGAGGAGGCTGTAGGCGTAGGTGCGCCGCACCCCGTCCTGGTCCAGCTCCTGGTGGATGGTGTGCCCCTGGCGCACCTTGCTCATAACCGTACGCGAATCGGGAATATATCTTGCATCGGTTGCGCTGTGCTGTGGGAAATGTGCACGGACTTCCCCGCGCCCGTCCACGACGCAGACAAAGGAATTGGGCTGAAGATCAAGGGCTGCCGCCTGTTTGTGAAACCAGTCGAAGCCGACGCTGATGCTCAAGACGGCCACCAGGCGGCCTGACTTGTCCAGCACCGGGCAGCCCAGCACCATGACCGGCAGCCCGGTGCTGCGGCCAAGGACGTATTCGGCCTGGGTGCAGGCGAGCCCTGCGACGACATCCTTGAACCAGGGCCTGTCGGCGACGCTGAAAGGTTTGGCGTCCTGCTTGGAGCTTGCCGCAATCTGCCCCGTGGCGCTGAAGAGATTGCAGATGGGGTAGTCGGGCGATTGGCTGACGATGGCGCGGAGTACGGGAGATATCGAATGCGCGGGGGGGGACTGGATGTCCGGCATGAGGGCCAGGCCCTTGATCATCTGGCGGCCCCCGGCGAGGATCACCCGGCCCCGCTCGGCCACACGGTCTGCATGGGTTTGCACATCTTGCAAGGACTCTTCCTGCAGGTGCTTGCGGAAGTCCCGGTTAAGCGACACCGCGACCAGGATGGCGGGCGCAAGCGAGATCAGGACCAGCAGGCCCAAGCGGAAGGTGAGGCTGTGGAGGAAGGACGATCGCATGGACCAGCACCCCGAATGGGACGAACTCTTCGCCCCTTGTCGTGTTTAGCATTTTTGCGGTGTGGGCACAATGCCCCGCTGCGCCAGGAGTTTGACTATGACCGTAGTTGATGGCCGCGCGCCGCTCAAACGCCCGCTGGTGAGCGTGGTCATCCCTTGCCACGACTACGCGCGGTTCCTGCCGCAGTGCCTGGACTCCCTGCTGGCTCAGGACCTTGATCCGCAGATGCTTGAGGTGGTCTTTGTGGACGACGAGAGCGGCGACGGCTCCCTGGAGACGGCCCGCGCGTTGCTGGGTCATATGCCCCTTGGCTCCTGGCAAAGTCTGGCCCTTGCGCGCGTGGGGCGTCCTGGCCCGGTGCGCAACGCGGGGCTGGCCCTGGCCCAGGGCGAACACCTGCTCTGCCTGGACCCGGACGACCGGCTCCTGCCGGGCTTTTTGCCGCGTTGCCTGGAAGCGCTCTCGCGCAGCCACGCGGACGTGGCCTACACCGGGTATTACGAGGAGTGCGGCCAGGAGCTGCGGGAGGTCCGCCCGCCGGACTACAGCCCCCTCCTGCTGGCCAACCAGAACATTCTGCACACGGCCTCGCTCATGCGCCGGACGGTCTACGAGCGCGGCGCGCGCTACCGCAGCGCCACGGCCTACGAGGATTGGGACTTCTGGATCCAGGCCGCGGCGCTGGGCGCGAAGTTCGTGCGCGTCGACGGGCCGCAGCTGATCTACCGCGTGCACGACCAGGGCTATTTCTCGGCCGCGGTGGAGCACGATGGCGAATCCAAGGCGCGCATCGTCGTCGACAACCCGACCTTCTTTCCGCCCTGGACCAGGGCCTGGGCGCGGGGCCTGCTGCGCGGGGAGGACTGGGCCAGCCCCTGCGGGCGCGGCCTCATCCCGGTGCTGCGCGAGCACGCCGGTCTGGACCGCCAAGGGCCTGGACCGTCCCGCGACAATCAACTACCCTGCGAGCCCGCGCGCAGCTGACGGCGGACGGACCACTGCCAGGGATCACAAGAGCAACCAGGCGAGAGGATATGAACAGCCAAGGCCACACCAACAGCGGGCACCAGTGCCTCCCCGAGACCGAGCATCGCCGCTACGGGCGCATTCTCGTGGCCATCACCGTGGCCGGGGCGCTGTTTTGCGCCGGGCAGGCAGTGCGCTGGTGGCAGGAGCACTCCCGGGCCGAGCGCCTGGAGCGGGCCGTGCACGAGGTCTACGTGCGCGCCCTGGGCGGGGATCCGGGCAAGTCGCCGTACGGGCGGCTGCAGTTCGAGCTGGGCAAGCTCCGGTCCGAGGCCACGCAGCGTTTGGACCTGGTGGAGCTTCTGGCGGCGCTCTCGCGGCGCGCGCCCGAGGGACTGCACATAACGGAGGTGTCCATGGCTGCGGACAGCGGCGTGGTCAGCGGCACGGCGCTCAGCGTCCAGGACCTGGAGCGTTACCAGTCGGCCCTGGCCACCGAAGGCTTGTTCACCTTCGGCCTGCGCTCGGTGGAGGAATTCAAGACCCCGGTGCGTTTTGAACTTTCGGTGAAGGCCCGCGACAGGGCCGCGCCGCCCAAGGCGGACCCATGACCTGGCAGTGGATGGCGCGGCTGACGCACCTCACTGCCGCGGCCCAGCGCAGGCTGTGGCGGCTGGTGGTGCTGGCCTGGACCATCGGGCTCATCGTGGCCTGGGCGGTGCTGGCGGCCTTTACACGCGTGGCCGAGAAGACCTACGAGGACGCCGGGCAGACCTATGTCATGGTGGCTCCCCTGGCGGCGGAGGTCATGGACCTGCGCAGCCGCCGCATGACTCTGGGCAGCGCGCCCCCGCTTCAGGCGGCGGAGCAGGTGGCCCAGGCTGTGGGCATCGGGGCAGGGCGCCTGCGCATCCTGCCCTTGCAGAGCATCCAGGGACCGGAGCGCCTGACCATGACCGCACGCGGCTTAAGTCTGCGCGAGCTGGTGGACCTCCTGCGCGACCTGCGCCTGCAGGCTGGGCTGTCCACCGAGTCCGGGCACATCTCTCTGCGGTTGGACAACGACAAGCGCGTGGACCTGGAGTTGGTCCTGACGCATTAGGGCCAAAGGCGCATATGAGCATGCAGGAAACTCGACAGACGGAAAACGGCGCGCAGAGCTGCCCGGAACAGGACGGCTCAGCGGCGCGGCGGATTTTGCGCGGGGCTGGTTTCGTGACCCTGTGCCTCGGGTTTCTGGTCGGCCTTGCGCTCTACCTGCCCTGGGATACCGTCTGGCACCTGGGGCTCAAGCACTACGCCGCCCGTCATCCCGAACTGCGCATGACCTGGCAGAACGTGGACCGGGCGGGGATGCTCGGCTTCCGCGTCAATGGGTTCTCGGTTGAGGCGCGGGGCTGGAACGTCTCGCCCCGGTTGCAGTGGGTTGACGTGCGCCTGGGCATCACCCCGCTTCTGACCGTGCGCGTGGACAGCGGCGGGCGCGAGGCCCGGCTGGTGTATTTTGATTCCGGCGCTTTCGATGTCCTGGGCCAAGTCAACCTGGCCTGCCTGGGACGCCGCGATATCCAGGGAAGCCTGGACGTGCGCAGTGACGGGGTGTTCCAGCGCGAGGGCAAGGTCCTGGAAAAGGGTTTCCTGGATCTGCGCGGTGTTTCCCTGACGCTGCCGGGTAGCCTGTGGCTGGGCGATGCGGCCCTGGCTCTGGCCTACCAGGAGGGCAGCCTGCGCATCCGCTCCTTCACCCTGCGCGCCCCGGTGCAGGTGCGCGCCGAGGGCACCGCAGCCCTGAAGCCGGACGACATCCTGCGCTCACCCTACACCGTCAGCGGTGAAGTCATTCGCGGCCGCCAGATATTTCCTTTCACATCCGAGGGCATGCTGGGCGATTTCCTGGGCCAGGCAGCCCTGCCGGAGTGAATTGCCCTCCGCCACAAAACCGGATACAATCAAGCGTTTGACACGCACCTGAAGCCTTGGCCGCGCAGGGGGAGAACCCTGCGGCTGTGGGGGGCAATGGCATGACGCGCGCGAAAGCGCCTGGAACCTGCGGCCTCATTGCCGTCCTCTTGCTCTGCCTGCTGGGCGGTCTGGGTGTTTTGGCCGCGCCCAAGGCCTGGGCTGACGCCAGTGCCGGAGTCAGGACCGGAGCTGCGGAGGACGTCAGTGGCCTGCGCATTGGTCTGGAAGGTGCGGCCTTCAAGGATTTTCTGCTGTTCATGGGCCAGTTCTCGGGCAAAAATCCGGTGTTCCGCGAGGACCAGCTGCCCAACGCCACGGTGACCCTGGTCTCGCGCCAGGGCGTGTCCGCAGTCGAGCTGGCCGAGATGCAGTCCCTGGTGCTGGCGGTCGCGGGACTTTCCGCCATCCCGCGCGGCGAGGTGGTGTATCTGTTGCCGGACTCCAGGCGTCCGGTCCAGCCCGCCGGGCCGACGCAGATTCTGGCCCAGCGGCTTGCCCAGGGTCTGGCGACGGGACAGGTGGTCAAGGTTCTGGAGCGTCTGCGCTCCGACACCGGCGAGGTGGCCGCGGCTGGGCCGGGCCGCTGGGTGGTCATCCGCGACCAGGCCGAGCGGGTGGCGCGCGCGCGCGCGGTGCTCACGGCCCTGGAGGCTGCGCCCGCCGGAGCGGAACTTGATCTTGAGCCTCTGGGGCGGGCCGAGGCGGCGCTTGCGGCACGCAAGCTGGACATGCATTTTCGGGGGCTGCCGGGACCGGCCCCTGTCGTTTTGGCTCTGGAGTGGAGCAACTCCGTGCTCCTGGCCGGGAGCGGCGCACAGCTCGGGCAGGCCCAGCGCCTGCTTTCGCAGCTGGATTCGGGCGGACGCGAAGTCCCGGCGCTCAGGGCCTTCCGGTTGCGCTACGCCAGGGCGGCGAAGGTGGCCGCTGCGCTGCGGGGACTTGCCGAGTCGGACAAACGCCTGAGCGGCCTGCGCGTGCGCGTGGACGCCGAGGCGGGCGCGGTGGTGGTGCTGGCCGAACCGGAGCTCATGGCCCGGGTGGAGCGCCTGGTGGAGGATATGGACCAGCCTCGTCCCCGGGTGCTGGTGGAGGCTCTGGTGCTGGAGCTTCCGGCGCAGGCTTCCGGCCAGGGCGAGATTCTGGCGGCGCTGCCGGGGCCGGTGGGCGGGGCGTCGGTGCTTTCGAACCCGCCGCTGGGTTCGCCTGCCGGGGCCAGCGGCTTTGCCCAGGCCGCCGTGGGCGTGGACGTGAGCCTGCGCGGACAGGCGCCAAGTGCGCCGGGTGGCGCAGCGGGTGTCGGGAATTTGACCGCGCAGAGCGGGCTGGACGCCTTGGTTGCGCAACTGGCTGCCGACCCCGGAGTGCGGGTGCTGGCCCGGCCCAGGGCAGCGGTGCCGGACGGTGGCGACATGAGCCTGAGCATCACCCGGCCCGGCCCGGCTGGCGCGGGGGCTGCCCAGGAAACGGTGCGCCAGAGGCTGGTGTTCACGCCGCTCCAGGACCCGGAGAACGGGCAGTTGTCCGTGCGTGTACGCCTGGAAGACTCTGAGGGGGCTGCCCGTCTCCAGATTGCCGAGGCGCTGTTGCCCGAGGGCTCGCTGCTGCTGCTTGTGGCCCGGGGCCAGAGCGCCAGGGACGCGGTTTCGGGCTTGGCACAGGGTTCGACACAGGGTTCGACACAGGATTCGGGCAAGGATGGAGCGAAGACCGGCGAAGGCTGGACGTTGTTTTCCCACCGCCAGGAGGACCAGGCAGGGTTCCGGCGGTTGTGCATAGTGCTTGCGGCGAGGGTGGTCCGGGGCGGGGAGTCCGCAGCGGGCGCAAGCCGGGGCTTGGGCGAGAAAAAACCGTAAGGCAGGCAGAATCCGCATGAAGGCCTTATCTCAGAAATATCTGCAGGCAAGCGAGTTCCTGGACGAACGTCCGGTCTGGCGCGAGGATTGGAAGTGGCTTCTGGCCATCGCGCTGCTTGGCTACGGGGTGACTCTGGCAGTCCGCCTCATGGACGCGGGCAACTGGGCGGGGCCCGGGCTTACGGCTGCGGGCGAGCGGATCATGGCCACGCACGATTCCTACGCCTGGATGGCCGGAGCCAAGGGCGTGGGCAACTTCACGCAGTACGGCATGTCCTTGCTTGTGCGCGCATTGAGCAGTATTTCCGGAGCGCCGCTGTGGAAGATCGGCTTCTGGGCGCCAGCCTATCTGGGCAGCTTCGTGGCCATGGGCACGGCGCTCTGGGGCTGGCTTTTGGGCGGCCGGCGGGCGGCCATCGCCGCAGGCATGATCGGCGCGCTTGCGCCGGGCTTCTACTACCGCTCCCGCTTGGGCTACTTTGACTCCGACCCCTTCACCCTGCTCATGCCCCTGTTGATGGGCTTCATGCTGGCGCACCTGCTTTCGTTCTGCTGCACCCGCGGCTGGCTCGCCACGCCGGAGGAGCGGCAGCAAGGCGACCCGGTTCCGGCGGCGCTGCCCTGGTTGGCTTTTGGCTACGGCCTGGTGGCGCGCGTGGCGCACTTCGCCCACGACGACATCCGCGCCATCGGCATCGCCCTGTTCTGGGTTGCCGTGGTCCTGGCTGCCGCCACGGGCCGCCCCGGGCGCAGGATGCAGGCCCTCCGGCTCCTCGTGGTGTACGCGCTGGCCGCCTATGCGGGCTTGCGCCATTTCAACGCGGGCGTCTTTTCCCTTTCTCTGGTGGAGTGGCTCCTTGTCGCCGCCACCCTCGGGCTGGCCGCGCTGCTCTGGCGCAGGCCCGAGCGCCTGCGGCCCTTGCTGGACCACCCCTGGGTCTGGCTGGCGGTGTTGCTGGTTCTGGCCGTGCTCGGCGGCATGCTTGAGCCGCTGGGTCCCTTTGTCGGGAAAGCGCTGAGCTACCTGAAGCCCGTGGCCGACGCCGCCCCGGTCGGCGGCGCTGCCGCTGACGTGGGGGCCGTGCACGGCCCGAGCTATCCGGGCATCACCCAGAGCATCCGCGAGGCCAAGAACGTGGTGGACTGGCCGACCTTCTTCGGCGGGGTTTCGGTGTCGTCCTGGACGGGCGTTCTGGGCGGGCTTGGCATGGTGTGCATCCTGGTGCTGCGCCCGGCGTTTCTGCTGCTGCTGCCGATTACGGTTCTGGGCGTGGCCAGCCTGTTCATGGGCGTGCGCTTCGCCATGTTCGGCGGCCCGGCCTTTGCCCTGGGCCTGGGTCTGGGCGTGCACTGGCTGGGAAAGACCCTCCTGGCCCGCACCGGCATGCGCGAAAACGCCTTGACGCTGGTGCAGATCCTTTTGGCCGGGGGGTGCCTCCTTGGGTACGTGGGGAGCTACCGCGAGCTGGCGCCCACTCCGGTGCTGGCTCCGGCCCACGCCGAGGCCTTGATGAAGCTCAAGGCCATCGCCCCCAAGGGCTCCTCGGTCTGGACCTGGTGGGACTACGGCTACGCCACGCAGTACTATGCCGAGCACATGACCCCCACCGACGGGGGCAGGCACGCTGGCCGCGACATCTACCCCACGGCCCTGGCCCTGATGACGTCCTCCCCCCGCCAGGCGGCCCAGCTCATCAACATGAGCGCGGGCCTCAACCAGGACCCGGCGCGCCGCTGGGACAAGCAATCGGCCCCGGAGGTGCAGCAGGAGCTGGCCAAGCTGGCCACCTCCGACCAGCCCATGAAGCGCCCGCCGACGCAGTACCTGGTCGTCTGCTGGGAGAACATGG
>JAHIUD010000079.1 GCA_018817515.1 Pseudomonadota bacterium
ACCCCGCCGGGGGCAGCGGCCCCCGGACCCCCATTTTACGCCGAAAGCTCTGTTTCAGGAGGAACCTGAAACAGAGCTTTTGGCTTGTGTGAGGCAGAAGGAGCGTCCGGGACAACATCGGGCTTTGGGCCTTCTTCCAGGTGCACGTGGGTCTGTTTCCAGGCGATGGATTGCGTTCCCTGGCAAGAAGCAAGCCGTTTCGAGACCAGGGATAGTACTCTAGCGGTACAGCCCTGGTCTCGAAACGGCGAGCGACGACGTCCAGGGGGCGCAGGACACGCCTCGAAACAGGCCCTACCCTACAGGGCGGCGTCGAGGAGCAGATTGTCGCGGTGCACGGCCTCGGGATATGGTGCGGAACCCAGAACCTCGGCCAGTTCCGAGCTCTTGCGGCCCTGGATGCGGGTCAGCTCGTCGCCGGAATAGTTGGAAAGGCCCACGCCCACATGGCGGCCGTCCAGGTCCACGATGCGCACCAGCGCGCCGCGCTCGAACCGGCCCTCGACCTTGCGGATGCCCGCGGGCAAAAGGCTCTTGCCGTTCTCGCGCAGGGCCTTGGCAGCCCCGGCGTCCACGCTCACGGTGCCTGCCGGGTCGTCGTGATAGGCCACCCAGAACTTGCGGTGCGACACCAGCCGCCCGCAGGGCAGCACCAGGGTGCCCAGCACCTCCCCGGCGAAGATGCGCGTCAGGGCCAGGGCGCTCTTGCCGGAGACGATGAGCGTGGGCACGCCGAGCTGGGCGGCGCGGCGCGCGGCCCGAAGCTTGGAATACATGCCGCCGGAGCCCACGCTCGTCTTGCCGTCGCACATGGCCTCGATGTCCAGGCTCTCGATGTCCTCGATCATGGGCACGCAGCACGCGTCCGTGTGCTTGTCCGGGTTCTTGTCGAACACGCCGTCGGCGGAGGTCAGGTTCACGAAAAGGTCCGCGCCCACTAGGTCCACGATGAGGCTGGCCAGGGTGTCGTTGTCGCCGAACTTGAGCTCGGCCACGGCCACGGTGTCGTTTTCGTTGACGATGGGAATGACGCCCCAGTCCAGCAGCCTGCGGATGGTGTTGCGGGCGTTGCGGAAGCGCGCGCGGCTCTTCAGGTCCTCGCGGGTCAGCAGGATCTGGGCCACGGTCTTGCCGTAGCGGCTGAAGGCCTCGTCGTACTCGTGCATCAAGCGGCTCTGGCCGATGGCCGAGGCGGCCTGGCGCGAGGGCAGCTCCGCGAAATCGATGTTGGAGGCGTCGAGCCTGTTCTGGCGGATGCGCATGCGTCCGGCGGCCACGGCCCCGGAACTCACCAGCACCACCTCAAGGTTCTGCTCGTGCAGCGCGGCGATCTGGTCCACCAGCCGCCCCACGATGCCGGGGTCCAGGCCCTTGTCAGAGGTCAAAACGGCGCTGCCGACCTTGACCACCACGCGCTTGGTGCGGCCCAAAATCTCACGGCGCAGGGCGCCTGCCTCCGGTCGCGCTGCCTCTTGGCTCATGTTCCGCTCTCTCCCGTCCAGTCAGCCTCTTCCTTGTCCGAGTCATCCGCCGGGCTCAGGGCGTCGAAACGCCGCCACATCTCGGCCAGCAGCCCGGGCAGGCCCTCGCCGGTAAGGGCCGAGACGAAGAGGATGTCCTTTGGCGCGTTTGAGCGCAGGGTGGCCAGGCGCTCCGGTTCCAGGATGTCGATCTTGTTGATGACGCGGATCTGCGGCTTGGCCGCAAGTTCCGGGTCAAAGGCGCGCAGCTCCTCGTTCAGCATGGCGTACCCGGCCTCGGGATTTTCCGGGTCGGCGTCCTCGCCGGAGAGGATGTGCACGAGGAAGCGCGTGCGCTCCACGTGCTTCAAGAACTTGTAGCCCAGGCCCGCGCCCTGGCTGGCGCCCTCGATGAGGCCGGGGATGTCGGCGATGACCAGGCGGTGCCCGCCCTCATCCTCCACCACGCCCAGGTTGGGCACCAGGGTGGTGAAGGGATAGGCCGCGATCTTGGGCCGGGCTGCGGACACGGCGGACAGGAAGGTGGACTTGCCCGCGTTGGGCAGGCCGAGCAGGCCCGCGTCGGCCAGGACCTTGAGCCGGAGCAGCAGGCGCTTCTCCGTGGCGGGCTTGCCGGGTTCGGCATGCGTGGGCGCGCGGTTGGTGGAGCTCTTGAAATGCAGGTTGCCGCGCCCGCCGATGCCGCCGGGGCAGACCACGTATTCCTGGTCCGGGCGGGAGAGGTCGGCCAGAAGCACCGGCCCGGAGCCGGAACCGGCCTGAACCTCCACCTCGGCGTCGGGGTCGCCGTCGAACTTGGGGCCCACATCGGTCACGTCGAGCAGCATGGTGCCCACCGGGACCTCGATGATCAGGTCCTCGCCGTTGCGGCCGTACTTGTCCTGGCCCTTGCCGTTGACGCCGTTCTCGGCCTCGAACATGCTGCGCACGCGAAAATCGTACAGGGTCAAAAGGCGTGTGCTGGCGCGGAAGATGACATCCCCGCCCTTGCCGCCGTCGCCGCCGTCGGGCCCGCCCTTGGGCAGGTTCTTGGCGCGCTTGAGCGACGCGCTGCCGTTGCCGCCCTTGCCGGAGCGCACGATGATATTGGCTTCATCCACGAATCGCATGGGCTGGTAACCGCCTGAACCGAAGAAAAACGGGCAGGAGCCGCATGGTGCCGCTCCTGCCCGCCGTTCGGATCTTAAAGGATTGGGTGCTAGAGCCTTGTGTCTAGGCGCTCACGGGCAGAATGTGCACCCGGGTCTTGACCCTGTTGTTGCGCATGTACTTCTCGTACTTGACCTCTCCGTCCACCAGGGCGAACAGAGTGAAGTCCTTGCCCAGGCCGACGTTCTTGCCGGGGTGGATGGACGTTCCCACCTGGCGGACGAGAATGTTGCCGGCCAAAACCTTCTGACCACCGTAACGCTTGACGCCCCGGCGTTGGCCGGCGCTATCGCGGCCGTTTCTGGAGCTGCCGCCCGCTTTCTTGTGAGCCATATCAGTTCTCCTTCGGGGGGCTTAAGCCTGGATGGCTTTGACCTTCAGGCTGGTGTAGTCCTGACGGTGTCCGGTCTTCTTGTGGAAGTCGTTGCGGCGCTTCTTCTTGAAGACGAAGATTTTTTCGCCGCGGCCATGGCCAAGAACCTCACAGGACACCGTAGCGCCTTCCAGGTAGGGGGCGCCAATCTTGGTGGCGCCGTCAGCGGACACAAGCAGGACCTTGTCCAGGGCCAGCTCGCTGCCGGCTTCGGCCTGGAGCAACTCCACCTTGAACTCGAGTCCCTGTTCCACGCGGTACTGCTTACCGCCGGTCTCGATGATTGCGAACATTGCGAATACCTCCATCGCGTAAGAGGGGATTTCTTATCTCCAAGGCCGGGGAAAAGTCAAGCGCCGCGTGGTGATTATTTTTCACCTCCGCAAACGGACCTCAGGCCCTGGCCAAAACCAGCACGTGCACTTGTGCGGCACCGGCGGCGCGCATCATGCGCGAACATTCTTCCAATGTCGAGCCCGTTGTCATGATGTCGTCCACTAAAAGCGCGGTGCGCCCAGCCAGAAATTTGGGGGCACCGGCAAAGGCCCCCCGGATGTTCTCGGCCCGCTCCGAGCGGCCCAGCTCCATCTGCGGAACCGTGCGCCGCACGCGCATGAGCGCCTCCTGCCGGATGGGCAGGCCGCGCCGCCGGGCCAAGAGCTTCGCCAGCTCCCGGCTCTGGTTGAAGCCGCGCCAGGCGAGCCGCCGCACGTGCAGCGGCACCGGCACCACCAGCTCGCAGGCCGCAAGCTCCGGGAACACGTGCGCCTGGCGTTCGAAGGCCGAGGCCAGGCATTCCTGAAGCTGGCGGCCCACGCCCAGCCGCCCCTGAAACTTGTAGGCCAGGATCAGCTCACGCAAACGCCCCTCATAAGCCCCAAAGGACACCAACCGCCCCCAGGGGCGCGGCGACTGCCGACAGGCGGCGCAGAGTGCGGACGGTTGCTGCAGAACTTCCGGCTGCGCGTCTTGCCGCTGCCCGCAGCCGGGGCAGGCCGCGACCTCCTGCGGCGCCAGCGCCAGACGGCAGTCCGGGCACAGGCTGGACTGCCGCCCAGGCCCGGCCTGGGCCACCAGCCCGCAGCCCGCACAGCGCGCCTCGTCCAGCATGAACGGGCGCGCCAGGCCTTGCAGCAGGGCCAGCCCCCGGTGGATCATTTGAGCGCGCCCTGCGCCGCCGCCCAGGCCTCGCGCCCCAGGGCCAGGGCGCGGTCCACGGCCAGGGGATCGGCCAAAAGGTCGCCGCGCTCGTCCTTGCCGCGAAAGCCCACGGGCTCGGCCAGGGTCATGGCGAAGTTCACCAGAAAATACTTGAGGGTCAGGCGCGCGCCGTCAAATAGCTTCTGGCCCATGGGCTGGCCGCCCACCAGACAGGCGAAGCCCTGGCGCTCCGGGTACTGAAGCAGCCAGGCGTCGCCTTTGCGACGGGCCTCCCAGAAACGCTGCGAGCGGTCGATCCAGGTCTTGCACAACGACGGCAGCGCATAGAAGTACACCGGCGAGCAGAAGACCACGCTGGGCGCGGCCAACAGCAGCGCGAACAGCTCCTCGGCCTGGTCCTTCTTGCGCAGCACGCAGGCCGACTTTTTGTCCTTGGCGCAGGCCCGGCAAGCCAGGCAGGCCAGCACATTGTAATCGCGCAGGGCCACCACACGGGCCTCGCCCCCGGCCTCCCGCACCCCGCGCGCCACCAGCTCCGCCGCAGCGTCGGAATTGCCGCCAGCCCTGTGGCTGCACTCCAGAATCAGCACGGACCTGCTCAGCTCAACGCTCCATTCAACGCTTGGCTCAACGCTTGGCTCAACGCTTGGCCCTGGCATGACGCACCTCCCTTCCGCCCGTTCCCAGGCTCATTCCCCGGTCCGATCGTCCGGCGTATTGCGCGGCGCATTACGCGGAACCTTGCGCGTCACGCGGGCCGCCGCATGCTCGGGATTCTCCGCGTCCGGTTCCCAGCCAAGCAGCCAGTCCCCGGCGATGAACACCGCGTCCTCCACGTTGGGCGCCAGGCCCGCACGCACCAGGAACACCAGCTCGTCCTCGCGGCTGAAACGGAGGTGCCACCCGACCTCCATGCCCAGCCCTCAACACTTGTCGCGCAGATCTATGGTCGCCATGTCGCATCCTCTCCGTATGCCCGCCAGGGGCTCCGCCCCCGGCACCCCCGCCGGGGGAAATGATTTCCCCCGGACCCCCTCATTTGTTCGCTGCGCTTTCCCGCAGCGGTCCCCGCTGCGGGAAAGCGCAGCCCAATGGGGAGTCCAGAGGGCCTCAGGCCCTTTGGCGGGGTTCCAAGGGGCAGCGCCCCTGGCCTGCGGAGCATATTCCTTCTCTCATCCTACAGCATGTCGTGCAGGAAGAACGGGTTGTGCGTACGTTCGGAGTCCACGGTGGTCTCCAGGCCGTGGCCGGAATAGAGCGTGGTATCGCCCGGCAGGGTAAAGATTTTTTCCTGCACGGACTGTTTCAGCGTGGCCGAGCTCCCGCCTGGGAAATCCGTGCGGCCAACCGAGCGGTAGAAGATGAGGTCGCCCACGAAGGCCGCGCCCGCCTGGGGGAAGTAGTAGGTCAGGCTGCCGGGCGAGTGGCCGGGCGTGGGCAGGCACTGGCAGTCGAGCCCGGCGAAGGTGGCCGGGCCTTCCGGCGCGGGCGTGCTCTCAAAGGGCTCGATGACCGGGAAGCCGAACATGCCGCCCCGGCCAAGCTCGGTCTGCAAGAGCGCGGCATCGCCCGCCGGGGTGAGCACGGGCGCGCCGGTGGCGCGGGCGAGCTTGGCGCAGCCGTAGATATGGTCGAAATGCAGGTGCGTCACCAGTATGTGCGTGAGGCTGAGCTTGTTGGCGCTCAGGTATTCGAGGACTTCGGCGGGATCGCCGCCGGGGTCCACCACCACGGCCTGCCCCAGGTGCGAGAGCACGTGGCAGTTGGTTTCAAGCGGGCCGAGGTTGAACGATTCGATGTGCATTGCGATGGCCTCCACAGGCAGTCGGACGTTGTTGCCATTTAGAGTAGCCGGGCCCGGTTCGGTTGGCAAGACCACGGCAGAATGCGTCATTGCGCCTGACCCTTCACAAGGCCGCCGCCGGTCTTATTTTATGAGGATGCACAAGGAGCCGGACATGACGAACGCAAACAGACCTCCGCAGACGCCCCACGGGCGCCTCTCCCGCAGGAGCTTTCTCGGGGTGCTGGCCGCCCTGGCCGCCACTGCCGGTGCCTTCGCCTGGGGGCTCTTGCCCGCGCGGGCCCGCGACGCCGTCGCCAACGTTTCGGCGCGTTTCCGCACGCGCACGGTGGAGCGCCCGGACTTCCGCTTTGATGCAGCGCGCGGCGAGGTGGTCTGGGCCGACGGCCGCCGAGAGCCCTACGCCCTGACCCTGGACGGACTGGTGCAGGCCCCGGTGACCCTGAGCTACCAGGACCTGCGCGCCCTGCCCCAGGTCCGGCGCACGCTGGACTTCCACTGCGTGGAGGGCTGGAGCGTCACGGACGCGCCCTGGGGCGGCGTGGAGTTCCGCGAGCTCTTCGCCCGTGCGGCGCTCCTGCCCACGGCCAGGTACGCGGTGTTCCACTCCCTGGGGCGCACGGAGGACATCGGCGGGCTCACGCACTACGTGGAGTCCCTGCCCCTGGCCGACCTGCTGAACCCGGCCCTGGGCGCCCTGCTGGCGCTGGACCTGGAGGACGCGCCCCTGCCGGATGAGCGCGGCGCCCCGGCCCGTGTGGTCAGCCCCTTTGACCTGGCCTACAAGAGCATCAAGTTCGTCCACCGCGTGGAGTTCACCGAGGCCGCAGTGCCGGGCTGGTGGACCAGAGCCAACCCGGTCTACCCCGTGCGCGCGCCGGTGGAAAAGCAGCGCCTGCGCAGCCCGGACCCGCGCAACAGTTGAACCGCAGGGCCGTTGAGAGCCTGCTGCACCTTCACGGCCAGCAACAGCGGCCACCCTACAACACTTTGCATATCAGTATTGCCGATGCTCCATTTTTTCTGTTCATGTAACTTTCCGTGTGCTATTGTGACGGCAAGGCGGCTCCTCCATTTCCGGGGGGTCCGGTCAACCGCCCGCGAGGTCCAATGACGCTGCGCAAGGCAACACTCCTCCTCACGGGGCTGGGCACCCTGGCCTTGCTTTTGGTGCTGCTTTTGTCCACCCACGCCATCATCGACACGAGCTTTCTGTTGCTTGAGCAGTCGCAGACCAGCGAGAACATGGAGCGCGCCAAGAACGCCGTCACGGAGGAGCTTCAGAAGCTCGATGACCTGCTGGTGGACTGGGCCGTGTGGGACGACGCGCAGCTGTTCATGCAGGGCAGAAGCAAGGATTTCGTCAGCTCCAATCTGAACAACCGCACCCTCTCCTCCCTGCGCCTCTCGGCCATCGTTTTCCTGGACACCAAGGGGCGGGTTGTTATCAGTCGAGGAATAGACCCGGCCAAGGGCGTCAAGGCGCCGCTGCCCCAGGGGCTGCTGGACCACCTCCAGCCGGGCTCCTCGCTCCTGGCCGGAAGACTGGCCGAGGACCGCGTCAAGGGTCTGGTGCTCCTGCCCCAAGGCGTTATGCTGCTGGCGGCCAGCCCCATCCTCTCCAGCAATGCCGATGGCCCGTGCGCAGGCACCCTGGTGATGGTGCGCCCCCTGGACAGCAGGCAGGCCAACATCATCTCCGAGCGCATCCGCATTCCGCTGTCCATGGAGGCGGCCAACAGCCCGCTTTCGCCGGACCTGGCGCGCCTGGGCAACATTCCCCTGAACAGAACCCGCGTGCTGCCCCTGAACCGGGACATGGTGGCGGGCGCCTCCATCATGTCGGACATCTGGGGCAAACCCGCCCTGCGGCTCATCGTGCGCGAGCGGCGCGAGATCATGGCCCAGGGCAACCGCGCCCTGGTGCAGAGCCAGCTTTGGCTCAGCGCCTGCGGGC
This sequence comes from Pseudomonadota bacterium, assembly GCA_018817515.1. GTDB lineage: Bacteria > Desulfobacterota > Desulfovibrionia > Desulfovibrionales > Desulfovibrionaceae > Humidesulfovibrio. The sequence continues at coordinate 7,926 of JAHIUD010000079.1, forward strand.
TGCTCTTCCTGGTGGCCCTGTTCGCCTTTCTGGAGCGCCGGGTGCTCCTGCGCGTCACGCGCCTGCGCGAACAGGTGGAGGCCGTCAACGCCAGCGGAACGCAGCTTGGCCAGGTGGACATGCCCGGCACGGACGAGCTTTCCGCCCTGGCCGGGCGCATCAACGCCATGCTGGGCGAGTTGCAGCACTCGCGCCAGGGCCTGGCCACCCAGTGCGCGGCCACCGAGGCCCAGGAGCAGTTCCTCCAGCACATCCTCGACTCCATCCAGGCAGGCGTCATGCTGGTGGACCCGCAGACCCGCCGCATCATCGATGTCAACGCCTTTGCCGCCGCCCTGGCCGGCCGCACGCGCGAGGAGATCATCGGCCGCATGTGCCACGGCTTGGTCTGCCCCAACGCCCAGCACCAGTGCCCCATCGTCGACCTGGGGCACGACGGCGAGCAGGCCGTGCGCACGCTGCTGCGAGCAGACGGCAGCACCTGCGCCATCCTGAAAAGCGTCGCGCGCATCGACCGCGGCGGCAAGACCATCCTGCTTGAGACCTTCATCGACGTGGACGACCTGAACAAGGCCCAGGAGGCCCTGAAGCGCTCGGAGGAGATCTACCGCACCCTGTTCATGAACACCGGGACGGCCACCGTGCTCATCGAGGAGGACACCACCATCTCCCACGCCAACCAGGAGTTCGAGAAGCTCTCCGGGCTCCCGAGCGACCAGGTCGTGGGGCGCATGAGCTGGACAGAGTTCTTCACGCCCGAGAGCGTGGAAACGATGCTGCGCCACCACGTGAAGCGCCGCGTCTCCCCGGAGCTGGCCCCGCGCAACTACGAAGCCGACTTCGTCAGCCCCGGCGGTGAGCACCGCACGGTCAGGCTCACGGTGGCCATGCTTCCCGGCACCACCACCAGCGTGGCCGCCATGGAGGACGTCACCGAGCAGAAGCGCGCCGAGGAGCAGCTGCGCCACCAGGCCTTCCATGACTCCCTCACGGGCCTGCCCAACCGCCTGCTGCTGCACGACCGCCTGGAGCGCTCGCTGGAATCCGCCCGGCGCGACGGGCTCGAACTCGCCGTACTGCTCATGGACCTGGACCGCTTCAAGGACGTCAACGACTCCCTGGGCCACTCCGTGGGCGACAAGCTGCTGCGGATGGTGGCCGAACGGCTAAACGCGGTGGTGCGCCGGCGCGACACCGTGGCCCGCCTGGGCGGCGACGAGTTCGTGGTGGTCATGGACGGCCCCACCAATCCCGAGGCCGTGGCCAGCGTGGCGGGGCACATCCTGGACACCTTCGCCGCGCCCTTCCTGCTGGAGGGGCACAGCCTGCACATGGGCCTGTCCATCGGCCTGGCCCTGTTCCCGGCCCACGGCCAAACGCCCGAGGATCTGCTCAAGAGCGCCGACCTGGCCATGTACCGGGCCAAGGAGCGCGGCCGCAACACCTTCGACTTCTTCACCAACGAGCTCAACGACCAAGTGGTGCGCAGGCTCATGGTGGCCACCGGGCTGCGTCGCGCGCTGGCCTCGGGCTGCATTGAGGTGCACTACCAGCCCAAGGTGCTGGAACCCGGCGACCGCATCACCGGGGCCGAGGCGCTGGTGCGCTGGCGCAGGGAGGACGGCAGCCTGGTCCCGCCGGACGAGTTCATCTCCGTGGCCGAGGACACCGGGCTCATCATGCCCCTGTCGGACATCGTGCTGCGGCAAGCCTGCCTCCAGGCCCTGGCCTGGCGCCAGGCCGGGCACGAGCGCTTCACCATGGCCGTGAACCTCTCCCCGCGCCAGTTCCTGCACCCGGACCTGGGCGGGCGCATCCGGGCCATCGTCGAGGAAACGGGCCTGCCCGCCAGCGCGCTGGAGTTCGAGATCACCGAGACCACGCTCATGAGCAACCTGCCGGAGACTCTGAAGGCGCTGGAGGACCTGACCCGCATGGGCGCTTCCATCGTGCTCGACGACTTCGGCAAGGAATACTCGTCGCTGGGCTACATCAAGAAGATGCCCATCGAGGCCATCAAGATCGACCGCTCCTTTGTCAGCGACCTGCCCGACGACGAGGACGACGCGGCCATCGTCCAGACCATCCTGACCATGGCCAGGAACCTGGAGCTGCGCGTGGTGGCCGAGGGCGTGGAAACCGCAGGGCAGCTCTGGTTTTTGACCAACCTGGGCTGCCGGGAGTTCCAGGGCTACTACTTCAGCCGCCCCCTGCCTGCGGAAGAGATGACCGCCCTGCTCGCCTCCCCGGCGCCCTTCGCCAGGTCCAACACCGAAACCGGCGCCGAACCCACCGCCGGGCTTGACGCAGCCCCCAAGGCGTGATTCACGTCGCCCATGCAGACACCAGCCGACACACACGCCGCCGAACAGCGCATCGCCAACAAGCGCACCCCCGAGAAGCAAGCCCCCGAGCAGCGCACCATCCTCGTCACCTGCCCCAAGGCCCTGCCGCCCTTTTTGCGCGCCGAGCTGGAAGCCCTGGGCCTGCCCGCGCGCGAGCTCACCGCCGGAGTCGAGACCGCAGGCGACATGCATACCGCCATGCGCCTGAACTTAAGCCTGCGCACCGGGCACCGCGTGCTCCTTGAGCTGGCCCGCTTCCGCGCCGCGGACCCCACGGCCCTGGGGCGCGAGCTCTTCCGCCTGCCCTGGGAGGACATCGTCCCGGTGGACGGGCACCTCACCGTGGACTCCTCGGTGCAGAACGACTTCGTCAACGACAGCCGCTTCGCTAACCAGAAGGCCAAGGACGCCATTGTCGACCGCATCCAGGAGCAGGAAGGCAGGCGGCCCAACTCCGGGCCGGACCCCATTGGCGCCTGCGTGTTCATCCACTGGCGCGGGTCCGACGTCACCGTGTACCTGGACACCACAGGCGCGCCCCTGACCCGCCGGGGCTACCGCAAGATGCCCCACAAGGCCCCCCTGCAGGAGTCCCTGGCCGCCGGGCTCATCCTGGCCTCGCGCTACGACGCGGCAACCGAGCATTTCCTCTCGCCCATGTGCGGCAGCGGCACCCTGGCCATCGAGGCCGCGCTGCTGGGCCTTAACCGCGCGCCGGGCCTGCTCAGGCCCGACTTCGCCTTCCGCCACCTGATCGACTTTGACGAGGAAGCCTACGAGGCCCTGCGCCGCGAGATGCACGCACAGGCCCAAAAAACCCTGCCACGGCGCATCCTGGCCAGCGACATAGACTCCGAGGCCGTGGAGGCCGCGCGCCAGAACGCCCGCACAGCCGGGGTCGAGGACCACATCGAGTTCTCCGTGGCCGACTTCCGCGAAACCGAGGTGCCCGCAGCACCGGACGGCACCGTGGAGCCGGGGGTCTGCATGCTCAACCCGGAGTACGGCGAGCGCATGGGCGACGCCGTGCAGCTGACCGAGATCTACGCGGCCATCGGCGACTTCTTCAAGAAACGCCTGCCCGGCTGGCGCGGCTACATCATCACGGGCAACAGCGAGCTGGCCAAGCGCGTGGGCCTCAAGCCCAAGCGGCGCATCCCCTTCTACAACGCCAAGATCGAGTGCCGCCTGCTGGAGTTCGAGCTGTATCAGGGCAGCAGAAGGCCGCCCAGGGAGCCTTGAACCAAATAAGTGCTTGCCCGCCAATGGGTTACTGACGGCATTCCGCCTCAGGAATCACCATCGGACAGTCGCCATGCGAGAATCGATGGTGCGCAGTCCCTGCGGCCCGGCCACAGCATCAAAAATCAGCCTCCGGATTCCGGTCCGGGGGCTATTTTTACGCCCTGCACCTTTGACCAGCGCGGGACAAACAGGTAAAGACACAAACAACGGAGGATCGTCATGACCAACGCAATCGTACTTTTGCACGTCCAGCCCGACGCCATCAACGTGGTGGCCCAGAAGCTCGTCGAGATCAGGGGCATCAGCGAAGTCCACTCCGTGGGCGGCCGCTTCGACCTGGTGGCCATCATCCGCGCCCGCGACAACGACGACCTGGCCGCCATCGTCACGGACCACATGCTCAAGATCCTCGGCATCACCAGTTCGGAGACGCTGATCTCCTACCGGGTCATCTCCAGCTACGACATGGAGAGCACCTTCTCCCTCGGCGCCGAAGGGGCCTAGCAGGAAACGGCATGCCCAGCCCCTCGCCTTCCCCGCGTTCGGCCAGCCCCCTGGCCGGACTGCTGGCGCTTTGCCTGCTGCCTGCCCTGCTTCTGTCGGGCGGCTGCGCCCTCATGCGCCCGCAGGAGCCCTCGCCGGAGCTCCGGCGCATGGCCGGGCAGATGCTGCTGGTGGGCTTTCGCGGCGCAGAGCCCGGCCCCGGCACGCCAGGCGAGCTGCCCATCCTGGGCCGGATCGCGGCCCTGAACCTGGGCGGGGTCATTCTGTTCGACCGCGACGTGGCCCTGAAAAGCCCGGACCGCAACATCGAGAGCCCGGCGCAGCTGTCTCGCCTCACCAGCGCCCTGCAAGCCGCAGCCGCTGCCGCCGGTTCGCCGCCGCTGTTCATCGCCGTGGACCAGGAGGGCGGACGCGTGCAGCGCCTCAAGGCCGCGCGCGGCTTCACCGAGACGCCCGCCGCCGCAGAGCTTTGTCCTATGGGCCAGGCCGGAGCGCCATCGCAGCCGGACACCGGCCCGGCCCTGGCCGCTGGCGAAACCGTGGGCCGCAGCCTGGCCGAGGTCGGCCTGAACCTGGACTTCGCGCCCGTGGCCGACGTCAACGTGAACCCGGAAAACCCGGTCATCGGCGGCATCGGCCGCAGCTTCTCCGCCGACCCCAAGGCCGTGGCCGCCTGTGCCGGGGCCTTTGCGCGCGGGCTCCAGAGCCGGGGCGTGCTCACCGCGGCCAAGCATTTCCCGGGCCACGGCTCAAGCCGCACGGACAGCCACCTGGGCTTCACCGACGTCACCGCCACCTGGAGCGAGGCCGAGCTCAGCCCCTTTGCCGAGCTGACGCGCCAGGGCCTGGCGGACATGGTCATGACCGCCCACGTGTTCGACGCGCGCCTGGACCCGGAGTATCCGGCCACGCTGTCCAAGGCCGTCATCGACGGCATCCTGCGGAAACGGCTGGGCTTTGAGGGCGTGGTGGTGACCGACGACCTGCAGATGCGCGCCGTGGCCGGACGCTATGGCCTGAAGGAATCGGTGCGGCTCATCGTGAACGCCGGGGCCGACGTGCTGCTCATCGGCAACAACCTTGATTTCGATCCGCTCATTGCGGAAAAGACCCTGAACGCGCTCATGGAACTGGTGGCCGAGGGCAAGGTGAGCCCGGAGCGCATCCGCCAGTCCTGCGCGCGCGTACTGAAGCTGAAGACGAAACTGACGCCGCCGCGCACCCAGGCTGCGGCGCAATAAGCCGACAAGGAGATCCCATGTACCTCGTGCTCGTGAACTACGTGAAGCCGCTTTCGGTCATCGACGAACTTCTGCCCGCCCACCGGGAGTTTCTGGAAGCAAACTACCGCGCCGGAATCTTCCTGGTCTCCGGCCCGCGCGAACCGCGCGACGGCGGCGTCATCCTGGCCCGGGCCGGCACCCGCGAGGAGCTGGCCGGGATCCTGGACCAGGACCCCTTTGTGCGCGAGGGCGCGGCCAAGTGCGAGATCATCGAGTTCAAGGCCACCCGCGCGGGCAAGGCCCTGGCCATCCTGCTCGACGGCGAGTGCTAGGGGTCCGCGAAGGACTTCCCACCACAGTCTGACGGCGCGCCGTGCGCCGTCGTTTCTGCGGGCCGTCGGCTCGGAGCCTCGCGAGATACGGTATGCGGCCCAAGCCAGGCACAGCGCGCACTCATCGCTGGGCTCCTGTCACACTGCCCCTTCCCGTCTCATTGACGCAGCGCCGCGACAAAAAAAAGGGGGGGCTTACAAGCCCCCTTTCTTGCGTCTTGCGCCCCGCTTGGCTTAGGCCGCAGCCGTGGGCAACCGGCAGGAGGGACAGATGGTCCACAGGTCGCGGACGTTGCTGATGATGTTCTCCCGGCCCACCAGATCCAGGATGCCACCCTTGCTGAACTTCTCGAACACGTAGGGCGGCAGGTTGCACAAGACCACGCGCTTGTCGTGGGCGTGCATGCGCTTGATGATGTTGCGGAAGGAGTTGACGCCCGTGGCGTCCACAAAGGGCACGTTGCCGAAGCGCAGCACGATGGTCGTCACCGGCACGTTGATGGACGAGAGCACGCTCTCGATGCGCTCCGCCGCGCCGAAGAAGAACGGCCCGCTGATGGTGTAGACCATGACGTCCGTCTCGCAGCAGGTGTCGAATGCGGCGATCTCCTCGGGCGTGTGGATGTGGATGGGCCCGGTGCCCTCCGGCGCGCCGTAGATGAGGCGCGTGGCCGCGTCGTCCTCCACCACCTGCACGCTGTTGGCCATGCGGGCCATGAAGATGAGCGAGGCCAGGCCCACGCCCACGTTCACCGCCACCACCAGGTCCGTGAACACGGTGAGGCCGAAGGTCATGAGCAGGATGAAGATGTCGGCCTTGGGGCCGGTGCGCAGGAGGTCCATGAATTGCCGGGCCTCGCACATGTTGTAGGAGACCACGAAGAGGATGGCCGCCAGGGCGCACAGCGGGATGTTCGAGGCCAGGGGCGCCAGCGCCACCACGGTCAAGAGCACCACAGCCGAATGCACCACGCCGGACAGCGGGCTGGTGGCGCCGTTCTTGATGTTCGTGGCCGTGCGGGCGATGGCCCCGGTGGCCGCGAAGCCGCCAAAGAACGGGCAAAGGATGTTGGCGATGCCCTGGCCGATGAGCTCCTGGTTGGAATTGTGGCGGGTGCCGGACATGCCATCGGCCACCACCGCCGAGAGCAGGGACTCGATGGCCCCAAGGAAGGCGATGGTGAAGGCCGGGCCGATGAGCCGCACCACCTGGCTCAGGCTGGTGTCGGGCAGGCCGGGCGTGGGCAGGGTGCTGGGGATGCCGCCGAAGGCCGTGCCGATGGTGGCCACGCCCTCGAAGTGGAAGGCCGCCTGCAAGGCCGTGACGACCACCATGGCCACCAGGGGCGAGGGGATGCGCTTGAGCACCCTGGGGCTTAAAAGCAGCACAGCCAGGCTTATGAGCGCCAGCATGGTGGTGTGCAGGCTCAGCTGCGGGAAGGACGCGGCCAGGGACAGGAACTTTTCGTGAAACAGCTCGCCGTGCGGCTTGGGCAGGCCGAAGAAGTCCTTCCACTGGCCCACCCAGATGATCACCGCGATGCCGCTGGTGAAGCCGACGATGACCGGCCTGGGGATGAACTTGAGCACCGCGCCCAGACGCATGACGCCCAGCAGCACCAGGATGACTCCGGCCATGAGGGTGGCGATCATGAGCCCGCTGATGCCGAACTTGGCCGTGATGGCGGCCAGGATGACGATGAACGCGCCGGTGGGCCCGGCGATCTGCAAGCGGCAGCCGCCAAAGAGGGACACCGCGATGCCGGACACGATGGCCGTGTACAGGCCCTGCTCGGGCTTGGCCCCGGAGGCGATGGCGAAGGCCATGGCCAGGGGGATGGCCACCACGCCGACCACGAAGCCGGAGAGGATGTTGTTGGTGATGTTCTTTTTGTTGATGAGTCCGGCCCGTTGGGCCTCGATCCAGGCGATCATGCGCTCTCCCCCTGCCCGGAGGCCGTAGGTCCCGGGGAAACTGGCGTTGAATGGGAGGTTTTCCCCCACCAGGGGCGCATACTTACGCCGACTTTTGGCCGTGTCAATGCGAATTCTGCAAAAATTCGGCGGTAACGGGGCGAACGCTCACCACTCAGGGTCTTTTGGCGCACGAAAAAGGGGCCAGCGGCCCCCTTCGTTTTCCACAATATGTTCGAAATGGCTACGCCGCGCGCAGCTCCTTGGTGTACGACAGGCCGTCGATGAAGTTCAGCGTGCCCGCGTAGATGGCCCGGCCCGTGATGGCGCCTTGCAGGCCCTTGGCGCACAGCGGGGCCAGATTCTTCAGGTCCTGGAGGTTGGTCACGCCGCCAGCGGCCACCACCGGAAGGCTGGTCGCCTCGCACAGGGACGTGAGCGCGGGGATGTTCACCCCGGACTGCATGCCGTCGCGGGCGATGTCGGTATAAATGATGAACGCCGCGCCTGCGGCCTCGATGCGCGGCAGCACGTCGGCCACGCGCATTCCGGCGTCGGTGACCCAGCCCCGGCTTTTGAGCTGGCCGTCCACGGCGTCGAGGGAGACGCCGACCTTGCCCGGCAGCGCGGCGCAGAGCTCGGCGAAGAGCTCCGGCTGCTCCAGGGCGATGGTGCCGATGATCAGTCTCGAGACACCGGCCTGGATGTAGGCCTTGGCCGTGGCCAGATCGCGCACGCCGCCGCCCAGTTGCACCGGCACCTTGGCCTCGGCGCAGATGCGCCCCACCAGGTCGGCGTTGCGCGGCTGCCCGCTGAAGGCGCCGTCCAGGTCCACGATGTGCAGCCACTCCGCGCCCAGGGCAACCCAGTGCATGGCGCTGGCCGCCGGGTCTTCGCCGAACACCGTGACGGCGTCGGCGCGGCCCTGTTCCAGGCGCACGCAGCGCCCGTCCTTGATGTCTACAGCGGGGAACAGGATCACAGACCCATCTCCCTCAACCCCGCCTCGATGCCTTCCTTGGCCAGCACGTCGGCTCCGACCCACTCGCCCTTGCGGCGCATGAACTTGCCCATGTCCAGCAGGTTTTCCGAGAGCCCCTTCTGGGTCTCGTCGAAATGGTAGCGGCCAACCATGCGCTCGGCCTTCACGTCCAGCAGGTACAGGTCCATGATCACCGAGGCCGGGTTGCCGCCGCCCTCAAGCTCCTTCCAGTAGAGCACCTGGGGCACCAGGATGAAGTCCGCGGGCAGGCATTTGCCCACGTTCAGCCAGTAGGCCCAGGCCGACTCGCGGGACTTGCCCGCGCGCTCGAAGACCACGATCTCCTGGCACTGGCGGGTGGCCGCGGGGGTGGAGGCCACCTTGACTCCGTGGCTGCGCAAGGTCTGGTCCAGGGAGGCGTCCAGCCTGGCCAGAATCTCCGGTTTCACGCCGCCCTTGCCCTCGGCTGGCAGGTACCCGGCCAAAAGCTCCCAGTTGTTCTGGGGCGCGGTGAAGGCGGCCACGGCGATGTTGCCGAGCGGCCTTGGCTGCGGCGTGATGGGCTTGGGCGCGCAGGCCGCAAGCGAGACCAGCGCCAAAACGCAGAGGATCGCAAGAATATTGAGCTTGGTGCGCTGTTGCATCAGTCTACGCTCCCCTTGGTGCTGGGCGCGCCCGTACGGCAAACCTGGACAGCCTGGCGCAGCGCCAGTCCCAGGGCCTTGAAGGCGGCCTCCAGCAGATGGTGGCCATTTTTCCCGTATTCATAGCGGATGTGCAGGTTCATACCGGCCCGCTGGGCCAGGGACTTGAAGAATTCACGCCAGACGTCCTTCTCTTCTCCGGCGATGAGCGCGGGCAGGAGGTCGTCGCAATAGACCAGGTAGGGCCGCCCGGACAGGTCCAGCACCACCTCGGCCAGGGCCTCGTCCATGGGCACCTTGGCCGACGCCACGCGGGCGATGCCCGCCTTGTCGCCCAGGGCCTCGGCCAAAGCCTGCCCAAGCGCCAGGCCGATGTCCTCCAGGCTGTGGTGGGCGTCGATGTGCAGGTCGCCCTTGCAGGAGACCGTGAGGTCCAGCCCGGCCCAGAAGCCCATGAGGGTCAGCATGTGGTCGGCGAAACCGATGCCGGTGTTGATGTCGCACGCACCCGTGCCATCCAGGGCGATGGCCACCCGGATGTCGGTTTCCTTGGTCGTCCGCGTGAGGCTGGACGCGCGTTGTGCCACGATTGATACTCCTTTGCGCCGCAACGAGCCGCAATGCATGCAAAAAACCAGCGACGCTTCCCACCAAGATCAGAGGCGGCGGGCGTTGTCAAGACGCGGCGCTGGCCGCGCCGGGCAAATCGCCCCTTGGCCAGCCCGCCGACTTAACTCATCGGCGGGCCTGCGGCGTTGTTTAGGCCCCCGACTGCTGGCCCACAACCCGGTCTAGGCTGCGGCCTCTCCCGGAGGCGTCGCGGCCTCGTCAGCCGGGTCCACCTTCTTCTTCTTGCCGAAGAAATACGCGGCCCAGATGCCCACCTCGTACAAAATGCACAGCGGCAAAGCCATCATGGTCTGGCTGATGGCGTCCGGCGGGGTCAGCGCCGCAGCCACGATGAAGGCGCCGAGGATGGCGTACTTGCGCTTGGCCCGCAGGCCCACGTGGCTCACGATGCCGAGCCGGGCCAGGAAGAAGATGAACAGCGGCAGCTCGAACACGATGCCGAAGGCGAACAGGAGCTTGAGCACGAAGCCCAGGTATTCGTCGAGCTTGGGCGTGAAGAACAGGATGTCGCTGGCGTAGCTGGCAAAGAACTCAAAGCCGAAGGGGAAGACCACGAAGTAGCCGAACAGCGCGCCAAAGGTGAAGAACAGCGCGGAGCACAGGGCGATGGGGATGATCCAGCGCCGCTCGTGGGAATAAAGCCCCGGCGCCACAAAGCGCCAGATCTGGAAGAAGATGAACGGGCTGGCCAGGAACATGCCCGCCACAAAGGCGATCCACATCTCGGCGAAGAAGGCCTCGGTGGGCAGGGTGTAGATGAAGTGGCTCTGCTTGAGCACCGTGAGCATGGGCTGCATGAGGATCTTCAGCATCTGCCCGGCAAAGGCGTAGCAGACCAGGAAGCCCACCAGGATGGCCACGAGGCTGCGGGTGACGCCCTTGCGCAGGTCCTGCAGGTGCCCGATGAAGGTCATGCGGGCGCTCTGCCCTTCGCCCACAGCCTCGTCGCCCACGGGCGGCGGAGGAGGCGGAGGCGGAGGCGGAGGAGGCGGCGCGGCCTCGGCAGGGGCCGCTGCGGGCTCGGCCTCGGCGGGCAGCGTCGCGGCCCCCACAGTCGCCGGAACGGGCTCGGAAACGGGCGCGGCAGCAGGTGCTGCGGCAACGCTCTCGGCCACGGTTTCGGCAACGGTTTCGGCAACGCTTTCGGCAACGGTTTCGGCAACGGGCGCGGCTTCCGCAGTTGGCGCAGGCGCTGGCTCGGCGGGGCTTTCGGCCACGGGTGCGGCCACGCTCTCTTCAACGCTTCCGGCAACGCTTTCGGCAACGGGTTCGGCCACCGTGTCGACAGCGGTCTCCACGGCCTCTTCCACCGGCTGGTCCGCAGTTTCAATCAGCGCTTCGTCGACCGTTTCAATAGGCGTTTCAATGGGCGTTTCGGGGGGCGCCTCGCCCTCGGCCTGGGCCGCCTTGTCGCCGTAGAGCTGCTCGTGGGCCTCGGCCTTGCGCTTCTCAAAGTCGGCCATTTCGGCCTCGCGCTCAAAGGTGCGCTTGACGTCGCCGCTCATCTGCTTGAACTCGGCCAACGCCCTGCCCAGGCCCTTCATCAGGTCCGGCAGCTTCTTGGGGTCCACGACGATGAGCCCCACGATGGCCACGACAAGCAATTCAGTGGTTCCGAGCATACCCTATATCCCTGTGTAAGAGCGCGAAGCGGCCATTGGCGCTATTCCCACTCGATGGTGCTGGGCGGCTTGCTGGAGATGTCCAGCACGACGCGGTTGACGCCCTTGACCTCGTTGATGATGCGGTTTGACATGCGCGCCAGGATCTCTGTGGGCAGGCGCGACCAGTCAGCGGTCATGGCGTCCAGGCTGTCCACGATGCGCAGGGCGATGACATGCTCATACGTGCGGTCGTCGCCCATGACGCCGACGGTCTTGAGCGGCAGGAGCACGGCAAAGCCCTGCCAGACCTTGCGGTACCAGTCGCTGGCCACCAGCTCGTGCTGCACGATCCGGTCCGCCTGGCGCAGGATCTCCAGACGCGCGTCGGTGACCTCGCCCAGGATGCGGATGGCCAGGCCCGGGCCCGGGAAGGGCTGGCGCCAGATGATGTTCTCGGGCATGCCGAGCTCGTAGGCCACCTTGCGAACCTCGTCCTTGAACAGCTCGCGCAGGGGCTCCACCAGCTTCAGGTTCATCTTCTCGGGCAGGCCGCCCACGTTGTGGTGGCTCTTGATGACCGCGCTGGGGCCCTTGAAGGACACGGACTCGATGACGTCCGGGTACAGCGTGCCCTGGGCCAGGTACTCCACGCCTTCGATGGCCTTGGCCTCGCGGTCGAACACCTCGATGAAGGTGTAGCCGATGATCTTGCGCTTCTGCTCAGGGTCTTCAACGCCCTTGAGCTTGTCCAGGAACTCGCGGCGGGCGTCCACGCACTTGACGTTCAGTTCGAAGTGCTCCTCCAGGAAGCCGATGACTTCCTCGCGCTCGCCCATGCGCAAGAGGCCGTTGTCCACGAAGATGCAGTACAGGCGCTTGCCGATGGCCCGGTGCAGCAGCACCGCCGCCACGGTGGAGTCGATGCCGCCGGACAGGCCGAGGACCACCTTGCCCTCGCCCACCTGGTCGCTCATGATCTTGATGCTGGAGTCCACAAAGGAGGCCATGGTCCAGTTGGGGCGGCAGCCCGCCACCTTGAACAGGAAGTTTGCGAGGATGCGCTCGCCCTGGTCGGTGTGGGCCACCTCGGGGTGGAACTGCACCGCGTAGATCTTGCGCACGGGGTCGCACATGGCGGCGTTTTCCAGGCTGCCGGTCTTGCCCATGCGGCTGAAGCCCGTGGGCAATTTGCCCACATGGTCGCCGTGGCTCATCCAGACCGTCAGGTTCTCCTTGCCCGGCACGCCGTCAAAAAGCGGGCTTGCGCCCACGGCCTCGAACTCGGCCCGGCCATACTCGCGGTCCTGCGAGCGGGTCACCTCGCCATCGAGCGTGTGCGCCAGGATCTGCATGCCGTAGCAGATGCCCAGGATGGGCAGGCCCCAGGTGAGGTACTCCTTGGGCAGGGGCGGCGCGCCCACGTCGTGTACGCTGCTCGGCCCGCCGGAGAGCACCAGGGCTTTGGGGTTCAGGGCCTTGATGGCCGCAGGATCGCTGGTGCAGGGATGGATCTCGGAGTATACCCCGGCCTCGCGGATTCTCCGCGCGATGAGCTGGGTGACCTGGGACCCGAAGTCGATGATGATGACCTTTTCTTCGTGCTGCATATGGCTAGCCTGCTTCGCGCTCTTAGGATTCCACGCGGTAGTTGGGAGATTCCTTGGTGATGATGACGTCGTGAACGTGGCTTTCGCGCAGGCCGGCGGCCGAGATCTGCATGAACCGGGCCTTGACCTTGAGTTCCTCGATGGTGCCGCAGCCGAGGTAGCCCATGCCGGAGCGCAGCCCGCCCACGAGCTGGTGGATGCTCTCCGTCACCTGGCCCCGGAAGGGCACGCGGCCCACGATGCCTTCGGGCACGAGCTTCTTGCTCTTGTCCTGGAAATAGCGGTCCGAGCTGCCAGCGTTCATGGCGTCGATGGAGCCCATGCCCCGGTAGATCTTGTAGGTGCGGCCCTGGTACAAAATGGTCTCGCCGGGGCTTTCCTCGGTGCCTGCAAAGAGGCTGCCCATCATGCAGGTGTCGGCCCCGGCGGCCAGGGCTTTCACCACGTCGCCGGAGAACTTGATGCCGCCGTCGGCGATGATGCACTTGCCCGCCTCGCGGCAGGCGCGCCCAGCTTCCAGAATGGCGGTGATCTGCGGCACGCCCACGCCGGCCACGATGCGCGTGGTGCAGATGGAGCCCGGTCCGATGCCGACCTTGACCGTGTCGACCCCGGCCTCGATGAGGGCCTTGGCGCCCTCGTAGGTGGCCACGTTGCCGCCGATGAGCTGGGCGTCGGGGAAGGCCTCGCGCAGGACGCGGGTGGCGTCCAGGATGTTCTTGGAGTGCCCGTGGGCCGAGTCGAGCACCAGGAAGTCGCACCCGGCGCGCAGCAGGGCCTCGGCCCGGGACACGCCGTCCTGGCCCACGCCGACAGCCGCGCCCACGCGCAGGCGGCCCTTGTCGTCCTTGCAGGCGTTGGGGTATTTCTTGACCTTCTCGATGTCCTTGATGGTGATGAGCCCCATGAGCTTGTCGTCGTCATCCACCACCAAAAGCTTCTCGATGCGGTTCTGGTGCAGCTGGCGCTTGGCTTCCTCGTCGCTGATGCCCTCGGGCACGGTGATGAGGTTGCGGCTGGTCATGACCTCGGACACCGGCGTGGCGGGCTCGGTGACGAAGCGCACGTCGCGGTTGGTGACGATGCCGACGAGCTTGTCGCCGCGCACCACGGGCAGGCCCGAGATGCGGTACTCGCTCATGAGCGCCAGGACCTTGCCCACGTTGTCGTCCGGGTGCACGGTCACGGGGTCGTGGATCATGCCCGACTCGCTCTTCTTGACCTTGTCCACCTCGCGCACCTGGTCGCGGATGCTCATGTTCTTGTGGATGACGCCGACACCGCCGTGGCGGGCCATGCTGATGGCCATGCGCGCCTCGGTAACGGTGTCCATGGCGGCGGAGAGAAGCGGAATGTTCAGCCGGATGGCCGGGGTGAGCATGGTGCCCACGTCCACCGAGTCCGGCAGGACTTCCGAATAGTCGGGCATGAGCAGCACGTCGTCGAAGGTCAGCGCTTTGCCGATGATTTTGTCCTGCATGGTCCTTCTCTCCATTTTTCCCGGCGCTTGCCGGGTTTCGAGTGCGGCTCTATGTCGTCTAGAGACCCAGATATGCCTTCTTGACCTCGTCGTTGGCAAGGAGCTTGTCACAGGAATCTTCGAGCGTTATGCGCCCGTTCTCCATGACGTAGCCCCGGTGCGCCACCTTCAGCGCCTGGTTGGCGTTCTGCTCAACCAGGAAGATGGTGGTGTTGGATTCCCTGTTGATCTTCTTGATGATGTCGAAAATCTGCCGGATGATGAGCGGGGCCAGGCCCAGGCTCGGCTCGTCGAGCAGCAGCAGCTTTGGCCGGGCCATGAGCGCGCGGCTGATGGCCAGCATCTGCTGCTCGCCGCCGGACAGCGTGCCGCCCAGCTGCCCGCGCCGCTCCAAGAGGATTGGAAACAGGCCGAAGACCTGGTCCAGGTCGGTCTTGATGCCGTCCTTGTCCGAGCGCAAAAACGCGCCCATGTCCAGGTTCTCCTGCACGGTCAGGTCCGGGAAGATGAGCCGCCCCTCCGGCACCTGGCAGACGCCGCGCGCCACGACCTTGTCCGGGGAGACGCCGGAGAGGCTCTGGCCCTGGAAGAGCACCTCGCCGTTTCTCGGCGGCACCACGCCGCAGATGGTCATGAGCGTGGTGGTCTTGCCCGCGCCGTTGGCCCCGATGAGGGTGATGATCTCGCCCTCGCCGATGCGGATGTTCACATCGCGCAAGGCCTGGATGTTGCCGTAGAAGGCGTCGATATGTTTCAGCTCAAGCATCGTCATCCTCCCCCAGATAGGCCCGGATGACCTGCGGGTCTTCGCTCACCTCTTTCGGGGTGCCGGTTGAGATGATGCGGCCATATTCCATGACGTAGATGCGGTCGGACAGGCTCATGACCATCTTCATGTCGTGTTCGATCAACAGCACGGACACCTTGAACTCCTCGCGGATGCGGATGACCATCTGCTTGAGTTCCTCGGTCTCCTGCGGGTTCATGCCCGCAGCGGGCTCGTCGAGCAGCAGCAAGAACGGCTCCGTGGCGAGCGCCCGGGCTATCTCCAGCCTGCGCTGCGCGCCGTAGGGCAGGTTTCGCGAGTACTCGTTGGCCAGCTTCTCCAGGCCGACCTTGGTCAAAAGCTCGTAGCTATTGTCCACCACCTCCTGCTCCTCGCGCCGGGTGGCCGCGGGGCGCAGCACGGCACCCAGAATGCCGGACTTTGTGCGGCAGTGGCGGCCGATCATGACGTTCTCCAGCGCCGTCATGGACGGGAACAGGCGGATGTTCTGGAAGGTGCGGGCCATGCCCAGCTCGCACACCAGGTTGGTGCGCATGCCGTTGATGCGCACGCCGTTGGCGCGCTTGCGCTTGCCGGTTTTGGGATAGGCCGTCACCTCGCCGTCGGTGGGGGTGTAGATGCCGGTGATGCAGTTGAAGAAGGTGGTCTTGCCCGCGCCGTTGGGGCCGATCAGGGCCACCACTTCGCCGGGGCGCACTTCCAGGTCGACCTCGGAAAGCGCGCGCAAGCCGCCGAAGTTCATGCTCACGTTGCGCACGGAAAGCACGGGATTGCCGGTGTTCTGGTTGTTCATGTCGGTGGTGTTCTGCGCCATGCCCTAGCCCGCCGCTTCCACGTTGATTTTGTAGACCTTGCGCTTGGCGCGCACCAGCCCCTCGGGCCGGAAGACCATGATCAGCACCATGGTGGCCCCGAAGATGAGCATGCGATACTCGGAGAAGGCGCGCAGATACTCGGGCAGCAGCATGAGCATGAACGCGCCCAGGATGACGCCGAGCACCGAGCCCATGCCGCCCAGCACCACGATGGCCAGGATCATGGCCGACTCCATGAAGGTGAAGCTCGCGGGATTGATGAAGGTCGTCTTGGCCGCGAAGACCACGCCCATGAGCCCGGCCAGGGTCGCGCCCAGGGCGAAGGCCATGAGCTTGGCCCGGGTGTTGTCGATGCCCATGGCCTGGCAGGCGATCTCGTCCTCGCGCAGGGCCAGCCAGGCCCGCCCGATGCGCGAGTCCTTGAGCCGGGCCGTGACGAAGATGGTCAGGATCACCAGCGCCAGCATGATGTAGTAGATGTAGGTGGTGGCCTGCTCAACCGAGTAGTTGATGCCGAAGAGCCCGGGCCGGTCGATGTTGGAGATGCCGCTGGGGCCGTACGAGAAGTCGCCCCAGTTTTCCAGCACCAGGCGGATGATCTGCCCGAAGCCGAGGGTCACGATGGCCAGGTAGTCGCCGCGCAGGCGCAGCACCGGGAAGCCGAGCAGGATGCCGAAGAACGCGCCCAGAACAGCCCCCAGGGGCAAGACGGCCCAGAAGCCCAGGTGGAAGTGGTGGTTCAAAAGCGCGTAGGTGTACGCGCCCACGGCGTAGAAGGCCACGTAGCCCAGGTCAAGCAGGCCCGCCAGGCCCACGGTGATGTTGAGCCCCAGGCCCAGCACCACGTAGATCATGGCGCTGACCAGGATGTTCGTCTGATACAGCGAGAAGAACCAGGGGAAGGCCGCCGCCACCAGGAAGCCGAAAGCCATGAGCGGCTTGGCGAAGCGCGGGTCGGACAAGAACTGGGACAGGGCCGAGACGCGCTCCACGGTCTCCAGGTCCTTCTTGGCCTGCCCACGGTCACGGCGGTCCATCATGGCGTACCAGGCCAGGGCCAAAACAAAGCTGCCCACGGCCATGTAGGCCAGGTGCATCCAGCGCCAGGTCACGGTCTGCTCGATGGTGTCCACGCGGATGACCATGATCGGCAGGGTCAGAAACGACAGCCAGATGGAGGCCACCAGGGCCTGCCTGACGAGCTTGACGACATATCGCATGAGGGTGTCTTTCATGACGCTACACCTTCTGCGCCCGCTGCTTGCCAAGCAGCCCGGCAGGACGGAAAATCAGGATGACCACGAGCAGCAGGAAGGCGAAAACGTCCTCGTAGTCGCTGGAGATGTAGCCCGTGGCGAAGCTCTCGGTCCAGCCCAGCACCAGCCCGCCCAGCATGGCGCCGGGGATGCTGCCGATGCCGCCCAGCACCGCCGCCGTGAAGGCCTTGATGCCCGCCAAAAAGCCGATGGCGAAATTGATCTGCCCCACATGCGCGCCGATGAGCACGCCGCCCACAGCCGCCAGGCTCGAACCGATGATGAAGGTCACGCTGATGACCTGGTCGACGTTGACGCCGACGAGCATGGCCATCTTCCTGTTCTGGGCCGTGGCCCGCATGGCCTTGCCCATGCGCGTGAACTTGATGAACAGGGTCAGCGCGATCATGACCACCAGCGAGGTGACGATGATGAACATGTCGGACGTGCCGAGGTAGTTGCTGAAGCGGTCCATGAAGGCCAGCTCGGGGATGAGCCTGGGAAAGGGCAGGAAATCAGGGGTTTGGGTGAGCATGATGTAGTTCTGGAGCAGGATCGACATGCCGATGGCCGAGATGAGCGGGGCCAGGCGCGGGGCGCTGCGCAGCGGCTTGTAGGCGATCTTCTCCACCGTGTAGCCGTAGGCTGCGGAATAGAGCACCGCGACAATGAGCGCGATAGCCAGGATGGACAGCGCGGGCCAGCCCAGGCTTGTCAGCACCCCGGCAACGATGAGGCCCATGAAGGCACCGATCATGTAAATCTCGCCGTGGGCGAAATTGATGAGCTCGATGATGCCGTAGACCATGGTGTAGCCGAGCGCAATGAGGGCGTACACGCTGCCACGGCTCAAGCCCCCAAGGAACAGCTGGAGAAAATATTCCATTATCAAACCACCCGGCCAGCCCGGAAAAATCCGGGGGCGGCCTTACAGAACCAGGGGACGGGCGCCTTGACCGCCCCCGCCCCCTGGCAGATTATCGCACACCCGCTCGCCGGGCGGCGGAGGCTACTTCACCAGTACGTACTTGCCGTCTTTCACCTGGTAGACGGAGAAGCTCACGCCCTCGGCATCGCCCTTGGCGTCAAACTTGATCTTGCCCACCGGGGTCTCGACGTATTCGCTGCGCAGGGCGGCCACGACCTTGTCGTAATCGGTGCTGCCGGCCTTGGCCACGGCGTTCAGCAGGGTCTGGGCAGCGGCGTAGCCCTGGGCGAAGAACGACCCGGGAGCGGAGCCGAACTCCTTCTCATGCTCGGCGGCGGCCTTCTTGAACACCTCGTTGTCGGCCAGGATCTGCGGGCCGGTGGCGTACACGCCCTCGGCGTCGACGCCGGCGAGCTTGATGAAGGTGTCGTCCTTCACACCGTCGTCGGTGATGAAGGCGATCTTAAGGCCCTTCTTGTGCATCTGCACGACGATCTTGGAGGCCTCGGGGTAGTAGCCGCCGAAGAGCACGCAATCAGCGCCGGAGGCCTTGATCTTCTGGATGACGGCGGAATAGTCCACGCCGCCGGGGGTGATGCCTTCAAACATCACGACCTTGGCGAGCTTGCCTTCCTCGATGGACTTCTGGCCGCTCTCGGCAAAGCCCTTGCCGTAGTCGCCCTTGTCGTGGATGACGGCGATCTTCTTGACCTTCAGCACGCCAGTGGCGAAATTGGCCGCGGCGTTGCCCTGGATCAAGTCGTAGGAGATGGTGCGGAAGAAGTTGGGGTAGCTGCCGCTCTGGGTCAGCTCGGTGCTGGTGGCCGAGGGGCTCATGACCACGACCTTGGCGTCCTTGTAAATGGGCAGGGCGGCCTTGGTGGCGCCGGAGCAGATGTGGCCGATGACGAGGGAGACCTTCTCGCTCACGAGCTTGGTGGCGGCGTTGGTGGCCAATTCAGGCTTGCACTGGTCGTCCATGGGCAGCACTTCGACCATCATGCCGTTGACGCCGCCCTTGGCGTTCCACTCTTTGGCCACCAGCTTGGCGGCGTTGACCGAGGGCAGGCCGTAGGAGGCCAGGTCGCCGGACTGGGCGCCGGCCACGCCGAGCACCAGCTTCTTGGCAGCGGCGGGGGCTTCCTGCTTGGGAGCCTCGGCCTTCTTCTCTTCTTTTTTCTCGCCACAGCCAACAGCAAGCATGCCCGCCAGGGCGACAGCCAGAACCGTTACGAACCATTTCGCCTTCATCGCGAATCCCTCCAAATGAGTTCTGTCAACAACTTTCACCACATATGACCAAGGCTCGGAGATGACGCATCTCCTTGCCGCAATAACCTTGAAGCCGGGTATTTTAGAGAGATATCCGGCCATGTCAAGGCGCCCTGCACGGCGCCAGGACAGTCTACTTGGCGCCGCCTGGCACCAGCTCCTTCTCCGCGCCCTTCAGTATCTCCGGGTCGGCCGCGCCGCCCAGCTGGACCACCTTGCGGAAGTGCGCGTCGCCCTCGGCGGGCTTCTTCATGTAATGTTTGAGCAGGATGCCCATGTTGTAGTGGGCCAGCACGTCGTCCGGCGCCATCTTGAGCACGACATCAAAGGACTTTTGGGCCAGGGGGTATTCCTTGCGCTCAAAGCGCACCATGCCCATGGCCCGGTGCACCTGGATGTCCTTGGGCGTGAGCTTGACGGCCTTGTCCAAGAACTCCAGGGCCTTGTCCCAGGCCTGCATCATCATGAAGGTGTTGCCCAGTTCCAGCAGCACCTTGGGGTCGTTGGGGTTCTTCTCCTGGGCGGTCATGAGCTCGCGCAGGTGCTCCATGTCGATGCCGCCCATGGGGCCGCCCATGCCGCCCTTGCCGGGCGCGCGCTCCTGCTTGATCTCCACGACAAGGCCGGCGCCCTGCATGCGGTACACGAACGAGCCGATGAACATGGCCAGAAGCGCCGCCAGCAGGGCCACCAGCACCAGCTTCTGCCCGCTGCTCAGGGGTTTGGACTGGTGGGAAGTACTCATTGTCGCGCTCACTTATGCATCTCCAGTTGTTTGAGGCGTCTCTCCACAGCCTGGCCGCGCAGAACCAGCCAGGCTCCGTATGCCGCCAGAGAAATCCACACGGCGACATTGGCCGCCACAAGATATCCATTCATCAGCTTTACCCCTCCCGGCCTTGCAGCAACAGCGCCTGGGCGCGTTCCTCGGCCCGGCCCAGGCCGTAGCGCAGCACCAGCAGCGTCAGCCACAACAGGCCAAAGGCCAGCAGATTCACCAGCACGGTGTGCCACATCTCCGGCTCCATGCCGCCGCCCTGGCTGGCCAGCACCGCAGGGTGCACGCTGCGCCAGATGCGCGCGGAGTAGAAGACCAGCGGCACGTCGAGAAAGGCCACCACGCCCAGCACCGCGCAGACCATGGCCCGGCGCTCGCCGGCCAGGCCCGCCCCGCGCAGCACCAGATAGCCTGCGTAGACGAACCACATGATCAGCGTGGTGGTGAGCCGGGGGTCCCAGGTCCACCACACGTTCCAGGCAGCACGCCCCCAGATGGAGCCGGAAATCAGCGCCAGGCCGGAAAACAAGACGCCCAGTTCCGCCGCCGAGCCCGCCAGGATGTCCGAGGCGGCGCTCCGGGTCATGAGATGGCGGATGCTGGCGCAGAACACCACGAAGAAGCTCGCCAGCGCCCACCAGGCCAGGGGCATGTGGATGTAGAAGATCTTCTGCACCAGGCCCATGGTTTCTTCCAGGGGCGCGTAGGACCAAATGAACCACTGCCCGACGGCAAGGGCCAGGGCGGCCAGGGCTGCAAGGATTCGTACGCTCGGCATGCTCACACTCCAGACGGCGCTGCTGCGCCGCTACTCTTCGCCCGTGTACAGGAAAGGAAACAAGAACGCGCCCGCTGCGGTGAACACGGCGTCAAAGGCCACGATGATGCCCACCCACAGCCCCTGATCCTGGGCCACCTCGCCGGAGAATACCCCGGCGAAGATGCGGATGC
The DNA here is from genome assembly GCA_018817515.1 of Pseudomonadota bacterium. Lineage (GTDB taxonomy): Bacteria > Desulfobacterota > Desulfovibrionia > Desulfovibrionales > Desulfovibrionaceae > Humidesulfovibrio. The sequence goes on from JAHIUD010000079.1 coordinate 29,223, forward strand.
CGCCCAGCAGCACCGGCAAAAGCAGCGGAAACAAGATCACCGAGAACAGCGACTCGCGCGCGCCCTGCCCCTGCGCCAACGCGCCAAGCAGCGCGCCCAGGGCCGCCAGGCCCCAGTCCACGCCCACAAGCGCCAGCAGCAGCACGCCCCAGGAGCCCTTCACGTCCTGGCCCAGGAACACCGCCGCGGCAGGCAAAAACACGGCCTGCGAGATGACGAGCAGCCCGAACCCGGCCAGGCCCTTGCCCAGCCACACGGCATGCTCCGGCACCGGCGAGGACAACAAGCCCAGACGGCAGCCCTGGTGCTCCTCCAGGCTGAACAGGTCATTGAACACCAGCACCAGCCCGAAGGCCGAGGCCAGCCAGAAGATGGCCCCGGCGGCCTGGCCCGAGACCAGCTCGCCCGTGGGCCGCGACAGCGAGAACAGAAAAATCAGCAGCAGCCCCAGCAGCATGGCCTGCACCAGGCCCTGCCCGCCGCCCACGGACAGCCGCAGGTCCTTGGCCGCCATGTATCCCGCGCGCCTCAGCACGTGAGCCCCCCGGCCACGTCGAAGCGGAAGTCTTCCGCCGGACCGAAATAGGCCACGCCCGAGTCCTTGAGGTAGAGCACGCTCTCGGCAAAGGGCAGGTCCGCTGTCAGGTGGTGGCTGACCCAGACCACGCCCGCGCCAGAGGCCTTCAGGGCGACGATCTCGCGGCGCAGCAGGTCCTGCGAGGCCGGGTCCAGGCCGGTGCCCGGCTCGTCCAGGAACACCAGCTTGGGCTGGATCAAAAACACCCGGGCCAGGTTCAGGCGCTGGGCCATCCCGCGCGAGAAGGTCCCGGCGGGCTCGTCGGCCACGCGCAGGAGCCCCACGCGGTCGAGCACGGCTTCAAGGTCCGCGCGCGTTGGCGTCTGCCCATACATGCGGCCCCAGAAGGTCAGGTTGGCGCAGGCGGAGAGGCGCGGATACAGGAAGGTGGCGTGCCCCAGGTAGGCGCAGGCCTCGGGCGCGACGGCGAGTTCGACCTCGCCCGCCGAGGGGCGGCTTAGGCCCGCCATGATCTTGAGCAGGGTGGTCTTGCCCGCGCCGTTGCCGCCCACCACGAGCAGGGCCTGGCCCGCCCGCACCTGGGCCGAGACGTCGCGCAGCACCAGCTTGGAGCCGAAGAATTTGCCCACGCGCCGGATGTCGGCCCGAAGGGCGGCTGGCATGCCGTCGGCCAGAAGGCCGGCGGCGGTCCCAGGCGGGGAGTCCTTGGCGCTGGCGCTCACAGGCTACTCCTTCTCGCGGTTCCGCTCCCGGCCCCGTTGGCCGCGCAGGATGAACAGCGGCGCGAGGCTCAGGATGATGCCGCCGATCCAGATCCAGTTCACCAGCGGGTTGACGTTGACCTTGAGCGAGGCCCCGCCGTCCTCGGTCATGCCGAGCAGCACGGTGAAGATCTCGTCGCCCAGGCCGGGCAGCACCTCCACCTCGGCAAAGGGCTGGTCGTAGCCACGGTACAGCCGCCGCTCGGGCACCACCTTGCCCAGGACCTTGCCGCCCTTGCTGATCTCCAGCTCGGCGATGAGCTGGGCCATGTTGGGCGAGCTCTTCTCGTGGATCTCCTTCAGGGTCACGGTGTAGCCGCCCACCTCAAAGGACTGGCCCACGGCCACGTCGCGCTCCACACCCACCTGGTACGGGCCCGAGAAGGCCACGCCGAGCACCATGAGCCCAAGGCCCAGGTGGATGGCCGAGGCCCCGATGGACTGGCGCGTGCGCATCTCCGGCAGGAGCCCGATGGCCAGAAGCGCCGTGGTCATGCAGGACACCGCGCCCGCAGCGCCGATGAGCGCCAGGGGCAGGCGGTAGCCCAGGGCCGCGAAGGCCGCGGCGGAAATCACAAAGGCCGCCAGGGCGGTGGCCAGGCCGCGCTTGTCGCGCACGCCCTCTTTCCAGCCGAGCCACGGGCACACGGAAAACAGCAGCGCCAAGAGCGCAAAAAGCGGCAGGCAGACGCGGTTGTAGAAATTGGCGTCCAGTCCGATGGACTTGGTGCTCCACATCTTGCTCAACACCGGCCACATGGTGCCCAGGCCGACCACGAAGCCCAGGGCCAGGAGCGTCCAGGCGGCGACCACCAGCAGGCCCTCGCGGCTGGCCAGACCACCCAGGCTGCGCTGGGCCGAGGCATTGGCCATGAGCGCGGAGATGACGGAGATGGCCGCAAGGAACAGGATGAAGGACAGAAGCGGCGCGGCCACCCCGCCCTCGCCAAAGGCGTGCAGGGACTCCACCACGCCGCTGCGCACGAGGTAGGTGCCGAACACGCAGAGCACGAAGGTCAGCGCCATGATCAGGATGTTGCTCTTGGCCAGGGCGTTTCTGCGCGCGCCCACGATGGCCGTGTGCAGGAAGGCCGTGCCCGTGCACCAGGGGATGAGCGAGGCGTTCTCGACCGGGTCCCAGGCCCAGTAGCCGCCCCAGCCAAGCTCCATGTAAGACCACCAGCCGCCCAGGATGATGCCCGAGGTCAGAAAGACCCAGGCCATGATGCTCCAGTTGCGCGTGGCGCGGATCCACTCCGGGGTCTCGCCGGAGAGCGCCGCGCCCAGGGCCGCGCAGGCCGGGATGACGTACACGGCGTAGCCCAGCAGCAAGAGCGGCGGGTGGAAGATCATGCCCGGGTTGCGCAAGAGCGGGTTCATGCCCTTGCCGTCCAGCGGGGTCGGCACGGCCTGCACGAAGGGGTTCACCCAGCAGGTGAGCATGAGCAGGAAGAAGGCCTGGATGACGAAGAACACCAGCCAGAACCAGGTCCGGGTACGCTCGCTCAAGGCCTGGTAGCCGGGCGTGAACACGAACACCGCCGCCGAGAGCGCCATGACCACGGCCCAGAACAAGAGCGAACCCTCGCTGCCGGCCCAGAAGGCCGTGAGCACGTAGGCCATCTCCAGGGTGCTGTCCACGTGGCTCATGACGTAGAGAAAGCTGTAGTCGCGCAGGACCAGCGCGCGCAGCAGGATGCCGCAGGCGAAGAGCAGAAGCGCGGTGACGGCCCACTGGCCGCGCTCGGAGAACACGAGACGCTCCTGGCGTCCGGACAGTTGGGCGGCGATAGTCCAGCCCCCCAGAAACAGGGTGCCGATGAGGGCGAACAGCATGGTGATGTAGGCGGTCATGTGCATAACGCGATGCTCCGTATTACAGGACGCTTGAGGCTATCGGCCGGGAGCGGTCTCCCGGGCCGGGGCCTAGCTCCGGTTCTGCTTCTGGTACTTTGAGGGACACTTGGTGATGAGGGTGGTGGCCTGGAACACGCCGCTTGACGCGTCCATGCCGCCCTCGACGATGACCTCGACCCCGGCCTTGAAGGTGTCGGGCACCGCGCCGCGATAGCTCACGCGCATGGTCTTGCCCGGCGTCTCCTTGTCCAGGAGCATGAAGCTCACCCCGGGACCCGGCTGCGCGGACTCGATGCCGTCTGCGGCCACGTTGCCGAACAGGCGGGCCTGCTTGAGCTGGCTGGCGTCGGTGGCCAGGGCCTCGCCCACATTGAGGAAATAGACGCTGTCCTTGGTCACGCCGGAGGCCACGAGGTAGCCCACCCCGGCCAGAAACAGCACAAGGGCTGCGATGTAGATGCCTTTTCCACCTTTGGTGGCCATATTCTTCCCGCTCTCTTGCGTTGTTGGCTCTTCACTTCCGTACAACGGCCAGAGACTCTTACGTGTTACTGCCCGAATTGTCCACCCGGCCGGAGCCCGGGGCTTCGTCCGAGGCTTTCGCCGGGGCATCGCCAGGCCCATCGCCAGGCCCATGGCTTGCGACGGGACGCGCGGCGGGCACCAGTTCGCTACGGCGCATCCTGGCCAGCTCGCGCATGTCCACCACCTGGTCGGTCTCGTCGACGATCTCGCTGCCGAGCATCTCCTCCAGCACGTCCTCCAGGCTCACCACCCCGGCCATGCCGCCGTACTCGTCAAGCACCACGAAGAGGTGCATGCGGCTCTCCAGAAATTTGCGCAGCAGGCGGTCCAGGGTCAGGTTCTCCAGAACGAAGCGCACCGGGCGCATGAGTTCGGAGAGGCGCATGTCCAGGTGGTCGTTGGCCGCGGCCTCGTACACCTGCCTGCGGTAGACCACGCCCACGACCTCCTCGGCGTCCTCACCCTCGTAGACCGGGATGCGCGTGTGCGGCCAGGTCTTGTTGACCTCCATGGCCTCGCCCACGGTCATGTCCGACGGGAGCGAGAAGACCACCGTGCGCGGGGTCATGACCTCTTCCACGTGCTTGTCGTCCAGCGCCAGGATGTTGCGGATGGCCGACTCCTCATAGGGCTTGATGGTGCCCTGGCGGCGCGTCAGGGTCAGCAGCGCGCGGATGTCGTCCTCGTCGGCGTCGGGCTCGGTCTGGCGGCTGCGGATGAGCCGGACCAGCCGGCCGAAGAGCCAGATCACGGGCAGGCTGACCCAGACCATGACCAGAAGCGGCTTGGCCAGGGCCGGAGCCAGCTGCCGGGCATAGGCCACGCCCGTGGTCTTGGGCACTATCTCGCCCAGGAACAGGATCAAAAGGGTGAAGCCCGCCGTGAACAGCACCAGGTACTGGTCGCCGAAGACATGCACGGCGGCGGCGCCCGCCACGGCCGCGCCAGCGGTGGCGGCCACGGTGTTCAGCGTCAGGATGGCGGTGATGGGCTTCTCCACGTCCATGCGCAGGGCGTAGAGGATTTCGCCTGCCTTCTTGCCCTCCTTGCGCATCCGTTCGATGCGGCTCAAGGGGATGGAATAGAAGGCGGCCTCGGTGATGGAACAGAGGAAGGACACTGTCGTGGCCAGCGCAACCGCGAGAATGAGTTCGAACATAGTTTTTTTGTGGCCGCTTGTGGCTGATACGCCTTGCGCCGCCCTGGGGATTTCCTACCAGCTTCCTTAGCGCAGCGCAACAGCCATACCCCTTGACTTGCCGCGCATTCGCAGCCATTCTTTGCGATGAGGGCGCTTGGGCCCAACCTCGGTTTTGCCTGGAGATTTCATACATGGTCAGGGATTTTCCGGACAGATGGGCGGTGTTTCGCGCCAGCGCCCTTGGCGATGTGACCCTGACCACAGGCGTGCTGGACTGGTGGCACCGCACAAAGGGCCTGCGCTTCACCTTCATCACCAGAAGCGCCCTGGCCCCCATCCTCGCCGGGCACCCCGCCGTGGACGAGGTCATCCCCGTGGCCCTGGGCGAGATCGACGGCCGTGACTGGTGGCGCAAGTCCCGCCGCATCGCCGCCGAATGCACGGGCATGGGCTTCATCGACCTGCACCGCTCCCTGCGCTCCATGGCCCTGAACATGCACTGGGACGGCCCGGCCAAGGACTACCCCAAGTTCGGCCTGACCAGACGGCTCTATCGCTACTTCCCCTTCGGCATCCTTGAGCGCCGTCTGTCCACCCTCAACGTGCCCCAGCGCTACGCCCTGGCCATGGACGCAACGCCCCCCCCGGCGGAGGAGCTGCGGCCCGTGATCTTCCTCTCCGAGTCCGAGACAACGGGCGCGCGTGCGCACCTCTCGCACCTCGGCCTGACCAAACCGTTCGTGGCCCTGCACCCCTTTGCCACGCACCCGGACAAGGCCTGGCCCATGGGCTACTGGCTCTCGCTTATCCCGCTCATAGAAAGGCAGGGGCTGGACTGGATCATCGTGGGCAAGGACCCGGACCACCTGGAGGCCCTGGACGACCCGCGCAACCTCACGGGCCGCACCGACCTGCGCGAGACCTGCGCGCTGCTGGCCCAGGCCAAGGCGCTGGTCACGGCCGACTCCGGCCCCATGCACCTGGCCACGGCCGTGGGCACCCCGGTGGTGGCGCTGTTCGGCCCCACCTCAAAGGCCTGGGGCTTCTATCCCAGCGGGCGGTTCGACACCGTGCTTGAGCAGGACCTGCCCTGCCGCCCCTGCTCCCTGCACGGCACCACCACCTGCAAGCGCGGCCGCGAATGCCTCACGGCCATTGAGCCGGATGAGGTGGCCGCCCGGCTCTTCCACACCCTGGAGCGCTCCGCCGGGGCCATCCCCGTCGCCCCGTAAGCCCCGGCCCAGCCGTTCAAACCTCGCCCGCTGGACAAAAGAATAGCGCCACGGCAGGCCCTGTGACCTGTCCCGGCGCTCCCTCTTTGCGTGCTGAAGCGTGCGTTGCGTGCTGACGCGCGCGCCTGCTTGCCGCCCCCTATTTACCGCCCCTGCCCTTGCCCGTCTGCTCCGTGAGCGGGCAGGAGCCGTCCAGCACGTAGCGCCCGGACAGGAAGCAGTCGGCCATGGCGCGCACGCTCTGCTCGTCCACCATGAGCATGTCCGTCTGGCGGGTGAACTGCAGCAGCTTGCCCATGAGCCAGAGCTTCTCCAGGGTGACCTCGGTGTCGCGCTTGTGCAGGCGGCCCACTACGCGGTCGCCCGTGACCTCCACGGAGAAGCCCAGGCCCTCCAGGATGAGTCCGATGGCCCGCGCCCGCCGGGCCCGCTTCAGGTCGTCGGCAGCGCCGCCCTTGAAGGAAAAGGTGATGTAGTTCTTGCTCTCCGTCCGGCCGCAGTAGCAGTCCAGCACGCCGTAGTGGTAGCCCACGCGCGAGCTGAAGTTCAGGTACTTGTCGGAGATGATGGCGTAGCTGCGGTCGCCGAAGCGCTGGCCGTCCGCCCCGGGATTATTGATCATCTGCTGGCCCATGACCGAGAGCAGGCCCTTGACCTGCACGGGGCGCGGCGTGGACATCTGCTCCTCGTCCAGCACCAGCCCGCCGAGCAGCGCGGCAAAAGGCCGGGAGAGGACGTCCTCGGGCCGCAGCGTGCGCCGCTGGAGCGCCTCCGGCGTCACCCCGCCGCCCAGGTCGATGACGTGGAGGTCGAGCCCGGTCTGGGCGCGCAGGCGCATGGCCAGGCCGGATTCGCCCGAAGCCATGTCGCTCAGGGTGAACATCTCGCCATAGGAATGTTCGTGCAACAGGCGCATGACATCGTGCAGGGTGGTGCAGCCGCGCACCCTAAACTCCGGCGACTTGGGGTCCGTAAGGCGCAGGGGCACGATGTGCCGGGCCACGCGGGTGAGCACGTCGAACACGGGCGTGCCGGTCATGAGCGTGGTCTTCTCGGCCTTGAAGGCCAAGAGTTCCTCGACCCCCCCGGCGTAGACCTTGCCGGTGTAGGCGTCCACGGTCACCAGGGTTCCGCTGGCGATGTCGCGGGTGACGCTGCCCAAGCCCAGGATGGTCGGCACCCCGAACTCCCGCGTGAGCGAGGCCATATGTCCGGTGATGCTGCCGGAGTCGGTGAGGATGGCCTGGGCCTTCTGCATGAGCACCATGAACTTGGGCGAGGAATGCGCCGCCACCAGCACGCCGCCGTCCGGGAAGCCGCTCAGGTCGTCGTCGCTGACGACCTGGTAGGCCGGGCCGTAACCCACGCCGGGCTGGGCCACCTCGCCGCCCTGGGCCAAAATTTCATGGCCCTCCACCACCGGCATGCCCGCAGGCACGCCCTGGGAGCCGGGCACCACACCAAGCGGGCGGGATTGCAGCACCAGGAGCTCGCCGCCCGGCGTCAGCGCCCATTCGATGTCCTGGGCCACGCCGTAATGCTTTTCCAGGCGCAGGGCATAGCCGGCCAGGGTGCGCACCTGGTCTGCGGCCAGGCAGGGAACGCCCTGCATGTCCTGGGGCACGGGCTCATCCACCAGGGTTCCGCCAGGCGCGCAGACAAGGCGCACAGGCTTCTGCGCCACGCGCGACTCCTCCACCGCCAGGCCCTCGCGGCCAACGGACAGGCTGTCCGGGGTGATGACCCCGTCCACGGCATAGGGGCCCAGGCCCCAGACCGCGTTGATGAGGATGCGGTCGTCCGCGGCGTGGAAGGGGTGGCGCGTGTACATGACGCCGCTGGCCACGGAGTCGATCATCTCCAGGCAGGCCACGCTCATGGCCATGTCCTCGTCCACTATGCCCTTGAGGATGCGGTAGGACATGGCGCGCGGGGTGTACAGGCTGGCCAGCACGTAACGGTAGTTGGTCAAGAGCCGGGCCCGGGGCACGTTCAGCACCGAGAGGTACTGCCCGGCGTAAGAGAGCTCGCTGTCTTCACCCAAGGCGCTGGAACGCAGGGCCACGCGCAGAGATTCCGGCGCAGAGCCGCATTCCTGCGCCAGCCTGTCGTGGGCGGCCAGCAGCTCCTGCTCCAGGTCGGCGGGCACGGGCGCGGCCAGAATGGCCCGCTGGATGTCCTCGCTGGCCTGCTCCAGCGATTCCGCAGCCTCGGGGATGATGCTGAGCTTGATGCGCTTGATCTCGTCCCAGAGCCCGGCCTGCTCGAAAAGATGCCGGAAGGCGCTGGTGGTGATGGCGAAACCGCGCGGCACAGGCAGCCCCACGCGGTTTTTGACCTCGCCCAGGTTGGCGCTCTTGCCCCCCACGGCGTCCACCTGCTCCCGGGTGACCTGGGAGTATTCTAGGATGCGCTCCTGGGCCAGGGTGTCCTTGCGCGATTCGAGCTCGGCCTTGATGCGCTCCTGGATCTCGTCGACCTTGGCGCGCAGGTTGGGATTTGGCTTTCCCGAAAGGTTCTCGAAGCTCGCGGCCAGCCGCAGGGCGTGGAAGACGGCCCTCGTGGCCTGGGTGCGCACATAGGACATGCCGAAGAGCTGGCCGCCCTGCAGCTTGAGCTCCAGGTCCGAGACGATCTTCAAGAGCTCGGCATTGGACTCCAGCAGCTCCTGGAAGTGCTTGTACTTCTTCCGGAAGTGTTCCTGCATGGCCAGGTCGTCCGCGCTGGTCTGGGCCTTGCGGAAGAGAAAAGCGAACAACTTCTTCAGGCTCTCAAGAATTTCACTCTGCATGGCGCACTCTCCCGCACAAACATCGCGCAACCACTTGCCAGGGCATCACGCATCGCGAAATTGCGCAACTGTCGCGCAACCGCTTCACGCAAATCTACGAATGCACACTCGAATTTCCTGCCAGGGAATATTGTGTGGACGGTCCCTTGCCGGACTTCCGCAGCAGACCGTTTTTGACCAGGGTCTGGAGATCATACTGGGCCGTGCGCTGCGAGACATCCGCGCCCAGGGCGTTCTGGTAGTCCAGGCGCGTGAAGCTGCCGCCAGCGCGGGCCAGTTCCATGGCGATGTCGTGGCGCGGGTTGCCGCCCGTACTCCCTTCTGGTGAAGGCGAAGGGTGCGCGGTCTGGGGATCCGGCCGCTTTTGCGCAACGTCCCGGGGTGCTTCATCCCGGAGGGCGCGCTTGCGAGCCGAATTTTCCTGGGGGGCCTTGTCCTGAGGCGCATTGTCCTGGCTCTCAAGCTCCTGTGCCCGGTGCGCGTAGGCCTGGGCGCCGTTGTCCCTGGGGGCCTGCGGCGAGATCATGGCGTCGTCGAAGACGAGATCCTCGGCGTAGAGCACATCGCCTTCGGCAAAGGCCAGGGCCCGGGTGATGCAGTTCTTGAGTTCGCGCACGTTGCCGGGCCAGTGGTGGGCCATGAGCTTCTCCAGGGCCCCGCGCGACAGGCCGACCTCGCCGCGGCGCACCGTGAGCGCGGATTCCTTGAGGAAATGGCTGGCCAGCAGCGGGATGTCCTCCTTGCGCTGGCGCAACGCCGGGGTCTGGATGGTGATGACCTTGAGGCGGTAGTAGAGGTCCTCGCGGAACTCGCCGCGCTGCACCAGCTCCATCAGATCCTCGTTGGTGGCCGCGATGACGCGCACGTTGAACTCCACCTCCAGGTCGCTGCCCAGGGGCCGGATGCGACGCACGGACAAGGCCCGCAGCAGCGCCTTCTGGACCTTGTTCGAGGCCGTGCCGATCTCGTCCAGGAACAGGGTGCCGCCATCCGCCGCCAGAAACGCGCCCTTGCGATCGTTCTGCGCCTCGGTGAAGGCGCCCTTGACGTGCCCGAACAGGGTGTCCAGGAGAAGGTTCTCGTCCAACCCGCCGCAATTGATGGAGATGAACGGCTTGGTGGAGCGGCTGCTGAACTTGTGCACGCCCGCTGCCGCGAGTTCCTTGCCGGTGCCGGTCTCGCCCACCACCAGAACATCGGCCTCGCTGCCCGCTGCCTTGCGGATCATGCTCTGGAGGGAGGCCATGAGCTGGCTCTGGCCGATGAGGTCCGGGATGTCCCCCACCAGCTTCCAGCCCAGGCTCGCCGGGAGCTCGCTGTCAAAGGACACCTTCTGGCGGCGCGAGACCATCTGGATATGCTCGTCGCGCTGCCGGATCTGCTCCTGCTTGTCCTGAACGGCCATGATCATCTTGTTCAGCGCGTCCTTGAGCACCACGGATTCGCGGTCGTAGCTGCCCAGCCGCACCGGGCGCAGGGTCTTTTCATCAAAGATGGCGCTGATCTCCGCCGCCAGGGTCAGCACGGGCCGTGTGATCACCCGGCTGATGAAGATCACCAGCAGCACGATGAGGGCCACCACCACAAGGGTGATCACCGCCATGACGTCCATGTGCCGGAACTCCGCGGCGTCGGCCAGGCGGCTGCGGTCCACGTAAGCCAGGCCGCCGATGACCTCGGCGTCCTTGTCCGGCTGGGCGCGGAAGTGCACCGGGGCGTAAACCAGAAAATGCTGGTCCGTGAGGATGCCTGCCGCCGTGGGCAGGGCCTCGGCCTCCAGGAGCCCCTGCTGCCCGGCCTGGGTCTCGACAATCATGCGCCAGTAAGACTCGTGCCGGGTGGAGGGCCGGAAGGCCTTGCTGTATTCGGGCAGGCCGTAGTCGCCGGTCATGCCCAGGCGGGCTATCTCGACAGACAGTTCCTTGCTCGGCTCCTCGTTGTTTTCGGACTGGAAGAGCATCCACCCCTGCTCGTCGAAAAAAAAGCTGAAGCGGTTCTCGCTGGTGCGCGCGAAGGAAAACAATGGTGATTTCGGTGAGTTGTACAATGACAAAATGTTGCGCAGTGACTCCGAGTTGAGCGCCACAATGAGGTGCCCGCGCAGGCGCGCGTTTTCATCAAACACCGGCGTGACCATGCGGAAGACGGCCATGTTGCGGGCGCGCGGGGTGTCGGGGAAGGCCGAGGGCGGGTAGGAAACCTCCGCCAGGCCGGACAGGTGCGTCGCGCCTAGCCGCAGGTCGCTGACCTTATTGGCCAGGGCCACGGGGCTGTTCTTGATGTACTGGTACTGGTCGTGGCGGATCTCCACCAGCTTGTCGCCCACGGTCACAAGCAGGAGGGTGTCCGATTCGTTCAGGCCCACAAAGGCCAGCTCCGAAACCACCCCGGGCCGGTACACGGCCCAGTTGGCGTTGGCGGCCACCAGCGTCTCCCGGCCCACCTGGCCGGACGCCGCCACCACCACAAGCCCCTTGCGGAAGAACTCCAGCAGGGCCTCAAAATCGCGGCCCTGAGCCAGGTTTTGGGTCTGCGCCGTGCGGTGCAGGGACTGGTTCAGATACTTGGTGGAGTACCAGTTGGTCACAAAGCCGGTGAACGCCAGGATCAGGGCGATGGAGGGGATGAGCGACACCAGGAGCTTTTTCTGCACGCTCCAGGTGGCGAAATAATGCTCTCCGACCTCGTCTTCACCCCTCGCTCGATAGGGAATCCAGGCCATTACCACCCCCTGCGGTCCAGACTGGCGCTCATTCGCGCAAAACAGACGCTTTCAGCCTTCCATTTCCTTTGCGCAATCCGCGCAATCGCGCAGGATCGTAGTTGCACGACTACGACATCTCCAATGATTCCGTCAAGCTTTTTCACGTGGCACGGGCATTGCTCAGGGAATAATCACGAAAGGCGGATCAAGCCGGTCGGGTGGGTACGCAGCAGCACCACGTTGGCCGGAGCAGTGGCAGGGGACATTTCAGACTGTGTATTTTGAGAGGAGGAACCCAATGAAAGCTCGCTTCATCAAGCTGTTCACATGGTGCCTGTTTGTTGGCCTTGCTGTGCCGGAGTTCGCACACGCGGCCGCAGCCAAGGTGGCCAACATCGTCATCGTGGCCGACACGCGCAAGTTCACCGGCTGGGAGGCCTGGTGGACCAACCTGTACAATGAGAGCCACCTGTATTTCGCGCTTCTGACCATGGCCCTCATTCCCACCATTGGCGTGCTCTTCGGCACCTTCGCCGATTTTCTCATGGGCTTCATCGGCATCGACCTGAAGTCCCGCGATCTGGCGGAACACTAAACCAGGCCAAACAAGAGGAGAGTGCGATATGGAATGGTTGTACGTACTCATGCCCATCGCGGGCGTGAAAATCTTCTGGCCCGGCCTCATCATCCTGGGCGTGGGCGTGGGCATCATCGGCGGTTTCTTCGGCATGGGCGGCGCGTGGATGGTCACCCCCGGCCTGAACATCCTGGGCTTCCCCATGGCCTTTGCCATCGGCACGGACATCGCCCACATGGCGGGCAAGTCCCTGATCTCCACCATGCGCCACGGCAAGTTCGGAAACGTCGACTATAAGCTCGGCATCGTCATGCTCATCGGCACAGTAGTGGGGTTCGAGATCGGCGCCCAAGCCGTCATGTACCTGGAACGGCTCGGCAGCGTTGAAAAGGTCGTGCGCTACCTGTACGTGGTCCTGCTCGCCTGCATCGCCTGGATGGTCTTCCACGACATCAACGTGAAGAAGCGCAAGGCCGCCGCCTACGCCGCCGCAGGCAAGGGCATCGACCCGCTGGCCACCGGCATCGAATGGCACAAGACCTTCCACGCCATCAAGATCCCGCCCATGATGCACTTCAACGAAGCCGGCATCTACTGCTCCATGTGGCTGCCCGTGGCCGTGAGCTTCTTAACCGGCGCGCTGGCCGGCATCCTGGGCATCGGCGGCGGTCTCATCCGCATGCCTTCGCTCATCTACATCGTCGGCTGCCCGACCCACGTGGCCGTCGGCACCGACCTGTTCGAAGTCGCCATCTCCGGCCTGTACGGCGCTGGCACCTACACCTACAAGGGCCGCACCGAACTCGTGGCCGCCATCATCATGCTCATCGGCGCCTCCATGGGCGCGCAGGTGGGCGCTGTGGCCACCAAGTACATCAAGGGCTACGGCATCCGCTACGCCTTCGGCCTGGCTGTTGTCGGCTGCATGATCTCCATCATTCTCAAGCTCGCGGCCAAGCAGTTCAATCTCCCCTTCCTGGACGACGTCTCGACCTTCTTCGTCCTGAGTGTCGTGTCCGCGCTGTCGCTGTACATCTTTGTACGCTTCGTCCAAGGCTGCAAGAAGGAAGTCGCGATGATCGCGGCCAAGGGTTAACGCGCACATTCCGCGCCCTGTACACGCATCGCTACTCTGAAACAACGAAGGAGACTCGATATGACCGGCAAAAGCATGTGGCGCACCCTCCTTGTGGCCCTGCCCCTGATGCTGCTTCTGGGCTGCACAGACTACGGCAAGGTCGACCAGGGCCGGGTGGTCAAGTACGACCCCGCGACCAAGACCATGGTGTTCATCCGGGACAAGGCCAACGATACCCAGAACCCGGACTACACCTATCTGCCGCCCATCACCTACACGCTGCCGACCAACCCCGACGAGGTCGGTCCTGAGCCCAAGGCCGGCGGCCGCATGAAGATCGACAACAAGAAGAACCAGATCACCATCTTCGACCCGACCACGCAGAACTTCAAGGTCATCGACTTCGTCATGATCGACTACAAGGAGAACATCGACAGGAACCATCCGCTCGTGTACGACAAGGAAGCGGACAAGGCCAAGAAGTTCCCCGTGGTGGACAAGGACAAGAAGACCGTGGCCATCTACTCCGGCCGCCAGAAGACCCTCTCGGTCATCCAGCTGCCTGAGGAGTACTTCACCATGCCCGACAACACCTGGGACGCCGGCGACGAAGTCCGCGTGTACTACAAGGAAGAGGGCAAGTCCCTGCGCTTCATGAACATCAGCAAGACCAACATCTTCAAGAAGTAGCCAAGTGTCGCACAGGCGGGCCGGGGCGCTCCCGGCCCGCCACACCAGAACAGACAAGGAGTACGGCATGAGCTTCTTCCCCGAGGACAACGAGACCCCCAGAATCAACATGAACGGCCGCCAGAAGCTCTTCATCCTGGCCATCGACATCGCCATCGTCGTCGAGCTGTGCATCGCCATGGCCAGCGCCGCCGCCAATCCGGAGACCTTCACCCCGTCCTTCGTGAAGCCCTTCTTCAGCATGTTCACGCCCACCATCCTCATCGGCTTCATCGGCTTCCGCAGGCTGCGCGACCGCGCGGAGAACGCCGCGTCATGAGCTACGGCGCCCTCGCCGCCTGGCGCAGGCTCGCGGGCCGCGTCGGCTGCGTCCTCATGCTCCTGCTCCTGGCCGCCCTGGTGGACGGCATGGTCGCAGGCGGGCTGAAGGACCCCAACCGCCTCGACATCCTGTCCGGGCAGAGCGTAAGCTTGAGCGAGCAGATGCCGCGCGGCGCGGAAAAGCTTGAAGACATCGAACTGCGCCCCTCGGACCCGAGGATCACCCTGCGCCTGAAGGAGACCTACTCCGGGTTCTGGATGGGCGGCTCCATCTGGCGCGCCGAGGCGGAGCTCCCCGCCGACCTGCCCACGGGCGCGTACAGCGTGGCCGTGTATCACCACAACGGCACCGCCGCCGCGCCGCCCCAGGTCTTTACCATCCACGCGCACCCGGACCTGCGGGCCGTCCAGGCCGCTTCGGGCTCGCTGACCACGCGCACCCTGGGCCTCTCGCCGTACTTCCTGGCCCTGTGCCTGCTCTGCCTGGCCATCCTGCCCATGGGCGCAAGCTTCGTGCTCACGCGCAAGATCGCCGGGGCCCTCCGGGCGGAAGGCATGGCCGAGATCTTCCGAGCCATGGCCGCGCCCCGAAGCGCCCCCGAAAAGGCCGCCCAGGCCGAGCCCCAGACCGAGCCCCAGGCCGAGCCCCAGGCCGAGCCCCAGGCCGAGCCCCAGGCCGAGCCCCAGGCCGAGCCCCAGGCCGAGCCCCAGGCCAGCCCCGAAGCGGGCCCCGAAGGCCAGCGCATCTATTTCTGTCCCGCCCCTGGGCACATGCCGGCGATGGGCAGCCTGGTGGACGTGCTCGACGAAGACGCCAAGAATGTCCTCGGCGCGGCGCAAGTGACAGAAATAGAGAACAAAAATGTGGTCGCCTGCATGCAAAACGGTGTGCAGGTGCGCCCCGGCGCTCTGGTCAAACTGCCGGTGCGCACATAATTTTTCCATTGCCTTCCACTCCCCAGAAGCCTTACCGTTCCTGAACCGACCCGGATTCCCACAGCCTTTTCCCCACCCCGAGCACTACGCCATTTGGCCCGGATCGGCCCCTGATCCCCTTCCCTTGAAAATACAATTCGGGTAAAGGGCTCTGTCTTTATAAATTCATCATGTTTTTTGGGGGGTTTCATCACATGATCGATGTCTACATCGGGCTTCTTGTTCTCTGGCCAGTGGCCGCTGGACTCGCCTGCCTGGGCCTGCGCGGCCCGGCCATGCGCTCCATGCTGGTCATGGCCACCGCCGCGGTGCTGGCCGCGGCCGCAGTGGGCCTGGCCACCCAGGCGCCACTCTCGGCAAATCCATCCTTTTTGGCCTCCAGCGGCGCGCTCCACGTGGCGCAGGCGGCGGCCTTCCTCTTCCCGGCCTACTTCCTGTTCGTGGGCCTGAAGGAGAAACACCCGCTGGTCATCGGCTTCGCCCTGCTGCAACTGGGCCTGGCCGCCTTCGGCGAATTCGGGCTGGCCGCACCGGCTGCGGTGCAGAGCGCCGTGGTCTGCGATGGCCTGTCCCTGGCGCTGGTGCTGGTGGCGTCCCTGGTGGGCTCGCTCATCAGCATCTTCGCCCTGCCCTACATGAAGCACCATGAGGAGCACCTGCACCTCACGACCTCGCGCCAGCCGCAGTTCTTCATGATCCTGCTGGCCTTCCTCGGCTTCATGAACGGCCTGGCCCTGGCCAACGACCTGCACGTGTTCTCGGCCTTCTACGAGGCCACCACCCTGTGCTCCTTCCTGCTCATCGGCCACGACCAGACCGCCGATGCCAAGAAGAGCGGCCTGCGCGCCCTGTGGATGAACAGCATGGGCGGCGTGTTCCTGCACGCAGGCATCCTGCTCATCCAGAAGCAGCACGGCATCGCCGACATCCAGGCGCTGGTCAGCCCGGCCCTGTGGACCGGCATGAGCCTGCTGCCCCTGGCGCTCATCGCCGTGGCCGGTTGCGTCAAGGCCGCCCAGCTGCCCTTCCAGGCCTGGCTGCTCGGCGCCATGGTCGCGCCCACGCCGGTCTCCGCGCTCTTGCACTCCAGCACCATGGTCAAGGTGGGCGTGTTCGTGTGCCTGCGCCTGGCCCCGGTGTTCGAGGGCACCACCACCGGACGCATCCTGACCCTGGCCGGCGCCTTCACCTTCCTGGGCGCCAGCGCCCTGGCGCTGGGCCAGAGCAACGCCAAGAAGATCCTGGCCTACTCCACCGCCGCCAACCTCGGGCTGATCATCGCCTGCGCAGGCATCGGCACGCCCGTGGCCATCGCCGCGGGCACGATGCTGCTGGTCATCCACGCCGCCACCAAGGCGCTCTTGTTCCTCTGCGTGGGCGACATGGAGCAGGCCATCGGCAGCCGCGACCTGGAGGACCTGCGCGGCATGATCGCCAAGACCCCGGTGACGGCCCTGGCCGCCAGCGCAGGGTCCATGGCCATGATCCTGCCGCCGCTGGGCATGCTGGCGGGCAAGTGGGCCACCCTTGAGGCCGCCAGCGCAAGCCCCATGTCCATGGTCATGATGGCCGTG
>JAHIUD010000080.1 GCA_018817515.1 Pseudomonadota bacterium
CATGTTCTTGATGGCGTGCGACAGCCCGGCCACGGTCTGGCCCACTGCGGCCAGGCGCTCTGCGGCAAGCAACTGGCGGGTCTTCTCCTCCACCAGCCGCTCCAGCTCCTGGGTGTGCTCGCGGATGGCCCGGCGCAGGCTCAGGCGCTCGTTGGCGCGCTTCAGCGCGATCTCCAGGGCGTCGTCGCTGATGGGCTTGGTGACGAAGTCCGTGGCGTCGAGCTTGATGCCCTGGATGGCCAGGTCGATGTCGCCGTGGCCGGTGATGAGGATGACCTCCACGTCCGGCCCTGTGGAGCCGTCGGCCTCGGCCTTGATGACGCGCAAGAGCTCCAGGCCGTCCATGCCGGGCATCTTGATGTCCGTGAGCACGATGGGCGGATGCAGCTCCCGGAACAGGGCCAGGCCCTTTTCGGCGTTCTCGGCGCTGTGCACCACAAAGCCCCGGTCGGCCAGGGTCAGGCCCAGCACCTTGCGGATGCCGTCCTCGTCATCCACCAGCAGGATGTGCTGCCGGTCGTTCTGGTCCGTGCCTGCGCTCATGTCTACCCCTCCTTCTCGGCCTTGGCCACCGGCAGCGTGATGACGAAGCGCGTGCCCTCGCCGGGGACGGAGCAGGCGAGGATGTCGCCGCCGCAGTCCTTGACGATGCCGTAGCTGATGGACAGGCCAAGGCCTGTGCCCTTGCCCACCTTCTTGGTGGTGAAGAAGGGCTGGAAGATCTTCTCCAGCACGCCCGGGGGGATGCCGCAGCCCGTGTCGGCGATGGTCACGGCCACGAACTGGCCGCTTTCGCTGGCGGAAAGCACGATGCGCTTGACTCCGGCGGGCTTCTCGGCTGCGGCCCACTTCTCCTCGATGGCGTCGCGGGCGTTGATGAGCATGTTGATGAAGACCTGTTCCAGGCGTCCGGCATCGGCCAGCACCTGCGGCAGGTCCGGGTCCACGTGCAGGGAGACCTCGATCTCGCGCAGCTTGAGCTGCTGGCTGAAGATGTCCAGCGCGCGCGCAAGGATGGCCCCGGCGTCCACGGGCTCAAGCTTCATCTCCGGCTTGCGGCCGAACTCCCGCAGGTGGTTGATGATCTTGGAGGCGCGGTCAACATGGGCGTCGATCTCCTTGGCCATCTCGGACAAAATATCCGGGTCCAGGCATTCCTGGCGGGTGATCTTGCGCACGATGAAGCTGGCCGCGGTCTTGATCACCGACAGGGGCTGGTTCAGCTCATGCGCCATGCCCGTGGCCATCTCGCCCAGGGTGGCCATCTTGGAGGCCTGGATGAGCTGCTGCTCGGTCTCCAGGCGTTTGGTCATGTCGCTGGTGGTGACGAGCAGCACCTTCTGGCCGGAAAATTCGGAGGGCGACAAGCGCACCGTGACGAACAGCCTGCGCCCGTCCTTGGTCATGTGCACGGAGCGGTCGTGCAGGTCGGTTTGGGTCAGGCGCTTCCTGAAGCGTTCGCGGTCCTCTTCGGGGTACAGGTCCTGGAAGGAGCGGCCAATGATCTCGAAGGGTTCGAACCCGTAGACCACGGGCACGGACTCGTTGCAGTCCAGGATGCGCAGGGTCGCGGCGTCGAGCACGAACACGGGGTTGGGGATGTTGCGGAAGATGGCCTGGTACTTGTGCTCGCTTCTTTCCAGTTCCTCTTCGAGCTGCTTGCGGCTGGTGATGTCCAGGCACATCTCCATGGCCGAGACGATCTCACCGTCGCTGTTGGTGATGGGTGCGGTGGTCACCATCCAGTGCCGCACGGTGCCGTCGGCGTCAAACCCGGTCTCCTCGCTGCAATGGCTCTTGCCGGTCTTGAAGGTCAGCTCCACCGGGCAGTTGGGGCACTTTTCGCTTCTGCCCTTGTAGGCGTGGTAGCAGAAGTCGCCGGGACGCGGGCGGAACTTCTCCCGGAACTCCTGGTTGTAGCGCAGCAGACGGAAATTCTTGTCCTGCACGGTGATGATGCAGGGCACCTGCGAGAACAGCGACTGGTACTCGTCGCGCTGGCGGTTGAGCTCGATCTGCTTCTCGCTGATGCTCTTGCCCATGCGCTCGATGGCCGTGACCAGGGTGCCCATCTCGTCGCGCTGGGAGATGTCGATGCCCGCGCACTGGCCGCCCTCGGCGATGCGCTTGGCGCCCCGGATGAGCTTGCGGATGGGCCGGATGACGAAGCGCATCATGAACAGGAAGATGGACAGGCCAAGGGCCAGAAGCCCGATGGCGGTGAAGAAAATGATGCGCGTCTTGGAGGAGCTGATCTCCTTGTCCGTGGAGTCCAGGGAGAGCACCACGTCGATGGCGCCCAGGACCTTCTTGTCCGCCGGGTGGAAGTGGCAGTTCTCGGAGCAGCCGGGCTCGTTGTGGATGGGGCTTATGATGCCGAGCATGCGCTGGCCGCCAGGCCCCTCGAAGATGCGCGTGCGCGCCTCCAGCGGCACGTCTGGCACCGGGGGATTGGAGCGGTGGCAGACGTAGCAGGCCTGGCTCTTGATGTCCGTGACCGAGTCCACCTCCCGCGAGATGTTGGAGAACTTGATCTGGCCTTCCTTGTTGTACACGCGGATGGCCTGGATGCCTTCCTGCTTGCCGACGTTGGAGATGATCTGGTTGATGTCCTCGCGGGAGTTGAGCATCATGGCGTAGCGGGTGCCGAGCTTGATGGTGTTGCCCAGGCGGTCGGCCTCGGACACCACGTAGTTCATGAGCACGTCTTCCTGGTGGCTGATGGCCATGTAGGAGAGGGCGGACACGCACACCACGAGAGAAGTCCCCGCAGCCACGATGAGCTTCGAGATGAGGCTTCCCTGGATGGCGTTCCACAGCTGGCGCATGGCTCACTCCATGGGGCTTGGGCGGTCTGTCAGCAAATGCCTGCTGATCCCGCCAGGGGGCCCGAAGGCGGCCCCGCTGACGGTCAGTCGGGAGCGGATTCTCAGCGCTTGTGGCACTGGCCGCAGGCCACGGGGCCCTTGCCCTTGGCCCGGTGGCAGTCGATGCACTGCTTGTGGTAGGCGCGCTGGAGGCTCGTGGCCTTCCCGGCGGGCTTCACCTTGTGGCATTCGGCGCAGGGCGTGCCCTCGGTGGAGGCGCTCTTGTCCTGCTTGCCGTCGGCCCCGCCGTGGTGGCAAGCCACGCACTCTTCGAGCTTGGCCTTTTCGTTGTGCTTGTCGTGGTTGAACACGGCTGCAGGCCGCGTCAGTTTGCCAAAGGCCTCTGGGGCCAGTTTGGTGATGGCGTCCTGGGCCATGATCGACGGGACCGTGATGAAGGTCAGGGCGGCCAGGATGAGAAGGGGCAGTATGCGCTTCATGGCGTCCTCCTAGACCTCGGGCTTTTCCATGCATTCGTAGATGATGTCACTCAGGAACTTGAGTTCCATGCCCAGCTTGTGGTGATGGATGATGTCATGCAGGCCGCCGTGGCAGTTGTGGCACGGGGTGATGACGGTCTTGACCCCGGTGGCCTTGAGCTGCTCGGCCTTGACGAGGTTGCCGTCCACGCGCACGTTCTTGAACGGAGGACCGCAGTTGATGACGCCGCCGCCGGCCGCGCAGCAGTAGTTGTGCTCGCGGTTGGGGTGCATCTCGATGATGTCTCCGTCGATCAAGAACTTCGTCACCTCGCGCAGCTTCTCTTGCAGGCCGCGTCCGCGCACGATGTTGCAGGGGTCCTGGATGGTCACCGGCCCGGGGTACTTCTTGGCCAGCTTGATCTTGCCTTCCTGGATGAGCTCCCAGTAGAATTCCACGGCGTGGATAACCGGAATCGGGTGGTGGCGCCAGGCCAGCCAGCGGTTGCCCACGTCGTACACGGAGCGGAAGGCGTGCCCGCACTCGCCCATGACGATGCGCTTGACCTTGAGCTTCTGGGCGCTCTCGAAGTGCTGGCGCTTGAGCCGGCCCATCATCTCGAAGTCGCCGGAGAACATGCACATGTCGGAGTTGTCCCAGCCGGTCTGGGCAGGCATGGTCCAATCGGCCCCGGCCGCGTGCATGATGGCCGCAGCCTGGTAGATGAGCTGGGTGCGGAACTTGGGCTCGGGCGCGATGACCGAGTAGTAGATGTCCGCCCCTTCCTTATCCAGCGGGATGCGCAGGCCGGGGAACTCTTCCCTGGCCTCGTCCTCCTGCCACATCAGCGAGTCGGTCCACTCGTCGTCCTTGACCCACATCTGGTTGAAGGTGGAGGCGTGGCTGTGCGCGGTGTCCTGCATGTACTGCGGGGTGCAGCCGAGCTTGTGGCAGATGCGCCGCACCGTGCTCATGATGTAGGCGGTGTCGATGCCGATGGGGCAGAGGTGCACGCAGCGGCGGCAAAGGTTGCATTCGGTGTAGGCCAGCTGGGCCATGCCGTACACGAAGTCCGGGTCCACCCGGCCCTTCTTGTCAAGCAGCACGCTCATGGTCTGGTGCACCTTGCCCGCCGGGGTGTAGCTCGGGTCGTCCGGGTGCGAGCCTGCGAAGTGGCAGGCCTCGGCGCACAGGCCGCAGCGCATGCAGGTCTCTGCATAGGCCTTGAGCCGCGCGCCGGTTTCGCCCTTGAGCACGGCGTTGACGGTTTTCTCTATCTTCTCCGGGGTGAGCCGCGAGACCCCGCGCCGGAGTCCCACGTCCTCAATGAGTCTGTCCTGGATGCCCATGTGTGGTTCCTCCTTGGGGCTTTACCAGTCTCTCGCGTGACGCACGCCGCCGAACTCCGAGCCGATGTAGGCGCGGGTGAAGACGGCGAAGACCACGTGCGAGAGGCGGGTGAAGGGAATGGCGGCGAGCATGATCTCTCCGGCCACGATGTGGGCGATGATCATGACCTGGTAGTCGAACACCTGATGGTAGGCCATAAAGCCGGTCAAAAAGGGCAGGGTGACGATCACAAGCGCCAGCCAGTCCTTGCCGGTGGTGATGTAGGCCACTTCCTTCTGGGTCAGCCTGCGGCCCGCGAACACGAGGCAGGCGGCCAGCACGACCAGGGTCATGATGTCGGCCACGTTGTCGGGCAGGGTGACGTAGCTCACCCCGAAGAACTCTGTCCACAGGGCCACGTGGGCCACGAGGAACACGGGAACCGCGATGATGCAGATGTGGAAGGCGAAGGTGGTCACGGTCATGACCGGACTCTTGCGCCAGCCCAGGGCGTTGAAGGGGATGAGCCAGTTGACGATGGACCGGAGCGAGAAGCCCAGGTCCATGAAGGCGATGGACGAGGCGTCCTTCAGTTTGGCCAGTTGATACATGGAGTAAAGCCGATAGGCCGAACCCAGGAGAAAAACCCCCCAGGCGAACCAGGCCAGGGGGCCGGTGACGAATTCGTATGCCGCATTCATGGTCGTCCTCCTTACCCGCGCCTAGGCGCGGCCTACCTCTGCGACGATGCGCAGGAAGGCGTCCTTGTCCAAGGCCCGGATGAGCAGCTTGGTGCCGTCGGGGCTGAAGGTGGGCTCAAAAACCTTGGTGAACTCGCGCGGGTAGACCCGGCCGTCGACCACCAGGGTCTGGCGCCCGGCCTTTTCCACCTTCACGGCCACATGGCCGCCGCTGGGGCTGATGACCGGCGCCCAGGCCATGTCCCAGGTGCCGTCCCAGAACTTGCCGTCGACCATGATTCGCCAGTCGCGGTTGTCGTTGTTGCCCAGGGCGGCAACGACCTCGCCCTGGCGGGCGATGACCAGGTCCGTGACCACCGGCATGGTGATGCTCCACGGCTTGGCGTTCACCGCCACGGTGAAGGATCCGAACTGCGGGGCCACGATGGCGGCGATGTTCTTGCCGTCCTGGCTGATGACCTGGTGCCAGCACTGGGCAAACTTGGGCCCCCAGATGATCTGGTCGTCCTGGGCAAGGCCCCAGGACCCGGCCACGCGCACCGGGGCCACCACGGATCCGGTGGCCGGATTGAAGCGCGGCTCCCAGACGCAGCCGTAGTCGCTGGCCCACTTCTGGCCGTCGACCACGATGGAGTAGTCGTACAGGGTGGTGCGCACCTGGGCGGCCACGCGCTTGCCCGCCGGGTCGAATGTCGGGGTCCAGACGTTCATGTAGTTGGTGCCCCAGGTCGCGCCGTTGACGGCCACGCCGAACACGCCCGCAGCAAAGCCCTCAAGGTCGGCGGGCTTGAGCGATTCGAGTTGCACCACCGCCGCCGAGGACTTGCCGTCGGCAGAGAGCGTGGGCTGGTTGGCGTTCTCGTACAGGGTCTCCCAGGGGGCGCCGTCGAGGCACAGGCCGTACTCGCCGCCGCTCTGGATGCAGGCCGCGATGACGTCGCCCTCGGCGGAGAACATGGTGCCCCAGAGGTAGTCGAAGCTTTCCTCCCAGGCCTCCCCGTCCACTGCCAGGGTCCACATGCCGTCCTGCTGGACGATGGCCGTGAGCCGTCCGTCCGGGCTGAAGCGCGGGTACCAGGCCTTTTCAAAGTTGTTCGCCCACTGTTCGCCGTTGACCAGGGCGGTGAAGCCGTCCTCGCCCAGATTGGCCAGCATGGCCAGACTCTCCCCGTCGGGCGAGGCGTACGGCTCTTCGACCCAGGCGCAAGCCTCCGGGCATTTTAACGAAGAGAGTATGACCCGTTGTCCCGGCTCCCAATTCCACAAGGCTGGTGGATGCATGTCGCCCTCCCCCGCACGCGCTTAAGCGTGCGCTACGTATTGACCGCAGAGTGCTCCGCTAGGAATACCTCAAAAACTCGCCATGTTAATACACTACAGAAACAAGCTGGAATAAAAGAAGGGGTCCCCCCTTATGTAGCTACATGCAATGGTGCCACATTTTTCAATATGTGGGAAGTACTTTTCCGAAATTATTGTTTACATACGGTCAAAGTATGTTTACTATGTTTAACCATACATGAGCGGTGTGACTTGCAAGGGACTGATGCATTGTATATGACATGTTCCGAGTCTGCTGATATTCGGCTTCAGGCGGCCTGGCCCCGGGCGGGGCCGGGGAGGCAGGCGGAAAGGGTTCAAGGAGGCGCTCATGCGACTGACCACCAAGGGAAGATACGGGATGCGGCTGGTGCTGGACATCGCCCAGCACGAGGAGAAGGGGCCGGTGTCCATGGCCGAGACCTCGCTTCGGCAGGATGTCTCGGTCAAATATCTGGAGCGCCTGGTGGGAGAACTCCAGCGAGCCGGGTTCATCCGCAGCGTGCGTGGACGCGAGGGCGGCCACCTGTTGTCCCTGCCCCCGGAGAAGATCACCGTGGGCGATGTGGTGCGCGCCCTTGAGGGCGACTCGGCCGTGCTGGCCTGCTCCAACAACCGCCTGGCCTGCCCGCGCTCGGTGCACTGCCTTACGCGCACCATCTGGATCGCCGCCGATCAGGCCATGCTCGAAAAGCTCGACTCCGTCACCGTGCGCGACATCTTGAACGACGGCCAGAATTGCATCGCCCGCAAGGAGGCCGAGAAGCTCAAGGCCCTGAAGCCCCTGCAGAAGCAGACCGAGGGCAAGCCCGAATCCTGGCCGGACGAGGAGACCCATGCCGAGCCGGTGCTGCGCAAGAAGATGGCCCGGCGCATCTTCCGCCAGCGCCTGGCCCAGACCACCCAGGGACGCCCGGTGCGGCCGGAGGGCGCGCCCAAGAAGATCATGGTGGTGGACGACGACCCGGACATCGTGGATTACCTGGTGACCGTGCTCGAGGAGCACGGCTACGACACCTGCTCCGCCTCGGACGGCGACGTGGCCATGGAGGTCTTGGTGAGCGAGTTCCCGGATCTCGTCACCCTGGACCTGGAGATGCCCCACGAGTGGGGCCCGAAGTTCTTCCGCAGGTTCTCGCGCATCCCGGAGTTCCGCGACCTGCCGGTCATCGTCATCAGCGGCCTGCCGGGCATCCACCTGGCCATCCGCAAGGCCGTGGGCACGGTGCGCAAGCCCTTTGACCCGCAGGAGGTCCTGCGCATCGTGGAGGGGGCCATCGGCGCCCCGTAGACCGTCTCGGTCTGGCTCGCCAGGCTCGCCCGGGCCTGCCAGCACACCATGATTCCTGCATTCTTCCCGTCCAGGCTGTTGACGGTGGTTTCGCCTTGGGCATATGCAAGGGGGGCCCGACTGCCGTTTGCCCACGGCCCAACGAGGAGCCCCAGTGCCGCTGAACAAGCCCTTCCTGCACATGAACATCCGCCGCCGCGTCCTGCTCGGGATGCTGCTCTCGGTTTTTGCCGTGGGGCTCATCGGCACCTTCTCCTACCATTCCCTGGCGCAGATCGAGCGCAAGATGGGCTTTGTCGAGATCATCGACGACCTGGGCAACACCATTCTGGAGATCCGCCGCTACGAGAAGAACTACATGCTCTACGGTCACCAGGAGGACTACGACGAGAGCCGCGCCTACGCGGCCAACGCGCGCGACATCCTGGTCCGGCTGGAGGGCAACGCCGCGGAATTCGGCCTTGCCCAGGAGCACGCCTCCCTCAAGAGCACCCTCACCGCCTACGAGGCCTATTCCGAATGGCTCTACGTGAAGCAGAGCAACGGCTCCACCGTGCCCACGGTCGAGCTGGACCGCTTGCGCGACTCCGGCAAGCAGCTGGTCGACCTCTCCCAGAGCCTGGTCATGCACGAGCGCGCGCGCATCCTGACCATCGTGCATTCCCTCAAGCGCCAGCTGCTGCTCTCGGTGGTGGTGTTCCTGGCCCTGGGCGGCGGCTTTCTCTCCGTGCTGGGCCACCGCACCATCATGGCCCTGCGCAGGATTGAGGAGGCCACCCGCGAGGTGGCCAAGGGGCGCTTCACGCTCCTGGCCCCCACAGGCTCGGACGATGAGGTGGAGCGCGTGGTCGGGGCCTTCAACCACATGACCGCAGAGTTGCTGAAGCGCCAGGACCAGCTGGTGCGCGAGAAGAAGCTCTCCTCCATCGGCGTGCTGACCAGCGGCGTGGCGCATCAGTTGAACAATCCGCTGAACAACATCAGCACCTCCTGCCAGATCCTCATGGAGGAGGCCGGCACCTGCGACCCGGCCTTCAGCGCCCGGCTGCTCGGCAACATCGACCAGGAGGTCGCCCGCGCCCGCGACATCGTCAAAGGCCTTTTGGAGTTCTCCCGCGCCAAGGAGTTCGAACTCAAGCCCACGGTGCTCTCCGAGGTGGTGGAACGCTCCGTGCGCCTGGTTTCAAGCCAGGTGCCCGCCGGGATCGAGCTGGTGCGCGAGGTGCCGCCGGAGCTTGTCCTGCCCATGGACGCCCAGCGCATGCAGGAGGTCTTCATCAACCTGTTCATCAACGCCCTGCAGGCCATCAAGGACCCGGCGGGGCGCATCCTGGTCAGCGCCCGGCGCGACGCGGAGCGCGGCCAGGCCATCATCACCGTGTCCGACTCGGGCCTGGGCATCAACCCGGAGGACCAGACGCGCATCTTCGACCCCTTCTTCACCACCAAGGAGGTGGGCAAGGGCACGGGGCTCGGCCTGTCCATCGTCTTCGGCATCGTGGAGCAGCACCAGGGCGAGATCACCGTGGAGAGCACGCCGGGCAAGGGCGCCAGCTTCATCCTGCGCCTGCCCCTCAGCGTTCCCGCCGTGATCGAGGAAAACGTCGACCAGTACGGCGACAGGTGCGGCGAATGAACGCGGGCCGCGTGCTCGTGGTGGACGATGAGCCCATCGCCCGCGAGAATCTCGTCCACGCCCTGACCCGCGCGGGCTACGAGGCCGAGCACGTGGGCGACTCCCGCGCCGCCCTGGCCGAGCTGGACCGCGCCCGCTACGATCTTCTTTTGACCGACCTGCGCCTGGGCGAGCAGAGCGAACTCGACGGCATCGGGCTCATGGAGCGCGCGCGCAAGCTGCACCCCGGCCTGGAGGTGGTGGTCATGACCGGCTACGCCACCGTGCCCGGAGCCGTGGCCGCCATGAATCGCGGGGCCTTCTCCTACCTCGCCAAGCCGCTGAACCTCGACGAGGTGCGCGCGCTCTCGGCCAAGGCCGTGGAGAGCAGCCGCCTGCGCCGCGAGGTGCTCGACCTGCGCCAGCGCCTGAAGGACCGCGACGCCCCGCCCATGCTGGTGGGCAAGAGCCCGTCCATGGCCGCGCTTTTGAAGACCATCGGCCAGGTGGCGCCAACGGCCTCCACCGTGCTGCTCCTGGGCGAGACCGGCACCGGCAAGGAGCTGGCCGCCCGCGCCATCCACCACGCCAGCCAGCGCGCGGACAAGCGCTTCCTCGGCGTCAACTGCGGGGCCTTCAGCGAAGAGCTTTTGGCCAGCGAACTTTTCGGTCACGAGAAGGGCTCCTACACCGGCGCAGGCGAGCGCAAGGCCGGACTCTTCGAGGCCGCCAGCGGCGGCACGCTGTTCCTGGACGAGGTCGGCGAGATGACGCCGTCCATGCAGGTGCGCCTCCTGCGCGTGCTCCAGGAGCGCAAGATACTGCGCGTGGGCGGCACCACCGACATCCCGGTGGACGTGCGCGTCATCGCCGCCACCAACAAGGACCTGGCCGTGGAGGCCGAGACCGGGGCCTTCCGCCTGGACCTCTACTACCGCCTGAACGTCATCACCCTGCGGCTGCCCGCCCTGGCCGAGCGGCGCGAAGACATCCCGCTGCTGGCCCGGCACTTCCTGCTCAAATACTCCGAACTCCTGGGCCGCGAGGTGCGCGAACTCTCGCCCGACGTGCTGGACATCCTGGCCAGCTACCCCTTTCCCGGCAACATCCGCGAGCTGGAAAACCTCATGGAGCGCGCCGTGGTCCTGGCCGAGGGCGACACCGTGGAGGCCCGGCACCTGCCGCCGGACCTGCAGATGAACAGCCCGCGCGTCAAAACCTCGCGCCACGGCAGCCTGCCCACCCTGGAGGAGAACGAGCGCCAGCACATCCTCTGGGTGCTCGAACACACCGGCAACAACAAGTCCCGCGCCGCCGAGATCCTCGGCATCGACCGCGCGTCCCTCTGGCGCAAGCTCAAGCGCGCCGGGCTGGGGTAGGGGGGAGAAGAGGCAGGAAGTAGACGATTTTTGTAGATTTAGTGTTTATTTGACTGCGAGTTTGCAAGCATTGTTGACACAGCGGATGGTACTGCATATAGTATCAATCGAAACAGGCGAGGCGCGCATGAGCAAACGAGAGAAACTGCTTGAGAAAGCAAGGACAGGCCCAGCAAGCCTTTCCTTTGATGACCTCTGTGCGCTAGCCAACCAGCTTGGGTTCGTTTTTTTACGGAGCGCTGGAAGCCATTTCATCTACCGGCACCCTGCGCACGCCAGCAGCCTGATGAACTTCCAGAACTTCAAGGGAAAGGCCAAGAAGTTTCAAGTTGAACAGCTTCTTGAATTCTATGACACCCACTTGAAGGCCACGGTAGAGGCGCAGACGACCAAGGAGTAAGCAACAATGAGCATTAATAAGTATTCAACGATTGTCGAATGGTCCGAGGGCGACGAGTGTTTTATTGCACGCGTCCCTGAATTTCCAACGTTATCGGCATTTGGAGACACTCGCGAGGAAGCAATTTCTGAAGCAGCCGCCGCACTACAACTGTTCCTCGAAACATATGCTGCTGACAGAATAGAACTACCAGAGCCAAGAACTGTCTCAGAACACAGCGGAAAGCTACAGCTTCGCCTGCCAAAATCGCTACACAGACAATTGTCTGAAGGTGCAGAAGTCGATCGAGTTTCACTAAATACTTACATAGTAAAAATGCTTTCTGAACGACATTCTTCAGCAAGAATTGCAGCGGATGTCCGGTCTGCGATACGAGATGCTGTTGATGGCGTGCACAAAACTTGGCTAGACATACACTTCCGCGAGACGCCACAAAGTGAGAGCTACTTCGACGACATGAATACGTATCAAGTAATTCCAAAACAAAACCTTAAGCTATGGGCAGACCCTTGCCGCCTGAGCCTATAGGGAGGCCTTGACGATGGCACTATATATAACTGGAGCACTATGCGGCCGTGTTATAGTCGACAAGGCTACAAACATGGTAAGCTTAATAGACCTCATTAGAGGAGGTGCTGTCGACAAATTCCCATTTGAGGCACCTGAAATTACAGTATATGGCGACTGGGAAGCCTCAAGCAAAAACGAGAAGAAGTTCTCAATGCGTCACACAGTGTGTGCGCCGGGCGGCAAGGAAATTCTCAGCGAAGACTCTGAGCATCCTATTAAGTCTGGGAGAACAAGGACAGTCGCTGTAATCGGAGGCTTTATTGCTGAAGAGCCTGGGCGGTATACTATTGCGACATACACAAAACGTGGTAGGCAGTGGGATTTGGTAGCAGAATATCCCTTAATGCTGAAGCTACAGCCCTCCCCTACGCCGAAGGAGTCTCCTGACAAACGCTCAGTCAAATAGTGTACCCTAACTTGTGCCATTTCGAGCTCTCCACCTTGTGCTGGTTGATGGCCTACGGTGCGAGTTTTTCCAGGTAGTTCTGTTGTCTAGAGCCGTTAGTGGCTAGAATCTCCCCCTCGGCACCAATAGCAAACCGGGCTCCGTCAACGCGACGGAGCCCGGTTTGTTTTTGTCAGCCAAACAGCTGCCGCCACCGGTTCGGCGTTCGCTCACGTCCCGCAGAAGGTCTTGTAGTCCGTGACGGGTGGTGGCGGGGTGCGGTAGGCGGCCTGGTCGGGCCCGTCCTCGAAGGGCTGCTCCAGGGCCTTGAGCAGCCGCGTGAGCGGGTCGTAGTCGCCGTTTTGCACCGCGGCCTGGAGCGCCTGCTCCACAAAGAAATTGCGCGGGATGACTGCGGGGTTGTGTTTCAGCATCAGCGTGCGCGCGTCGTCCCTGGACTGTGGCTGCCGGTTCAGCCGGTCTTGCCAGCGGGCCTGCCAGTGGGCGCAGTCGGCGCTGGCAAAGGCCGGGGTCTCGGCCTGGGTGGCTGCGGCCAGGTCGCGGAAGGTGGCGGTGTAGTCGGCGTGCAGGTCGTGCAGGCAGTCGAGCAGACCCTTGACCAGGTCCAGGTCGCCGTCCTCCTCGGTGAACAGGCCCAGCTTGGCGCGCATGCCGGAGAGCCAGCGGCGCTTGAAGGTCTCGGCGAAGGACAGCAGGCATTCCTCGGCCAGGGCGATGGCCTTGTGTTCGTCTGCGTGCAGCAGGGGCAGGAGCGTCTCGGCGAGGCGGGCCAGATTCCACTGCGCCATGTGCGGCTGGTTGCCAAAGGCGTAGCGCCCGGTCTGGTCGATGGAGCTGAACACCGTGTCCGGCGCGTAGGTGTCGAGGAAAGCGCACGGGCCGTAGTCGATGGTTTCGCCGCACAGCGACATGTTGTCCGTGTTCATGACCCCGTGGATGAAGCCCACGTGCAGCCACTGGGCCACCAGCGCGGCCTGCCGCTCCATGACTGCGCGAAGCAGCGCCAGGTGGGGATTCTCCGCTCCGGCCAGCTCGGGGTAGTGCCGCCGCAGGGTGTAGTCGGCCAGGGTGCGCAGGGCCTCCTTGTCGCCGCGCGAGGCGATGTACTGGAAGGTGCCCACGCGGATGTGGCTGGCGGCCACGCGGGTAAGGACGGCGCCGGGCAGGGCGTCCTCGCGGTAGACGTTCTCCCCGGTGGTCACCACGGCCAGGCTGCGGGTGGTGGGGATTCCGAGCGCGTGCATGGCCTCGCTGATCAGGTACTCCCGCAGCATGGGGCCCAGGGCCGCGCGGCCGTCGCCCAGACGGGAGAAGGCTGTCTGGCCCGCGCCTTTGAGCTGGATGTCGAAGCGCTCCCCGGCGGGTGTGAGCTGCTCGCCGAGCAGGATGGCCCGGCCATCGCCGAGCATGGTGAAGTGCCCGAACTGGTGCCCGGCGTAGGCCTGGGCCAGGGGCTCCGCGCCCTCGGGCAGCTGGTTGCCCGAGAAGACGGCCGCGCCTGCGCCTTCGGCCATATCCTGCGGGGCCAGGGCCTGCGCGTCCAGGCCCAGGGCCTCGGCCAGGGGGCGGTTGAACAGCGCCAGCTTGGGCGCGCGCACCGGGACCGGGTTCACGCGGACATGGAAGATCTCTGGCAGCCGGGCGTAGGTGTTGTCGAAGTTCCAGCCCTGGCTGGGGGGCGTCTTTGCTGGCTGGGCGTGCATAAGCCTCCATGTGTTCGAAGCATTTATCGCTTGTGCAATGCGGGGGTTCGGGGGGCATCATGCCCCCCGGCCGCCGGAGGCTATTCTCTTCTCTTAGCTCTTCGGTTCCAGCACCACGTCCACCAGTTCGCCGGCCTCGGTGGCCAGCACGATCTTCAGCTGTGAGCGGATGTCGGCCTCCAGGGCCTCGGCCTCGGGCTTGTTGCCCATGGGCAGGGCCACGGTGTGCACGCCGCCGCGCAGCGCGGCCAGGACCTTTTCGCGGATGCCCGCCACGGGCAGCAGCACGCCGCCCAGCGACATCTCGCCGGTGAGGGCCACGCCGGGCCTGGCGGGACGCCCGGTCAAGAGCGAGAGCAGGGACATGAGGATGGTCACGCCCGCTGACGGTCCGTCCTTGGGGATGGCTCCGGCGGGGATGTGGATGTGCAGGTCCTGCCGGGCGAAGAAGTCCGGGTCCAGCCCGAAGCTCTCGGCATTCCCGCGAATGTACGAGAGCGCGGTCTGGGCGGATTCCTTGAGCACCGCGCCGAGGTTCCCGGTGAGCAGCAGCTGGCCGGTGCCGCGCATCTTGGCGGCCTCCACGAGCACTATCTCGCCGCCGGAGTCGCTCCAGACCAGACCGTTGACCACGCCGGGGCGCAGCACGGGCCTGGCGGACTCATGGGTGTGGCGGCGCGGGCCCAAAAGGCTGGTCACCAGCGCCGAGTCGACGTGCGCCGGGTAGCTGCCCTGGCCCACGGTGGCCAGCTCTTGGCTGCCCTTCATGGCCAGGCGCGCCATCTTGCGGCACACGCTGCCGATCTCGCGGTCCAGGTTGCGCACGCCCGCCTCGCGCGTGTAGTCGCTGATGATGGTGCGCACGGCCTCCGGCGCGAAGGTCGGGTAGGGGTGCGTCAGGCCGTGCTCGGCGCATTGGCGCGGCACCATGTGCTTGAGCGCGATCTGCACCTTTTCGGGCTCGGTGTAGCCGGGGAAGTGCACCACCTCCAGGCGGTCCTGCAGGGGCGCGTCCAGGCGCGAGAGGTCGTTGGCCGTGGCGATGAACATGACCTGGGACAGGTCGAAGGGCACGTCCACGTAAAGGTCGATGAAGGAGCGGTTCTGCTCGGGGTCGAGGATCTCCAGGAACACCGCGCCGGGGTCGCCCCGGAAGTCCTGGCCGACCTTGTCGATCTCGTCGAGCATGAGCACGGGGTTGTTCACCCCCAGGCGGCGGATGGCCTGGATGATCTTGCCCGGCATGGCCCCGACGTAAGTACGCCGGTGCCCGCGCAACTCGGCCTCATCGCGCATTCCGGCCATGGACATGCGGTGGAACTTGCGGCCCATGCTCTCCGCTATGGCCATGCCGATGGAGGTCTTGCCCGTGCCCGGAGGGCCGGTGAAGCAGAGCACCGGGCCGCGCGCCGGGGCGAGCTTCTTCTTCTGGCCCAGCAGGCTGCGCACGGTGCCGCGCAGGTCGTCCAGGCTGATGGGCTTGGTCAGGTAATGGGCAGCCCCGGTGCGCATGGCCTCCACGGCGGAGTTCACCGTGGCGTAGCCCGTGACGATGATGATCTGCGTCGAGGGCGACAGCCGCCCGGCCTCGGCTAGAAGCGTCATGCCGTCCATCTTGTCCATCTTGAGGTCGGTGACGATGAGGTCGAAGCTCCAGGCGCCCACCAGCTTCAGGGCCTCCACGCCGTTGGCCGCGGTCTGCACGGCGTAGCCTTCCTTCTTCAGCACGTGCTCCAGGTTCGACCGGGCGATCTCCTCGTCGTCCACCACCAGGACATGCGGCGGCGCGCTGGCGGCCAGGGTGCGCCCGGCCAGATACTCCAGCAGGCGCTCCTTGACGTGGTCCAGGCCGAAGTGGCGGTCGCTTAAGATGCGCTCCACGCGGGCAAAGTCCAGGCAGTCCTCGGTGGCGGTGATCCAGGGCAGGCTGGAGAGCCAGTCGATGTAGTTGAGCCCGATGGAGTACTCGGCCACCGAGGGGTCGGTCTTGTCCAGGCGTCCCATCTCCTTGGCCACGATGGCCGCCACGGATTCCGGCAGGGCGGCGTCCTTCACCTGTCCGCGCAGTTCGTCCAGGCCCTTGCCGGTGGTCGGCGCCTGCTCTTCTTCGGGTTTGCGAAAAAAAATCATCCGAGGTCCTCCCGCGCCGTGGGACGGCGCTGTTCGCGGCCAGTTCTGCCCTGCTTACGCCCGCATTTCCCTTTGTGTCAAAGGCCGTTGTTGGCCCGTGTCCGCTCCGTTTTCATCATGTGTTGCAATCGGCAACAGTTGGGCTGAAAGAGTGTTGCACAAGTGTACGTCAATTATTCCAGTATATTACTGTATTTTTCCCGCCTCGTCGTTGCGATCTGCAACACTCTCCCGCCGCCCCATCCTTTGGTGTGTCCCGATATCGTCTGTTATTTCGTAATGTTATCTGTGAATTGGCCCACGGCACATACCTTGAAAGAAGCGGGCCAACAGCAACTTTAACCCGAGGGGTCGCCATGAGCACTCTGCGAGACACCATCGAAACAACTTTTGTCGCCGCCGCTTTTGCCGAGAGCAACCTGGAAGAGGAGGCCCTTGCCACCCTGGGCAAGACCGCCAAGGACAAAGCCACTGCCGACGCCAAGCGTTCCGCCACGAAGACCAGCCGCCCGCGTCCCAGCCTCAAGGCCTAGCCACCCTTTCCCGGGAGCAACCATGCGCAAGACGATGTCCAAAGTCCGCGAGAGCCTTTCCCTGGGCAGCAAGCCGGGAATCTCCCTGCACCTGCGCGGAGCAGGACTGCGCGAGGCCATGGAGACCTATGGCGAGGCCATCTCCATGGCCGAGGTGGGCGAGTTGTCCATCGCCCGCGAGATCATGGGCGAGTTCCACGCCGAGCACCGCAAGATCCTGGTGCTGGCAGAGGGAGACGGCGTGCCCGAGGCCATGATCGCCTACGCGGTGAACCTGGCCGAGCGCCTGGGCTTCGACCTGGTGCTCTTAAGCGTGGATGAAACGGCGCGCAGCGGGTCGCGTTTTGAAGAACGGGCCCGCGCCGCCGGGCAGCCCCTGCTCGACGCGGCCGCCCGGCGCGGCGTGGCCTGCGCGCATCTGCTGCGCCAGGGCATCCGCGACGAAGTGCTGAACGCCGTGAGCGTGGAACTCAGGCGGGTGGAGTTCGTCATCACCCGCAGGGCCGAGTCCGAGAGGCGCCACGCGGCGCTCACCGTGCCGGAGTTTTCGCTGAAGTGCTGATGCCCCGCCCCCCGGGCGGCCTGAAATGAAGTCCTAATATGGCGGCGGAGCCGTCAAATACATACAGACGGAGGATCACATGGCTCATGAGATGACAAAGAAACAGGCTCTGGCGCGGACGATTGTTTTTGGTGCGGCAAGCGCCGCCATCTATGGTGCAATTTTCCAGTTCGCCAGCCCCATCACCGAGATGTTCTCGCGCGGCGGTTTCTACGCCGCCATGCCCATCGCGACAGTGTTCCTGGTCTCCTACGTGCACGGGAGCTTCGCTTCCAACATGTGGACCGCGCTCGGCGTCAACGCCAAGCAGCCGGCCAAGACCGTGCGGCCCGCCGTGACCAAGCGCCCCGAAGTGCGCGCCACCCTGAGCGCCTAGACCGCGCGCAAGCTGAAAGGAGAGAGCAATGGATGTCGCACTCGATACTCTGAGATTTATTGACCTGACCACGTCCTCAATCATCTTCCTGTTCATCGTCGGCTTCATCGGCGGCCTGGTCAGCGGCTTCATCGGTTCGGGCGGAGCCTTCGTGCTCACCCCGGGCATGATGAGCCTGGGCGTGCCCGGCACCGTGGCCGTGGCCAGCAACATGTGCCACAAGTTCCCCAAGGCCCTGGTGGGCGCCATCAAGCGCTTCCGTTACGGCCAGGTGGACATCAAGCTCGGCCTGGTCATGGCCGTCAGCGCCGGTGTGGGCGTGCAGTTCGGCATCAAGCTGCAGCGCATGATCCTGGACAGGTGGGGCCAGTCCGGCTCCAACCTGTACGTGAGCCTGTCCTTCGTGGCCGTGCTGGTCCTGGTCGGCGGCTACGTGTTCTACGACGCCATGACCGCCGACAAGGGCGGCAAGGCCAAGGCTGGCGCGACTCTGGCCCAGCGCCTGCAGAAGCTTGAGATCTGGCCCATGATGACCTTCAAGACCGCTGGCGTGCGCATCTCCATGTGGTTCACCATCCCGGTGGGCTTCGCCACCGGCATGCTGGCCGCCACCATCGCCGTGGGCGGTTTCGTGGGCGTGCCCGGCATGATCTACATCATCGGCGCCAGCGGCCTGGTGGCCTCGGCCACGGAGCTGGTCATCGCCTTTGTCATGGGCCTTGGCGGCACCGTCAACTGGGCCATGCACGGCATGGTCGACATCCGCCTCACCGCGATCATCCTGGCCGGTTCGCTCCTGGGCGTGCAGCTCGGCGCCATCGGCACCACCCTGGTCAAGGAGTCCCTGATCAAGTTTGTCATGGGCTCCATCATGCTCATCGTCGCGGTGAGCCGCGGCCTGGCCGTGCCAAAGTACCTGGCCGAGCTCGGGCTCATGGACGTCGATCCGGGCACCGTGGCCCTCATGGACAAGGCCAGCTTCCTGATCATGTGCGCCGCCCTGACCTTTGGCGCGGTGATCATCATGGGCAGCATGTACAAGGCCCGCAAGGCCAACGCCGCCGAGGAAGAGCGCGAGGCTCCCGTCCACGTCTAGCTCAAGCGCGACTACAAGCCATCAAGGCGGCCGGGGTTTCCCTGGCCGCCTTTTTTGCACTGGCGTGTTCGCAAGCCGCGTGGCGCGTTGCGGCTGATGCCGAGCATGGCCGTGACCGTTTGATCGGGCGCGAGGCCGCTTGGTCGAGGTGTCGGACGAGGGTGTCGACAAAGGGTGTTGGCCCCAGGCGTTGGCCTGATGCGATGAATCGGGCTGCGTGCGGGCGTGAGAATCAGAGCGGTGAGGGTTCGTGGGGCCTTGCTAGCCTGGGGTCTTGAGCAGGACGTAGTTGCGCACGCTGGAGGCTCCGGCGTCGTGGGCGCTGTCGTCCAGGCGCTGGCGTTCGGCGTTTGAGCGCACGACGCCCAGGAGCACGGCGTTGCCCTCCACCACCTGCACGCGCACCTCGCGGGTGCGGATGCCGGACATGCGCAGAATGTTGTCGCGCAGCTCGCCATCGGTGACGTAGTGCCTGCCCGAACCGGCCCGGAACAGGCACAGCGTCATCTTGTGCACGCCCTTGACGCCACTGGTGGCCAGGCGCGCGCGCTCCAGGTCCTTGGGGTTGGAATAGGTGCCGACCACGTAGCCGTGGCCCTGGGTGACGTGGGGCGTGGCCTGGGCCAGCAGTCCGCCCTGGGCGTGCAGCCGGGCGCGCAGTCGGGCCTCGGCCTGGGCGTCGTCGCTGGTGTCCTGGCTCAGGCTCTGGCGGGAGTTGATGCCTGCGGCCATGTCGAAGCCTGTTTTACCGGCCTCGGCCACGGAAAGCACGTCGCCCACCGCAAGAATGGGCAGGACCGAGCATCCGCACAGGCAGAGCGCGAGCAGGCAGTACAGGGCGGTGAGGCAGAGCTTTCGCACACGGGCTCCCGGCGTCGGCGTTGCGGCGACGGGGCACAAGCCGGGACAATCCGGCCCTGACAGCGTTTCGCCACAAATGTCCCATCGGCCATCAGCGGCCATGGGTTAAGGGCGGTCTGCAAAGATTGAGCCTAGGGCGAAGGGGGCAAATTTTGCACGGCTGGCGCAGTCCCGTCCACGGTGCTGGCCACGGCTCCGTTCTCAGCCCCGCCCTTGCGGCTCACGATGACGTAGTAAGGCTGCCCGGCCAGCCACTGCTCCAGCACGATGGCTTGGTTCTTAGGTCTGGTGGTCCAGGTGGCCCAGTGCTTCTTCTTGATGGCCAGCACCACGTCCTGCTCGGCCACCAGCTGGTCCAGAACGTTGAAGCCTGCGGTCTCGCGCACCACTCCCCCGAGATAGTACGAGTAGATGCCCTGGTAAATGTCGTGGGCCACGGGCAGGTAGCCCTTGGCTGCGTAGGCCTTCAGCACGTCGGCCTGGGGCTTGGGGCTCATGATGGCGTCCAGGGCCGGGGCCAGGCTCTGGCAGGCGGGCTGTACCCACAGGGCGGTCAAAACGGCCAGGGCCGGGAGCACGCGCCGGGCGTCTTGTCTGCGCAACAGGAGTAGGCCCAGGCCGCAGGCGGCGAAGCCCGCAGCCACGGCCCAGAGGCCCGGCAAGGACAACGGCACGGGCATGAAGCGCTCGGCCTGGGTGGTCACGGCGGCCAGGGTCAGAAACAGCAGGCCCGAGGCCGTCCAGAGCCGCTGCCAGGGCCGGGGCGCGGCGTCATCGAGCAGCGCCAGGGCCAGCAGCAGGGCCAGGGGCGCAAGCTGCGGCAGAATGTAGACCACCACCTTGCCGCTTAAAATCGACAGCAGGACCAGCCCGCTAAGAAACGATATCCACAGCCAGGCCTTGGCGTCGCCCAGGGGCGAGGAGTCCCTGCGCCCGGCGAACAGTCCGCGCCAGAAGTCCCCGGCGAACAGCCGCCGCACCGGCAGGGCCAAGAGCGCCAGGGTCCAGGGCAGAAAGCAGGGCGGAAAGGCCACGAGATAGAAATAGAAAGGCTCGGCGTGGTGGAAGGTCTTGGTGGCGCGCTGAAAGATCTGCTCGTAGAAGATCTTGTGCAAAAAATCC
>JAHIUD010000081.1 GCA_018817515.1 Pseudomonadota bacterium
CATTACCCTGGCCGACTGCGGCGGCGATTTCGCCCTGCGCCGGTCCGATGGCGTGTTCGCCTACCAGCTTGCCGTGGTGCTGGACGACATCGCCATGGGCGTGACCCAGGTAGTGCGCGGCGACGACATCCTCTCCAGCACCCCGCGCCAACTCCACCTCTATCGCCTGCTTGGCGCAGCCGCACCGCAGTACGCGCACCTGCCCCTGGTGCTGGATGTCGACGGCGAGCGCCTGGCCAAGCGCCACCAGTCCCTGACCGTGGCGGCCCTGCGGGACATGGGCGTCGCGGCCCCGGCCATCACCGGCTACCTGGCCTGGCGCGCCGGGCTGCTCGACAACCCGCGTCCGGTCACGCCGCAGGCCCTCGTGGCCGGGTTCGACTTCGCGCTGCTGCCCCGCGAGCCGGTGCGCCTGCCCGCCGACATCGCCGCTGAACTGGTGCGGCTGGGGTAGGCTCCGCCTCCCCCAGACCCCCACCGCAAGGGGACGAGTCCCCTTGACCCCGTTCCCGTCGTTCTGGCGCGGCAAAGCCGCGCCAGAACGACGGTATCAGGTTCCAAGGGGCGTGCCCCTTGGCGGGGTCCAGGGGTGGAACCCCTGGCGTCTGGCGGGGGAGCGCCTCTGGGTGGCTGCCAGGGGCTTGATGACAGCGCCGGGTGCATACGC
Organism: Pseudomonadota bacterium; assembly: GCA_018817515.1. Lineage (GTDB taxonomy): Bacteria > Desulfobacterota > Desulfovibrionia > Desulfovibrionales > Desulfovibrionaceae > Humidesulfovibrio. The sequence continues at coordinate 668 of JAHIUD010000081.1, forward strand.
TATAGGCCCGTCAGATGAACGCCGAATCCCGCCACATAGCCCGCCGCGCCGCCACTGTCGGCGGGGCCACCCTGGTCTCGCGGATCCTGGGCTTTGTGCGCGACCTCATCACCGCCTTCACGCTGGGCGCTGGCCTGTTCGCCGACGCCTTCTTCGTGGCCTTCCGCATCCCGAATCTTTTGCGCAGCCTGTTCGCCGAGGGCTCGCTGACCCTGGCCTTCATCCCGGCGTTTTCGCGCGTGCGGGCGGAGGAGGGCGAGGAGCGCGCCCGGGAGATGGCGCGGGCGGTGCTGGCCTGGCTGGTCTCCATCCTTACGGTGATCACGCTCTTGGCCATGTATTTCGCGCCGGAGCTGACCGGGCTCATCGCGCCGGGCTTTGAGCGCAACCCGGAGCTTTTGGCCACCACGGCCAGCTTGTTGCGCATCTGTTTTCCCTACATCGTGTTCATCTCCGGCGTGGGCCTGTGCATGGGCATCTTAAACGCCCTGGACCATTTCTTCGCCCCGGCGTTCGCTCCGTGCATTCTGAACATCGGGTTCATCAGCTTCGCGCTCATCGGCTGGCATTTCGAGCTCAACGTGGCCTATGCCCTGGCCTGGGGCGTGCTGGCCTCGGGCCTGGGGCAGTGGCTGTTCCAGCAGCCTTATCTGCGGCGCATGGGTTTTTCCTGGCGCGGTCCGTGGCGCTGGTTCGACCCGGCGGTGCTGCGCATGGGCAGGCTCATGCTGCCCTCGGTGTTCGGCAGCGCGGTCTATCAGATCAATCTGCTCCTGAGCACGCTTCTGGCCTCGTTTCTGCCCGTGGGCAGCATTTCGTACCTGTACTACGCCGACCGCCTGGTGCAGTTCCCGGTGGGCGTGTTCGGCCTGGCCGTGAGCACGGCGGCCCTGCCCAGTCTCTCGCGCCTGTGCGCGGAGGGCAAGACCGACGAGTATCTGTCCGTCATCCGCTCCTCCCTGCGCCTGTCCCTGACCATCAGCCTGCCCGCCATGGCCGGTCTCATCGCCCTGTCCGAACCGCTCATCGCGCTTCTGTTCGGGCGCGGGGCCTTCGGGCCGCAGGCCATTTCCTCCACGTCCGCGGCGCTCATGGCCTATGGCCTGGGGCTGCCGGCCATCGCCCTGGTGCGGCCCCTGGTGGGGGCCTTCTACGCCCTGGAGGACACGCGCACCCCGGTATTCGTCGCCACCTTGTGCGTTGCGGTGAACATCCTGCTCGGCTGGGCGCTGATGCAGCACCTGGCCCATGTGGGGCTGGCCCTGGCGGTGAGCGTGGCCAGCTGCGTCAACGTGGCGCTCCTGTCCTTGCTCTTGCGCCGCCGTCTGGGGGCTTGGCCCATGAGCCTGTCCACCTGGCTCAAATGCGGCGCGCCCAGCCTGGTCATCGGGCTGCTGGCCTGGAGCAGTTCGGGCACGCGTCTGGTCTGGCTGCTGCTCATCCCGGTGTGGGCGTTGCTGTACTTCCTGCTGGCCCGGGCCCTGGGCCTGGATGAGGCGCGCATGCTCGTGGAGGCGCTGGGGCGTCGACTGCGCAGGCGGAGGGGCTGAAATTTTTCTGCATGTGACGCCGGTCATCCCTTGTCATCCACCTCTTTTCTGCATAGTAATTAATCATCGAGAGTCTTTCTTATTATCGTCACCAGCGGGGGAGCGGGCGATGCGAGTGAGCGTGGACGCACATATTGCGATGGCGCGAACCAGGGCGCTGTGGCTGGCGCTGCTGCTGGGCCTGTGCCTGGCCTTGGCCTCGTGCGAGCCAGCGGCCCAAAATCCACAGCAGAACCTGCGCGAGGAACTCCAGGTGGCGCTTCTGGTGGTCGAGGGCGGCGAGGCTGCGGGCCTGGACGCCGAGTACCGCAACGCCGCAGAACTGGTGCGCCGCGATGTGTCCCGGCGAGGCGGCGTGACCACGCTCGCGGGGCAGACTGCCCTCCGTGTGGAGGTCATCACCCACGGCCCCAGCGTGGAGGAAGGCCTGCGCGCCCTGCGCCGGGCCCTGGCCTCCGGTGCGGTTGCGATCATCGGCGGGGCCACCTCGTCCCAGGCGCTGCCCATGGCCGCCCTGGCCGAGGAGTACCACACGCCCTTCATCAGCCCGGGCGCAACCAACCCGCAGCTCACGACCGGCCGCAACTTCGTCTTTCGCACGCCATATTCCGACACCTTCCAGGCCAAGGCCCTGGCGCACCTGTGCCGCGACCAGGGAGCGGTGCGCGCGGCGGTGCTGTATGACCAGACCAACGTCTATTCGAGCACCCTGGCCACGGAATTCGCGCGGTCCTTTGCGGCCCAGGGCGGGCATAAGCCGGTCCTGGCCGGGTGCCAGGCGGCGCAGCAGGACGCAACGGGCTTTTTGCGCACGCTGTTGCGTTCGCGCCCCCAGGTTCTGTTCCTGCCCATGTACCACACCGATGCCCCCAGGCTGGTGCGCCAGGCCCGCCAACTGGGCTTCCGGGGCCAACTGGTGGGGGCGGATGGCTGGGGGCTGTTGGCGGGGAAAGATTTTGGCGGCATGATCGGGGCGCGCTTCCTGGCGGCCTGGCACCCCAGCGGGCCCCAGACCAAGGTCTCGCGCGAGTTTCTGGAGCGCTATACGGCGGCCTTCGGCCATCAGCCAAGCTCGGTGGCGGCCCTGGTGTATGACGCTTTCGGCCTCGTGTTCCAGGCCGCGGGACAGGCCGAGGCCCTGGAGCCGCTGGCCCTGGCCGGAGCCCTGCGCGAGATCAAGGAGTACGAGGGCGTTGTGGGCATCGCGCGGTATGCCCAGGGCACGCCCGAGCGCGACGCCCAGGTTCTGGAGATAACCTCCCGGGGCATCCTGACCGCCGGGACCATCCGCAGCGCGGATCTGGCCGGAACGGAGCGCGGCTTGCGGGCCGAAACAACGACGGGGGAGGTGGCACGGTGAATCCAGACCGCAATGTCCCATTGTACGGGCACGCGGCCCGCAGTCTTGCCCGCAGTTTGGCCCGCAGTCTGGCATATTGCCTGGTGCTTCTGGCGCTGGCCGCCTGCTCCCGTGGCGCGGACACGGATCATGAGCTCCGCATCGGCCTTCTGGTGCCGCAAAGCGCCATCCCTTCCATGTCCACGTCCAGGAGCGCGGCCGAGGCGCTGGTGGCGCGCGTCAACGCCGAGGGCGGCCTCGCCGTGGGCGGGCGCAAGGTCAAGGTCCGGCTGCTGGTGGAGGACACCGGCGGCCAGGTGGAGCGCGTCATGGCCGCCGCCGCGCGGCTCATTCGCCAGGAACGGGTCTCGGCCCTGGTGGGGCCGTATTACAGCCGCACCGCCGTTCCCGTCGCCAGCGTGGCCGAGCAGAGCCACGTGCCCATGGTCAGCCCCTCGGCCAGCAATCCGTTGCTGACAAAGGGCCGCAACTCCGTCTTCCGGGTCTGCATGGTGGACACGGTGCAGGGCCGGATCATGGCCCGCTTCGCACACAAGGACCTGGGCCTGTTCCGGGCGGCGGTGCTCCTCGACGAGGCCGACGCCTACTCCGGCGGCCTGGCGGGCCTGTTCTGCGACAGCTTCAGCCTCATGGGCGGCCAGGTGGTGGCGCGGGAGACATACGCCACCGGGGCCACGGACTTCTCGGCGCAACTGGCGCGCATCCGGGCCTCCGGAGCGCAGGCCCTGTTCCTGCCAAACTTCCCCGCGGATGTGGTCCTTCAGGTGGCGCAGGCCAGGGCGGCGGGCTTCTCCGGCGTGTTCCTCGGCGGCGACTCCTGGGATACGGACAAGAGCATCCACGCCTTGCCCCAGGCCCAGGGCGCGTTCTTCAGCTCGGACTATGCCGGGGCCGCCCTGACCGGGCAGGTCCAGCAGGAGGCGGAGAGCTATCGCAAGGAGCTGGGCCTGCCGCTGGACAAGAACGCGGCCCTGACCCTGGACGCCCTGGGCGTGATCCTGGCCGGTGCCAAGGCCGCCGGCAGCACGGACCCGGTGCCCCTGCGAGAAGGCATCGCCTCCTTGCGCGGCTACGAGGGGTTCACCGGGCGGCTGTCGTTCGAGCGCGGGGGCGATGCGGTGCGCGGCGCGCACATCATGGTCATCGAGGGCGGGCAGGCCCGCTGCCGCATGGAACTCGGGGCTGAGCCATGAACACCAGGGGCGGGCGCGCATGAAGAACTACATCCAGAGAAGCCTGGTGGCCCGCCTGGTGAGCACCTATTTGGTGTTCTCGCTTCTGGGCGTGGCGGGCATGGGCGCGGCCAGCTATCTGGTGGGGCGTGCTTTTCTGCGCCAGGCGGCTGTGGACCGCTTGCAGTCCGCCAGCCGTCAGAAGGAGACGGACCTGGGCCTGTGGGTGGAGGAGCGCCTGCGCGACCTGCAGTTCGTGGGGGCCGCCGTGGCCAGCGAGCTTTCGGCCCAGCCCGCCTTGACGGAGCCTGAGCGGAAGCGCCTGCTGCAGCGCTTCAAGGACTACATGGCCGCCCAGCCGGACGTGCGCGAGGTGCTCGTGCTGGCCCCCTCGGGCGGGCGCGTGCTGCTGTCCACGGAGGCCTCCAGCGTGGGCGGCTACCGGGCCAGCTACAATTTCTACACCCAGGGCCGCATGGGGCCGACGGTGCAGAGCGTGTATCCCTCGCCGGAATCCCTGCGGCCCATCATCACAGTGAGCATGCCCGTGAAGGACGGCTCGGGCCAGCTCCTGGCGGTGCTGGCCGTGCACCTCGGACTGGAGCGCATCGACCAGATCATCCGCTCCCGCGCGGGTCTGGGCGACACGGGCGAGACCTTTCTGGTGGATTCCTCGAACATCCTGGTGGTCTCGGGCCGCAAGGGGCAGGCGGCCATGGGCCGCCAGGCCCACACCGAGGGCATCCAGCGCGCCCTGGCGGGCGGCAGCGGGCAGGGGCTGTACTTGAACGACGCCGGTGTGCCTGTGGTGGGCGTGTACCGCTGGCTGGCCCCCTACCAGATGGCGCTGCTGGCCGAGATGTCCCAGGCCGAGGCCTTTGCCTCCGCCGGGCGGCTGGCCCTGGTCACGGTGCTGGTGGGGCTGGCCGTGGCCACCCTGCTGGGGCTGGGGGTGTATGTGCTCTCGCGGCGCGTGGCCCGGCCCATCCTGTCCGTCACCCAGGCCGCCACGGCCGTGGCCGGGGGCGACCTGGCCGCGCGGGCGCAGGTCATGACCAAGGACGAGCTGGGCAACCTGGCCAAGGCCTTCAACGCCATGACCGTCGAACTTACCGACCTTTACTCGCGGCTGGAGCGGGAGGGCCGCGAGCGCGGGGCCATCCTGCAAAGCTCGTTTGACGGCATCGCCCTGGCCGACAGAAACGGCACCCTGGTCTACGACAATCCCGGCATGCAGCGCCTGTTCGGCTACTCCGTGCACGAGGTGCCCTCCCTGGCGGCCCTGGCCGACCGCATCTTCACCACCCCGGAGGCCCGCCAGAGCTTTGTGGTCAACCTGATGAACGACATGACGCAGGAGAACCCGCCCGAGCGCGTGTTCCCCTTCCAGCACCGCCATGGCGGGCAGAGCTGGTGCCGCATGCGGGTCTCGCGCATGCCCGGCGGCCATGTGGTCATAAACGCCCAGGACGTCAGCGCGCTCAAGGCCAGCGAGGAGCGCGTGCGGCACATGGCCCTGCACGACTCGCTCACCGGGCTGCCCAACCGCCAGCTCTTCGGCGACCGCCTGGAGCAGGCCCTGCGCCGCGCCCGGCGCAACAACACCGGCGTGGGCCTGGTGTACGTCGACCTGGACCGCTTCAAGGAGTTGAACGACACCTACGGCCACGCCCACGGCGACCGGGTGTTGATGGAGACGGCGCTGCGGCTCAAGGCCTGCGTGCGCGGGTCCGACACCGTGGCCCGCCTGGGCGGCGACGAGTTCGTGCTGCTGCTGCCGGACGTGGCCGGGCCGAGGGACGCCCAGGCCGTGGCCGAGAAGGTGCTGGAGGCCTTGTATGAGCCTGCTGCGGCCGGCGGGAAGATGTTCCTGGGGGCCTCGGTGGGCCTGGCCTGCTTCCCGGAGCACGGCGACGACCAGGACAGCCTGCTCGGCCGGGCCGACGCCGCCATGTACGTGGCCAAGCGCGCAGGCGGCAACGCCCTGCACATGGCCGGAGACCTCCCACCGGTCTGAGGGCTGGCGCAGACCCGGTGAAATATCCCTTTTCCATCACGCGAGGCGCTGCGCGGCGCGTCCGCCTGCTTTACACCGCCCCGTTACCCGGCTAGGGTTCCGCCTCATGGATGCCCTAGCTTTGCGCCACCGGGGCCGCGCCCCGCGCCTGCTCCTGCTGACAAGCGCCTATTTCCTATTGGGCGAGCTCAAGGCCGCCTGCCAACGCCTGGACGTGCCCCACCTGCTCCTGGACTTCGCCTCGCGCAGCGTGGACCGCGACCACTTCATCAGCACCATCCGCGAGACCGTGGCGGACTTCAAGCCCGACGCCATCGTCACCGTGAACCACCTGGGCGTGGACCACGAGGGCGTGCTCTACGCCCTGGCCGGGGAGCTCAAGTTGCCGCTGGTGTCCTGGTTCGTGGACAACCCGGAGTTCATCCTGCCGCTATATCCAGCACCCGACCCGGAGAACACGCTCATCCTGACCTGGGACGCGGACAGTCTGGAGGCCGTGCGCGGCTACGGCTTCAAGAACGTCTTCTGGCTGCCCCTGGGCGCGGACCCGGAGCGCTTTCGCCCCGGGCGGGAAGGGCGGCCCGAGTGGCGCGCGCGCGTCTCCTTCGTGGGCAACTCCATGGTCGCCAAGACCGCCAGCAGGCTCAACGCCGCAGCGCCCAGCCCCGCGCTGCTCGCGGCCTTCGTGGACCTGGCCCGGTCCTTCGGTCAGTCGGGCGAGCGCTCGGTGACCGCCTTTCTGGCCGCCCGGCGCCCGGACCTGGTGGCGGAGCTGGAGGCGCTGCCGCTTTTGCGGCGCGTGGCCTATTCAACCGCCCTGGTCTGGCACTCCACCCTGGAGTACCGCCTGGGCTGCGTGGCCCAGACCCTGCCCTTCGGCCCGCTCATCGCCGGGGACAGCGGCTGGAACCAGCTCCTGGCCGGGTCCAAAAGCCACCGGCTGCACAAGGAACTGAGCTATTACGACGAGCTGCCGGGCTTCTACCCGGCCAGCGCGGTGAACTTCAACTGCACCAGCCTGCAGATGAAGGGCGCGGTGAACCAGCGCGTGTTCGACGTGCCCGCGGCCGGGGCCTTTCTGCTCACGGACCACCGCAGGCAGATCGAGCGCCTCTTTGAGCCCGATGTCGAGATCGCGCTGTACCGCAGCCCCGGCGAGATCCCCGGGCTGCTCAAGCGCTTCCTGGCCGACCCCAAGGGCCGGGCGCGCGTGGTCAAGGCCGGGCGCGAACGGGTGCTGGCCGAGCACACCTACGAGCACCGCCTGAGTGCGCTCATGGCGGTCATCCAGCAGTCCTTCCCCGGACGGGTGCGCTAGCCGTGGCCATTTCCAACGGACCGATGCTGGTGTTGCAGATGCAGCGCATGGGCGATCTGGTGCTGACCTTTCCGCTGCTGCTCTGGCTCAAGCGCAGCTTCCCGGCCCGGCAGATCCACGTGGTGGCCGAGGAGCGCTTCTTCACCCCGCTATTGCCCGTGAGCCCGCCAGCCGCCTATATCTCCTGGCCCGAGGCGACCTCCGGAGCGCTGCACGGCAGGGTCTACAGCCTGATCATCAACCTGAGCATCCGCGAGGACGCGGCCCGGCTGGCCGGGGAGCTTTCCGCAGACGAGAAGCTGGGGCCCGTGCGCGGGCCGGACGGCGCGCTGCGGGTGCACGGGGCCTGGCAGCTCTTCCGCACCAGCCTGGTGCAGAACAACCGGCACAACCGCTTCCACTGGGCCGATCTGAACGCCCTGGACGTGGTGCCCTTGCCGATGTTGCGGCAGACGCGCTATGGCCCGCCGCGCGAGCCCCAGGGCCCGGACGCCAAGAGCGTGGGCGTGTTCGTGGGGGCCAGCGACCCGGCAAAGCGCCCGGACGCGGCCTTCTACGCCGGGCTTGTGCGCGAGCTTTTGGACCGTGGCCTGCGGCCCGTGCTGCTGGGCGGCCCGGACGACGTGCCCGTGGCGCAGGAGATCCGCGCTCTGTTCGACCACCCGGCCCTGAACCTTGTGGGCAAGCTCAGCCTGGCCGAGCTGGTGTCCGCAGGCCGCACCCTGAGCCTTTTGATCACCCCGGATACCGGGCCCATGCACGTGGCCGCCTGGACCGGGCTCAAGACCCTGAACCTGTCCGTGGGCAACGTGAACCCGTGGGACACCGGCCCGTACCAGCCGGGGCACCTGGTGCTGCGCGCAAACGCCTCCTGCGCCCATGGCTGCTGGGCCTGCAACCGGGGGGGCGGGATCTGCCGCAAGGACCTGAGTCCGCGCCG
>JAHIUD010000082.1 GCA_018817515.1 Pseudomonadota bacterium
AGAGTGCAACCTTGCCAAGGTTGAAGTCGCGAGTTCAAATCTCGTTTCCCGCTCCATGATCTTTCTCGGGGCCGCCGCATGCGGCGGCCCCATTTTCCCTTCCCGGAACGCCGGGTTCATATAGACGAGCGGGAATAACTCAGCGGTAGAGTGCAACCTTGCCAAGGTTGAAGTCGCGAGTTCAAATCTCGTTTCCCGCTCCAAGAACGATCAAAGGCCGACCCTTCGCGGGGTTGGCCTTTTTTCTTGCCGCCAGATTTGCCTCGGAGACATTTGTTGTGCTGAAACAGCCCTGTGCAAGGCCGTCACCTCAGAAACCGCGCTTGTCAGCCAGATTCCTGGCGTTCCAGCGAGGCGCGGAGCATGGGAGAAGGCGCGCTGCGGGTCGTCTCGGGCGCGTCATTAAGGAAACTTTGGAGAGCGAGGGAGCGGGGGTTAGCGCAGTTCGCCCCGGCCGGAGCGCACTTGCAGCTCCTGCAGGATGAGGCGTTCGTACTCGGGGTGCACCTGCTCCTCGGACACCGGCTCGCCGGAGTTCAGGAGCTTCAACAGGTGCTGGGTCTCCTCCCAGAAGTCGAGGAGCTCGTCGTCCCCCAGGGACTTGATCTGCTCTTCCAGGGAGAGGGTGTCGTCATCGTTGGCGAATTGGCCCATGCGGAGCGCTTCCTTGGGGGTAAAGTTTTATCTGTTTCTGTTCGATGCAGCGAGGAATGGATAGCCCTTTCCGGGCTGTCAGTCAAACTGGTGGTCGAGGGTGCCTTGCTTTGCTATTCATTGCATGAATGTCATTGACAAATCGACCTGAAGATGCAATATAATCTTGTAATCAAAGCCCAGGCATAAGCGTTGATTATCGTCCGCCTGAACCCTGGCGGTCAACAAGGAGCCGGAAATGGAAGAAAACACAAGACGCCAGGATGACGCTCTCATTCAGCTGGTTACCTTCAGCATCGGCGATGAAGAGTTCGGCGTGGACATCCTCAAGGTGCAGGAAATCATCCGCACCATGGAGATCACCCGCGTTCCGCGCGCGCCGGAATTCGTCGAGGGCGTGATCAACCTCCGCGGTAAGGTCATCCCCATCATCGACCTGCGCCGCAGGTTCAAGCTGGCCGACCGCGCCCACGACAAGCACACCCGCATTATCGTCATTGAAATCAGCAGCATGGTTGTTGGCTTCGTGGTCGATTCCGTGTCCGAGGTGCTGCGAATTCCCGCCAACACGGTGGAGCCGCCTCCGCCTGTTGTGTCCGGCCTGGATTCCGAGTATATCAGCGGCGTCGGGAAGCTCGAAGACCGCCTGCTCATCCTGCTCGATCTGAACAAGCTCTTGAGTAATGAGGATCATGCGGCCTTGGGTGCTGTCGCCTAGACGATCTGCCTAGCGGAGACTTTCGGCCGCCTTTTCGCTTTCCCGGCGAAGAGGCGGCCTTTCTTTTATAACCGCATGACGCGACGCCATGATTTGTGGCGCCGCGCGCTGGAGTTTTTGCCGTGCAGTTTCCCCAGGAGTTGAACGAGTTTTTCCAGGGCCGTGGCGGCGCGCTGCGCGTCTTCAAGAGCGGCCCCGGCACGCAGGCCCTCCTGGCCCATTCGCTGCGTGCCTCCGGACAGGAGGTCGTCCTGGTGGCCGCTGGCGCGCGGGAGTATCGCGAGCTGGAGGCGCTGTTGACGCTTCTTGCCGGGCCGCAGAACGAGTTCCTCCCGGCCTGGGAGCGCCCTGTGCTGACCTTGGCGCAACACCTGCCGCGCAAGCCCACGGCCGAGGATTGGGCCGGGCGCTGGGCGGCCCTGCATGGGCTGTGCTTTGCCCGCAAGCCGCGCATCGTGCTGTTGACCGTGGACAACCTGCTGCCCCGCTGGCCGTCGGTGGAGGTTGTCGAAAAGAGCAGCCTGAGTCTGACCAAGGGCGAGGAGCTCTCGCCGGAGATGCTGCTGGAGCAGGCCGTGTCCTGGGGGTACGTGCGCCGCCCCGTTGTCACCGCCGTGGGCGAGATTGCCGTGCGCGGCGACATCGTGGACATCTTCGCCGCTGGCTACCACCTGCCTCTACGCCTGGAATTTTTTGGCGATACCCTGGATGAGATCCGCCTGTTTGACCCGGCCACCCAGCGCTCACGCACTGACCTAACAGAGTTGACGCTTTTGCCCGTGTCGCCCGGCGTCCTGGATTCGCATTCCCTGGGCCAGGCCATGGAGCATTGGCGCCGCCTGCGCGTGAGCGGGGAGATGGCCCTGGCCCTGGAACAGGAGCTGGGCGACCGTCTGGAGCGCTCCGATTCCTTCCTCTGGCCGGGTCTGTTCTACCCTGAAGCCGCGAGTCTGGAGGACTTCCTGCCACAGGAGGCCGTCTATCTGCTGGGCTCGGCCCCGGAGCTGCGCAATCGCCTGAGCGACCAGCACGCGGGCTGGCGCTCGTTTTTGGAGCGCGAGGCCGCCGAGACCGGCTGGCGCTGGCCGCTGCACGCCCTTTGCTGGCCCGAGGAATCTGCCCGCAAGACCTGGCAGGGCAAGCGACAGGTGGTCTTCGAGGACCTGGTCATGGGCCAGGAGAAGCATGGCGTGGACCTGCCGGAAAAGAGCTTCCAGAGCTTCCGGGATCTCTTCTGGCGGCCGGACAGCGCACGCCGCCCCTGGACCGCCCTGACCACGGCCCTGAAGGAGTGGAGCTCCTCGGGCGCGCAGGTGCTCTTGAGCTTTCACACCGAGCGCTCGCGCCGCAAATTTCTCGGCCTGGCCGAGCAGGAGGGCCTGAGCGTCGGCACCGACTACGCTCCGGGCAAGCGCGGCGTGGTGGCCCTGCTTTCGCCGCTCAAGGCGGGCATGGAGCTGACCTTCTGCAATCTTTCCATTCTGCCCGAGGACATCCTCCAGCCCGAGGCCGCGCCACAGGTGCGCGCTGACCGCAAGAAGGCCTTCGAGGGTCTCTCCCGTCATGACGACCTGGGCGTGGACGACCTGCTGGTGCACCGGGAGTACGGGGTCTCGCGTTTCGGCGGCCTGCACCACCTCAAGGTCGGCGACGTGGCCAACGACTACTTGCTGCTGTTCTTCGACGGCGAGGACAAGCTGTACCTGCCCGTGGACCGCCTGAACCTGGTGCAGCGCTTCAAGGGGCCTGAGGGGCTCGATCCGCGCCTGGACCGCCTGGGCGGCAGCCAGTGGGCCAAGAGCACCGAGCGGGCGCGCAAGGCCATCGAGAAGATCGCCCAGGATCTCGTGGAGATGTACGCCTTCCGCCGCGTGGCCAAGGGCTATTCCTACGGCCCGCCGGACGAGATGTACCGCGAGTTCGAGGCCACCTTCGGTTTTGAGGAGACCCCGGACCAGGCCAAGGCCATCAACGATGTCTTCGAGGACATGGCCGGAAGCGAGCCCATGGACCGGCTGGTCTGCGGCGACGTGGGCTTCGGCAAGACCGAGGTGGCCCTGCGCGCGGCCTTTCGCGCCGTCACCGATGGTCGCCAGGTGGCCCTCTTGTGCCCCACGACGGTGCTGGCCGAGCAGCACTACCAGACCTTCACCAGGCGCATGGAGGGCTTTCCCATACGTGTGGGCATGCTCAGCCGCTTCGTGCCCCCGGCTCGCCAAAAGCTGGTGGTCCAGGCCGCTGCCCGGGGCGAGGTGGACATCCTCATCGGCACCCACCGCCTGATTTCAAAAGACGTGGACCTGCCCAACCTGGGCCTGCTGATCCTGGACGAGGAGCAGCGTTTCGGCGTCAAGCACAAGGAAAAGCTCAAGCTTCTGCGCAAGAACATCGACGTTCTGACGCTTACCGCCACGCCCATCCCGCGCACCTTGCAGCTCTCGCTGTCCGGTCTGCGCGGGCTGTCGGTCATCGAGACTGCGCCCGAGGACCGCAAGCCCGTGGAAACGGCTCTTGTGGAACGCGAGGACGAGCTGCTCGGCACTGTCCTGGCGCGGGAGCTGGAGCGCGGCGGACAGGTGTTCTGGGTTTACAACCGCGTGGAGGGCCTGGAGCAGGTGACGGAATACGTGCGCAAGCTGGCGCCCGGCGCACGCGTGGGCATGGCCCATGGCCAGATGAACGAGCGCGCCCTTGAGGACGCCATGCACGGCTTCTGGCACAAGGAGCTCGACGTGCTGGTCTGCACGGCCATCGTCGAATCCGGCCTGGACTTCCCCAACGCCAACACGCTCATCGTGGACCAGGCGCAGATGTTCGGCCTGGGCCAGCTGTACCAACTGCGCGGCCGCGTGGGCCGAAGCGACCGCCAGGCCTATGCCTATTTCGTGGTGCCCAGCCTGGACCGCCTGCCGGAGATCAGCAAGCGCCGCCTGCGCATCATCCTGGAGCTGGACTACCTGGGCGCTGGCTTCCAGGTGGCCATGGAAGACCTGCGCCTGCGCGGGGCCGGGAACATCCTGGGCGAGGTGCAAAGCGGCCAGATCGCACGCGTGGGCCTGGACCTGTTCCTGGAGATGCTGGAGGAGGAGGTGCGGCGCATCCGCGGCGGCCCGCTGACCCAGGAGACCAGCCCGGAGCTGCAGTTCGTGTTCGAGGCGCACATCCCGGCGGACTATGTTTCCGACTCCAAGGAGCGCCTGCGCTATTACAAGGCTCTGTCCAGCGCGCGCGGCCAGCAGCTCCTGGTGGAGCTGGCGGCGGAGATGCGCGACCGTTTCGGCCCCATGCCCGAGGCGGCCAAGAACTTCCTGGCCGTGCTGGAGGTCAAGGCCGTGCTGGCGCGGCTGCAAGTGCTGCGGGCAGAGCTTTCGCCGGGCCGGGCCGTGTTGCACTGGGGGCAGGAGACCGGGGCCGTGTCGCCGGAGACGCTGGTGGCCTGGGTTGGCGAGAAATCGCGTCAGGCTCGCCTGTTGCCGCCCTCCAAGATCGAGTTGCGCTACCCGACGGGCCTGGACGTAGGCGGCGGGTTGGAGTATTTGCGCAAGGAAATGGAGACGCTTACAATCGGCGGCGCAAGCACGCCGGACAAGGCTGGTGCCTGATGCCGACACACATCCGCACGCGCGGCGCGCTGCTTCTGCTGGCGCTTCTTGCGCTTTTGTCGCTCCCGGCGCTTCTGGCCGGCTGCGGCAAGGCCAAAGAAGACGTCGGCGTGGTGGCCAGGGTCAACGGTCGGCCCATACCGTTGGAGATGCTCGAATTTCAGTATGACTTGCAGCACTTTGACGCCTTTTCCGGCGCCTTGCCCACTGTAGGCGCGTTGCGCGAATCCTATGGCAAGATTCTCGGCGGGCTGATTGCCCTGGAGCTGGTGAGCCAGGAGCTGGAAAAGCGCGGCCAGGAAGTGAGCGACAAGGAGCTGGCAGATGCCGAGGCCCTGGTCCGCGCCGACTATCCTGACGACACCTTCGAGAAGATGCTGGCCGAGGAGTTCGTCGACCTGCCCATGTGGCGCAAGCATTTGCGCTATTCCTGCGGCGCGGAGAAATTCCAGCGCCTGGTGCTCCGGCCGCAGATCCACCTGGATTACCGGGAGGTTGAAGCCTACTACCACGAACATTTGGATAGTTTTCGCCTGCCCGAGAGGGTGCGTCTGGTGGTCGTCCACGGGGCAGGGCGCGATGCGGTGACCAAGGCCCTGGACCATTACACCCAGCACAAGAGCATCAAGGCCGTGACCGAGGTGTTTCCGGGCATCCAGGCGCGTGAGGTCACCATGCCCAAGGCCCTGCTCAGCTCCACCTGGGCGGACGCTCTGCAACATCTCCAGCCGGGCAAGAGTTCGCTTGTTTCCGCCGGGCGTGACATGTTTGAAGGCCTCCTGCTCCTCGAGCGGCTGCCTGCCGAAACCCTGGACATCACCCAGGCCTACACCCAGGTGGAGGCGGCCCTTGTGGACGCGCGTCTGCAGCAGGCCTTCGAAGCCTGGCTGTCCAAGGCTGTGGGCAGCTCGTCCATCCTTGTGAGCCAGCGCCTGCTGCACAAGGAGGATGACGAGGACCTGCCGCCCGAGGCGCCCCCGGCCGAGGCCGGCCAGCCAGCCGACAAGGCGGACCGGCCCGAGGGCGTTGCAAGCGGCAACGAGACCGGGTAGGGTCCATTGCTTGAGGCGAGCCAGCCGCAGTGGCGGGCACTTGGAACAGCTTGAGACTTTTTCGAGGAGAGGTATGTCCGCATCAAGGTTCCCAGGGAAATCCATTGTGCCCGGCCAGGCTGCGCCTGGGGCGGACTTGTCCGCTTCGGCCCTTCTCGCTCCGGCCTTTCTCGCTTTGGCGCTGCTGTCGCTGCTTTTGCTCACCAGCCCCGCCCAGGCTGCTGACGTCGTGCTCGACGGCATTGTCGCCACGGTCAATGGCAAGATCATCACCCGGTATGAGCTTGAGCAGCAGATGCAGCCGGTTTACGAGCAGATCCGCGGCCGGGTTCTTTCACCGGACGAACAGCGGCAGGTTGAGCAGGTCCGGCGCCAGACGTTGGACCGGATCATCGACGACATGCTCATCCTTGATGACGCCGAGCGTTACAAGCTCAAGGTGACGGATGTGGAGGTCGCGGAGCAGACCAAGGTTTTCCGCGAGAAGCGTGAGCTTAGCGAAGAAAACTTCCTGAAGCAGCTGGATAAGCAGCACATGAGCATGGACGAGTTCAAGCGCAACATGAAGCGTGACCTGATCAAGCACCGACTCATCGGCGGCGTGGTCACCAACAAGGTCGTGGTCACGGACACCGAGGTCGAGCAGGAGTACAACAACCGGAAGGCTGAATTCTCCAAGGACAGCACGGTCCAGCTTGCACTCATCCTCGTGCCTGCGGCGGTTTCGGCCCCGGAACTCAAGGCGAAGATCGAGTCCGGTCAGATGACCTTTACCGAGGCTGCGGCAAAGTACTCCCAGGGGCCTGGCGCCCAGCAGGGCGGCGACATCGGCAGCATCGCCTGGAAGGATTTGGCCCCGGAGTGGAGCGAGGCCTTGCGTGGGCTCAAGCCCGGACAGATCGCCAATCCGGTGCATATTCAGAACCTTGAGGGTCTGCTTCAGGTTGTCAGCATCCAGGAAGGCGAGCAGATGCCTCTGGAGGCCGTCCGCGAGCAGATCTACAACTCCTTGCACAACGGCAAGTTCGAGAAGGTCTTCCAAGAATACCTGGGGAAACTCCGGGAAAAAGCAGTCTTAGAATACAGGAACTTGTAGCCCAGCTCGGCGTATACGGGGCAATGCCATGAATTTGTTGGAAGTCGGAGCCCTCTTGAAGAGGGAACGTGAGCGGTGTGGTGTATCCATCCGTGATGTGATGGATGCGACCAAGATCAGCCGCCGCAACCTGACGGCCCTCGAGGAGGGTCAGCTGAAGGCCCTGCCGCACCCCGTGTATCTCAAGGGTTACGTGCGCAATATCGCCAAGATGGTTGGATTGGACGCCGATGAGCTGGCCCAGATGGTGGACTCGCAGTACGATACCGAGACTGGCCGCTACCTGCCGCAGACCCCTGCCGCAGCGCCAGTGGAGCCCGCCGTCACCGCGCCCTTTGCCACGCCTTTCGGCGACGGCGCAGTTGCAGCCAGCGTCACGGAAACGGCATCGCCCGCGCCCGCGCCTGCTCACCAGCCGGCTCCGCCGGAGCCACAGGGAGAGCCCGAGCCGGAGCGAGGGAACCGTCCGCGCTTCTCCACCGTACCGCTCACCCCGGCCAAACCCAAGACGTCGGGGACCATGCGTTCCATCATCGCCATTGTCCTGCTCCTCGGGGTTCTGGTCTGGCTGCTTGTTCGCTACCAGGAAACGCCCCCCGAGGTCCCGCCGCCGCCTGCGGCTGCGGTGGCCCAGCCCGTGGCCGTCGACCAGAATGCCACAACCCCGGACAACGCCTCCGAGGCCCTGGACAACGCCTCTACGGAGGTCACCCCATCGGCCGAGCCGGGCCATGCAGATGTGCCTGCGGCGACCCCCGCGAAGCTTCCGCCGCGCGATCCAGGCATGGCTGTTCTCAATCCGTCAGCCACTGTTTCGGCCTCTGCCCCGGCATCTGCCACGGCATCTGTCTCGGCCAAGCAGAGCGTACCCGCCTCGGCCATCGAGGTGTCGCGCGCGGCGCCTGTGGCTGAGATGCGCACCCCCGGCATGCAGCAGCTTGTCATCACCGCCAAGCCTGACGAGGTCTGCTGGATCAATGTCAGCGACGGACAGCAGGCCAGGAGTTTCACGCTGCGCAACGGCGAGACGCACCGGGTGGAGTTCTCCAGCCGGGTGCGTGTGCGCCTGGGCAATGCCGGTGGCGTGAGCTTCCGCCTGAATGGCCAGGATTACCCCTACGAGGGCAAACGCGGCAGTATCGAGACCGTGGAGTTTGGCGCGCGCTAGCCTGCCAAGGGAGCGGACGTGGAGTTCACCGAGAAGGCCCTGGTGCTCAAGGTGGGCCGGTTTCGGGAGTCGGACATCTGGCTTCGGCTGTTTTTCGCGGGCCGTGGCGTGGTCACGGCCTTCGCCTTTGGGGGCAGCCGGAGCACCCGGCGCTTCTGCGGCTGCCTGGACCAGCTGGTGCTGGGCACCTTCCGGGTGGGCAGCAACCGGCGCGGCACCTACAAGGTGCTGGAGGAAGGCACGCTGCTGCACGCTTTCCCAGGCCTGCGCTCCGACCCGCGCAAGCTCGGCCTGGTGGCGCATTGCCTGAAATTTGTGGAGGCCGTGCAAATCGGCTCCCAGGGTGCGAGGCCGGTGTTCGACCTGCTGCTGGAGACCCTGGGCGTCCTTGAGATGAGCGAGGTCGGCGCGGAGCTTTTACCGCTGCTGTTCAAGGCCAAGCTGACCTTTGAGCAGGGTCTGAAGCCGGATTTGACCTTGTGCGTGCGTTGCGGCCGCCCGGCCTGGGAACATGTCTGCTCGGACCATGAGCCGCAGGTGACGGCCACCTCTGGCGCGGGTCTGGGCTTTTCGGTGGAGCGCGGCGGCCTCGTGTGTGTAAATTGCTGCGATGTCGAAGCCGAGCCGCTGTCCATCGGGGCTGTGCGCACACTGGAGTGGATAAGCTCCAGCCGCCCTGCGGACTGGCCCAGGCTTGCCCTTGAGCCGGAGATGCGCAGGCAGCTTGGCCGTGTGGTAGACCGCTTTGTGGCCTTTCACCTGGGCCTGCGCTGGGAACATGGAATGTATCGGAAAATCTAGTCGTTCTGGAGAGATAAATGCACTTTCAAGACGTGATCCAAACCTTGCAGCGCTTCTGGACGGACCGGGGCTGCGTGCTGGTCCAGCCTTTTGACATCGAGTGCGGGGCCGGGACCTTCAACCCCTCCACCTTCTTCCGCGTCATCGGGCCGGAGCCCTGGAACGTGTGCTATGTCGAGCCCTCGCGGCGGCCCACGGACGGCCGCTACGGCGAGAACCCCAACCGCCTGCAGCATTACTACCAGTTCCAGGTCATCCTCAAGCCCTCGCCGGACAACGTGCAGGAGCTCTACCTTGAGAGCCTGGGCGCCCTGGGCGTGGACCCCGCGGCCCACGACATCCGCTTCGTGGAAGACGACTGGGAGTCGCCCACGCTGGGCGCCTGGGGCCTGGGCTGGGAGGTCTGGCTCAACGGCATGGAGGTGACGCAGTTCACCTATTTCCAGCAGGTGGGCGGCATCGATCTGTTCCCCACCAGCGTGGAGATCACCTACGGCCTGGAGCGCATCTCCATGTATTTGCAGGAGAAGGAGTCTGTCTACGACCTCATGTGGAACGACACGGTGACCTACGGCCATGTGTACCACCAAAATGAGGTGGAGCAGTCGAAGTACAACTTCGAGCTCTCCGACGCGGCCCTGCTCCTGGATATGTTCAACAAGTTCGAGGGAGAGTGCAAGCGCCTGGTCGAGGCCGGGGTGCCCTGGCCCGCCTATGACTACTGCCTCAAGTGCTCGCACACCTTCAACCTGCTGGACGCTCGCGGGGCCATCTCCATCACCGAACGCACGGGCTACATCGGCCGCGTGCGCGTCTTGGCCTCGGCCATCGCCGCCCTGTACGCCGCCCAGCGCGAGGCCATGGGCCACCCCATGCTCGCCGCGAAATAGCCAGTCAAGCAAGTCGGAGCGCCACAATATGTCTGAATTCATTCTTGAGATCGGAACCGAGGAGATGCCCGCGCGCTTTGTGCCGCGCCTGGGCGAGGAACTTGTCGAGTTGTTCGAGCGCCTGCTTTCTGAGGCGCGCATCGACCACGCCGGGGTGCGGGCCTATGCCACGCCGCGCAGGCTCGTGGCGCATGTGTCCGGCCTGGGCCCGGCCCAGCGCCTGGAGGAGGAGATCGTGTCCGGTCCGCCGGTGCGCATCGCCTATGCCGACGGCAAGCTGACCAAGGCCGGCGAGGGCTTCGCCAAGACCCAGGGCGTGGAAGAGTCCGACCTTTTCGTGCAGCAGACGCCCAAGGGCGAGTACCTGGCCGCGAAGAAGAAGGTCGGCGGCGGCAAAACCCAGGACATCCTGCCCGGACTGTGCCTGACTGCCCTGAAGGGGCTGAACTTTCCCAAGCGCATGAAGTGGGGCAGCCTGGAGTTTCTCTTTGGCCGCCCCCTGCGCTGGATTCTTGCCCTGCTCGATGCCGACGTGGTGCCGCTTGAGATCGCGGGCCTGACCTCGGGCCGCGTCACCCACGGCCACCGGGTGCTCGGCCCCGGCCCCTGGACCGTTGACAGCGCGGCGGACTATTTCGACATCATCCGCGACAAGTGCAACGTGGTGCTCGATGCCCGCGAGCGCCTGGACCTGGTGCGCGCCGAGGGCGACCGCATCGCCGCAGGCGTTGGCGGCAGCGTGGTCTGGGACGAGGGTCTGCTGCTTGAGGTCGCCAACCTCGTGGAGTTTCCCCGGCCCATCCTGGGCGAGTTCGCACGGCTCTACCTGGAGCTGCCCGCCCAGGTGCTGCTGACCAGCATGCAGAGCCACCAGAAAAGCTTCGGCATCAAGGGTGCTGACGGCAACCTGCTGCCGTATTTCCTGACCACGCTCAACATCGAGCCGCTGAACATGGCCCTGGTCAAGAAGGGCTGGGAGCGCGTGCTGAAGGCCCGCCTGGAGGACGCCCGTTTCTTCTGGGAGGCCGACCTGGGCACGGACCTCGACGAGTGGCTGGCCAAGCTCGATCATGTGG
Source organism: Pseudomonadota bacterium (assembly GCA_018817515.1). GTDB lineage: Bacteria > Desulfobacterota > Desulfovibrionia > Desulfovibrionales > Desulfovibrionaceae > Humidesulfovibrio. The sequence continues at coordinate 11,058 of JAHIUD010000082.1, forward strand.
TCTTCCTCGGGCCCTTGGGCAGCATGGGCGACAAGTCCCGCCGCCTGGAGAAGCTCTGCACACGCCTGGCCCAGGCCATCGGCGCGCCCGAGGCCCCGGTGGCCGACATGGCCCGCGCCGGACGTCTGGCCAAGGCCGACCTCATGAGCGAGCTGGTCTACGAGTTCGACAGCCTGCAGGGCGTCATCGGCGGCATCTATGCCCGCAAGAAGGGCGAGAGCGAGCTCACTGCCCAGGCCATCGCCGAGCAGTACTTACCCGCAGGGCCGGATTCGCCCGTGCCCGCCACCCTTACCGGCGCGCTTTTGGCCATCGCCGACAAGGCCGACACCATGGCCGGGTGTTTCGGACTGGGCATGATTCCTACCGGCACCGCCGACCCCTACGCCCTGCGCCGCGCGGCGCTCGGCATCAGCCGCATCATCATGGAGCACGGCCTGCGCCTGCGGCTCGACGAGGTGCTTGTTTGGGCCCAAGCAGGCTACGACAACGTCAAGTGGAAGCTCAGTCCCGCAGAGGCTCAGGCCAAGATGCTGGACTTCTTCGGCCAGCGCCTGCGCGCGCTCTTCGCCAGTGGCGAAGCCGACAGCCGCGTGGCCGACGCCGCCCTGGGCGCGGGCTTCAACGACATCCGCACGCTGAAGATGCGCTTCGACGCGCTGACCACCTTCAGCCGCCAGCCGGACTTCGAGCAGGCTGTGCTGACCTTCAAGCGCGCGTCGAACATCATCCGCAAGCAGGGCTCGGAGGCGGGCGTGGCGCTGTCCGCGAACGTGGACGTGGCGCGCCTGGAGATGGACCAGGAGCGCGTGCTGGCCGAGAGCCTGCAAGCCAGCGCCGGACGCTTTGAGGAACTCTGGGCTGCCGACGACTTCGCCGGGCTGTTCGCCATGCTGGGCGAGCTTCGGCCCGCTGTGGACGCCTTTTTCGACAACGTCATGGTCATGGCCGAGGACGCGGGCCTGCGTCAGAACCGTCTGAATATCCTGTATACGCTGGTGGAGCGGCTGGGGCGACTGGCCGACTTCGGGGCGCTGCAGGTGTAGTGATACCGGAAAATCTGCTTGACAAGCGCGCGGCGCTGTGATTAAGCACCCTCTCTCGACTCAGTGTCGGGACTGAACAACACAAAGAATCAGGAGAAAGAGCGTTGGCCAATCATCCTTCCGCCTCGAAGAGACACCGTCAGAGCTTGAAGCGCCAGGCGCGCAACAAGGCCGTCAAGACCCGCATCAAGAACGTGGTGAAGGCTGTGCGTCAGGCCCTGGCCGAGAAGAACGCCGATACCGCCGCCATTGCGCTGAAAAACGCCAGTTCCGTGCTCGACCGCGCCGCTTCCAAGAAGGTCATCCACTGGAAGAAGGCTGGCCGCTGCATCGCGCGCCTGCAGACCGCCATCAACAAGATGGCAACTGCCGAAGCCTAGACAGATTCCCGATCTGACAATAAAGCCCGCTGCGGAATTCCGTGGCGGGCTTTTTGCGTTGGGGCGTGAGTTTTGGCTTGGTGTTGATCCGCGCTTGTAATCCTACTGCCCCGCCCCCAACCCCACCGCCACCGGTGCCCAGCCGTCCTTCATGGTTGGCTTCTTCTCCGCGCTTTCGATCTTCATCTCCGGGATGAGCGGCTGGCCCAGCGCGGTCTTCTTGTGGATTTCCGCGATGGCCGCCTCCTGCGCCACGTAGCGCGCGGCGTACTTGGGGTGCGTCGTGTTGCGGGTGATGTCGCGCGGGGCGTCCAGTGCCAGTTTGCGCAGGAACTCCGGCGCCTGTTCGTAGGCAAGCCCTGCGCGCGCGGCCAGGTACAGGCCCACGTAGTCGGCCTCGTACTCATGGTCCACGCTGGTGTCGAGGTAGGAGAAGTTCGCGTACACGGACCCAGCGTTGGTGCCGGTAGCCCCGTTCAGGACCCGCATGATGTAGATGTCCTTCCAGAGTTCTAGCTGCTTTTTCTCGATATGGCCCATGATGTTGTGCGCCAGTTCATGGGCCACCACCACGCCCAGCTCCTGGTCGCTCTGGAAGGCGCTCATCAGGGCCGTGTTGATGGTGATGGAGGTTCCGGTGGCAAAGGCGTTCACCACGCTGCTTGGCACCAGCCGCACAGGGTAGTCGCAGGCCATGACCGGCTGGACCAGTGCGGTGATCTTTTCGGCCTTGCGCAGCAGGCTGAACTTGATGGGTTTGCCCGCCTCCACCAGCGGGGTGACGTGCACCTTGAAGAAGGCGGACGCAGCCATACCCCGGGGCGTTTCGATGTCGTTCACGGCCAGGATGACGTCGCCCTCGCGGATGCCTGCGATGTGCGCCGGGCCCTCTCGGCCCACCAGGGTCACGCGGATGCGCTCGTCCAGCTCGTACACGGACTCCATGGCGTCGCGCTTGCGGCCCCGGTAGTCCTCCAGGTTGCGCGCGGCCATGGCGACGACGTAGCGGGTCTTTTTATCACACAGGTCGGCGTTGTTGATGAGCAGGGGTGTCGAGAGGTCGTTTAAGCGTTTGGCCATCTGCTGGTCGCGGCCGACCACCATCTCGTACATGCGGCCCGCCTCGGCGGCCACCTCGCCCTCGTCGATGTCCGGGCGTTTGGTCACAGCGCCGCAGCCAAAGAGCAGTGTGAGCACTGCCAGCAGGAGCAAGGTGCGCAATACAGTCATGACGGCCTCCGCAGGGGATATTCATCAGACTTTATTCGATCTTGGCGTTTTAGTCCACCCGGTAGTGACAGCCTTGGCTCTTGGTGTTGCGCATGGCCGCCTGGGTGACCACGTAGGCGGTCTGGCAGCCGTGGAAGAGGTCGATGATGGGCTTGCTGATGGGCGTCATCTTGTAGAAGTCGTGCATGTTCTTGGACAGGTTGCGCAGGTCGTCGAAGGCGCGGCGCAGGCGGGCTGTGGAGCGGATGATGCCCACATAGTTCCACATGGTGTTGCGGATGTTCGCCCAGTCCTGGGCGATGAGCGCCGGGTCCTCGTTGTGGATGTCGCCGGGGTTTTGCCAATCTGGGATGGCGTCGGCGAGCTTCTTGGTCAGGCGCCACTTGCTGCCCAGGCGCTTGGCGATGTCCTGGCCGGCGCTGTAGCCCCAGAGCAGGCCCTCCAAAAGCGAGGTGCTGGCCAGGCGGTTGGCCCCGTGCACACCCGTGCAGGCGCATTCCCCGGCGGTGTACAGGCGCTCCAGCGTGGTGCGCCCGCGCGTGTCGACCAGTATGCCGCCGCAGAAATAGTGCGCCGCAGGCACCACGGGGATGGGGCTGGTGCGCATGTCGATGCCCTGTTCCTGGCATTTGGCGTAGATGGTGGGGAAGCGTTCGGCCACCTCGCGGTGCATGTCCTGGGTGGTGTCGAGGAACACGCAGTCCTCGTCGGTGGCGAGCATTTCGGCCATGATGGCGCGGGTGACGATGTCGCGCGGGGCCAGGTCGGCACGCTGGTCGTAGCGGGACATGAAAGCCTCTCCCTTGCTGTTGACCAGGCGCGCGCCCTCGCCGCGCACGGCCTCGGAGATGAGGAAGCGCCGCTCGAAGCGTTTTGTGCCCTGGTAGAAGGCCGTGGGGTGGAACTGCACGTATTCCAGGTTGTGCAGCTTGACGCCCGCGCGGTTGGCCATGGACAGGCCGGAGCCGATGGACCCGCGCGAGTTGGTGGTGTGCAGGTAGATGTGCCCGGCCCCGCCCGTGGCCAGCACGGTGAAGTCGGCCAGAACGATCTCCACCTGGGAGAGCTGCTCGTTGAAAACATAGGCCCCGACGCACTGGTTGGCCAGGCTGTACTTGAAGTCCAGGTGCGTGGCGTGGTGGTGCGTGGTCAAGAGGTCGATGGCCGTGCGCCCGGTGAGCACGCGGATGTTGGGGGAGTCCTCCACGGCCTTGGTCAGCCGCTGCATGATGGTCAGGCCGGTGTGGTCAGCGGCGTAGAGGATGCGGGCCACGCTGTGCCCGCCCTCGCGGGTGAAGTACCAGGAGTCGGCGTCGCGGTGGGCGAAGGGCACGTGGTAGGCGTCGATGAGGGTCTTCTGCAGCACCTTGGGGCCCTTGTGGGCCAGGTAGCGCACGGCGCGCAGGTAGTTCTGGCCCCACCCGGCGGTCAGGATGTCTTTTTCGAGGATGCCGGGGTCGTCGTCCTCGGAATGGAAGACCACGCCGCCCTGGGCCAGGCGCGTGTTGCCGGAGAAGAGGTCCTCGCCGGCGGTCAAGAGGATCACGTCCGCCCCGGCCTCGGCCAGGGTGAGGGCGGCCACGGACCCGGCGATGCCGGAGCCGATGACCAGAACGTCGGACTTGAGGCGGTAGTCGATCATCCTGGCTCCTTGAAGGCGGACGGTCTCGGACGCAGGCTTATGCGCAGATGCGCAGCATGCGCTCCAGAGCCACGCGGGAATGCTCGGTGACGTCATCGCTCAGGCTGAGCGGAGTCGCTGTGTCGAGGTTTTCAAGCAGCGCCAGCAGGCGCTCCTCGTTGGTCTTGGCCATGTTCGAACAGGCCAGGGGCTTGAGCGGGAAGATCTCCTTGCCCTCGGCCTTGTGGCGCGCGGCCAGGCGGTTCACCAGGTTGCACTCGGTGGCCACGGCGATCTTGGCCCCGGCCGGAGCGTTGGCGCAATACTTGATGAGATACGACGTGGAGCCCGCGCCGTCCGCCGCGCGCACGACGCCCTGCGGGCATTCCGGGTGCACCACCACGCGCACGCCGGGCCTGGCCAGGCGCAGCGCCTGGATCTGGCTCTTCTTGAACCCGTGGTGGATGGCGCAGGCGCCGGGCCACAAGAGCAGCCGCGCGTACTGGGCCTTCTTGTGGTCCAGGCGGCGGCCCTCGTCACGGATGTCGATCTCCAGGCGTTCGGTGGTGTCGATGTTCAGCTGGTTGGCCGTATTGTGCCCCAGGTTCTTGTCCGGCAGAAAGAGCACGGCGTCTCCCTGCTGGAGCGCCCACTCGAGCATGACCTTGGCGTTGGCCGAGGTGCACACGCTGCCGCCGTAGAGGCCGCACACGGCCTTCACCTCGGCGGTGGAGTTGACGTAGGCCAGCGGGATGACCAGGCGTCCGTCGTCGCGCAGGGCGGTGAGCACATCCTCCACGCGCTGGGCCGGAGCCATTTCGGCCATGGGGCAGGTGGCCTGGGCATCCGGGATGTGGATCTTCTGGCCTGGGCGGGCCAGGGCCACGGCGGACTCGGCCATGAAGTAGACCCCGCAGAAGACCACATGCTCGGCGGACAGGGTGTCGATCTTGCGGGCCAGCTCCAGGGAGTCGCCCTGGAAGTCGACGTGGCGGATGACCTCGTCGGACTGGTAATGGTGACCCAGGATGGCCAGCCGGTTTCCGTATCGCGCGCGCAGGGTCTCGATGCGTTCGTTCAGTGAGCTCATGCTGCTGTCCTTATGCTTCTGGCTTCACGCTTAAGGCCTTATTCCGGCTGCATACCCGTCTTGCTCCGGTTATTCAAGCGCCCGCCTACTCGAGGGCTTGAATGCGCATGCTCAAGTCCGCGGCTGGGGCGGAGTGGGTGATGCGCCCCACGGAGACGAAATCCGGGCCCACGGCGCCGATCTCGGCGATGTTCGATAGATCGACGTTGCCGCTTGCCTCGGTCTCTATGCCCTGCGGGATGCGGGCCAGGGCCTGGCGCAGCAGTTCCAGGTCCATGTTGTCGAGCATGATGCGCGAAACCTGGGCGGCCACCGCTTCGTCGACTTCGGCCAGGGTGCGGCATTCCACCTCGATGGGCGGGCAGTTCTCGGGATAGGCCAGGCGCAGCCTTTCCACGGCGGGCGTGATGCCCCCGGCGCGGTCGGTGTGGTTGTCCTTGACCATGAGCATCTCGGACAAATTCAGACGGTGGTTTTTGGCGCCGCCAACCAACACGGCGTACTTTTCGGCATAGCGCAGGCCGGGCAAGGTCTTGCGGGTGTCGAGCAGGGTGGTGCGCGAGCCCGCCAGCGCAGCCACGTAGCGCGCGGTGAGGGTCGCGATGCCGGACAGGTGCCCCAGGTAGTTCAAGATGACGCGCTCGGTGCGCAGCAGATGCGCGGCAGGGCCCTGGATGGCCGCCAGCATGGTGCCGGGGCTTACGCGGTCGCCCTCGTCCACGTTGAGCATGTGCTGGAACTCACAGCCGGCGAACTCCAGGATGAGGGCAATGAGCGGCAGGCCCGCCACCACGCATTCCTCCTTGGCCACGATATGCGCCACGGCAAGGTCGGAGTCTTCAAAAATACCGAGTGATGTCAGGTCTTTGCCGTCCTCGGACAGGGCGATGCGGATGCCCGCGAGCAGGAACAGCCTGGCTTCGGTCTGAAAAAAATCATCAAACAATGTCTGGGGCAAGGATGCGGACATGCGCGCGTCTCCCTCTCAATGGTGTGGTCGGAATTGGTAGGTGAGGTTTCGCGCGGCGTCAAGAGCGGGCGGCGAGGCCCTGCCGGGAACTGGCGGACGGCTAGCGGACGAGGTCGCGTTCGATGTAGTTCTGGCGCTGGCCAGAGGGGTTGGCAATGTCGTGCGGGCTGGCGCTGAGCTGGGTGCGCACCGAGGGCTTCATGCCGCCGGTCTGCTTGAGCTGCGGCAAGAGCGCCCGGGTGTTGCGGTTCACAGGTATGGTCCAGCTGTGGGCGGTCATGACCTGGCCGTTGTCCATGGCCGTGATCTGGGCCGAGATGTAGACCACCTTGTCGGCGATGAGGTAGCTGCCGGTGAGTTCACAGGGCCTGACCGGGCTGAATTCGTCCTGGGTGCGCTTGAACTCGGCCTCGCGCGCTTCCGGCGAGGCGGGCAGGGGGTCATGCTCCACAGGCTTGGGCACCACCGTGGGCGGAACCTTGGCCGGACCGATGGTGACGAGGAAGCTGCGCAGCGCCAGGCGCGCCGCCACCTGCTCGGCCACAAGGCGGCCAAAGGGCGAGGGGTCGGCGAGGTCGATGCGGTTCACGAAGCGGTTGTAGTAGATGGGAGACTTCCGGTTCATGGCGGGCATGAACAGGCCCATCATGTCGTCCGCGGCATCGTAGTTGATGTCGATGAGCGGGGTGTTGTCCTCGGCAAAGAGCTCGGCCGTGGTGGGCCGGGTGCCGAGCACGTCGTCCTTGGCGTCCACTACGGTGCGCTTGATGCGGCTGTAGTACGAGGTGGTGGTGTTGCCGCATCCAGCGAGCGCCCAGCTGATCAGCAGGAGCAAGGCCATCAGAAAGGTGCTGCGGAGGCGGTTTGATGTGCTCATGTCTCGTTTGCCCGGATGGCTGAGGTGTTGTCGATGATATTGCTTCACATAGAGCCTATCGTACCAATGCGGAAAATTCTTTACGTCGGCTTACTATGCAAGAGTCTGGCCAGGCAGGGCTCGGGCCACGGCCTCAAGCAGGCGTGCCATGTCTGAGGCCGCCCGCCCCGCCATGTCCAGGATTTCCTGGTGGCTGGTCTCGGCCATACAGTCAGGCAGGTTCTTGTTGGTCAGGCAGCTTATGCCCAGTACGTGCATGCCCATGTGGGCTGCGGCGATGGCCTCGATTGCGGTGCTCATCCCTATGGCATCCGCGCCAAGCTGCCGATAAGCTCTTGTCTCGGCAGGAGTCTCCAGGCTCGGCCCGGCCACCTGGATGTACACGCCGCGTTCCAGGACAAGGTCAAGCCGCCTGGACTCGGCCAGGGCCAGGTCGACGAGGCCGGGGCACCAGACCTGGCTCATGTCCGGGAAGCGCGGGCCCCAGGCATCGATGTTGGGCCCGGTCAGGGGCGACTGGCCGGAGAAATTGATGTGGTCGGTGACGCACATGAGCGTACCGGCGGAGAAGAGCGGGTTCAGCGCCCCGGCGGCGTTGGTGAGCAGCAGCGTGCGCACGCCGAGCTCAAAGAGGACGCGGATGCTGAAGCAGGCCTCGGCGGCACTGTAGCCCTCGTAGAGGTGCACGCGTCCGCACTGGGCGATGACCGGTGTCCCGCCGAGCAGGCCCGTGCGCAGGAATCCGCCATGGCCCTCCACCGTGGACTGCGGGAGGCCGGGAATATCGGCATAGGGCAGGTCCGTGAAATCGGTGATGCGCTCGCGCACGGCACCAAGGCCGGATCCGAGCACGAGACCCAAGGTTCCTGCTTGAACATTGCATAGCTTTTCGCGTATGAAACGGGCAGAGTGCCGAACAAGTTCAAGGTCGTTGAGTGAATTTTCCATCATGGTGTTGCTTGTGCTCCTGGTTTCTTACTAACCCAGGAGCACCGGAAAACACAAGCCAGGGTAGGCACAGCGTATGGATTTCGCAACCCTCATAGGTCTCTTCTCCGGTCTTTCGCTGGTGATGGTCGCCATATTCATGGGCGGCAACGTCAACATTTTCCTTGACCTCCCCAGTGTCATGATCGTGGTTGGCGGCACCGTCGGCACCATTTTCGTGGCGTTTCCATTTGAGGAGGTCGGCCAAGCCATTCACGCCGGGTTCAAGGCCTTCTCCTCCAGAAAAGTCCAGGTGCGCGAGGTTGTGGGCACCATGGTCAAGATCGCCGAGATCAGCCGCCGCGAGGGCTTGATCGCCCTGGAGAACATCAAGACCGAGAACATGGTCCTGAAGAAGGCTTGCCAACTCATCGCCGACAACGCCGACCCGGCGCTCATCCGCACCACCCTGTCCATCGAGATCAGCTCCATGAAGCGTCGGCACAAGGTTGGCGAGGAGGTCTTCAGGCGTCTGGGAAGCCTTGCGCCGTCCTTCGGGATGATCGGCACGCTCATCGGCCTTATCCAGATGCTGGCAAATCTGAACGACCCCAAGAGCATTGGTCCGGCCATGGCCGTGGCCATCATCACCACCTTCTACGGCACCATCCTGGCCACGGTCATCTTCCTGCCCATCGCCAACAAGCTGCGAACCCGCACCTTGCAGGAAGAGCTGCACCTGGAGGTCATCTTCGAGGGCGCCAAGTCCATCCTGGAAAACAACAACCCGCTGCTCGTGTCCGAGAAGCTCTCGTCCTTCCTCGCTCCCAGGGAGAGGAGATAGCGAATGGCTGAGAGCGAAGAACTCATCCCTCATAATATCGAGGAGGAGGAAGGCGACGTCCAGGAGTGGTTGACTACATTCTCCGACCTGACCATGCTCCTGCTGGTGTTCTTCATCCTTTTGTACTCCATGTCCGTGCCCGACGAGAAGAAGATCTCCACCACCCTGCAGGCCGTCACCGCCGCGCTGCAAGGCAAGGAGACCAAGCTCGCCACCAGCACCATCAGCCAGCAGGAGGCCGGGATCATCCTTGATCAGGTGATGATGAACCGGCAGATCCAGCTGGCCCAGCAGAAGGTCTTCTCCGACGTGAAGCTTTTGCAGACCAAGAAAGGTCTGGAGGGGCTGGTGGGCGCGAATTTCGAGGACGGCATCATCACCCTGCGCGCGCCAGGCGATGTGCTCTTCGCCCGGGGCGATGTGAATCTCAGCGACAGGGGTCGCGCCATCATCACGGAAATGAAGGATTTCTTCATCCAGCATTCGGACCAGACCATCAACATCCGTGGCTACACGGATGACCAGCCGCCCCCTGCCGGGTCGCGTTTCAAGGACAACTGGGAGGTCTCCTCCATGCGCGCGGTGAATGTGCTGCGCCTGCTGATGTCCATGGGCATCGAGCCCAAGCGGCTGACTTCTACGGGCCTGGCTGACCTGAACCCGCTGTTCCCCAATACCAGTGAGGAATATCGCGCCCAGAACCGCCGGGTCGAATTTGTGCTGGAAAAACGAGTCTACGGCAAGTAAGGTGTCCCCGACGCGCCTTAAGGCGGATGCCCCCAGAGGGCGCTGACCTTACGGCGCAATGCCAAGAATCACACGAGGTGCTGCATGGACTTCGACATCAAAGTGGACGAGGAAGACAAGCTCCGCCAGGCTTATCGTACACGCGTCCCCGGGCTGGACATTCGCATCAACACCAAGAAGGGTCCGCTGGACTTTCCCGTGAGCGACATCAGCGCCACGGGCTTCGCCTTTGAGGACAACCCGCGCGGCTACAGCTCCGGCCTGGAGTTCACTTTTGACCTTCTGCTGAGCAAGAAGCTCTTCCTGAGCGACCTCAGGGCCAAGGTCATGCGCGTGCTTGACCGTGGCATCATCGGCTGCAATTTCATGGAGATGGATCGCCGCCAGGAGATCAAGCTGGACAAGCTCGTGCTGGAAGTCCAAAAACGTCTCATCGAACTGCGCAAGGCCAAACGCGCGGCTGAATAGCTGGAAGTCCCGGAGACCGGGAATGGCCCAATACACTCTGCTCATAGCCAACCGTGGCGAGATCGCCATGCGGATCATCCGTGCCTGCGTCAAGCTCGGGCACGACTTCGTCTGCGTCTACACCGCTGCCGACGTTCATTCCGGGCATGTGCGCCTGGCTCGCGAGCTGGGTGGACCGGACCGGCTCTTCCGCATCAGCTCCTACCAGGACCCAAGCGAAATGCTTGCCGTGGCCGATGCGTCCGGCGCCACCGCCGTGCATCCTGGCTACGGGTTCTTCGCCGAGGACTTCCGCTTCGCCCGGCGCGTGGTGGAGCGCAAGCGTCCGCTGATTTTCATCGGCCCCTCCTGGACCCTGGTGCGCGACCTGGGCGACAAGATCAACACCAAGCGCATCGCCCGCGCCCATGGCGTTCCCACCATCCCCGGCTCGGACAGGCCCATCTACGATGAGATGGAGGCCGTTGAGCTGGCCCAGACCATCTTCGCCTTCCAGCACGACCAGGGCATCGCCGAGGGCTGCGTGCTGGTCAAGGCCTCGGCCGGCGGCGGCGGCATGGGCATTGAGGAGGTCTATGACCTCGACACCTTCCGCTCCGTGTACAGGCGCATCCGCAACTACGCCAAGCGCAACCTGAGCGACGAGGGCGTGCTCATCGAGCAGCGCATCTTTGATTTCAATCACCTGGAGGTGCAGGTGGTGGCCGAGCGCGGGGGCAAAAACGCCGTGCACCTGGGCACGCGCAACTGCTCCGTGCAGAGCCTTGGCCGCCAGAAGCGCATCGAGGTGGCCCCCGGCTTCGACCCGTCGAGCCTGACCTACGCCTTTGACGCCGCGGGCGTGCTTGACGCCATCACCCGGCACAGCGTGAACATGTCGCTCCAGGTGGGCTACGACAACGTGGGCACCTGGGAGTGGATCGTCACGCCTAGGGGCGAGCCTTTCCTCATGGAGGTCAACACGCGCATCCAGGTGGAAAACGGCGTCTCTGGCATCACATCCCGCATCAAAGGTCGGACTGTTTGCGGCCGAGAAGACTGCCAGAACGGCGTGGACGTCATCAGTGAGCAGATCCGTCTGGGCCTGGGTGAGCCTTTGGGCTACACCCAGCAGGATGTCTCCTTCGCGGGCGTGGGCATAGAGTACCGCATCCTGGCCGAGGACCCGCTGGACCGCTTCACCCCCTGCCTGGGCCGCATTGAGGCCTTTGGCTGGCGCAGCGAACCCTGGCTCCAGGTGTTCACCCAGGTGCCGAGCATGAGCCTTGGCGACCAGCCTTACGAAATTCCCATGGACTTCGACCCCAACCTGGCGCTGGGCATCGTCTGGGGCGAGAGCCTGGAAGAGGCCTGCAGACGCGGCGCGGACTTCTTAAACGGGCTTGTGCTCCAGGGCACCGACACCAGGGACGAGCCCCTGCGCACCAACGTGGCCTTCCTCCTTGGCCGCACCCAGACCCTTCTGCATTTCTAGGCGGCACGCATGTATACCATCGCATGGACACCTTCGCATGGACATAGATAAACGCACCCAGGAGCTGGCCGCCCGGCTCACCTACATCCGGGACATCTTCGGTCAGCGGGAGAACTCCTCCATGGCCATGCTGCGGACCCGGCTGGAGGAGTTTCTCGAGAAGGCGCCGCAACTGGGAATGCGCGAGCTCTCCCGGCAGGTGGCCAAGCTGGAGGAACTCTTCGTCCTGCTGGAGGGCAAGCTGGAAAGCGAGCTGACGCCCATGGACCGCGTGCGCATCGTGCGCCACCCGCAGCGCATCTGCCTGAAGGACATCCTGGAGAACGTCTACGACAACTACACCGAGATCGGCGGCCAGGACGAGTGGAGCATTGATCCGGGCATGATCATCGCCCGGGCCACCATCGCCCGGCGCATGGGCAAGAAGACCGTGCACCAGTCGGTGATGGTGCTGGGCCAGGAGAAGGGCCACGGCCAGGAGTTCAGAAACGGCGGCTCCATCAAGCCCTGGGGCAACGCCAACGCCCTCTACTATATGCGCGTCGCCGAGATCGAGAACATCCCCATCCATTCCTACGTATTCACCCCCGGCGCCTTTCCGGTGGAGGACTACCCCGGCGCGGCCCAGCAGATCTCCAAGAACCTTTACGTCATGGCGGGTCTGAAGGTTCCCATCATCAGCGTGTTCTCCGAGGGCGGCAGTGGCGGGGCCGAGGCCATCGCCCTGGCCGACAAGCGGCTCATGCTCTCCCACGGCTACTATTCGGTCATCTCGCCTGAAGGCGCTGCGGCCATTGAGGGCGGCCTCAAGGACAAGGCCACCCCTGAACTCATCGAGGCCTGCGCCAGCCGCCTGCGCATCACCGCGGCCGACAACCTGGAGCTCGGCTTCATCGACCGCGTCATCCAGGAGCCGCCGCTGGGCGCGCGGCCCGAGCACTACGACTTCTTCCGCCAGCTTCGGCGCGAGGTCATCCGGGCCACGGACGAGGTGGTGGATTCCGTGGACGGCCTGGGGCCTCTGCGCGGCATGGCCATCCGCCGCCAGGCCAAGGCGGCTGACCCCCAGGACATCTTCGTGCGCTGGTCGCTTGGCACAGGCGCCCGCACCAAGCTGGTGGACAGGCGATTCGAGAAGTTTCGGGCCATGAGCCGCACGGCCTGCCGTGACAACCGCAGCCTTGGCGCGCGCATCTATTCCGGCCTGGAGGGCATGCTTTGGGCCGCCCACAGCACCCTGCGCCACGACTTTCTGACCCGCTACAAGCGGCACCTGCTGCACCTGCTGGAGGCTGCTGAAGCCGAGCTGCGTGCCCTGCGCCAGGGCGTGGGCGGGCCTCTCGGGAAGTTTCTGGGGCTGGGTGACGGCCAGCAGCGCCGCCTGGAGGTTGCGCCGGAGGCCCTGGAGCGCCTGACCCTTCTGTCCTGTCCGGAGGAGGGGGCCTGCCGTCTGGAGGACACCTGGGTCTATGTGAGCCCGAAAAGCCGTGAGGACCGCACTCTGACCTGCCCGAACAGCCACACGCACGGCTGCCTGGACCTGTGGGGACCGGACCTGTTCGGGGAGTTCGCCGGAGTCTGTTCCCACTGTGGGCATCATTTTTCAATGGAATTCCAGTGGTATCTGTACAACGTCTTCAACTTTGCCCAGGCCTACGAGTTCAATAGCGAGCTTGAGTCCAGCAACCCCTTGGGCTATGAGGGCTTCGACCTGAAGCTGGAGCAGGCCAAGCGCCAGACCGGCCTGGGCAGCTCCTGCATTACGTTCGAGACGCACATCGAGGGCGTGACCACGGTGGTGGCGGTGCTGGTGAGCCCGTTTCGGGGCGGAACAGTGGGCGCGGCCGAGGGCGAAAAGATCATCCGCGCGGCCGAGCGGGCCATGCTCAAGCGCACCCCGTTCATCCTGTACTCTCATGGCACGGCGGGCATCCGCATCCAGGAGGGCACCTGCGGGGTCATCCAGATGCCGCGCGTGACCATGGCCGTGCGGCGCTACATCGAGGCCGGCGGGCTGTACCTGGTGCTCTACGACACCAATTCTTTCGCCGGACCAGTGGCCAGCTTTCTGGGCTGTTCGGCCTACCAGTTTGCGGTGCGCTCCTCCAACATCGGCTTCGCCGGGCCGGGCGTCATCCGCGAGACCACGGGCGTCGAGGTGCCCCCCAAGTACCACCGCGCATTCTCGGCCTTGTCGCGCGGGCACATTCAGGGTATCTGGGACAGGCGCGACATCAAGAAGAATCTGCACCAGGCGCTTTTGACCATGGGCGGCAAGAACCTTTACTACCGCTAGCCCGCAGAATTCAAAAACAATCCGCTGAATCAAAAAAACAGCCAGGGGAAACGCTTTGCTGAACGTCAAGGAAATGCTCGAGGAACTCAACGCCTCGCCCTACGAAGAGATAGAGATAAAGACGCCGCACACCGGGGTCATTGATTTCGTGGGCCTGAACCCCGGCGACCGCGTCAGCGGCCCCTCCGGGAAATGGCTTGAACGGCCGGGCACGCTTCTGGCCAACCTCACCCGCGAGAAGAACAAGAAGCCCATCTGCGCCACCCAGAAGGGCCAGGTCATGGACATCCGCAGCGAGCTTGAGGGAAAGTTCGTCGAGGCCGGGGAACGCCTGCTCACCATCCGCCACTTCCTCTCCAAGGAGGAGGTCATCGGGCGCATCCTCAAGAAGGCCCTGCACCTCTTCCACGCCCCGGAACGCGCCAAGTACTACTTCGTCCCGGAGATCGACGCCAAGATCAAGGCCGGGGGCGAGCAGTCGGTGAAGGTGCGCGAGGGGCTGGACATGTTCATCGTCTCGCGCATGAAGCGGGAGACGCCGCTGTCCTATTCCGGACCGGAAGGCATGATCTATGCCGTGTATTTCCAACAGGGCGACAACGTGGATGGCGGCCAGCCGCTCATCGGCGTGTGCCCGGAGAGCCAGCTCAGTCTCATCCAGGATGTGGTCAACCGCGTCCAGGGCGAATGGGAAGAGCGGGACTAGGAGCAAACGCATGGGCCGCACACTGCAAATCCGCGTCTCCGCCACGACCTTCGACCCCGCCGAGGTGGAGCGCCGCTGGCCCAGGCTCTCGGCCCTAGCTTTCAGCCCGGTGGCGGTGAAAATCCCGGCCCTGCCGCCGGAATCGCGCGGCGTGCTGGAGCTGGTCACCCATCTGGCTGATCGCCTGGAGATCGGCATGCTGCCAGACGAGGCTCTGCGCGACCTGCCGGAAGGCATCAAGAAGGCCGCCGCGGCCAAGGCCAGGCTTGAGGCAGAACTCGGCGAATGGAACGCCCGCGCCGCCAATGCGCTCACCGACGAGATCGAGGACGCCTTGGACGAACTGGAAGCTCAGGCCAAACTCTTCAAGGAACAGCCTGGACGCGACTAGCGACCTTTGATATCTTGCTTACGTTGAACATAATTACCCGCAAGGAGTGCGACATATGGCTGGCAGCCTGAACAAAGTGATTCTCGTTGGGCACCTGGGACAGGACCCGAAGATTTCCTACGCGCAGTCCGGACTGCCTATCGCCAACATGCGCCTGGCCACCAGTGAACGAGTCCGCGACAAGGACGGCCAGTTCACCGAGCGCACCGACTGGCACACCATCGTCACCTTCGACAAGCAGGCCGACTTCTGCGGCAAGTACCTGGCCAAGGGCTCGCTGATTCTCGTGGAAGGCCGTTTGCAGACCCGCAAATGGCAGGACAAGGAAGGCCAGGACCGCTATTCCACCGAGGTGGTGGCCCAGCGCGTGCAGGCCCTTGGACCCCGCCCAGGCGGCGGACAGGGTGGCGGCCAGGGCAGCGAAGGCGGCGGCTATGCTCCGCGTCCCCAGGGCGGACAGCAGGGTGGTGGCCAGCAGCGCGGCGGCCAGAACCCGCCCTTCCACGAGGAAGAAGACCTCGGACCGGCTTTCCCGTCCGAAGCCAGCGGCATGGACGACGTTCCGTTTTAGAGGTAGAGAAGAGCCTCCGGCGGTCGGGGGGACTGAATCCCCCCGAACCCCCTCATCCCAGTCGAAAGGCCGGTTCCGCGCAGGCGCGGAACCGGCCTTTCGACTGGAGAGTGGGCACAGGAAAACGATGTTCTCTTCCCGGCCTGCTCAAAGCGAATGCCTCCTTCCGGCGGCTTTGCGACGGAAGGAGGCATTCGCGTAACGGGGGTTCCCAGGGGCCTCAGGCCCCTGGGCCGCCGGAGGCTATTTTCCCTATTTCCCGTGCAGCGCCACGCGCTCCAAATCCAGTTCCGTCAGCAGGTCGATGAGCGCCCAACCTTCGCTTGTGGGCGTCAGCGTGGCCCAGTTCTGCGGCGGCAGGCTGAGGTGCTTCCAGGCGGCCATGAATGTGTTCAGCTCTTTTTCCGTCACGCCGGAGAGGATGATGGCGCGCGGCAGCGGGCTGTCCTGTCCGAGGCCATAGCCTGCGTTCTCTGCCAGGAGCTCGCCCACCGGGCGGTCCATGTCTGCGCCGCTGGCGAACAACGCGGGCAAGTCCAGGAAATTCCAACGCGCAATCAAGGCCAGCAGGGTTTCCTGCTCGGCGGCGGTGTAGCCGCAGACAAGGCAACCGCGCGGGCCATACAGGCGCTTCTTGGCGCTGTTCGTTATTTTGGAGAACCCGGAAGCAGGCATGGCGGTTCGTACGTCCTGGCGGTTATGGAGTAGAAGCGGTTGGAGGCGTAAGTCAGGCACACGGCGAAGGCCATGGCCCCGACGCCCACGATGACTGAAAGCGTGGCGTCGGCGGTGAGCGCCATGCGGATGAACAGGGTGGACAGGGCGAAGCCGGAGTTTCGGAAGATGGCGTGGAATTCCGGCATGTAGCGCTGGGCAATGAGCACGATGAGGATGTCCGTGAAGATGAGCACGGTGTAGAAGTCGTGGAACACGTCGAAACGCGGCTGGCCGCTCACGATTATGAATCCATAGTACAGCCACATGCTCAAGAACGAGCCCAGGACGACGAGGGCCACAAGCTTCTTGGCCGCGATGAACTTCTCCAGGATCTCCGGCGCCCAGTGCTTGGGCGCGCAGCGCTGGGCATGGTTGTAGGCCCCCAGCAGCACGAACACCGCCAGCGCGCCGCCGCCGTTTGTGGCCAGGCGGATGACTACGTCCGAATGCCCGGTGATGTCGATGGGGAAGGGCAGGTTGGTCAGCTCTTTGAAGGCGTTGCGCAAAAGAATCAGCGCCAGTATCTCGAACTGTTTGCCCACGGATTTGGACGTGGACTTGGGCAGCGAGAACACCAGGTCCACCACCTCAAGCACCAGCACCAGGGTGAAGGTCTGGGTCACGGCGTCGAAGCGGTTGAGGGAGATGTGCCGGCCCAGGTACTCCGGTAGCCAGCCCAGGCTGTTCAGTTCGATGAGGGTGAGCGCCGCCAGGAAGTAGAAGATGAGCGCCTTGCCGACGCGGCGGCGCGTGGGCTCGGACTCGGCATAGGCCTGGAGTTGGTCGAAGGCCTGGATGAGCGGGCGTGTGACGGCGTTCATGGTATTGCTGTCCGTGGCCGACTAGACCTCGAAGAGCATCTCCAGGTCGTCCCGCGTGAGGGACTTGAAGGCCGACTGGCCGGGGATGATGGACTCGGCCACGTCCTTCTTCATTTCCTGGAGCTTCAAGATCTTCTCCTCCACCGTGTTCTGGCAGATCATCTTGTAGGCGAACACCTGCCGCTTCTGGCCGATGCGGTGGGTGCGGTCCGTGGCCTGGTTCTCCACCGCCGGGTTCCACCACGGGTCGTAGTGAATGACGTAGTCCGCGCTCGTCAGGTTGAGCCCGGTGCCGCCAGCCTTGAGCGAGATGAGGAAGATCGGGATCTCCGGGGTGTCGTTGAACTTGTCCACCTGCTCGAAGCGGTCCTTGCTGGAGCCGTCGAGGTAGGCGAAGGGCACCTCGCGGATCTGCAGCCAGGAGCGGATGATGTGCAGCATCTGCACGAACTGCGAGAACACCAGCACCTTGTGCCCGCCTTCCACGATGTCGGTCACCAGGTCCTTGAAGGCGTCGAACTTGCCCGAGGGCAGGTTGGTGTTGATGCCCGGGATGTCCAGCTTGAGCAGGCGCGGGTGGCAGCAGATCTGGCGCAGCTTGAGCAGGGCGTCGAGGATGGACATCTGGCTCTTGGCCAGGCCCTTCTCGTCCACGTCGCGCAGCACCTGGGCCTTGAGCCTGGCGGCCAGCGCGCCGTAGAGGTCGCGCTGCTCGTCGGCCAGTTCGCAGTAGTGCGTGGTCTCGATCTTGGGCGGCAGGTCCTTGGCGACCTCGTTCTTGGTGCGCCGCAGGATGAACGGCTTCACGCGGGAGCGCAGGTAGTTCAGCGTCTCCTCGTCGGCGTCCTTGATGGGCTTGACGATGCCGCGCTGGAAGGCGTGCTGCGAGCCGAGGAAGCCGGGCATGAGGAACTCGAACAGGCTCCAGAGCTCGAAGAGGTTGTTCTCAATGGGCGTGCCCGACAGGCACAGGCGCATCTCGGCGTCGAGCCTGCGCACGGAGCGGGCCGTGATGGTATTGGGATTCTTGATGTTCTGGGCCTCGTCCAGGATGATCACGGTGTACTTGTACTTGCACAGCTCCTCCAGGTCGCGGCGCAGCAGGGCGTAAGTGGTGATGATCAGGTCCGAGTCCTTGATGCGGATGAACAGGTCGTCGCGCTTGGCGCCGTAGATGGTCAGCCGCGTCATGGCGGGCACGAATTTCGCGGCCTCGCGCTCCCAGTTGGGCAGCACGCTGGTGGGCACAACGATGAGGCTCGGCCCCTTGACCCCGCGCTCCTTGAGCGAGAGCAGGAAGGACAGGGTCTGCACGGTCTTGCCCAGGCCCATCTCGTCGGCCAGGATGCCGCCGAAGCCGTAGTCGCGCAGGAAGTTCAGGTACGACAGGCCCATGACCTGGTACGGCCGCAGGGTGGCGTTGAGGCCCCTGGGCGGCGGCAGCTGACGTATCTGCTGGAAGTTACTGATCTTCTCGCGCAGCTTCACGAAGTAGGCATCGGTCTTGGCGCCGGGCATGTCGTCGAGCAGGTTGTCCAGCACCGGGGCCTCGAACTGCTGGAACTTCTTCTGGGGCGGCTTCTCGGGGTCAAAGCCAAGGGCCTTGAGCTTGTGGCCCAGGCGGCGCAGCCAGGATTCAGGCAGGCTGGTGTAGGAGCCGTCTTTCAGCTGGACGTAGCGCTTCTTCTGGACCCAGGCCTTCCAGATCTCCTCGATGGGCACCTTCTGGTCGTCGTACTGCACGGTGAGGTCGAGGGTGAACCACTTGTTCTCCTCGTCGCTCGTCACCTCGGCCACTATCTCCGGCTTGCTCAGGCGCACCTTGTAACGAGTCAGGTTCTGTTCGCCGTAGACGCGGTAGCCCTCGACCATCATGGGGTAGAAGTCCAGCAGGAAGTTGATGGCCGCCTCCTGCTCCATGAACCAGGTGTGGTTGCTCCTGGGCTGGAAGCCCATGTGCTGGAGCTCGGCGAAGAGCACGGCCTCCTCGTCCTGGGCGCGGCGGATGAGGTAGCTCTTGTCGGCGTAGCGGTAGCTGCCGGTCTGCAGGTCCGGATTGGGGCCGGGCAGGGAGACCTCGCCGTGGTCGGTGTCGTACATGCACTGAATCTTGAGCACGAGCAGGCTGCCTTCCTCGTCCAGGAAGAGCTTGGGGTTGAACTCCGCAGGCTGGAAAATGGGACCCATGCGCTCCAGGAAGTCCTCCTGGCCATAGAGGTCGGACACCGGGATCTTGGTCCACACGCGGTCCAGGTACTCGGAGATGTCGGCGTGGGGAATAATGGGCGACTGCTCGACCATCTCCTGGATGAGCTCCGGGTCGAGCCCGGTCTGCACGGGGTGGAAACTGCCCTTCCAGAAAAGCCAGAGCGGCAGCCGTCCGTAGAAATAGATTTCGTCCTCCTTGCGGATGGAGAACGGCGGGCGGTCCTCGCGCGAGAGCAGCAGGTCAAAGCCCAGGCCGTCCTCGGAAAGCTGCGGCGAGAGCTTGAGCTGCAGGGTCTTGCTTTCGATGCGCACCGGCTGGTCGGTGTCGCGCAGGTAGATGTAGTATTCGTTCTTGATGGCCCGGAAAAACCAGGAATGCAGGCCCGCAGGCAGCTCCACCCGGTGGCCCTGGTAGTCCAGGTAGTGGCCGATCATGCCCGCGACCTTGGGCAGACCGGGCGAGATCTCGCACCAGTCCGGGTTCTTGATGATCTGCTCCAGCGTGATGTCCTGCTGCACGGTGGAGATGCCCGACTTGTTCTGGCGCGCGCGGGCGAAGGACACCTGCAGGCGGCCTGGCTCCGGGAACAGGCGGAACACGAGGTAGTGCTTGCCCGGCTCGGGTTCAAGCTCGGTGGAGAAGAAGGTGCGGAAGGTCTGGCGCCAGTCCGTGCGCGGCTTGGGCACATCGGTCTTCTTGGCGCTGGTGAGCGACTTGAGCATCTTGAGCGCAGTGGCGCCCACGTGGCGGCAGACGCCGGAGAAGGAGTCCGGGCAGTTGCAGTAGGAGTTGATGGTGCCGTCGCTTAAGTTGAGGCCGAGCTCGGAGGTGTAGATCTGGAAATCGTCTCCCTGCACCTGCCCGTCCACGTCCAGGTACTGGTCGCGCTGCTTTATGTCGAGTTTTTGCACGCCATCGGACTCGACAATGGCGGTGGAATTCTCCACAATATAGTCAGGGATGGTCTCCCGGACGAAGCGGGTGAGGATTTCCCTGACCCTGTTCTCATCGGCTATAGGCATGAAGCAGGAAACTCCTTCGGTGCAGGCTTCAGGCGTCAAGAGACGGCAAGTATGCCATCATGTCAGACGCGAATGAGCGAGTATAGCAATCGCAGCCGCAAAAGCAAGGGCTGCTTGGCTTTTTACGTGGTCTGGGCCATAGTGTTTTCGACAGCGATTCTTTGGTCATTATATGCGCAAGGTTTTGGGATTTGGCAAGAGGATTGATGATGCTTCAAATGCGAACACTGGCGCTCGTTGCGGGGTTGCTGTTGCTGGCCGCCTGCGGCCAGGGTGAGGGCAAAACTGCGCCCGCAGTTTCCGCGCGCCCCGCGCCTGCCCAGCCTGGTGGACCGTCTGGCATCACGTCTGGGGTCCAGACGCCTGCCAAGTCCGCCTCCACCGCCAAGCCGCAGATCGGCGGCCGTCTGGTGGAGGCCACCATCGGCGAGCCGAGCAACCTGATCCCGCCCCTGGCCTCGGACTCCGCCTCCCACGAGGTCGCCGACCTCATCTACGTCGGCCTGCTCAAGTACGACAAGAACATCAACCTCGTGCCCCTGGCTGCCGAATCCTACGAGATCCTGGAGGACGGGCGGCTGCTCAAGTTCACCCTGAAGAAGGGCATCCGCTGGACCGACGGGCAGCCGCTGACCGCGCGCGACGTGGAGTTCACCTACAGGCTCATGATCGACCCCAAGACCCCCACGGCCTACGCCGAGGACTTCCTGGCCGTGAAGGAGTTCAAGCTCACGGGCGAATATTCCTTCGAGGTGCGCTACGACAAGCCCTTTGCCAGAGCCCTGGTCACCTGGGCCAGCTCCATCCTGCCCCGGCACCTGCTGGAGGGCCAGGATCTGCTGAAGACCCCGCTCACCCGCCAGCCCGTGGGCGCCGGACCTTACATGCTCAAGAGCTGGACCGCGGGCGACCGGCTGGTGCTGGTGGCCAACCCTGACTATTTCGAGGGCCGCGCCTTCATCGACGAGGTGGTCATGCGCGTGGTGCCGGACCAGTCCACCCAGTTCATGGAGCTCAAAAGCGGCAACCTGGACCAGATTAACCTCTCGCCCCAGCAGTACCTGTACCAGACCAAGGACCAGGGCTGGGCAGCCAACTACCGCAAGTTCCAGTACGTCGCCTCGGCTTACACATACATGGGCTTCAACCTGAAGAGCCGGCTGTTCTCCGACGTGCGGGTGCGCCGGGCCATCAACCACGCGCTGAACAAGGACGAGATTGTGCGCGGGGTGCTCTCCGGCCTGGGCCAGGCGGCGGGCGGTCCCTACAAGCCCGGCACCTGGGCCTATGATGCGAAGATTCCGGCCAACGAGTATGACCCGGCCCTGGCGAAAAAGCTCCTGGCCGAGGCCGGCTGGACGCGCCGCGCCCCGGACGGCCCGCTGATGGACAAGGACGGACGGCCTTTCGCCTTCACCATCCTGACCAACCAGGGCAACAGCCAGCGCATCAAGGCGGCCATCATCGTCCAGAGCAGGCTCGCGGCCCTGGGCATCAAGGTGGAGATCCGCACGGTGGAGTGGGCCGCGTTCGTCAAGGAGTTCGTGGACAAGGGCCGCTTCGACGCCATCATCCTCGGCTGGAACATCGTCCAGGACCCGGACCTCTATGATGTCTGGCATTCGTCCAAGGCCGTGCCCGGGGGCTTGAACTTCGTGGGCTACAAAAACCCCGAGCTGGACGAGCTTTTGGAGCGTGGGCGCAGGCTGCTCGACCAGAAGAAGCGCAAGCCCATCTACGACCGCGTCCAGGAGATCCTCCACGAGGACCAGCCCTATTGCTTCCTCTACGTGCCCATGGCCCTGCCCATGGTCAACGCCCGCGTGCAGGGCATCGAGCCCGCACCTGCCGGCATCTCTTACAACTTCATCCGCTGGTGGATTAAAGGGGCCGAGAAGGGCCCGGAGCTGACACAATAATGATCCGCATCAACGAGATCACCGAAAAGGTGGCCACATACATCGACAAGCCGGACCTGGAGCTGATCCAGAAGGCGTACATCTTCACGGCCCAGGCCCACCTCGGCCAGACGCGCCTGTCCGGTGAGCCGTATCTCTCGCACCCCATGAGCGTGGCCAGCATCCTGGCCGACATGAAGCTCGACGAGGCCACCGTCACCGCCGGGCTCTTGCACGATACGGTGGAGGACACCCGCACCACCATCGACGAGATCGAAGAGCTCTTCGGTGAGGAAGTGGCCGACATCGTCGACGGCGTGACCAAGATCAGCAAGATGCAGTTCGAATCCAAGGCCGTGGCCCAGGCCGAGAACATCCGCAAGATGATCCTGGCCATGGCCGAGGACATCCGCGTGCTCATGGTCAAGCTGGCCGACAGGCTGCACAACATGCGCACGCTGGACTTCCAGCCCTCGCTGAAGCAGCGCCTGATCTCCCAGGAGACCCTTGAGATTTACGCGCCGCTGGCCAACCGCCTGGGCTTGCACCGCACCAAGCGCGAGCTTGAGGATTTGTGCCTGAAGTATCTGAAGCCCGACGTGTTCGAGCAGATCGACCAGGGCGTGGCCAGCCACCACACCTCGGGCCAGGCCTACATCGACAAGGTCACGGGCCTCATCAACGAGATGCTCAAGGCAAACGAGATCAAGGGGCGCGTGGCCGGGCGCACCAAGCACCGGTACAGCATCTACAACAAGATGCTCCAGCAAAACCTCGGCCTGGACCAGATCTTCGACCTCATCGCCTTTCGCATCATCGTGGGCAGCCTGAAGGACTGCTACGCCGTGCTTGGCCTCATCCACTCCATCTGGAAGCCGGTCACCGGGCGCTTCAAGGACTATATATCCATCCCCAAGGCCAACATGTACCAGAGCGTGCACACCACGGTCATCGGACCGGACGGTGAGCGTATCGAGATCCAAATCCGCACCGAGGAGATGAACCGCGTGGCCGAGTACGGCGTGGCCGCGCACTGGCAGTACAAGGAAAAGGGCAAGAAGGGCAGCAACCGTGACGCCGAGCGCTTCACCTGGCTGCGGCAGATTCTGGACTGGCAGCGCGACCTCCAGGACCCGCGCGAGTTCATGGCGTCTTTGCGCATCGACCTGTTTCAGGACGAGGTCTACGTGTTCACACCGCGTGGCGACATCAAGGAGCTGCCCGAGGGCGCGACTCCGGTGGACTTCGCCTACGCCGTTCACTCCAAGGTCGGCGACCAGTGCGCCGGGGCCAAGGTCAACGGCCGCCTCGTACCCCTGGGCACGCCGCTCAAGAATGGCGACCGTGTTGAGATCATCACCGACAGCCACCGCAACCCCAGCCGCGACTGGCTCAAGTTCGTCAAGACCGCGCGGGCCAAGACGCGCATCAAGCAGTACATCCGCACCGAGGAGCGCGCCCGCAGCATTGCTCTGGCCAAGGAGATGCTCGAAAAGGAGGGCCGCAAGCTCGGGGTGAACTACACCAAGGCCCTGAAGGACGGCCTGATCCACAAGCTGGCCGAGGAGTTCTCCTTCCCCAGCGTGGACGAGCTGCTCTCCCAGGTGGGCTACGCGCGCCTGACCCCGCGCAAGGTGCTTCAGAAACTCTACGCCATGCTCCACCCCGGCGAGAAGCTCACCGAGAAGCAGGCCGACGAGCGCAAGGCCGCCGACGCGGCCCAGTCGGAGGAGGCCGCCAAGTCGGCCAAGACCGTCAAGAAGAGCGAGGGCATCAAGCTTTCCGGCGTGGACGACGTGCTTTTCCGCTTCGCCAGCTGCTGCAACCCCCTGCCGGGCGAGCCCATCGTGGGCTACATCACGCGCGGGCGCGGGGTGACCATCCATTCCCTGGACTGCACAAATATCAAGGGGTTTGAGACGGACCGCGTCATCTCCGTGAGCTGGGAGGGCGTGGAGGACAAGCCGTATCCGGCCAAGATGCGCATCGTCTGCCGCAACTTCAAGGGCGCGCTGAGGCAGGTGACGGCGATTTTGACCAGCGACGACGTGAACATTCAGTCTGGCTCGTTCCAGTCCAACGTGGACGGCAACGCGGTGATGGAGTTCACCGTTGAGGTGAAGGACTTGGCCCAGCTCTATGGCGTGCTGGACAAGATCAGGCTGGTGGAATCGGTCACCGAGGCCGTGCGCGTCTCGTGACGCGTCAACGCGCAAAGGAGGTTCCCATGTCCCGCAAATTCGCTTTGGCCCTTGTTCTCGCCGCTTTGCCCTGCGTCCTTGGCGGTGTTGCGGCCTCAAGCGCCGTGGCTGCGGAAGACGTGACCAACGTGGTCGTGGGCACAGGCAAGACCGGTGCGGCCAGCCGGAACAGTGTGGTCATCAAGGGCGACAAGATCTATGTCGACGGGGTGTTGCAGGAGCAGCGGGTCAAGCCGGGCATGAACATGGTCATCCGCGACGATGGCGTGACCTACACGTCCCAGGACGCGTCGAAGGACGCCTCGAAGGATGTGAAGAAGGATGCCAAGTGAGTCCGCCAAGTAAGGATGCCGACGAGGCCGCAGCCAAAACCGCCGCAAACCTGGAACAAGGCAGGATCAAGACCAGCGCCGGCAAGGGTGGTCAACCATGACGGCACAGCGCGCAGCCTCGACACTGACGACCCGGATACCGGCCCGGCCACGAGAATAAACTTCCCACCCGATGCGCTCAAGGCCATTCAAGACGCGAAGCGTCTCGACCAGGAATCGCGAAGCGTCCCGGCCAGTAATCCCGAAGAATTTTTGTTGCCGAGGCTGTCTCAGCGGTTGGCGTGGAAGCGCTCCGTGCCAAGGGCCAGACCGTCCTGCAAGGGCAGATGCTGCAGCAGCGCCTGGATGTGCTCGATGCGCTTCTGCGTCGGCGGGCGCAGCACGTTCTGGCCTGTCTTGCCTCCGGCCTCGCCCGTGGCCTCGGCCTGCTCCGCCGTGCGTTCCACGTTGCGGATCGCCGCAACCAGCTGCAAGGGGTCATAGCCCGCGCGGTAGGCCATCTGGACAGCCGCGGCGTCGGCCTCGTATTCCTCGCGCAGGTCTGCGCGTCTTTCCTCTTCCTGACCTTGCCCCAGGCCCAGGCGCAGCGCCAGGGCCAGCGTCTCCTCCAGCATCTGCGCGAACAGCGGCGACTGCACGTGCGCATCGGTCAAGGACCCGCCGGTGCGGAAGAACTTTGCCCTCCTGGCCCTGGCCCAGACCTGGCCAAGGGACGCCTGCGCCGACTCGCGGGCCAGCACGCAGGCCAACTGCGCCTCGTTGTCCAGGGTCTTGAGCAGTCCTGTGCTGAGCATGACAAAGCCGCCCGGCAGGCTGAAGGCCAGGGGCGCCGGGCTGTCCAGCACCACGAAGCGGAAGGCCTGGGCATTCCCTGGGGCGTAGCGCGCCACGCTCAGGCCCACCAGGTTGACGTAGCGCTGGAGCTGCATGCCGAAGGCTGGCTTGGCCACCTGGCGTACCGCGGTCACGGCCAGGTTGAGGCCCAGCAGGCGTTCGGTTTCGCCGCCCGGGGGCGTCGCGGCCTTGAGCGCGGTCAGCCTGGGCATCCTGCCGCCGCTTTGCGGGCTCACCCGTGCGTATTCGCCTATGCCGCCCTCGCGCAGGAAGTCCTCCAAGTTCTGCCGGTCGATGGGCAGTTCCAGCACGGTCCAGAGGGATTGGGTGTCCTTGCTGCGTACTGGCTGAACCGAGCGCGAGCTCCGGCTGGTGTCGGCGGCCTCGGCCAGCACGATGCTGCCCGGCAACGGAGCGAAGAGGTCGATCTCCGTAGGGGCTGGCGGCGCGGCCTCCAGGTGGCCCTGGTAGACCCAGCCCTGCGCCCCGCCGGGTTCAAGGATCAGGAGCCAAGGTCCCTCGCAGCGCAGGAGCCGCACCGGCATGCCCAGCGGCAGCTCCTTGAGCGCCACCGCTGTACCGGAGCGCTCGGAGCGCAGCGGGGTCCTGTCCGTGGCTATCCAGAGTGTGGTCTTGTGGGCTGGCCTGCCTGCTTGTGCGGCCTGCGCAGCCTGTGCATTCGGGGCAAGGGCAGGCAGGGCCAGCGTGAGCAGGCAGGCTGCGGCCAGACTAAGGGCCAGACTAAGGGCCAGACTAAGGGTCTGACTAGAGGCCAGGCCAGAGGTCAGGCCCAGGGAGCGGAGCAGCGCGCGCACGGTCAGCATGGTTATCCCTCGGCCTTACTTGTAGTCGCCAGACAGGGTGAACGCGCCCCAGTAGCCGGGGTGCGGGAAGCGGTTCTTCACGTGCAGCATGGCCAGGCGCAGGCTCTCGGCCTTGGGCCGGGTCTGATACTCGCGGTAGAACTGCTTCATGAGCATGGCCGTGGAGATGTCGCTCACCCGCCAGAGGCTGGAGATCAGCGCGTGGGTTCCGGCGTAGAGGAAGGCCTGGTTCATGCCCTGGACCTCGTCGCCGCTGGTGACCTTGCCCAGGCCCGTCTGGCAGGCCGAGAGCACGATGAGGTCCGCCGTGATCCTGAGGTCGAAGATCTCGGCGGCGTCCAGGTCGCCGTCCTTTTCCTTCTTGTCGCTGACGAGCTTGAGCGCCGAGAACAGCGGGTTCACGGGGTCGAACTCGCCGTGGGTGGCCAGGTGGATGATGCCGAACTCGGCTATGTGCTCGGAGATCCAGCTCTTGGTGGCCTTGTCACGGGTCAGCGCGGTCATGCTCGGGTAGTTCCAGGCCAGGGAGGTGACCTCGCGTTCGGCAAAGGGCAGCTCCAGGGACTGGTCGTGCAGGTCGGGATTGCCCACGGCCAGCACCTTGGTGTTGCGCTCGGCGCGGCGCCGCTCAAGGGTGAACTTGAACACGCTGGCGGAGGGCAGCTGGAACAGCGGGTAGCGGTCGATGAGGGCCGACCGGCCGTCGCTCAGCGTGGCGAAGGCCAGGGTGTGCAGGGTGTCGTGGGGGATGATGCCCAGGACCTTGACGCCCGAGAGCTTGGGCAGCACCGGGGCCAGGAGCAGGTTGTACAGCTCCTTTGAGTGCGCCTCCACAGGCTCCAGGTTCTGGAGCATGCGCCGGTATGTCAGGACCATCTTGCCCAGGCTGTCGCGGCCCAGGCGCGTGCGCGTCAGGTCCACGCGGCCGTGGTCCACGGTCCAGCAGAGGATCTCGTTTTGGGTGACGTAATAGGTCAAAAGCGCCACGCCCGGTTCGAGCATCTTCTGGACCTCGGCCAGGGTGAGCGGGTTCACGCTGACCAGGCTGGCGATGTCCGGGCGGTTGGCCTGGAGCTCCAGCAGGATGTCGCGGTAATCGTCCTGCAGGCGCTTGACGCCCTTGGCGTAGACCTCGCGTTCATTGGCGTTCTGGGCGTTGGCCAGGAGCGACTCCTGTCCGCGCAGGCTGGCGCGCACAGTGTCGATGCGGTTGTAGAGGGCTTGGTCCTCCTTGCGTTGCGGGGCACGGCGCTTGTTGCCCAAGAGGTCGATGAGGTTGCGCGCGCGGGAGCGTTCGGCGGTGCGGAAGCTCTCGGCCACCTCGCCCATGTCGGCCAGGAGCGTCACGAGGTCCTCGTAGACCACGGCCTTGTCGGCGATGAAGCCGTCCTTGAGCTGGTCCACCTTGAGCTCGGAGCGCATGGCCTCGATGACGTCCACGGCCTTGGTGAGCAGGACCTTGGCCTCGGCCTGCCGGTTTGCGGCGATGTCCAGCCGGGCCAGTCCGTGCAGGGCGCGCCACTGGCTGTCGCGCAGGCCCATGTCGCGGGCCAGCACGTCGGCCTGGGTGAAGGCGGCCTTGGCCTTGTCGTTGTCGCCAAGCGCAAGCAGCGCCTCGCCCTGGGCCAGCAGGATCTTGGTCTGGTTGATGCGGTTGCCGGTGGCGGCGACGATGCCCAGCGCCTCGTCCAGCAGGGGCAGGGCCTTCTTGGGGTCGCCCATGCGAACGTAGGTCTGGGCGATGTTGCGCAGGTCGTAGGCGATGGCCCAGCGCGAACGGATCTCGCGATCGATGGTCAGCGCCTGGCCAAGGGTCTTCAGCGCCTGTGGGTAGCGCCCCATGTCGCGCTCGACCAGTCCGCGGTTGTTCAAGGTGGTGGCGACCTCGTCCTTACGGATGCGCAGGGACTCGGCCAGGGGCAGGGCCGCGTCGAGTTCGCGCACGGCGCGATTGTGGTCGCCCAGGCTCCACCACAGCAGTCCGGCGGTGTTGCGGGCGATGACCTGCTCCAGCACCCAGCCGTTCTTCTCGGCGGTCTTGAGCACCTGGCGCTGCATGTCGAAGGCCTGCTGGAAGCGCGCCTGCTGCCAGGCGTTGTTGGCCTGCTCGATGATGATGCGGGCGCGCAGGCGTTCTTGTCCCTTGTCATTTCCAGCCAGCTTGAGGGCCTCGGCATATCTTGTCTCGGCCTCGGTGAAGTTGCCGATGAGCCGCGCGCAGCGTCCGATGTCGAGCTGCGCCTGGGCCATGTCGGCCTTGCGGCCAAGGGCGGTGTAGATGGTAAGGGCCGTGCCGTAAGCCTCGCGGGCCTGTGCGTACTGCGACAGCCGCAGGTCGTACAGTCGTCCGATGCTCATGTACTGCTTGGCCACCAGCTCCCTGGCCCCGGCCTTCTGCGACAGCTTGGCCGCGCCTTCGAAGCGCTTGAGGGCGCGGTCGAACTGGATGGCGTTCTCCAGCACCGCCCCGAGGCTTGAGAGGGCCTCGATCTCCTTGGGCGCGAGCTCCAGGTTGGCCAGCATCTCCGCAGCCTGCTCCAGCACCGGAATGGCCTGGGAATATTGCTCCAGGCGGGCGTAGACCAGCCCCAGGCGCATGAGGGCCTCGGCATGGGCAGGGGTGTCGGGGCTGGTCTTGGCCACCAGCAGGGTCAGCTCCTTGGCAAAGACCAGGGACTTGTCGAACTGGTCCGAGGCGTAGGCGCTCTCGCGGCAGTACGACAGCAAATCCGGCAGGTGTTTGCTGAACTGGGTAGACGACCGGGCCACGCGCAGGGCGTTTTCGAACAGGGCCAAGGCCTGCGGGTAGCGTCCGGCCTTGAAGTCCTCCAGGCCGGAGCGCACGTAGCGGGCGAACTGGCTTGCCGCGAAGGCTCCGGCCTCCTGGGCGTTCAGACCCGGATCGCCCAGCAGCAGCCAGGACGTGGAGCCCTTTCCTGAGGCCTGGGCCTGTGCACGGGCGCTGGCTGCGGAGTCCTGGGCATAGGCCGCGAGGAAGGGTGTGGTGAAGCCCTTTGCATCGGCGACACCGGCATCGCCCCCCTGGGCGGACAGCACGGAAGGCACGCCATAGAGCGAGAGCAGGTGCGCCACCAGCGGCAGATCCTCGGCAGACACCTGGGTCAGCACCGCCAGGGACACGTCCTGCATCCGCGCGGCCAGTCCAGCCAGGGGCAGGGGCTCGCCCTTGCCGGGCGAAAGCGCCAGGAAGCGCACGGGCAGCTCGTCCTGGCGGCTGGGCGCGGACTGGGCCAGGCGCGCTGGCGTTGCGGACACCACGGTGTGGGCCTGGGCCACGGCCTGGGGCAGGCCGGGCGAGTCCGGCTGCACGGTCTGGGCGTCGTATGCCTTCAGGGCGGAAATGGCTGGGGGCATAATGCCCGAGATGAACAGGAGGTTCCTGCGGAAGGGCTTGCGCGCCTTGAGCGAGCGCACCAGATGCGTGCCGCTCAGAGCCCCGGCCTGGGCCGAGCGCTGGTCCGGGGCGGAGAGGGCGCTCAAGTTCTCGAAGGCCAGCAGTCGGCGCTCGTTTGGCGCGATGGCCGGAAGCGCCGGGCGCGGGCCGTTGCCCAGGGCCACGGCGCGCACGGAGTCGGCGTCCAGGCGCAAGCCCACCCAGCGCCGGACGTCCCTTCGGAGAGCATCCGGGCGCGGGGAAGACAGAGCGATGATGCGCAACGCGCTTGTGCCCTTGGGCAGGTTCTCCATGAGGTCTATGGCCTCGCTGGGCGAGGCAAGGTACAGGCCCAGCGCCCCGGGGGCGTCCAGCCTGCCGATGGCCCTACCGGCCTCGGCCTTGAGCGCGCCCAGGCGGGCGAGGAGTTCTGCGTGGCGCGCGCGCTGCTCCTGCGAGCCGCCCACGGCGGCTTCAGCGGTGGCTGCGGCCTCCAGCGACAGCCCGTGCAGGATGGTCAGCCAGTCCTGTTCGGCCACGCTGGCCCCGATGCGGGCCACACCTGGCAGGGACTCGCGGTCCTGGCCCAGGTCGCGCGCCAGGATCTCTTCTTCCTGCGCCAGGCGGCGCGCCAGATCAATGCGCTCGTCGTCGTTGGCGGTCTTGGCGCTCTTGGCCATGACGATGCGCGCCTTGAGGTCGCGGATGGCCAGCAGGCGCTGGCCCGTGCGGCGCAGGAGCATGGCCTCGGGCCCGGTGGGCTGGGCCACGCCGAGCCGGCCCATGCGGCCCACGCGCTCTAGCTCGGACAGGCGCTCGGCCAGATTGTAGGCGTCTTCGGCTTTGCCTGCGTCCACAAGCGCGGCCACCAGGGGCGCGAAGGCCCCGGTGATCTCGCCAGCGCCGCAGGAGGCCTCGTCCAGCGGCAGGGCCAGGGCCACGGCCAGGGCTTCCTTGAGGCGACCCAACCCGGCCAGGGCGCGCCAGCGCTGTCCCGGCAGCAGGCCCTTGTCGGCCAGGGCCAGGGCTTCCTTCAGATGCTCGGCGCGGACGTCATCCTCGCCCAGACGCAGGGCCAGTTCGGCCATGTTCAGGTGCAGGGCGGCGTTGAGCGCCAGGGCGCGGCGGCTGCCAGCGGGCGCGTTGGCCTTGAACCAGGCCAGGCCCTCAGCAAGACGTTGACCAGCGCGTGAGAGCGCGTCCATGTTAAGCGCCGCCGTGCTGGCGTCCGTGGCGGGCAGGCGCTCGGCCAGGGCCAGGTCGTGCGCGGCCATGATGTTCTGGAAGGCCGGGGCGGCAAGCGAATTCCCGCCATAAAGCGGCTGGCGCAGGGCCTCGGCGGCCAGGGCCTCCAGGCGGCGCAACTCGGCCAGGCGAGGCGCAAAGTCCTGGCCCTCCAGAGGCAGCCGCTCCAGGGTGGCGGCCATGTCGATGACGTTGAGCGAGGCGCTGACAGGGTTTTTCATGGCCAGCGACAGCACGGCGGAGCGGCGGAAGCGCTCAAAGGCTGCGGCCTCGCTACCCAGGGACGATTCCAGCAGCCCGGCGCGGTGCAGCAGCAGGGCCGCGCCAAAGGTGTCCTGCGGCGCCACGCCGCTCATGTCGGCGGGACCCTTGGCAAAGGTGGCGGACTGGCGTTCCACCAGCCCCAGGGCCTCACGCGGGCGTCCGAGTTCCGTGGCGATGCGCGCCAGGAAGGCCTCGGCCAGGCGAAGTTCCTGCTCGGCGCTGAAGCCGTAGGCGGCCTGGGAGGCGGTGGACTTGTCCAGGCTCACGTCCAGGTCGATGTTGACGAGGCCCTTGCCGGCCCTGCCGCCCTTCTTGTCGGCCACGCCGTATTTCTTGACCAGCTCCGGGATGCGCTTGAAGCCCTTTTCCGCAGTCTCCAGCAGGCGATCGCGGTCCTGGCCCGTGGTCAGCCCGGCCTGCATGTACGCATTGTACGACACGGAACGCTGGTTGGCCGTGAGGTTCTGGTTCAACCCCAGGGCGGTGTTCATGTCCAGCGCCTTTTCAAAGGATTCCTTGGCCTCGCGCCAGCGCCCGGCCTCCTGATAGGCCAGGCCCAGGCGGTCATAAAGTTCGGCTCGCAGCTGCACGAAGCGCGGCGGGAACCCCAGGGCCTCGCGCACCTTTCCGGCCATGACGGCAAGGGTCTGCATGGCCGCTTCCCGGTTGTCGCCCATGAGCGGCGGCAGCTCGGCGATGATGCGCTCCTGCTCGGACAAGAGGGCCTGCACGGCCTTGACGTAGACATCCCAGGCCGGGTCCGGCGGCGGTCCGGCGGGCTTGATGCTGGCTTCGAACAGCGCGTTGTTCAGGTCCGACTGGCGCGTGGCCAGGGCCTTGGCCTGGTCTGCCAATGCCGCACGGCCCAGGGCCGGGGTCAGCACGCGGTCAAAGACGTACTTGTTGATGCGCCCGAAGATCTCCGAGGCGTACTTGGGCTGGATGCGGGTTTCCACAAGCTCCAGGGACTTGGCGAAAGCCTCGATGGGCTTGTCGCGTTCGCGCGCCTGAAAGGCCGAGGTGCCGAAGCGCTGGTAGAACAGAATCTCGGTCTCCGGGTTGTCGAAGGCGACCTTGGAGTCCTGGCGCCTGCTGTATTCCTCGAAGGCCTGGGCATACTGGCCCAGCAGGAAGTGGATGTTGCCGATGTTCAGGTCGAGGTTGGCGGCGTTTTCCGGGTTCTGCTCGCGATTGTTGAGGAACCGGGCGCGCTGGTACGATTCCAAAGCCGACTCCAGCCGCCCGCGTTCGCCATAGACGGTCTCCAGCACCTCGTCGATGTAGCCGAGGGTCTGGTGGAAGTACTCCAC
Organism: Pseudomonadota bacterium; assembly: GCA_018817515.1. GTDB lineage: Bacteria > Desulfobacterota > Desulfovibrionia > Desulfovibrionales > Desulfovibrionaceae > Humidesulfovibrio. Next base: position 43,767 of record JAHIUD010000082.1, read on the forward strand.
CTGTGCGTTCTTGGCGATGGCCCGGCGGATGAGTTCGCGACCCTCCAGCAGCGGGGCCTTGCCGTTCTCATAGGTCAGGGTCAGGCCGGTGGCGTAGAGCAGGGTGGCGTTGCCCGGCTTTGCGGCGAGCTTCATGCGGTATTCGGCCAGGGTGGCCGGAATGGTCTTGAGCGCGGCGGCGGCGCGGATCATGCCCCGGTGCGCGGGCACGAAGTCCGGATCGTCGCGCAGGAGCCCGGCGAAGATGGCCCGGGCCGAAGGCACCTCGCCGATGCGCAGCAGGTAGTCTCCAGCGGCGGTGGACTTGCGCAGGTGCGCGGTTTTGGCCAGGCGATAGAGGCGGTCCTCATACGGGCGCGAGGCCATCTCGGTTTCGTAGAGGTCCAGCGCCTGGTGGAAGCGTTCCTCGCGGTAGAGGATCTCGGCCAGGGCCAGCCGCGCGGCGGCGATCTGCGTGGAGGCCTGCGCGGCAAGCTTCGGGGACAACAGGGCCTGGGCCTTGGCATCGTCCAGGGCCTGGCGGTAGGCGTCCTTGGCCTTGGACCACTCGTCCGCAGCATAGTATACATCGCCCAGGCGGTTCAGCGCGCCCAGGGAGAGCTTGGGCAGGTCCTCGCGGTGCTGGCCGGAGAGCAGCAGCAGCGCCTGGGCCTGGGCCTCGGGCTTCTGACCTGCTGCCTCGACGGTGCGGTCCAGCACGCGCGACACGGCCATGTCCGCCCAGGGGCCGTTGTCCGGGAATTCGCGGATGACGCGGGCGTAAAGGGGCAGCACGGCCTGCACCTGGCCGATGCGGCCAAAGGTCTCGGCCTTGAGGAACAGTGCCTCGGCAGTCTGCTCCGGGGCGGTGCCCGGTATGGCCAGCTGGGCGTCGAGGATGCGGATGGACTCGGCCAGGGCGTGCGAGTCCCCAGCGCTCTGCAGCAGCCTGGCCTGCTCCAGCCGGGCCTGGGCCTGGACTTGCGGGTTCGGGTGCCGGGCGGCCATGTCGGCGAGATTTTTGAGGGCGTTCTGGAGCGCGGCCTGCCTGCCCTTGTCGCTCAATGCGCGGCGAATTTCCGTCGTGCTGGCCAGAAGCAGGGCGCGGATGCGCGCAAAACCGGACTGCGGGTCGATGTTCAGGGCAGCGGCGGTCTCAAAGGATTGTCGCGCCGCCGCGTTGAGGCCCAGGCTTTCGTATTGGCGGCCCATGGCGTACAGGGCCTTGGCGGCGATGGCCGTATCAGAGGCGGTGCCGCTGGCCTTGGCGGCGCGCGCGGTCTTGTCCAGCGCCAGAATGGTCAGGTGGCGCTCCACCGGCAGCTGGTTGGCCAAAGTCTCGGCCAATGCCAGCAGCTCGGCCGGGCTCTTGTCTGGTATTTCGCCCTCGGGCGGCAGGCTCCAGACGTTGGCCGGGACATTGCCTCCGGCGTTGCGCGTGGCGATGTAGTAGAGCCTGCCTGCTGCCATGAGCGGCGAGAGGTCCGTACCCTGGGCCTGGGTCAGGGGTTCGGCCACGCCGCCTTGTGCTGGGGCGCGGGTGATGACGGTCAGTATCTCGCCCTGGCCGCCTGCCTGATCATTTGATGGGCTGCTTGCTTTTGGAGAAACGCCAAAGGCCGGCGCCGTGGTGAAGAGCACGAAGGCGCCGTCCGGCGTGAAGCGCGGATAGGCCTGGGGCAGGGCGTCGGGCGTGAGCTTCTTGGGCTCGCCGCCGGAAAGGTTCATGATGAAGATGGCGCTGACGCCCGTGCGCTGGGACACGAAGGCCAGGCTGCGGCCGTCGGGCGACAGGGCGGGGTGCGCGGCGTCGCCCTTGGTGTCGATGACGCGCACAGCGGGCATGGCGCCGGTGAGCTGCTTCGTCAGGTCCAGGGCCACGATGTGCCGGGCCTGTTCGCCCTCGGCGCGCTGCTGGAAGTACAAGACCTTGCCGTCCGGGCTGAAGCAGGTCGAAAGGTCCTCGGTGGCGCGTCCGGTGAGTTTCTGGGCCTTGGCCTCGGGGGTTGTCAGGTCGAGCAGGTAGATGTCGCCCTTGACGTCGTCCTCAAGGCCCACAAAGGCCAGACGGCGGCCATCGGGCGAAAGCGACGGGGCCTGGCGGTCGGCCAGGGCCGGGGCAAGTCGCCTGGGCAGCACGGCAAGGCCGGGGTCCAGGCTGCGCAGCCAAAGCTCATAGTAGCCGCCGTTCTGGCGGGTGTAGGCCAGCCACTTGCCGTCCGGGGTGATGTCCATGTCCGGCACGGAGCCGGTGTCAAAGGTCACCTGCAACGGCTGGTTGACCTCCAGCTGGCGCGGCGCGAAGCGCTTGGCCGGTGCCCGCAACGCTTCCTCGGCCACGGCCTTGGACGAGCTGAGGGCCTGGGTCTGCGGTTGTGTCGCTTGCGGCCGTGCGGCCTGTGTCCTTTTTCTGGCAGGCGTGGCGGCAGGTGATGTGGACGGCCAGGGCAGCAGGGCAAGCCCCAGGGCAAAGGCGAGGCTCAGCGCCAGGCTCCTGCCTGCCAGGGATTGTCGGAACTTTGTTCGCATGTGGCGAGCGTTCATTTCTTCACCGTCCATGTGCCGTTGGCCGCCTGGAGCTTTTCGCCGGGCTTGGCGGTGTCTGCGGCGAGCTTGGCGAACACGGCGCGCACCTTGGGCAGGTCGGCCTGGGTTAGGGACGCGTTGGTCTCGATGGCCCGGCGCATGATGGTGTCGCGGGCGTGGTTGACCTCGGCCAGCACGGAAGCGAACTCATTCTGGGGGTAGCGGGCGGCGAAGTCCTTCAGGTCCTCCGGGGTCTTGTCGCGGGTCAGGGGGAAGGCCGTGAGCAGGCCCTGGTTGCCCTCGCCCACCCAGCCCAGGCGCTTGAAGGCGTCCACGTCGTCGGCGTGGAAGCTGACGACCTGCATGGCGGTGATGGCGTCTTGCTGCTCGCGGCTCTTGGGCGGCGGGGTCTGGATGCGCCCGAGGGGATCCACGCCGCGCACCGAGGCCACCAGCAGCGTCTCCTCGGACAATGAATTGTAGGAGCCCAGGATCTGATTCTCAAGAGAGGTGCGCTCGCTGGCGACGTTGACCTTGACCTCGGCCAGGGTGCAGCCGGTAAGCGTGGCGATGGCCGCGAGAGCGACGCTAAGGATCAGTCGTTTCATGGGGCGACTCCTTCTTGGGATGTGTTTCCGATGACCTTGAGCTTGCCTGGCGGGCCTGCCGGATCGCGGCAGAGGGCACCGGCAGAGACGGCGTCAAGGATGGTGATGAGCGACTGGACTGGGGCCAGCGCCTTGGTCAACTGCGAGCGAAGGGGCAGGTTGCCCACGGGGAGGCGGTCGATGCGCGGCAGTTCGAGCCGGAAGCCCTTGACCTCCACCTCGCCGGACATGCTCAAGTTTCCGTAGGCCAGGCCAAGGTGCACGAAGCGCGGGTAGCCGATGTCCATGAGGCGACGCTGCTGCACCACTGTCTCGTTCTGTTCGTCCGGGTCTAGGGCGTAGAGCATGCGCTCCAGGGTGCGCGGGCCGATTTTGGTGATGTCTGCGCGCATCGACATGCGTTGGAGCAGGGCTTCGGGGTCGGGTGTGAGCGGCACGGACAGGGTCACGCGTCCGGCGGTCTCGGCCTGGTTGGCCAGGTCTTTAGCGGCCTTGTCCGGGAACAGGCGCGAGGGGTCGATGCCGGTGAAGGCCAGGTCGGCCTCAAGGCTGTAGTTGCCGCGCCCACCCTTGATGACCGTGCTGCCCAGGAGGTTGCCGCCCAGCAGCCCGGCCCGGAAGGAGCGCAGGGCCGGGAGCGGGCCGCTGGTGTCCAGGCGCAGCAGAACGTCGTGCAGGGAAAGCGGCAGCGCGCCGGACTTGAGCTTGAGCTGGCTGAAGCCCAGGCTGCCCCCGCCGGATTGGAAATCGTGCAGGCCTGCGCGGGCGAAATCGGCATTGCCGCCGGGAACAGAACCTTGTCCGGTGCCCGACGGGAACAGGTCGAAAACCTGCTCGGACAGAGGGGGCAGGACGTCGCTTGCGGGCTTGGCGCAGCGCAGGCCGGGGGTCAGGGTGTAGCGCTTGCTTAAGGTCAGCGAGCTGGTCAGGCCGGTCAGGTCCAGGCCCGGCCCCAGGCGCAGGTTCAGCCCGGGGCTGAGGAGCCGCGCGGACAGGGCCAGGCTGCGCCCGGCGGACAGACGCGCGTCAAAGCCAGCCTCGATGCGCCCCTTGCCCGACAACCCTTTTGCCGAGTTGCCCTTGTCGAGCTTGTGCGGCAGGTCTTGCAGGCCCGTCTTCAGACCGAAGGCCACGGTGCCGTCCACAAACTCCAGGACGGCCGCCAAACGGTCCTGATGGTGGTCCAGCACCTGGTCCAGGCGGTCCAGGTTCAGGCTCAGGTTCTGGTCCACTTCCACGCCGTCCATGTGCAGCATTTCGTTCAACTGCAACGAGCGCAGGTTCTGCTGGCTGGCGTTGAGGGTCAAGAGGCCGCGCAGGGGCTTGTTCAGCGGGCCGATACCGGGCAGCTCGGCCAGGGGGCCGAAGGCTACGGAGCCGCTCAGGCTGGACTCACGCATGCCGTTCGTGCTCGCAGCCCGCAGGGGCTTGGGCGTGCTCAATCCTCGCAGGCGCAGGAACTCCACGGGCTCGCCCTTGGCGCTGGCCAGCGGCCAGTCCAGGGAGACCTCAGAGAGCGTCACCACCGCATCAAGTTCTTTGACAAAACCCAGTCGCGCCAGGGTCTGGCTGAGTTTCGCCTGCCCAGGCGCTGGGTCCGTCTGTTTCGGCAGGTCAGCCGCGAGTTTCCAGTCCACGGCCACGCCACCGGAGCCCTTGGCCTGGCGGGGCAGCACGGGTGCGGCCAGGGTCAATAGCTTCTGTACGTCCAGGGTCAGGTTGCCGCTGCTGCGCACAGCGGCGCCATCCAGGCTGGCTTGTGCCGCGCAGTGCAGGGCCGGACCTATGTCCAGGGCGAGGCTGGCGTCGGTGAGGCGCTCCATGCCGAGGGGCGAGCCGCCCAGGCGGAGGTCCGGCACGGTCAGGCGCAGGCTGAGCGGGGCCTCAAGCGCGGCCTTGCCGGGTTGGAGCAGACGCAGCTTCGGGGCGTCCAGGGCCAGGGACTCCAGGCGGGCTGAAACGGATTTGGAGCCAGGCAGCTCCGCGCGCAGTGTCAGGCTTTGGGTCAGCGCCGGGATCTGCGCCTTGCCCGGCACCTCGACGCCCTGGACCTCGCCGGTCATCTCAACGCTGGCTGTTCCGGTGATTCCGAACAGCGCCAGCGGGTCCTGGGCCAGATTGGCGATCTTGATGCCAACGCGCGAAAGCTTGGCTCGCTTCAGGGTCAGCGGCGTCTTGCCGTTGATGCGCAGGCCCTCGAATTCCGCTGTGGCGCTGGCGTCGAGTTTTCCGGTGCTTTGCGCATCGTTTGCTTCAGTTCCGGGCAGCGTGACTTGGGCCGCGGCCATCTGCAGCAGGGCCCTGGCCAGGGTCAGGCGTTGTCCGCCGGAGATGCGGGTGATGTTCTTCGCCTCCACACGCAGGCCCTTTGCGCTGGCCTCTAGCTGCGGCTTCTGGCCTGGAGCTTCCGGCAGCGTGAGCAACAGATCAAGGCCTTCGGCGTCGGCCGTGGCTGCGCCGAGGCTCAGTCCGGGCGGCAGCCAGGCGCGCGCGCTGCCGAGGAGTTCGTCGAGCTGCAGGTGCAGAGGGTGGACGTTCAGCGAAAGCGTCGGCCTGCCGTCGTTCAAGCCCGAGACCTCACCCAGCCAGTCCACGGAGCTCTTGTCCAGAAGGTTGAGGGTTCCAGGCAGGCGCATGGATCCGGTTGCGAGGTCGACGTTGGCCTCTTGCAGCAGGTTCAGCTTGAGCGGGCCCACGGCCTTGGGGCCAAGGGGACCGCCTACGGCGCGCAGGCTGTCGGCAAAGGCCACCAGCCCCACGGCGAGATGGTCCGGGTCGGGCTGGGTGAGCGTCAGGCCCAGGGCCAGGGAGCCCGAAACCTCAGGCAGGGAGGCCCCGGCAAAAGGCTTGAGCAGCGCTGACGCCTCCTGCAGGTCCAGGCGCAGGTCTGTCTTGAAGCCCTTGGCCACACTGCCCAGGGCCGTCAGGTGCAGGCCGGGCGCTTCGGCGGTGGCCAGCAGGCTCGCCTGGGCCGGGTTCAGCAGGCCGGACTTGTCCAGCAACCCTTCGAGGCTGGCCTCGACCTTGAGCGGGGCCAGCTCCTTGCCGTCCACAAATGCCCTGAGTCCGGCGTTCAGCCGCACCGGCCCGTTGGCGAGACCGGGCGCTTCCAAGTGGAGCGTCACGTCGCGCAGGTCGAGCTGGCGGATCTTCGGGCTGGCCTTTTCGGTCACGGGGATCAGCCGCACGGCGATGTCCGAGAGGTCGACCAGGATGTGCACATCGCCCTGTCTGGGCCCAGGCTTGAGGCTCTGGCGCAGGGTGACGATGCTGTCCCTGATCAGGCTGGGCAGTGGTTTCGACGGTGCGGAAGGTTCGGAAGTCTGGACCGCTGGCTCCAACCGTTGGCGCAGGCGAAGGCCGGAGAGTTTCACGCTCAGGCGCAGGTCGCGGCGCAGGGCCGGCAGTGGTTCCAGCAACACATGCAGGCGCTCCAGCGAGCAGAGGAAGGTCTCGTCCTCCAGGCCGCCGCGTCCAACGAGCAGCCCTTCCAGGCGCAGGCCATCGCCCCAGCCGAAGGAAAGCAGACGCAGACTGGCGGGCTTGTGCGTGGCCTGGGCCAGGGCCTGTTCGACCTTGCCCCGTGCCCAATCGGAGGAAAGCACGCTCGGAATGGCCAGCGCAAGGGCCGTGAGCAGAGCAAACGCAAGAGCCAGGCCCAGCAGGGTGCGGCGCAGCCACCTGCGCTGAAGGAAGTTTTTCGCCGGCTCTGGCCTCGGCTCGGTCATCGCGGCTCCGAAATGTTCGGACATGCTCTGGACCCCCACTGAGGGGCGCCAGTTAAGCTGATTCAACCGACATTTTGCAAGATCAACAGAAGGCTTGCAACACAATAATAGATACTGCCCAGGCTGGACCGGGATTTGCTTAAGCAAAGCCTCACGTTATACAAATGCAAGGAGCAGACATGGCAATCAGCGGACGTGCAAAATCGACAATATTAAATGTTCTCAGCGTGTTGAATGTCGTTGGCGGCCTGTTGCTCCTGGCCGCTCCCAGCCTTGGGGATAACGCAAACCGCACGAACCAGTTGACGTTTTTGCAAAGCGTCGCGAGTGGAAGCATCCTGCCTTTGGGGCTGCTTCTCCTCGTCGCGGGCCTTGCGCTCATCTACGTATCAATGACAACAGCCGCAGATGACAAGTCATTTCAGTCAAAACTGCGTACTCGTCTGGAAGCATTGACACATTTGGCAGGTCTGGCAAAAGTGGATGGCGACAACGACACTTCTGTCATCTCACGAATGACATTGTTCGCGGCGTTGGACGGTCTTGAGGCAGCGGGCAGTCGTGAGGCCTCGCTGCGCGAGTCACTCGCTCGGCAGGAACAGGCTCTGCAGGCAGCCAGGGATGAGGCCGTGCGTATTCGCGAAAGCGCCGAAACCTCGCGCCGCGACGGGCTGCTCTCCGCTGCGCGCACCCTTGGCGTGGCCATTGGCGGCATCCACGAAGCCAGTGAGAATCTGCGCTCCTTGTCGCAAGCTGCTGGCAGCGGCGCCATGGACCAGCAGCGGCTCGTGGCCGAGGCCGTGGCGGCCATGGACGGCCTGGACAGCGCCCTGGGCCAGATGCAGAACGGCGCGGACCGGGCGGTGGTGCAGGCGCAGTCTGCCCGCGACCGTGCCCTGAGCGGCGCCAAGGTGGTTGACGAAACTGTCGTGGCCATCCGCCAGGTGGAGCGCAAGGCCGAGGACCTGGCCGAGGTGGTGCGCAGTCTGGGCAGCCAGGCCCGCGACGTGGAACGCATCATGGAGGTCATCAGCGACATCGCCGACCAGACCAACCTGCTGGCCTTGAACGCGGCCATCGAGGCCGCGCGCGCTGGCGATGCCGGGCGCGGCTTCGCCGTGGTGGCCGACGAGGTGCGCAAGCTGGCCGAAAAGACCATGAACGCCACTCGTGACGTGGCCAACCATATCGAGGGCATCCAGAAGGGCGTGGACCGCACTGGCCAGGACATGGCCGAGACCTCGCGGCGTGTGGATGAGGCTGTGACTCTGGCGCAAAGCTCTGGCGGCGCCCTGCGCGAGATCGTGGAGCTGGCCGGAAACTCCACCACGCACATCCACGACATCGCTGAGGACACCCGCAGGCAGGCCGAGACGGGCGAGCGCATCAGCCGCATCGTGCGGCAGGTCAGCGGCATCTCCGAGGCCAGCTTCGAGGGGGCCCAGAGCTCTTCCCATGCCGTGGACGGCCTGCTTGGCCGCGTGGAGGAGCTGGAGTCCATGAACGCCGTGTTCCAGCTCATCGGCGGCGGCAGCATGCAGAAGATCGTGGAGGACATGGCCGGACTGCCCCCCATGCGCGCCATGAGCCGTGAGAACCAGGAGCAGGCCATGCGCGACACGCTCAAGCGCAACCCGTCCTTTGAGCTGCTCTACATAACCGACGCCAAGGGACGGCAGACCGTGGCCAACGTCGGGCGGGGCTCCGGCGGCATCAGCGCCGACGGCACGGCCGTGGGCCGGGACTGGGGCACGCGGGCCTGGTTCCGCCAGCCCATCGACATGCGCGGCACCGTGGTCTCCGAGGTTTATGTGTCCAGCGCCACGGGCGAGAACTGCATCACGGTCTCCACCCCGATCTTTGGCCCCAGCGAGGCCATCGTCGGCATTCTGGCGGCGGACATCAACCTCGGCAAGGCCTCGTCGGCGCATTCACGCAGCTAGACGGGCCGCAAGCGCCAAAAGGAAAGGCTCCGGTTCGCCGGAGCCTTTTTTGTTGCGCAGCTTCTGGAGCTACTTGGCCTTGATGATGCCGCAAGCCACGCGGGCTCCGGAATTGCCCGTGGGCTGGGTGGTGAAGTCATCGGGTTGGGCGTGGATGATGACCCCCCGGCCCATGATGCTGGCCGGGCCGTTTACGAGGCTGATGCCATCCATCAGGGCTGCGAAATGGGCTGAGCCGTCAGCCCCGGCAACAAGCATGGGCAGGTCGCCGGCGTGATGGTCTGGCTTGGCCGGATCGCCGTGGTGCTTGCCAAAAGGATTGAAGTGCCCGCCAGTGCTGGTCCCGTCCAGGGCACTGCAATCGCCTTTCTCGTGAATGTGAAAACCGTGGGCACCGGGGGTCAGGCCGGTGAACTGACCATTGATCAGCACCTTGCTCCCTTGCTGGGCAAAGGTCATGACACCGGCGGCGGCATTGCCTTTGGTCGGTTGGAGCTGGGCCTCCGCCATGGGACCTTTGGTGGCGCAGGCAGCCAGAAACACAGCGCAGAAAGCTATCAGGATGACGTGACGCATGGTTCGACTCCAGGTTATGGGTTCTGAACTATACAGAAGATCAGTCTGATTGATCGCTTCGTCAAGCGCTGTGAAGGGCATGAAAAAGGCCGCCTTTTCTGGCGGCCTGAAAATGGTGGGCAATGCGGGGCTCGAACCCACGACCTTTGGCTTCGGAGGACACGGGGTCTATCCCCCGATTGCCAGCGGTTGCGCGCCACTTCTGCGTTAAGCTCCAAGCGCCGCGCCGAGTCAATCCACGGAAAAACACGGTCATTTGACCACCCTGCTTATCCATATCCTTATCCAAATCAGATAAACGCGGGCGCCGCTGCGCCCGCCTCCGCTCGTCTTTCGTCCGCGCTTGTGCCTCACCCGCGCCCCTCTCCCCCTACCTCCAGAGGGATCAGTCCAAAGGTCCAATACGGCGATCCTGTCCCCCTCAATGTTTCACGGTCATTGTTTCACGGGCATATAGGGGCGTGGGTCCTCCCCCGAACCTCTCATACAGGGGTCGCTTGCACCGCGTGCTGCCCGTCCGCTGAAATTTTCAATGTCCTGGGAAAATGGGAAGTACTGAATTTACACGCAATTCGTGCTACAAGTCTTGGCTCTCGTGCTACGATTTTGGGCCCGGCGAGGTGCGGCCATGTCTGATGAACCGAAAGGAGAGGGCATGGATATAGCCGTGAAGGTTGTAGACATCACCGAGGTGCGCAAAGCCCGCGAGCAGGTGGAAGCGCGCAAGGCCGAAGAACATGAGAAGCTGGGCACGGCCAACGCTGCACCGGAACTCACGCCGCAGTTTGTGCTGGAGTGCTTCCGCTCCAGTGAGCTGGGTGACGGCACGCTCTACGCCGCGCTGCAACGGGGCAAGTTTCTGTTCAACAACGCTACTGGCGAGTGGCTGCGCTGGGCCGGCCACCACTGGCAGCGCGACACCATGAACGCCGCCCTGGCTGCGGTCGAAGATGTCGTCATCACATACAGCCGCACCCTTCCCATGGTGGCCACGGACGATCCCGGAATATTCAAGGACATGGGCAAGCGCCTGACGCGTCTGCGCACCGGCCGTGGCCGCGACAACACGCTTAAGCTCGCCGCCACATGTTCCGATCCCCTGGCCATCACCGGCGTGGAGCTGGACGACAAACCTTTACTGTTCCCCTGCGCCAACGGTGTCATTGATCTGGAGACCGGCAGCTTCCGGCCAGGCAAGCAAGAGGACTTGCTCATGCGGGCCTCACCTGTGGAGTGGAAAGGCATCGATGCCGAGGCCTCGACCTGGCGCCGCGCCCTGCTTGAGATCATGGGCGGACGTCAGGAGATGGTGGATTTCCTGCAACGCTTCCTCGGCTACTGCATCAGCGGGCTCAACGTGGAGCATTTTTTCGTGGTGTTCTGGGGGCGTGGCCGCAACGGAAAGAGCATCATCGTCGAGACCATCAAGCGCACCCTTGGGCCGCTGGCCAAGCCCATCGCCTCGGAGATGCTGCTGGACCAGGGCAAGTTTGGCGGCAAGAACGCCTCGGGTCCCAGCCCGGAGATCATGGGCCTCAAAGCAGTGCGCCTAGCTTTCGGCTCCGAGACGGACGACGGGCGGCGCATCAGCCCATCCCGCGTGAAGTGGCTCTCTGGAGGCGACACGCTTGTTGGCCGCAACCCGCACGACAAGTATGAGGTCAGCTTCCCGCCAACGCACAAGCTGGTGCTCTTGACCAATCACAAGCCCGGCGCGCCAGCCGACGACTACGCCTTCTGGGAGCGCTGCCTGCTGGTGCCCTTCCTGCTCAGCTTCGTCAACCGCGAACCCCAGGCCGAGTACGAGCGCAGCGCGGATCCCGATCTGCTGGCCAAGCTTATGGCCGAGTCATCCGGCATCCTGGCCTGGCTGGTGGAGGGCTTCCTGCTCTGGCAGCGCGACGGCCTCAAGCCGCCTGCAGCCGTGCTCGAAGCCACGGCGGAATATCGACGCGGCGAGGACACCATGGCCGACTTCATCGACACCTGCTGTGAGCTGGGCCCGGACAACAGCGTGGACGCCACCGAGCTCTACAACTCCTTCTGTGAGTGGTGGGAGGAGGTCATGAAGACAAAGTTCGTGCCCGCCCAGAGGAAGTTCGGACGCATCATGAAGGAGAAGTACGAGAGCCGGAAGGTCGGCGGCAAGTACCGCTACTACGGCATCAAGCTCAAGCCAGCGGAGCAGAAAGCGTAACTGGCTGTTTTTGTTCATTGCACGCGGGCACGACAGGACAGGACCGCCCACCGCGTAGGACCATAAATCGCTATATTTAGATTAGAGTTTTTTAATCTTTAGAAAGTTCACTGGAAAATTAGTCTTATGGTCTACGGTTAGAATGTTTTTCTACAGCGACAACGATTCTCAGCCAGGACCAAAGCCAGGACGATGCCAGGACCATGGAAAACGGAGGCCGCATGCTGAACATTCTTGACCTGCTCCGCGAGATGAACATCACGCCGCGCAAGGTGACAAGCACCGAGTGGGCTTCGCGTTGCCCTGGCTGCGGGGGTGAAGACAAGCCCGGCGATCCGTCCGACCGCTTCCGCACCTGGCCGGATGGCCACGCTGGCGGGAACGCCTGGTGCCGGGGCTGCGAGTGGAAGGGTGACAACATCCAGTTCTGCCGCGACTTCCTGAACCTGGACTTCAAGGACGCCTGCGACCACGTGGGCCGCGCAGCGGACAAGTCCGTTTCCACCCCGCGCCAGGTGCGGGCCCCAAGCAGCCCCAAGGTGTACGAGCCGGTGCGCCCGGGCCTGCCTTCGGCAATCTGGCTGCAGCGCGCCGCCGAGCTGGTGGATTGGGCCCACCGGATGTTGTTGGCCAACCCCGAGCAGCTCAGCTACCTAGCCGGGCGCGGCATCAGCCTGGAGGGCGTGCGCCGGTTCCGCCTGGGCTGGAACCCCGGCCAAAAGGGCCAGGACATCTACCGCCCGCGCGCC
>JAHIUD010000010.1 GCA_018817515.1 Pseudomonadota bacterium
ACAGGGCGGACTAGCCCCCCCGGTGAAGGGTGCATTGGCAGCACCCTCCCCCAACGCAACGACAAACAGACGTTTTCCCGAGCGGCCCCCTGTGGGGCCGCTTTTCTTTTCAATGGACCTCGGCCCGCTGAGGCTTGGTGGTGCCAAGCCCGTCCCATGACTTACCTAGCCGCACCTGTCCGAGGGAGGCCCCTACTTTGCCACGACCGGGCATTGTTAGGCGCCTCCGTATCAAAAACAAATTCTTTGTCAAATCTTTAATAATATTAAGCTTGTCTCCTTGACTTAAGAAAATGAGGTGTGGTTCGCTTAATGAAACGGCCCCGTTTTACGCAAAGGAGGAACATGAAGCGACGCACCAGAACACTCAAAACCACTGCGACCGTGGCAATTGCCTCAGTCGCAAAACGCAGGCTCGCATTGAGCAAGGGGAGATCAGCATGAGATACGTTGCACTGCTCAAGCGCACCAATGGCAAGCACGTGCAGGCCATTTACCCAGCAAGCTCTCTGGCCAAGGCCCTCGAGGAGCTCGTGTACTTGATGGACTACACGCACGCCGATGAAGGCGAGCTGAGGGACGAGCACGGCGAGGTCGTGGGCTCGAAGAAGCGCAGCAGCCTGGAGGGAACAACAGACATGCTCCTGTAAGATCCTACAAGCCCCCGGTAACCGGGATGAACTGCCGCACGGTGGCGGCAATGTGAAAAAGGCTCCCTTCGGGGAGCCTTTCTTTTTGGCGTGCGAAGAGGGAAGCTCTTTTCGGCTGCGTATTGGCTTTCGGGAGGCTCACCAGCCGCGTAAATCTTGATGCCGTGGTCCGGCCGATGTCAGCCAAAATTGTGAGATCGACCGCGAGAGTGAGTCGATGATTAGCGGTTCTCCGCATTCTTCTCCTCTGCCCCTTGGTAAAGTTGAACCTGCCCGTCACCACAGCCTTACCATCAAGGACCGTGACCATATTGTGCGCAATGGCGTGCCGGGAATCAACGTAGACTGCAGCACCTGACGTGGCCTGCAGCCAGGACTGCGAGAAGCCCATCTGCTCGGCCAGGATCAAAGCCGTGCCGGGGTGCAGCCACTGCCGCGACTGTGCAGAGGAGGCCCAGGGCGGGTAGTCGTAGCTAAGGCACATCATTCTGGTAAGCAAAGATTCCCAGCACAGACGTAACCATTCGTTTGCGCAGGGAATATTTTTTTTGAGTACACCAATATTTCTTGTTGACAAATTAACTTGTCGCAATTATATATATCTCAACGAGACGGCAATCGGGCCGCTCAAAAAACCAAGGAGACAAGACAATGACCGCCACATCCAACCCCACTATTGAGCTTATGGACGCCTGCCACAACCACATCGGCAACGCAGATTTCGCCCTCTTCGCGAGCTCGGGCAACGCGGAGCCTACCAGCAGAGTGCTTGAGGGCAGCAATGATCATGGATATGCGGAGGAGTGGGTAGAGCGCGGCACCTACAACGGTGAGCCCTGCCGCTTGGTCTACCTCTTTGACGATGCCGACATCTGCGACGCGGACGGCAACCCCCTGGAGGAGGCCGACTCGTACCCCTGGGATGTGGAGCACATGGCCCGCATCATCATGGACTAGAGAGGTATCCTCGCGCACCGCCGGGGGGGAATGCAGAGCGCCAACCCTGCCCCCCGGCGGATTGCGAGGACGGACAAGGACTACACCACAACCGCCGCAACCCGCAAGGACACGCCATGAGCACCTACACCGACCAGATCAACCTCCTTGGCAGCACAGTCTGGATGCCAGCCATGCACTCTAGCCAAGCGGCAACGGCCTTGCGCCAGGAACTGGAGACGATCCTGGCCGAGGAGCCCTTGCCGCCGACGATGCGCGAGTCCCTGTACCGGCTCCAGGGTCTGGGCTGGGGTATCATCTGGCACATCTCGTACAGCGGCGAGGAGGAGATCAATACCTACTCCCTGTCCCCCCGCGCCAACACCTGGGCCAGCAAGACCCTGGAGCGCCTGGAGCGCGAGCACAAGCCCGAGGCCCTGCCCGGCGTACCTCTGGACAGCCTGGTCACGCTGGTGGAGGCCGCGCAGATCACCGGGCTCAAGCGCCAGACCATCCTGGCCAGGATACAGTCTGCGGACAACCCGCTCCCGGCCTATCGCGTGGGGCGGCAGTACATGGTGGCGCGCGAGGACTTGGCCGCATGGCGTCCCAAGCGCCCCGGCCCGAGGACAGCTCATGGCGCTGCCGCCGAGTAGCCTCCCGGCCCTGCTCTACGGCCCATATGCCGCGCCCTCCGTCCAGGTCGGCGCGGCGCTGCATTGCCAGCGCTACGGCCAGGTGGTTGTGGGCGGGTACACCAGCGCGCCCATCCCCTGGCCCCGCGTGCGCAAGAGGGGCAAGGCGCAGCTTGTCCTCTGCGGCGACCTGGTGCGGGCTGTGCGCATGGAGAGCGAGCTGGCCGTGGCGCATTGGTGGTGCGTGGGGCTCACCACAGTCTGGGCCTGGCGCAAGGCGCTGGGCGTGGGCCGCATGACCATGGGCACGCTGGAGGTCTACCGTGCGCTTAAGCCCGGCAAGCTCACCGAGGAGGTGGCGGCCAGGGGCCGGGGCCGGGCCTCCTGCTACGACGCCCAGGCCAAGATGGCTGCGAGAAAGTTTCGACACCAGCTCGAGTTTTGACTCCAACTCCTGCTTCGACTCCGCCTCAAGCTGCAGCTTCAACAACAACTAGCCGTAGGCACGCTCCATCACTAGCGAACAGAGAAGAGGGGCCTTGCGGCCCCTCTCTTCGTTTTCCTATTGCCAAACTTTTCAGAATCACTGCCTTGACCGACCTGGTCCCCTTCACCCGGGAGCATTTCCTCTCCCTGTCTGCCCTTCGCTGACGCATCGGTAGCCAACCGATAGCTGCCCCAGACTATTTGCCTGGGGTCGGGCGCAGACGTTGCCCTCTCGGGGGGTTACTACGAGACCTCTGTGTCCTGCGGACTATTGCTAGCCACAGGTTTCATCCCTGATTCAACCGAAGCAGCACTTGCCTACGCCAGCTCTTACAAGCTGATACGTCGGCAGTACGCTGTCGTGAGCTTTTGCCTCACATGCCGTTGTCATCCGCTTTAGGTGCCATCTGTGCCCAAGTGTTCGCCGCCAGGGCGATGTTCCTGGCATACGCTCTTTTCAGCCCCCGAGGTGTCACAGCAGGGCGCTACTCCAGAGCTAGTTCTTGGGTTTTATTGCGATGGTTCCTCACGTCACCATGGCGGAACGGGGCGGGTTTTCACCCTCTAACTTGGCTGCTCTAACTGCATTGCGCTTATTTCCGGGGGCCACCCCGATTTCGTCACACGCAGCCGCCAAGTCCCTAGCACGTCACGACCCATACCTCTCGGTTTAGGAATCGTCCCGCGACCCTGGTTTCCAGGGTTTTCGGCATTCGATTTATCCAGGCGCACCCCCTCTGGGGAAACATGGACTCAACGACACTTCACACCTCATGGCAAACCATGAGTAGCTTGTGGCGCTGGTCCCCGAACCGCACAGGCGCGTTTCCGTCGCATGCGGCTCTCCGGTACGAGCAAGCTCTAAACACCAACGCTGGCTAGGCGATGGATAGTAGCTGGCTAGCTACTGCTCGCTCTCGGTCAAACAGGCAGTTTGGCTGATTCTGATCCGTCTGGGGAGATGAGCGCCAATCGGCGGTGCATGTCTCTGCGGCGGCGAGTCTTGCTCTCGCCTCGAAACGTAGGGCATTTGCAGCGCCGGTTTCCGGGCACACATCTCCTGGTCTTCTTCTTCCTCCTTTGTTCGGATTGTCGCATCCTTCTGCGGCACGTGTGTGACGTCCACTGCGGCCGTGCTGGCGTGATGACCAGCTGATCGTGATGCGGGTTTGAGTTCAGCATACCATGGCACCCGAGTGCTGGGTCAAGTCAGTCGGAAGGGAAAGGCGTCTCAGTAAGTCCACCTCAAATATGAATGAAGATTGTCCTGCTCTGACAGGCTGTTTAGCGCAGATGGATGAGCTAGCCGCTGCAGCACAAAAGAATATTCAGGAAAAGCTGTCTGACCCTATGCTGGCGACTTGCGATCTTCGGAAAAGGCGTCGTAGCCTTTTGGGGAATCGGGCCGCGCCCGCAACCACAACCAAAGGCAATCTCATGAGTATCATCAAGAAGACAGCAAAGCTTGAGCGGCAGATCAACGTCAAGGTCACTGACGAAGTTTACAACAGATATAAGAAGGTGCGGGAAAGTTGCACGGCAAAAGGATGGGAGTTTTCCCTGCAGCCGGAGTTTACCGAATGGCTGACCGGGATGCTTGTCAAGGCTGAGAAGGAACTCGACAAGAAGCCCTCGGCAGCTGAAGTCGGCGAGTAGCGGGTGGGCATCAGCAAAACATATCAGCCCGGGCCGGGGGACGTTGCGCTCGTAAGGAGGGCGCAACGCTCCCTCGCCCTGGCTGGGCGGCATGTGGATCTGATGCGGTATGTGGAGAGGGACAGCTTCCAGGCGGTGGCCGCAATGCTCACGGGACACTACATGCCACGCTCGCATTCCAAACAGCTCGAGATAGCCGAGGTGTTCCGAGAGCTGTTCACAACCTGGCTTGTCCTTGCGCCCCTCAGCAACCAGGCAAGAGGCTACTGGCGCCCGTGGTGGTGTCCTGGCGTCGTGACAAGCTGGCTGCGTACGGAGGTCAACCGCTTCCAGCGTACCTGTCTGGGCCGCCTCTCGTTAGACTGGGCGACGGCACAGGTTGCACCGGGTGCTGCGGCAGCCAAAATTACGGACGATGCGTTCCTCGCACATGCGGAGGCTCTGCTCGGCCACGCGTGGGGTGATACCCTGCGCGCCAACTTCACCCGCTATGCCTTGGGTGGACTGGTCTGGCGCGCCAAAGCCGAGCAGGCGCTTGCCCTTGCCCGTGAGCACCAAGCTGGGCTGATGTGGCATGAGGATGGACTGTGGCTTCTGGCGCGAAAGCCGTTTGCAGCGGATGGCGTAGCCTGGAACGACCTGCGGGAAACGCCAGTAGATACCCTCGCATGGTCGGTCAAAGTAGCCGAGGGCAAGCTCCAGGCACGGATGTCAGAGCCCACGGTGCAGCGACTCAAGGAGAGCGTCAGGGGGGCCTTGGCATCGGACGCTTCACCAGAACATAAGCTACGGCAGATCAATGCCGCTGTTCGGTCATGGCATCATTGGGCGCGCTACGCCTTTGACGCCCGACAGGAGGCGACGGAGGTAGAGGCGTGGATATGGCGGCGGGTCAGCCGACACATCCTGCAACACTCCCCAAAGCTACTGGCCGCGTACTTCAGCCTGAGAACGGCAACGTGGGATACGCAGCTTCACTTTGGGCGATCGTCCTACCTGTTGGATAGAGGCGTGACGGACGAGAACTGGCTGAACATCTGGAACCCCCGTCGGTAGATGGGGAGGAGGGAACAATGAGCATCACCTACAATATGGACGGCTTCAAGTTATCCATCACCGCCGGTGTGGCGGATGAGGCCAAGGGCAAGAGGCGCTGGACGCAAGTAGAGGCGAGCTATCTTGAACATCCGTGCTCAGACTTGGAGTCGCTTGCCACTCTCAGGGCATGGCTCGGATGCTTTCTGCGCAAGCAGGTTACCGGCGGAGAACCACGCCTAGCTCTGGGTACCATGGCTGACGGGGTGAGGTTCGCGATACGCCAAAAAGACAAGGTGCAGTATCTGTATGCGTGCAAAACTTCCAAAGGAGGTGTTGTCTTTGAGCAGCACCTTGACGCGATGGAGGTGGCCCGTCTGGAAATAGCCGTCAGCAAGGCGCTACAGGCTCTCAGCCCGTCCTCAATCTGGGGACCGGAGCCAGATCAAAAGTGATCCAGGCATCAGCACCCGCCACCAATCGCAGAACCAAAAAACATGGCCGGCTTGACACATTCGCGGATTTTCGGTTCTTGCTTTACGATATCAGTGTGTTATCTGGTCAGATGAAACTCAATGGGCAAGGCGCCAGTCACAACAGGGCTACTCGTATCAACGCAAAGGTTCCTCGGCTGCAGCCCGACCGAGGAACGGAAATGAACAAAGACTCTTCCTGGAGGGGAGCATGAGAAAGCAGAAGTCTATTGATCTTCAAGCGCCGACCACAAAATTTCAGCCTGGGCGCTACGTCACCGTATCAGAAGCAGCCAGGCTCATAGGGCTCCCAGAAAGGACCCTGTGGGGGTGGCGTGAAAAGGCAGCCCTGGAGATTGAACGGGCAGGAATCTTCGTCAAGCCCGGCAAGGCTGTCCTGTTCGATTTGGATGCCTGGGCCAGCTACCTTGAGCATCTCCAGAGGGAGGCTGTGGAGGCCGCTCGCGCTTGGCAGCTTAGGTTCCGCGTCGTTACCATCCTGCCTGCCGCAGCAGTAGCGGCAGCCCTTGCCACTTTGCTGCTCCAGGGGGCCAGCAGGTTCTAGCTGAAGCTTTTCCTTTCGTTTCCTTGGCGGCCCCTGTGGGGCCGCTCTCCTTTTCTTTCCCTTCCTTTTCCTTTCGCATAGCCCGCTCATACTTGGTGAGGGCAAAATCGATCAGTACAACGCCTCATCTGACAATGCGCGTATGGGCTTTGCGGCTTCGACCTAGCTTTGCAAGATATCTTATTACTATCTTAATGAATTTGCTCCCCTGGACTGGACTTCAGTTCATCGACCGTGCTTTCATCCAATTACAGGACCCACATCCGACAAAGGAGGAAAGCGTATGATCAGACGACTGCGTGAAGCGGCAACGCGTTACAAGGCCGCCTTGGCGAAGCACTTGTTCGCCAGACGACTCGTGCTCACGCGCAAGAAAAACTCTCTCAACATCGTCCTGGCCTATGCCCGGATTGATGACGGGAGCAGGTGGCGCGACCGGTGATCACCACCAGCGCTGCACCACGTATGTGAGCCTCTTGGGGCTTTCTCGCAGGCCGCAAGGCCATGATCGCCACGCCGACATCGCCGGACCCTGAAACCGGTTGCCTGGCAAGAAGTGGCGGAACTGCAACCCCCTCCCCACCATAGGCGGCCCGAAAGGGTCGCCTTTCTTGCTGCCAGCGGCGCTGTCCATTCTTTTCAAAGAACATGGGCTGAGAACGCTGATGCTCCATCATCGGCTCAAACCCGATACTCCACCAGGGAGACTGACACGGGCCTCTTCGGGGTCTTCGCGTTTTGCTGCCCTGACCCGTCGCAGGTCATTTCACCAGATACGGCTTTGTTGATAAGGTCGGCGAGGTCCGGTCCCTTGTAGTGAGGACGAATCCAAATCTGTCGGCGCTGTGCAGCTCCCGCCCCATGGGGCTGATGCCTCCAATGCCCCCGAACCATGAACCTGACTTGCGGCTTGCTCACAGCGGATTCTGACGAGTTGGAGGCAGCCGTGCCCGGCTCAATGACAATCGGCCCGAGGGAGGCACCGACCTCACAGCATAGTCCAGGCGCGAATGCTCTGCCGCCTGCTTCAGTATTCTCTTCTTCTTCGGCACGGAGGCGAACTGGCGCGCATCGGACTCGATCTGGGCGCGCGGGCTGGTGCAGGTCATGAGTTCGGCCTGGTCGGAAGCTAGGTAGAGGGCGGCGTTCAGCATGATCCGATACAATGCCAGATCGTCCGTGTAGAAGTTTTCGTCGCCTATCGGTTCGATGATGTCGCCCCCGCCCTCGATGTTCATGCCACAACCCAAGTCGTCAGGCGTGAGCTTTTCCCAGTCCGTCCGCAGGGATTGCTCCAGCGACCAGCCATCTCCAAGGTACAGTTCACGCTTGAGCATCAAATAGGATTTGGCCAACGGCCTGGCGTGCCAGGCAACGATGACAAGCTTCCAGCCAGGCAGCTTCGCTCCTGTCGGGAGGCCATGGCCCAACGGAAGGTCTCGCGGATTCCCTCCTCCAGGGGGCGGTGGTGGAAGTCCGGAAAATGGCGCAGCAGCTTGGCGCTCGTCAGGATGGCGCTGGTGTTGTCCGAGGACCGCCGCGGCTGCACGCGGCACACGAAGGGCCGGTCCGACACGCGCCGGAAGATGCTCAGCAGCTCCAGGATCGAGGTGCCCGAGCCCGAGCCCAGGTTGTAGGTGTCCGTGGCGTCCAGGTCGCGCAGGGAGTGGGTCATCAAAAGCGCCGCGTCCGCCGCGTGGACGTAGTCGCGCACGGTTTCCTGGTCGCCGTAGAGTTCAAGCGGCTGCCCGTTCAGGATGCGCCCGATCCAGGCCGCAACCACCCCCTGCGGGCGGTCCAGGGGCTGCCTGGGGCCGTAAACGTTGCCGATGCGGAAGCTGTCCGAGGCGATGCCGCACTTCTCGCGGTAGTAGGCCAGGAAGTTCTGGGCCGCCAGCTTGGCGATGCCGTAGGGGTTGAACGGCGCGGGCAGGGAGGACTCGTCCTGCAGGCCGGACTGCCGCCCGTAGAGCGTGCCCCCGGACGCGGGGAAGATGATCTTGCGCACGCCCTGCCCGGCGCAGAGCCCGAAAAAATTCACGGCCTGGCGCAAATCCACGTCGATGGGGCGCAGCGGGTCCTCCCAGCTGCACACGGGCAAGGTGGCGCCGACGAAGTGGGCCGCGACCTCCTGCCCCTCAAGCGCCGCGGCCACGGCCGCCTGGTCGGCGAAGTCCCCGGCGATCAACCGGACCCTGCCCTGCAGCTGGGCGAGGTTCTTCGCTGTTCCCGAGCGGAAGCGGTCAAAAACCGTGACCGTGTGCCCCTGCTCCAGCAGGCGCTCCACAAAATGCGAGCCCAGAAAGCCATCGCCGCCAAACACCGCGACCCTGCGCCGCACGTCCAGGCCTTTGCCGTCTTCATCCTGCATCACCAACACCAACCTCAAGGCCCTGTTCGCGGGGCCGGTTCTTTTTCGGTCCAAGGGTAGCACACCTGCAAAACCGGTGTAAACGTTCCGCGCCGTTCCAGGGGACGTTTTAAACATTTCCCGCGCAAATGGTTCTGCTGGCCGTTTGGCAGGCTTTTCCATACCCGACGCCTCTCAGGCGAACGTCAAGCTCCTGGGAGGAACTGTCCGAGCATGCCGAATAAAGCTCCATTGCCATGGGTTTGAAGGCGTCGAGGACCTCGGGGTCGAAATGGCTGCCGCGCTCGTCCTCCATCATTGGCGTGACCACATCGAAAGGGAGAGCCTGCTTGTAGGGTCATCAGCAGGTAGCGCAAATACAGCCGCGACACGCTGTCTCAGAGCCTCTGGAATTCGTGGCGATACCTCTTGGGAGCAAGCTCACGGAGGTGACCAAGGGCGCTCCAGAGGATAGGCCGGACGAAGAGACTGGTCTGCCGATCAAGAATATAGTCTGGCAGGGAGTCTGCACGCCGGAGAAACGCCTTGGAGCACGCGAAGTCGAACAGTGTCTGGTGCCGGAACCCAAGCACGGTGTGACCATCGCCGGAGGCGCCTTTCCCAAGGACAGACAGTCTGCCCCAAGTGCTGTGGACCGAGGGCGTCGGAGGAGGGGGCGCCGTGCGGGGCTACCAGGACAGGGAGGGCAACTGCGGCGAGAGTCCGCGCGTCAGGAGGGTGATGATTCCGCGCAGGTCGCTCTCCATGTGCTCTTCAATGCCCAGGGTGGCGCAATCCTGAAGGGTGCGGGAGACGCGCCGCGGGTCGAGAAAGGGGTGCACGGCGAGAAGGAAGAGCGCCGCCACTTTGCGCGTGTCGCAGCTCTGGAACTCGCCCTGCTGCACGCCCCGCTGCACGATGCCTGCAACGAAAACCTCCATCCGGTCGATGTGCTTGAGCATCACCGGCCAATTCTGATCGATGGCGGCATCCATCATGTCGTAGACGCCCCGGTTGGAGAGAAAATGCGCCCGGCCATGCCGGTGGCAGGCGATGAAAAAGGCCACAAGGTTCGCCGTGGCCGAAGCCTTGCGCTTGACGCTGGTCTTCCAACTGGTCTCGAAATCGGCAATGAGCCCGTCGCAGATGACCCCGTTGATCTCCTGCTTCGAGCGGAAGAACCGGTAGATGTTTGCGGGGCTCATGCCGAGCCGGGAGGCGATGTCCGCGAGGGTGGTCTTGTGGTACCCGACGGTGCGGAACAGGTCTTCGGCCACGGCCGCGATGGCCTGGCGCGTGGCTTCCGTATCGGTGCTTTTAGGACGGGGCATTCAATGTTCCTTTGGATGCAAAGCGTCGCTGCCCAAGGCCGTGGGCACGCTGGCGGTCGTCGTGCTCAGCGCCGGGAGGGGCGTACCTGTTTAAATAGCCTGCCATATTTCATTTGAAACGTCGAGTGAAACGAAGTCACCGGCGCAGGCGCGCATCCAGAGACGCCAGCCACTCCTCGATGTCGCTGCCGAAATACCTCGCGCAGTTTGCGCGCAGCCAGACATCGAGCTCTTCCGTGGAGCGCCTTGCGAACCCGTCGTAGAGCTCGCGCGCAATGGGGACGAAGGCATACAAGACGGCCGGGTCAAAGTGCTTGCCACGTTCTTTTTCCAGCATCCATACGGCGACTTCGAATTGCATGGCCGGCTTGTAAGGCCGAGGCGAGGCCAGGGCATCGAACACGTCCGCCACGGCAAAGATCCGCGCGGCAAGGGGAATACCCTGGCCCTTGAGTCCCTGGTCGTAGCCGGTCCCGTCATAGCGCTCGTGGTGTCCGCCGATGACCTCCAGGGCGTCGCTGAGCCAGTGCGCGCGGATGGCTATGTCGCGACCGTGCTGCACATGCTGACGCATTGCTTCGACCTCCTCGGGCGTGAGCGGTCCAGGCTTGCGCAGCAGGGCGTCCGGGACGCCGATCTTGCCCACGTCGTGCAGGAACGCGCCCTTGATGAGCGCGCGCATGGCCTGGCGGTCCAGGCCCAGGCGCTCCCCCAGGCGGGCGGCGTAGATGGTCACACGGTAGCTGTGCGCGTCCACATCGCTGTCGCGTTTGGCGCTGGCGCGGCCGAGGACGCTTATGGTCTCAAGGTTGGCTTCCATGAGGTCCAGGGAGGCCGCGTGCATCTGGCGCAGCAGGCGCAGCAGCACCGGGTAGAGCAGACCGGAGGTGCCGAGCACCAGAGATACGGCCAGGACTTGGGTCAAGCCCATGCGCAGATTGGCGTCGTGGATGACCTCATCGCTGATGGCGAACAGGCATTCGCTGTTGGCGACGATCCTCCCCTTGGCATCGGCGAGGGGCACGAGGATGTGCAGGAATGGCCGGGAAGCGATGGCCACGAGTTCGTAGCGGGGGCCGCCCGCTTCCGTGTGGACGCTGTAGCGGCTGGTGGCAAGATAGTCGTCGAGTGCTGACGGGATGCGCAAAGCCGGGTCCCGCCGTTCGGCCACCACCCGCCCCTGCGGGTCCGTGATGAGCGTGAGCGCCGCCGTCCCCAGCTGTAGACGGCTGGAGGAGAGCGTATCGTCCAGGATGTTCTGCAGCCGCCTGTGGTCGCCAAGGTCCGGCGCATTCAGTTCCTGCCCGGCAAGGGCCTGGAACCGGGCGGCATGGAAGAGCACTCCGTCCCTCAGCGCCGCGGTGAAGCGGGCGCGCTCCATGAGGTAGAAACCGCAGGCGGTCAGCAGACAGGCGACCAGGGTCATGCCCAGGAGCCGCTTGAAGAGCAGGCGGTGCACAGAGCGTGCGAAAAGCGTCCTGTCGGTCCAGGTGAACCGGGACTGCTCAGGCATATTCTTCTGCGTCAGGGTCCGACTCCTTTGGTGAGTGACTGCAAGGTCACTGCCCTGCCGGAGTTGTCAGTCATTACGCTGCGTGCCTGCAGCCGTCCCTGGACCCGGGGGAGAGGAAGGGCCCCCCCGGGCTTCTCCGCAGTCGCACGTCGCGAGGTGCGTGCAGGAGGGCGACAATGTCTGGCTTGGCGCGTCGGGCTAAAGACCCGTTTGTGCGATGAGCGTGGACACGCTCAGGCACTCCGCATGGAAGAGGCACTCTCTCTGGTCACAAAAGTTCGCGCTCGCCCGGCCGAAGCAGTCGAAATGCCCCTCGGCCCTTTGCATGGCCCGGACATCTTCCACCCGGTCAAGGACAAACTCCTTGCGCTCGTCAGCACGCACAGAGCCCTGCCCCTTCGGGGCCCTTTTCGACTTGCCTTTCGGACGTTTTCCCAATCCAACAGCCTGCTCACTCATATGGCCTCCGTTGACGTTGTGGTGCAGCCGCCATTCTGGATCGCCACTGGCTGCCGTGGTCTGTCGGCGGCATACGGTCAAGGCAACCGTCGTGAACCATGAATTATATATCCTTCATTCATGATTTAGTCAAGATGTAAAGTCTGGCCCGACAGGTTCTCCGTCTTGGAGAAAACGCGGTAATGGTTCCGCTCCCAGGGCTGCGCCGTTCCGCACATCAGCCCGGACGGCATTCTTTGCTCGACACTGAAACATAAATGCACTAATAATTCTTCATGAATCATTTCGAGTTGATGCTTGTCACCCGCCTGGGCAAGACCGTTCCCCGAGGAATGGAGCAGATGCCGCGCGCGCTCATGCTGGCGCTGATCCTCGCCGCATTGGCCGGATGCGGGGCGCGGCCGGGACCGGAACTGCTCTCCCCGGTTCCGCCCCTGGCGCAACCGACCCGGCATGTGCTTCTACAGGTGGCCACCAACCGGGAGCCCGACGCCAAGAGCCCCGGCAATTTCAGCAACGCCCGGTCCCCGAGGCTCTCTTTCGCCCGCTACGTCATCTCGGTGCCGCCGAACCACAGGCCCAGCGCCATCGAGTTGTCTGCCATACGCCCGGTGGATCCGGCCAGCAGCTTCGCCACGTTGGAGTTCACACCATTGTCTGATGTCGCCCCAGGAAGCTCCGCGAGCGCTGGCGACAACGCAACGGCCCAGGGCGAGGGCGGCGGCCGCGTCTTCGTCTTCGTGCACGGATACAACACGAACTACGCGGAATCCGTGCTGCGCATGGCGCAGCTCGTGGCGGACAATCCCTCGGAAGGCCGGGCCATCCTCTTCGCCTGGCCCTCCGACGGCAGCCTGCCCGGCTACGTGGCCGACAAGGACGCGGTGACCTATTCACGCGACCATTTGGCGCAGCTGCTGACCATGCTGGCCGACGATCCGCGCAATCGTGAGATAACCCTCGCCGCCCACAGCATGGGCTGCTGGCTGGCCATGGAGAGCCTGCGCCAGCTGCGGCTCACGGGCAGGGGCGCTGTGTTGGAGCGGCTGAACAGCGTGCTTCTGGCTGCGCCGGACATCGACCTGGACGTGTTCCGCGCCCAGGCCAAGGGCATCGGCCAGCTGGTCCCGCCGATCACCGTGCTGGCCTCGCCCGACGATCGCGCCCTGCAGTTCTCCAACAGGCTTGGCGGCGACAGGGAGCGTCTGGGAGGCCTGGACGTGCGCGATCCGCGCATCCAGGATCTGGCCAAGGGCTGTGGCATCCAGCTCATCGCCATTTCCAGCATGACCGCCACGGACAGCTTGAACCACGACAAGTTCATCGGCGCCGTGACCTCGCTCAAGACCGCGCTGTCGCCGAAAAAGTCGGAGAATCCCTTCCGCAGGGCCGGGGCGTTCGTCCTGAACGCCATGGCCACTATGCTGGAAACGCCGGGGCGGATAGGCCGGGCCGCAGCCGAGGTGACCCGATAAGGCGCTCGACCAGTTGGCACGATCCGTTGGCTCTGGCCACAAAATAAGGAGGTTTTCCTTGGCGTCATCGCTCAAGCAGGGTCGAAGCAACCATACGCGGCAGAGGCTGCTGGAGAGCGGCACCAGGCTCTTCGCGCGGCACGGCTTCGAAGGCACCACCGCACGCGCCCTGGCCGAGGAATCTGGGGAGAACATCGCCTCTGTCAATTACCACTTCGGCGGCAAGGCTTGCCTATACCGCGCCGTGTTGGAGCGCATCGTGGCCCTGAAGCAGCGGGAGTTGGGCGACCTGCTCGACCTCGTGCTCGCACAATGCGCCGGGGAGGCACCGCAGCGCAAAGACCTGCACGAACTCATGCACCACCTGGTGCGACACACGGTTTCGGCGCTGCTGGACAGTCCTGACGCGCGCTGGGCCGGCATGATCATCATGCGGGAGCAGGTCGCGCCAACGTCGGATTTCGAAATCCTGCACAAAGGATTTCTGAAGAAGATCTATGCGGCCTGGACCGCGCTGCTCGCCCGCCTCACCGGCGAACAGCCGGAATCCCTTGAGCTGCGCCTGCGCGTGGCCGCCATCATCGGCCAGGTGGCGGTCTTCCGGACGGGCATGAGCAGCATCCTGCGGGAAATCGACGCGGACACGCTGTCCGAAGAGCACCAGGACTGCATCGTGCGGCTTGTCCTCCAGTATGTCGAGGCCATTCTGGCCGCGAACTATGCGGTCGCCTCATCGGCCGGTTCCGCAGTGTCCGCTGCAAAGCCGGACCGAGAGCCGGAGCAAGGCCTGCTGGAGGGCTATCCGCTCGTGCGTGAAGACAATGAGAAGCTCAGACAGCAAAAGGAGGGCTTCCGCCAGATACTGGACGAGTGTCCGGTCTCGATCCTGGCCTTCGACCTGACTGGAACAATCCTCTTCGCCAATAAGTGGCACTTGGAACACTTGGCGCAACGAGAAACCACTGCCGAACCAATTCTTGGACAACAGCTCTGGGAGCTGCCAAGCATCGCAAAGGCTGGTGTGAGCGACCAACTGCGAGCGATTCTGGAGGGTCAGGCCGTGCGGCTGACCGAGGTTTTCATCCCGAGTTCCGTGGCAGGGCAGGAGACCTGGCAGCTGATGCACGGAGTGCCCCTGTTGGAGGATGGTCGCGTGGTCGCCGGCCTGCTCATGCGCGAGGACATCACCGAGCGCAAGCGCCTGGAAGCCAACCTGAGCTGGGCCAAGGAGCAGGCCGAGGCTGCGGCCAGGACCAAAAGCGAGTTTCTGGCCAACATGGGCCACGAGGTCCGCACGCCGCTCAACGGAGTCCTGGGCATGCTCCAGCTCCTCAAGGGCACGCGGACCGAGGCCGAACGGGAGGAGTTCACGGATATGGCCCTGGACGCCGGGCAGCGTCTGCTCTCGCTCTTCAACAACATCCTGGACTGCTCAATGATGGACGCAGGGCGGCTCGGCCTCGCGAGTGAGCCGTTCAGCCTCAGGCAGACGGTCGAGAAGGCGCTCGAGGCCCTCTCCTCCATCGGTCGCCAGAAAGGGCTGGCTCTCTCGGCTGATATCGACCCCAGCGTCCCGGAGCTTCTGGCCGGCGACGAGACCCGCATCCGACAGACTCTGATGAACCTTGTCGGCAACGCCATCAAATTTACGCCGACCGGTTCCGTCCAGGTTGCCGCCTGGGCGGCACCATCCAAACGTTTTCCTGGCAAAACCCAGGTTTTCCTTACTGTGCAGGATACAGGAATCGGAATCCCGGATGGGCAGATATCCGCAATATTCGAGAGCTTCACCCAGGTCGATGCCTCATTCGCACGCCGCTTCGAAGGCGCGGGTCTGGGCCTGGCCATCGTGAGAGAGCTCACCCAGCTCATGCAGGGAGGCATCGACGTGGAAAGCGAACTCGGAGTAGGGACTGCGGTCTCTGTAAACTTCTTGTTGGACAAGGTCTCTGTTCCAGCGGAAAAAATCTGCCACACCACGCCAGCCTAGGGCCAGAGCCAAGCGCCGCCACCGAAGGGTCTTCATGTGGAGGATGAGCCTCGGGAACCTGTGCATGCGGGACATATTGGCCGACATAGGCCGCGATGGCCATGGCCGTTGAGAATGGACGCGCCGCCATCGAGGCGCTCCAGGCCGGAGACTTCGATTGCGTCTTCATGGACATCCACATGCCCGAGATGGGCGGGGTGGAAGCCACACGGCTCATCCGGGGCATGCGCAGCCTTGGGAGCAAGGTCTGCGTGTCCATCATCGCCTGCGCGGCCTTCGCCATGCCCCAGGATATTGAACGTTTCCTGAAGGCGGGCATGGACGGCTGCCTCGTCAAGCCCGTGCTGGCCGAGGATATCCGAAAGCCCCCTCGAGGTGGTGTCAGGGATAGGGGAAGGCGGCGCACCAGCAGGCCTCACGGGACATAGCCACTGGCCTTAATTGGCTTGGCCTTCCTCGCTCCAGGCGCCGCCCAGGGCCTTGTACAGGGTCAGCAGGTTGCCCTGGCGCGTGAGGCGGATGCCGATGAGGTCTTGGCGCGCCGAGGCGTTCGAGCGCTGGGCGTCCAGTTTGGACAGGTAGCCGTCCACTCCGGCCTCGTAGCGCAGGGTCGCCAGTTCGTAGCTCGCGCCAGTGGCCTCGGCCAGGGAGGCCTGGGCCTCGGCCTGAGCCGTCAGGGACGCTCCTTGGGCCAGGGCGTTGGACACCTCGCGGAAGGCCGTCTGCACGGTCTTCTCATACTGGGCCAGCATGATGCTGCGGTCGGCCTCGGCGACTTCGACGCCGGCGCGGATGGCCCCGGCATTGAAGATCGGCAGCGTGAGCTGCGGCACGAAGGACCAGGCCGTGGCGCCGTTCTTGAACAGGCCGTTGATCTCGTTGCTGGCCGTGCCGTAGCCGCCGGTGAGGCTGATGGTCGGGAAGTAGCGGGCCCGGGCCGCGCCGATGCTGGCGTTGGCGGCCTTGAGCTGGTGCTCCGCGGCCAGGACGTCGGGCCTGCGCGTGAGCACCTCCGAGGGAAGCGCGGCGGGCACCGGGGCCAGCGGCGCGACCCCGGCCAGGGTCTGCGCGGGCGTCTGCTCCGGACTGAGGGGCAGGCCCACCAGCATGGCCAGCAGGTTCTCGTCCTCCGTGACCTGGGCCAGGTACCTGGCCTCGGCCACGCGCGCGGAGTCCACAGTGGTCTGGGCGCGCTTGAGGTCCAGGTCCCCAACCACGCCGAACTCTGACTTCTGCCGCACGATCTCGTAGGATTCCCGTTCCGTGGTCAGGATCTCCCTGGCCAGGGCCAGGTGCTCGCGGTCCGCGGCCAGAGTCAGGTAGGCCGTGGCCACCTCGGCCACCAGACTCAGCTCCACGCTCCGGCGCGAGGCCTCCGTGGCCAGGAACTCTTCCAGCGCCTGGTCTTTAAGGCTCTGGATGCGGCCGAAGAAGTCCAACTCGAAGGTGCTGAAGGCCAGGCCCACGGAATAGGCCCGGCTGGTGACCGGAACGCCCTTGCCCGAGAGGCTGGCCGGGGTGCGTTGCATGTCCGCCTGGGCTGCGGCCCCGATGTCGGGCAGCAGGTCCGCCCTGGCGATGCGGTACTGGGCCTGGGCCTTCTCAATCTTGAGCGCGGCCACGCGCAGGTCGCGGTTGTTCTGGAGCGCCAGCTCCACCAGACGACGCATGGGCTCGTCTGTCACCACCTGCCGCCAGTCAGGCAGGGTGGCGTTGGCCTGCGAACGCGAGGCCGTGCCGCTGGTCCAATCGGGGGGCAACAGCGGCGAGGGCCGCTCGTATTTCGGGGCCAGGGTGCACCCGAACGCCAGGATGGCGAGCAGCGTAGCCAGACAGACCGAGGCCAGAGCCCGCGTGAGAACGGAAGACAGGGGACGCATCATTTCACCTCAAGGCATTATGTGTTGCTCGTGACCCCGCCCGGTGGCGGAGTCGGCCGCCTACTGTGCGCCCGGGTCGGTCTGACGGGGTTGGCTGGGCTGTCCGTTCTGGTCAGGGCCAGGCACTGGCGCTTCGCCTTTGGGCGGCGAATAGGCCTGACCTTCGCCCTTCTTCGGCCTGGGCAGGCCGTCCGCCTTTGCCGCAGGCTTCTTTTCCGTTATTTTCACAGCTTTGGGCTCGGCTTGGTTCTCAATCTTTTTCAGGGCGTTGGCCTCTGGCTCGGCCTTTGATTTGGCATTGGGATCGGGAGCGTCGGCGCGGGTGGCGTTGGCCTGGGTCTCTGCCGGGGCCGCATCGGCTGCCGGGGCAGGGGGCGCGGCTTCCACGGCCTTGACCTTGGCCCCGGGCCGCACCTTTTGCAGCCCGTCCACGATGACCCGCTCCCCGGCGACTAGACCGGACTCCACGAGCCAAGCATCACCCATGACGCGGGAGACCACGATGGGCCGGATCTCCACCGTGTTGTCGGGCTTCACCACCATTGCCTGGGGTTTGCCTTTAGAGTCGCGGCTCACGGCGACCTGGGGCACCAGCAGGGCCGCCTCGTCCACGCCTTCGGTGAGCACGGCGCGCACGTAGAGCCCAGGCAGGAGGTCGCGGCGGGGGTTGGGGAACTCCGCACGCAGGGTCACCTCGCCGGTGCTCTGGTCAACGGTGATGTCGGCGAACCGGAGCACGCCCTCCAGAGGGTAGGGGCTGCCGTCCTCCATGAGCAGGCTCGCCCTGGCCCCACCGTCGGCGGCCTTGCGCAGCCTGCCGCTCTGCAGCTCGCGCCGCAGGCGCTGCACCTCGGCGCTGGACTGGGTCACATCCACGTAAATGGGATCGGTCTGCTGGATGGTGGCCAGGGGCGCGCCCTGGCTGGCCGTCACCAGGGCCCCGGACGTCACCGAGGACTTGCCGATGCGTCCAGAGATGGGCGCCGTGACGCGGGTGTACGACAGGTTGATGCGCGTGGTCTCCAGGGCTGCCTTGGCGGCGATGACCTCGGCCTCGGCCTGCTTGTGGGCGGCCTGGGCGTCGTCATTGTCCTGCTGGCTCACGGCCCGGACCTTGGCCAAACCCGCGAAGCGCTCACCCTTGAGCCGGGCGGGCAGGGCGTTGGCCTCGGCCTTGGATAGGGCGGCCTTGGCGTTCTCGTAGGCGGCCCGGTAGGTGTCCGGGACGATCTGGTACAGCACCTCCCCGGCCTTGACCTCGCCGCCCTCCGTGAACAGGCGTTTCTGGATGATGCCGCCCACCTGCGGACGCACTTCGCTTACCAGATGGGCCGAGGTGCGCCCGGGCAGCTCCGATGTCAGCGTTACGGCCTTGGGTGCCAGCGTGACCACCGTGACCTCGGGCTCGGCTGCGGCGGGCGGGCCTGCGGCCTTCTGGCCCTGTCCGCAGGCGGCAAGGGTGAGCAGGACGAGCAGCAGCACGGTGAGCGTCGGGAAAGAATGACGGTGCATAGGTATTTCCTGGTCGGGGTTAGGGGGGTAGATCCAGGCTCAGCCGGACAGGCGCATGCTCATCCTGTCCAGGCCGCCCAGGGAGAACTTCACAATAAAATCAGAGAATTCCTCAATATTGTCGGCCTTGAGTTCCAGGTCCGGGGCCATGCGGGTGAGGGCGTCCCGGGCGAAGTCGAGCAGCACGCACTGGCCGATGATGCTCGAGACACAGCGAGAGGCCGTCAGGTCGTCCGCTCCAGGCAGGAACTGCCGCACGATGTCCAGCAGGAGCCGCTGCCCCGGGTTGCGGTCCTTTTCGAATATCTTCGCAAAATGCGGCGACGGCTCAATGACTTCCTGGGCCAGAAGCCTGCCCAACTGCTTGGCCACCGGGTCGCCGTCGCCCACGATCCGGTACAGGACGCTTTGCACAAAGGCCCGCAGCCGCTCCTCCGCGGAACTCCCGGGCGTCACGCCCTTGTCGCGGGGGTGCCGCCTCTCCATGCTTTCGATGTGGTCCCGGAGCACGGCGGCGTAAAGCTCCTCCTTGCTGCCGAAGTAGTAGCTCACGGCAGCGACATTGGCCCTGGCCAGTTCGCAGATGTCGCGGACCGTGGCGCTTTTAAGCCCGTGCTTCGCGAACATCCTGCGGGCGGCCTGCAGGATTCTGGCTCTTGTGCTGTTCTCCTGGATCGTTTCCATACCGGCTCCAAGGCTCGGGGGACCAAGGGGGCAAAAGGCGGCCCGGCTCCAGCTTCCAGAGCTCCTGGGGGGGGCGCTGCCGTGCGGCCGGCCTTCAGACAACCCAGACCGTGAACTTCTTTCCCTCGTACACCACCGCGTGGCTGACGCGGCCCATGAAAAATGCGTCAGCCCGCGAGAGGCCCCGGCGGCCGACGACGATGCTTCCATAGCCGCCTTCTTCGGCCTCGGCGAGGATGGCCTCCGGCCTGCTGCGCACACCGGAGAGGACCTCTTTGGTGATCTGGTCCGCTGCGAATCCCGCCTCCAGGAGTTTGGCCTTCACGGCGCGGAACAACTGCACCACTTTGAACTGGAAGGCCTCGATGCAGCTTTCGGGGAGCTCCGCTTCGGGCAGCGGCTGGCTGCCATCTTCCGTCGGGCTGAAGCGTATGGCCCCCAGGCCAACGATGGCGTGGAAGATGCCGACCGCGTACCCGTGTCCGCCCAGCAGGGTGCCGACAAAGTCCACGGCCTTTATGGAAGGCGGGGAGGCGTCCACCGCAAGCAGGATCTTCTTGACCGGCGGGGCTTGACCCACCAGGATGATCGGGATGAAATCAAGTGATTGCAGCATTTTGACCGCAACACTGCCGAGGATCATATTTTTCAGCGCGCCCAGGCCGCGCCTCCTGAGAACCACCGCAGTGTACCCCTTCTTGGCTTCCTCGATGATGTCCTGGGCCACGCTTTTCTTCCGGCAGTGGAGCTTGATCTCCACGGACTGCTCCGAAAATCCGCCTTCGATCAGGATCTTCTTGGCCTGCTCCAGTGTCTCCAACACCTTTCTCTGCTCCTGCAGTTCCTGGCCTTTCAGCACAGCTTCGGCCTTTGCGCAGGTCGGATTCTGCAGCATCTCCCGGTATTCCTCCGGCAGACCGCTCAGGACGTGGAACAGCACAATCCGCGCCTTCTCGCCCACAGGCATGAACTCCTTGAGGTAGTTGACTGTTTGGATGGTCCGTTCGGAGCCATCGACCAGTACCAGCAATCTGTAGTCAACGGTCATGCTGCATCCTCCAAGCTGTCCGGTGTTTAGTCCAATGCCAACCGCGCTGCCGCGTTATCCAAGGCTGTTTGACTTCTTTGCGCATGCGCCCCCGCTCCGGAACGCGTCCCGTCATCGCCATCCCAGTCTTCTGTTCCGCTCGCCTCCCAACACCGGCCTATGGTGTTGCGCCGGGCCGCTGCTGCTTTTTCCTGCCGAACAGGTTGCTGACCAGGACGAAAAACATGGGGATGAAGATCAGGTCGATGAAGGTTGCGGAGATCATGCCTCCGCACACCGCTGTGCCCAGCGCGTTCATGGCTCCGGCCCCGGCGCCGGTGGCGATGGCGAGCGGCAGCACGCCGAAGAAGAAGGCCAGGGAGGTCATGAGCACAGGCCGGAACCGCGTTTTCACGGCCCCCAGGGTGGCCGTGGTCAGATCGTCGCCTTGGCCCATGCGTTCCTTGATGAACTGGATGATGAGGATGGCGTTCTTTGTGGAAAGGCCGAGGGTGGTGAGAAAGCCGATCTGGAAGTAGACGTCGTTGGGCATGCCCCGCAGCGAGGTGGCGAGCACCGCGCCCAGCACGCCCAGCGGCAGCATCAGCAGGTTGACGAAGGGGATGGTCCAGCTTTCGTAAAGAGCGGCCACGCACAGGAAGATGACGAAGATGGAGAAGGCGTAGAGCATGGGCCCCTGCGCGGTGGACATGCGCTCCTGGTAGGACAGCCCGCTCCAGTCGAAGCCGATGCCCTGGGGCAGCTTGGCTGCGAATTCCTCCATGGCGGACATGGCCTCGCCGGTGCTGTGCCCCGGCGCGGGCTCGCCCCAGATGTTGATGGACGGGAAGGCGTTGAAACGCTCCAGCTTGGGCGAACCCTGGGTCCAGTGCCCTGCGGCGAAGGAAGAGAACGGCACCATCTTGTCCGTGTTGTTACGGACGTAGAGCCTCTCCAGGTCTTGCGGGGCCATGCGGTAGGGGGCGTCCGCCTGGGTGTATACTTGCTTGACCCGGCCGCTCTGTATGAAGTTGTTGACGTAGGCGCTGCCGAAGGCCGCAGAGAAGGTATTGTGGATGGTGGTGATGGGAACGCCAAGCGCGCCCGCCTTGTCCCAGTCCACGTTTATGTGGTATTCTGGAATGTCGTCGAGCCCGTTGGGACGGACCTTGACCAGCCGCGGGTCCTTGGCGGCCATGCCGAGGATCTGGTTGCGCGCGGCCATGAGCTTCTCGTGGCCGATGCCGCCCCGGTCCAGCAGCTGGAAGTCGAAGCCGGTGGCCATGCCCAGCTCAATGACCGGAGGCGGCGGGAAGGCGAAAACCATGGCGCTTTTTATCTGGGAGAAGGCCCGCATGGCCCTGCCGGCGATGGCCTTGACCTTAAGGTCTGGCCGCTGGCGCAGCTTCCAGTCCTTGAGCTTGGCGAAGCCCAAGGCCATATTCTGCCCCTGGCCGCCGAAGCTGGTGCCCACGACCGCCATGAAGGACTCCAGGCCCTCCTTCTCATTCTCCATGAAATACTGCCGGACTTTGCCCATTACCTCCTCGGTCTGCTCCAGGGTCGAGCTCGGGGGAAGCGTGGCCTGGACCATGAGGATGCCCTGGTCCTCGTCCGGGATGTAGGAGGTGGGCATGCGCAGGTACAGGAAGCCCACCACCGCCACGAGCAAGGCATAGAGCACGAGGTAGCGCGTCCTCTTGGCGAAGGAGTGGCCGACAATCCCCACATATGTGGTTCTGGCCCGGGTGAAGACCCGATCGAACCATCTGAAAAAGGGGCGCATGAAGAAGATGGCGTGTTCCGAGGCGTCGTGCCCCATGGGCACGGGCTTGAGCAGCGTGGCGCACAGCACCGGGGTCAGGATCAGGGCCACCACCACGGACAAAAGCATGGAGGCGATGACCGTGACGGAGAACTGGCGGTAGAGGACGCCGGTGGAGCCCTGGAAGAAGGCCATGGGGCCGAACACCGCCGAGAGCACTAGGCCGATGCCGATAAGCGCGCTGGTGATCTCGTCCATGGACTTGGCCGTAGCCTCCCGTGGTGGCAGGCCTTCCTCGACCATGATCCGCTCCACGTTCTCCACCACCACGATGGCGTCGTCCACCAGCAGGCCGATGGCCAGGACCATGGCGAACATGGTCAGCATGTTGATGGAGAACCCGAAGAAGCCGAGGACCGCGAATGTGCCCAGCAGGACCACCGGCACGGCGATGGTGGGGATGAGCGTGGCCCGGATGTTGCCCATGAACAGGTACATGATCAGGAAGACGAGCACCACCGCCTCGACCAGGGTTTTGGCCACCTCGTCGATGGCCACCGTGGTGAAGGGGGTGGTGTCGTAGGGGTAGACAACCTTCATGCCGGCGGGGAAATAGGGGGCCATTTCCGCCAGTTTCTTCTTGACGGCGTCGGCGGTGTCCAGGGCGTTGGCCCCGGCGGCCTGCCGGATGGCCATGGCAGCGGAAGGCTTGCCGTTGAAGCTGGCCACGATGTCATAGCGTTCGGACCCCATTTCCACCCGGCCGATATCCTTGATGCGGACCACGGAGCCGTTGGGATTGGAGCGGATGGGGATGTTGGCGAACTCCTCGGGAGTCTGCAGCAGGTGCTGCACCACGATGGAGGCGTTCAGGCGCTGGCCCTTGATGGCCGGCGCGCCGCCCAGCTGTCCGGCGGAGACCTCGACGTTGTATGCGTTGAGGGCTGCGGTGACGTCCGCCATGGTCAGGCCGAAACTGTTCAGGTGGTCGGGGTTGATCCAGACCCGCATGGCGTACTGGCTGCCGAAGTTCTCCACCTCGCCCACGCCCGGCACACGGGATAGGATTTTCTCCAGCTTGGACTGGGCATAGTCCCGCAGGTCCTCGCCGTTCATGCGGCCGTCTTCGGAGATCAGGCCGATGATGATCAGGTAGTTGCGCGTGGACTTGCTGACCTTGACGCCGGAACGCTGCACCGTGTCCGGGAGGCTGGCCATGGCCAGCTGCAGCTTGTTCTGCACCTTCGACCAGGCCACGTCGGGGTCGGTCCCGGGTGCGAAGGTCATCTCGATGCGGGACGCGCCGGAGGAGGAACTGGTCCCGGACAGGTAGAGCATGTTGTCCAGGCCGGTCATCTTCTGTTCAATGATCTGGGTCACCGTGTT
This sequence comes from Pseudomonadota bacterium, assembly GCA_018817515.1. Taxonomy (GTDB): domain Bacteria; phylum Desulfobacterota; class Desulfovibrionia; order Desulfovibrionales; family Desulfovibrionaceae; genus Humidesulfovibrio. The sequence continues at coordinate 23,809 of JAHIUD010000010.1, forward strand.
CTCCACGGTCTCGGCCGAGGCCCCCGGGAAGAAGGAGTCAATGGCGATGGAGGGCGGGGCGATGGGTGGGTACTGGGAGATGGCCATCTTATGGATGGCCAGCGCGCCGACCGTCATCATGATGATGGCGATGACCCAGGCGAAGACCGGCCGGTTCAGAAAAAACTTCGAAAGCATCACGTGTCTCCTTCACTGCGCATTGGGCTGGGCGTCACGGGCGGGCGCAGCTGGGCCTGGGCAGCGCGCAAGCGCGAGATGCCGCCCAACGAGAACTGCATAATGAACTCCGTGATCTGCTCGACGTTACTGGGCTTGAGCGCCGACTCCGGGCTCATGCGGGAGAGGGCCTCCTTGGCGAAATCGAACAGCACGCATTGCCCAAAGATGCTGGAGGCGCATCGGGAGACCGTCAGATCGTCCGCCTCGGGCAGCAGCTTCCCGACGATATCCAGCAGCAGCCTGTGCGCCGGTCGGCAGAACTGCTCGAAAATCTCGCCGAAATGCTGTGACGGCTCGATGAACTCCTGGGTGAGCTGCCTGCTGAGGCGCTCGTCGGCGGCGTCCCCACCGTCCAGGGTCTGGAGCAGGATGCTGCGCACATAGACCCGCAGGCGTTCCTGTGGCGGGCTTTCCGGTGTCACGCCCTGGTCCCGCGGATGCCGCCTGTTCTCCCGCTCGATGTAGTCCCGAAGCACGGCTATGTAGAGCCGCTCCTTGCCGCCGAAATGGTAGCTCACGGCGGCGACGTTGGCCTCGGCCCTGGTGCAGATGTCGCGGATGGTGGCGTTTTTCAGGCCCAACTCCGCAAACACTGTGCGCGCTTCTTTCAGGAGCCTCTCCCGGGTGCTGTTGTCTTCCGCCATGACGCACTCCGCGCAAAACATGGATTCAAACCAACTTTGAGATGCTGTTTACTTCTCGGCCCGCAAGCCGTCAAGGATTAATGAATGAAAAATTTTGTCTTTATAATTCCAGATTGATGTTTGCCCCTCCGTATCGCCTCCCGGGGATGGAGAAGTCCAAGCCGGTGTGAATTGGCACAGATGCGCCTGCGGGGGAGGCACGGTCACCTTTGCACCACAAATCTGCACGCTAAATGTCCCAGAAAGATCTGATCCCGCAGTGAGGATGTCACAAATGATCAACAATTTCAGCGCTTATGCCGGTCACCCGTTGGGTGGCATTCAAGCGACCGTGGGTTCAATTCCCTCCAGCTCCACCACCGATAGATCAAGGGCTTGCGAATCGCTTCGCAAGCCCTTTTTCGTTGTTGCACTACATCGTTGCACTACATTTTCACGCGACCTGCACCGACTTGACCAACCGCAGCGCGCCTCTTTCGCCGCCCCGAGCTTCGGCAACAGCGCGGACTACCCGCTCACTGCGGCATGGCACTGGGGCAGTGTCACCCTCGCAGAGACGGAAACTAGCCGCGCAGCAGGGCCGATCCCCAGGTGAAGCCTGCGCCGAAGCTGGCCAGAAGAATGCAGTCGCCGGGGTGCAGTCGCTTTTGCCGCGCAGCGTCCTCCAGGGCCAGCGGAATGGATGCGCTGGAGGTGTTGCCGCAATGCTCTATGTACCGGTGGGTATTCTCGGCAGGGATTCCCAGGCGCTGGCCCACAGCCTCAATGATGCGGAGGTTCGCCTGATGCGGCACAAAGAGGTCGATGTCTTCCGGGCGCAAACCGTTGCGGACCAAGAGCGACTGGCAGACCTCGGTCATGTTGCAGACCGCGTGCTTGAACACCTCGCGGCCGTTCATGCGCAGGAAGTAGCCATCGCCGACAGGATCGTCGGGCGATGCGTAAGCTGCACGACTGCCCGCTCCGTTGGCGGCCAGAATCTCGCCGTGGGTGCCGTCTGAGGAAAGCAGCACATCTTCTACTGAGGCTCCGGGGCCTTCACCTCCGCCGATGACTGCGGCCCCCGCGCCATCGCCGAAGAGAATGCGCACATTGCGGCTTTGAGCGTCGCAGATTCGCGACATGGCCTCTGCCGTGACCAGCAGAATCTTGGCCTGCGGCTCAAGCGACAAAATTGCACGGGCCAGGTACAGGCCGTACAGGAAGCCGGAGCAGGCCACGTTGAAATCCATGGCCATGAGGCCCGTCAGGCCGAGCTTGCGTTCCAGGGTGCAGGCCGTGTTGGGAATGAGCCCATCCGGCGCGCAACTGGCCAGCAGGATGTGGGTGATCTGGTCCGCGGCGATGCCCGCGTCAGCGATGGCGGCGCGCGCTGCCACGAGCGCCATGTCCGAGGTGTCCTGTCCGGGCGCGAGGATACGCCGTTCGCGGATTCCCGTCCGGCTGAAGATCCAGTCGTCCGGCAGGTTGAAAATTCGCCCCAGTTCGTCGTTGGAGAGCACGCTCTCCGGCAGGTAGCCGCCCAGGCCGAGAATACGGCAGCGCGGCGTGTGGCGGCTCTGCGCCGCCAGGCGTTCGATTCTTGCGCTCTTCAATGCGGCAGTGCCTTCCTGATCAAAATTCATAACGATCCTTCTTGGCTTTGGTCATTGCATGCGGACCGGCATCCCGGAGATTGCGTTCAGCCGCTGCTCCTGCCTTTGTTCAGCCACCAAGGGCTCCGGTGCCCGCTTCCGGGAGCCGGGTCTGTTTGGGCGGGTACACCGGATCAATCCGGGCATCAGGCGGCGTGTTTGGCTTGAACACCCCAAATTGTATAGGCAATTCATCTATGTCACTGCTGAAATATTGCGCGCACAGGTTTCGCAGGTCGGCCATGGGAAGAGCTTGCAGAGCATACGCAGTGCAGGTCTGCCGCGGCGGGCCAGAAGTCATCGAGAACCGCCATGCCTACCAGGCGCCGGAACAACAGCCGATGCGTGGACCACACCAGCAACGCTGTGTCGATCAAGGCAAACTGACGCAACACCGGCACCACTCGACACTTCCCGCTCTTCGCAACCTCATTCGCTGGTCCAGGCGCCGCCCAACGCTTTGTAGAGCGTCAGAGTGTTGGCTAGACGCGCCATATGAGCGCTGATGAGGTTTTGCCGTGTCGTTGCATGCGCGCGCTGCGCATCGAGCCGAGATAGGTAGCTGCTGATCCCGGTCTCGTACAGCTGGTTTGTCAGCTCGGATGCCTCTCCGGTGGCGTTGGACAATGATGCAAGGGCCTCCACCTGGTCGGTCAGGGACGCCTCCTGAGCCAAACTGTCGGACACTTCGCGGAACGCCGCCTGGACTGTCTTCTCATACTGCGCCACCATGATGGCCTTGTCGGCTTCGGCGGCTTTTACGCCAGCGCTGATGGCCCCTGCGTGGAAGATCGGGAGGGCCACCTGCGGAATGAAGCTCCACGCCTGAAAGCCGTTTCGGAACAGATCCCGGACCTCGTTGCTCGCCGTTCCGTAGGAGCCTGTCAGACTGATGATAGGGAAATGCATGGCCCGAGCCGCGCCGATATTGGCATTGGCTGCCTTGAGCTGGTGTTCGGCCGCCAGCACGTCCGGCCTGCGCGTCAACACCTCTGAAGGCAATCCGGCAGGCACGGGTCGCAGCGGGGCGATGTCCGCCAGCGACTGGGCAGGCAAGAGTTCCGGGGACAGAGGCATTCCAACAAGCAGTTCCAGAATGTTTTCGTCCGCGGTCACCTGGGCGGCGTAGACAGCCACGAACACCCGAGCCGTATCCACTGTGGTCTGGGCCTGGCTCAAGTCCAGTCTGCTGACCGTGCCGAGTTCGTACCGTTGCCGGACGAGCTCGTATGAGGCCCGCTCCGTTTGCAGGATATCCTTTGCCAACTTCAAATGCTCACGATTGGCAGCAAGGGCGAAGTAGCCCGTGGCGACCTGCGCCACGAGACTCAATTCCGCACTCCGGTGCGAGGCTTCGGTGGCCAGGAACTGCTCCAGGGCGGCGCCCCTGAGACTCTGTATGCGGCCGAAGAAGTCCAGCTCGAATGCGCTGAACCCGAGTCCGACGCTGTATGCGCGCGTGGTCATGGGAAGGCCAGTGGGGGAGAGACTCGCCGGCGCGCGCTGCATGTTGGCGCCTCCTCCGGCGTCAATCTTCGGAAAGAGGTCAGCGCGCTGGATCTGATACTGGGCCTGCGCCTTCTCTATCCTCAACGCGGCCATGCGAAGATCGCGGTTGTTGACCAAGGCCAACTCCACGAGATGTCGAGTGGACGAGTCCTCAATGACATCCCGCCACCCCGGCTGCGTCGCATTGGCCTGGGCTTGCGGCACGCCCCCTGCCCCCCAGTCTGAACGCAATTGAGGAGAGGGGCGCTCGTACTTCGGAGCCATGGTGCAAGCAGCCAACGTACTGGCCAGACAGATTACGGCGGTCATTCCGAGCGAAAATCGCATTCGAGAACCTCATCGTTGTTGCAAAGGCTGGCAGGCTCGTGAACAACCCAATTGGGCATCATTCGCGGAGCGGGAGCGTCATTCATGATTGTCGCACTGCTTATGTTCCGACTTCAACCCCAGGACCCCCCTTGTGCTAAACTGAACTATAAAATCAGCTACACAATCGAGGTTACTGGCGTTGAGGGCCAGCTCGGGCGTCAGCAAAGGGATGGCTTCTCGGCCAAAATCAAACAGCACGCATTGTCCGATGACACTCGAAGCGCAACGGGTAATCGTCACCTCGTCGGACTCTGGCAGCATTTGCCGTAAAATGGTCAAAAGGAGTTCATACACCGGACGGCACTGCCGTTCGAACACTTCTTCAAAATAAAATGATGGAAGCATAAGTTCGCGCAGTATAAGCTTCCCCAGGTATTCGTTTACAGGGTCGCCATCTCCAACCGTTTGCATCAGAAAGCTCTTGACAAACGCGCGGAGCCGCATTTCAGGTGGACTTTCTTGCGTAACACCCAAGTCAGGTGGATTGCGTTGCCTTTGCTGTTCCAGATAGTGCTGCAGTACAGAGATATAGAGTAGATCTTTGCCACCGTAGTGATAGCTTATGGCCGCGACATTTGCGGATGCGCGTTCGCAAATCTCACGTACGGTCGCATCTTCAAGACCACGTCTTGCGAAAACAACCGTTCCGGCCTGCAGAAGTCGCTTCTTCGTGTCGATGTCGGTTTGCGTTGTCATTTTGTGCCTGCTTCGTTGTCGAGTGTTTGATGCTGCTTAATTTTCCCCGTAAAACTCTTGCATATACATGGGAATCATAGCATCGATACAAGGCGTCAACTCAACTTCTTCCTATGTTCTGAATCAAGAGATTGACCTTTACAGTGTCACTCTCACAGCATCATCACCAAAATAAAATTTATGCGATCATGTCGCCTTATCAAGGGAACGACTGCGAAATCAGAACCGAGATGCTCAGGCACTCCGCATGGTAAACGCAGGCCCCCTGGTCACAGTAATGTGCGGAGGCTTTCCCGGCGCAGTCGGACATCCCACGGTCCGACTGCGCCGCGCGGATCTCGGAGATCCTGCCGAAGATTCTGCGCCACTCGTCCTCTTCCTTGAGCATGAGCGCCGTCCCGCGATGGGCGTCATGTCCGTCAGTCAGCATTCTGGAACCTTTGCTGCGCTGAACTTCCATATGCCCTCTTCGCGTTGCATGCCGTACATCCCGTCCGCTGCTGCAATGATCTCGCGCGGACTCTACCCGTGTAGCCGACAGCAAGGCGCTTATCCCTGCTCGGCGTTCTTGCGCTCACGTATCCGCCTGCGACGCAACGCATCCATGTAGAAAAGGGTCGGCACGACAAACACGGTGAACGCCGCCGACACCACGGATCCGAAGATCAACGAGATGGCCAGACCGCCGAATACCGGGTCCGGCACCATGACGATGCTGCCCAGCACGACAGCCAAAGTGGTCAACAGAATGGGGCGCAGGCGCACGGTGCCCGCGTTCTTCACGGCTTCCTCAAGCGGCATGCCCTGTGAGATGTTGTCACGGACGAAGTCCACGATGAGCAACGAGTTCCGGACCACGATGCCAGCCAAACCGATGATGCCGACAATGGAGGCTGCCGAGAAATCCACCCCCAGGATCCAATGGCCGGGGAATATCCCGATCAGCCCCAGCGGCACTGCGGACATGACGATCATCGGAAGGAGAAAGGACCGGTAGTATGAGACCAGCAGGAGGAAGACCAGGGTCAGCGCGGACGCAAGGGCCATGAGCATGTCCCGATAGATGTCGAGTGTCAGCCGCATTTCCCCGTCCCACAGGAGCTGGTATCCTTCGGTGACATCCGGGGCCTGCGGCCAGATGGTCAGGTTTCCTATCGTGAGGCGGCCTCCATCGGGAGTGCTCATCCCCCACAACCGCCTGGTGAGGTCGATCACCGAATAGAGAGGCACCGCCCGGGCGAGTTCGCCGCCAACAAAAGTCACGCGCTCGTTGTCCTTGTGCTGGATCGGGCGGTCCACATTGCCCCGCTCGACCTTGACGAGTCCCGAGAGCGGGACGGAGCGCCCCTGGGGGCCGTCGATGAATATCCGGTCGAGCCGGGTTGGATCGACTTCGTGGCGCCTGGGGACGAAGGCCCGGACATCGACCGGATTCTTCTCATCATCCGGATGCGCGCGGCTGACGACATTGCCGCCATAGACCAGACGCAGGGCCTGGGCGATCTGCTGCGTGGAGACGCCGGAAAGGGCGGCCTTTTCTTTGTCCACGACAATGCGGTGCTCAATCACGTCCACAGGTTCCGAGTTGCTGATGTCGACCATGTCGTAAGTCTTGGCAAAAGCCTGCTCGACTTCAGCGGCCAGGGTTCTCAACCCGTCGAGATCGGGACCGTGAATCTCGGCCAGTACCGTGGCGCGCATGGGAGGGCCGGGAGGATCCTCCACCAGGCGGACCTTGGCCCCGGGATAGCGGAGGCGGACAGGATCGATCTCCTTGCGGAGCGCCTGGACAATCTCGATGGAACTGGCGCTTCGGTCATGTTTGTTGGTCAGATTCACCAGAATTTCGCCCACATAATCGCCCGAGCGCTCCGACGTCCCCTTCTTCAGCGTATTCGTGTCCACCACGCCGGCTTGACCAAGCCAACTCAAACAATTCGTCACGTTGGGGTTGCGCAGCAGCACCTGCTCAATGTCGCGCACCAGTCTGTTGGTCTCCTCCACAGGGGAGTTCTCCGGCATATCCGCAATGACGAGGAACGAGTTCTTGTTGTCCTTCGGCAGGAAGCCCAGCGCCACGCCAGCTGAGGACACTCGGCCGCTCTGCCCGGGAGGGAATATGAACTGCCACCCGCCTTGAAGCACTGACAAGATCAGGCAGGACATCACGACCACGGCGAGGATGACGCGAGCATCGCGCCTCTCTTGCAAAGGCGTGATAAGCCGCAGGTAATGGCGTTCGAGGAAGCCCTGGCGCACCTCATGCCCGCCCTGGCCACGCGCGAACGGGAGCCAACGGTTGGCGGCCCAGGGAGTGACGATGTAGGCGATCACCGCGGAGGCGATCATGATGATGGGCAGGTTGAACGTGACCGGGAAGAAGTACTGCCCGGCCATGCCAGACAGGAGGACCATTGATCCGAAGACCAGCATGACGGCGAACGTGGCAAGATTGGTCGCATTGCCTATTTCATTGGTCGCCATCACGGTGATCCTGACCTTGTCGTCGTTCGCGTCTCCTGAATAGTGGCGGTGGATGTTCTCGATGACCACGATGGCTGCGTCCACCAGCAGGCCAAGCGACAGGATGAGGCCGTAGAGCGTGATGCGGTTGATGGTCACGCCGCCTATCTGGTCCGCCACCAGTGCGGTGAAGAGCACCAGAGGGATGGTGCAGCAGACGATGAGCGACTCCCGCCAGCCGAGAAACAGGGCCAGGATCAGGCCTACGGTGCCCACCGCGATGCCAAGGTGCTCGACCAGCGTATTGACGGCGTCGTTGGCCTTCTGTCCGTCATTGCGGGTCACGACCACCTCGACTCCAGAGGGAACGAAATCCGCCCGCATGCGGTCAACGCGCTCTACGACGGCGTCCGCCACCAGGACCGCGTTTGAGCCCTTCTTTTTGGCGACGGCGACGGTGACCGCAGGCATGTCGCCGCTACCAAGCGTACGTGAGCGGGCGTCCGCCGGCCCGAAGGCGAAGCGGCTGGACTGCCCTATCTCCTTTCGTGGCCCATCCGTGACCGTGGCGATGTCCCGGACATAGATCGGACGCCCGTCATGCACGCTGACGACTTGGTTTCCAACGTCTTCCGCCGAGGAGAAGAAGCCTTCAATTTTCACGCTTTCCATCTCCTGCCCACGGGCCACGCCCCGCAAGGGAATGGACAGGTTGCTGGAGCCGAAGGCTGCGTAGAGTTGGCCGAGGGTGACGCCAAAGGCCTGGAGGCGCTCCGGATCCAGCTCAATGCCGATCTCGCGGTTTCTGCCGCCGCGCACGCTCACGACCGAAACATTGGGGATGCTGCGCAGTCGTTCCGCCAGTCTGTCTCCAAGCCGCTTCAGGGCGTAATCGTCCATTGACGGGGAAGCGAGGGTCAGCATGACGATGGGCACGTCATCCACATCGATGGAGCGCACCTGCAGCAACTCGGCGTCCGCTGGCAGACGGCTGCGATTGGACACGATCCGGTCATAGAACTTGACCAGCGACTGCTCCTTGGGCTGACCAGGCTTGAATTCCACGACGACGGCGCCGAAGGAGTTCATTGCCGTCCCGTAGGTATGGTCGACCCCCGTCAACTCGCTTACGATCCCTTCAAGGGGGGTGACGACAAGCTCTTCGACCTCCTTGGGAGATGCCCCGGGCAAGACGACGGACACCTGGGCGCCAGGCACTACGATCTGTGGGATCTCCTCGCGGGGGGTCAGCAGCAGGGCCGTGACTCCCGCCAAGGCGATGGCGATGATGATGACGACCGTCAGCTTGTTGGTGATGAACGTATGCGCGAGAAGACCCGCAAAGTTGAGGCGTGGCTTGCTCATCACTTGCTCCCGGACGGACCCTGCGCGACGGGGACGCCATCCTTGACGCGCTGGTCGACCGCCGCCACGATTCGCTCACCTTCCGAAAGGCCGGCCGTAACCTCGACAAGGCCGTTCCATTCGCGCCCGAACCGCAGCCACCGGAAGCGGGCGACATTTCCCTGATCCACCACGAAGACGCCGCCCAGCCCGCCACGCTGAACACGCGCAGCACTGGGGATGGCCAGGACCAGAGCTTTGCCGAGGCCGATCTCGGCCCTTCCGAACATTCCGGGCAGCAGGCCGGGGTCGGTCGGCACGGTCACGTCAACCTCGTACCTCCTTGTCACCGGGTCCCCGGAGGGCACTATCCGCTGGATCGCGCCCTCGAAACTGCGCTCCGGCATTGCGTCTATCCGCAAGGTCGCCGACATGCCGACCGCCATCTCCCTGATCTGGCTCTCCGGGACGTACACCTGGAAAAGCAGCGTGCGCCGCGACTCCACCGTGAGAATTGGGGCTCCGGTGACCGTCAGGTCGCCGCTCTGCTTGTGGCGGGTGATGACGACGCCATCCACTGGGCTGCGTATCTCGGTGTAGGCGCTCTGCGACTTGATGCCGACCAAACCCGCCTTGGCCTTGGCCAGCGTAGATTCGGCAATGTCGCGACGCACCTTCGCCTTGCGGTACGCCTCCGTGGCGATGGCGCCGGTTTTGGCGAGCTTCTCGAACTTTTCGACATCAATGGCGGCGTCTTCAAGGTCCTTTCCGGCGGCCTGGACCGAGGCATGCCCCTGCTTGATGGCCTGCTCGACTTCGACGGGATCGATCTGCACCAGCAGTTGCCCCTTGGAGACACGCTGCCCTTCCCGCACATCAAGCCGTCGGATGAAGCCAACGACGCGCGAAGAAAGCTGGAAACGATCGTCAGAAATGATCGTGCCCGGCAGATCGCAGGTTCTGGGAAATGCAGCGGTGGAGACCGGCTCTGTCGTCAGAGGCAAAGGGGACGTTCTGGTCTCCTCCTTGCTTTCACCCGTGTGGCATCCGGCCAGCATCGCCAAACATGGCAGTGACAGCAGGCCAAGCAGGATGATGTTCGGCGTTGCAAAATGACGCATCTTACGCTGTCCTCCCTGCGTCAACCGGCTTGGCAAGGCGAAGTATCGCCTCCATGACATGACGCGTAAGCATTTCAGGCTGGTTGTATTCCGGCTTGTTTTCCTTGAGGTGCTTGAACACCTTTGCGATCTGAACATGACCGATTATGAGGCTCACCACGGACACCACCAGCAGGGCAGGATCTTCGGTCTGCACACAGTCTCCGATGATCTGGACCAGCAGGCTGAACGGCCCCTGAAACACCTCGTTTGACAGGAACTTCATCCGGGCGTCATCATTTTCCAACAACTCGCGGTACAACAAGCGCGAAAATATCTCGTCCTCGAAAAGGAGCGTGGAAAACCAGGTGATGACCATTTCCAGACGTTTCAGCGGATCGTCATATCTGGCAACGATGTCGTCGAGCATGCACATCTTGCCCTCGAACACGTACGCGAGGGAGGATCGCACGAGGTCTTCCTTGTCCTTGAAATGGTAATAGAGATTCGCTGGAGTCATCCCCAGTTGCTTTGCGATGTCGCGCATGGAGACTGCGCTATAGCCCTGCGCCGCAAACTGGCTTGAGGCTTCTCCCAGTATGGTGTTCGGGATTTCTGCTTTCGTCATAAAGCCTCCACGTGTGCTTACTGATCGTTCGTTCAGGAGTGTTTAGCCATGCCCTGCTCAGATGTCAAGGGCCGTCCCTTCAACTCGCCGCGCAAATTTCCGACTTTGCTCCGAACCGCATTGCCCGGTGGAGCCCTCCTTCTCTCTTTCACGCCACCTGAACCGGTTTGACCAGCCTGATGGGCGCTTCTCTCGCCTCCCCGAGCTTCGGCAGCAGCGCGACGGCCTTTTCCTTCTCCGAGGCATGCGCCCCGTAGTAGTTCTTGATGATCATTCGTGGGCTGGTGCCGGCCAGATGCGCGATGGCGGAAATCTTCACCTTCTTGTCGAGCATAGTGGTAATCCACAGGTGCCGGATGTCGTATAGGCAGACCGGGTACTCCAGTTCGGCGCGCTTGGCGGCGTTGCTGAAGGCCGTGCCAATGTCCGATACCGGGTGACCATTGTACTCGATGAGATGACCGCTCTTGTGCAAATGACGCCGCTCCTCCAGCGCCTGCATGAATTCGTCCGAGCACCGGACGAACACCCATTTCTGGACCTTCCGGTGGAACACGCG
>JAHIUD010000083.1 GCA_018817515.1 Pseudomonadota bacterium
AGGGCCAGGGTGCAGCCTGGCGCGGCATGGTCGGCGTCGATGTCATCCACGGGCGAGCCGTCGAGGAACACGGTCTGTACGCGCTCCTCCACGCAGGTGGGGCAGAACCCGAGGTCCTGGATCATTGTCTGGCGCAGCGAGAGGCCCGGGCGCAGGCCGATGCCCACGCCTTCGCGCAGGATGGGCGTCAGGGCCAGCAGGGCCTCCGGCGCGGCGGTGACGGTCAATATGTGCTGCTGTGGCATCTCCTCTCCTGCTTATGCCAGTAATGACGTATGTCACTGCTGACATAAATATCAAATATATTTGACTTTTCATTTCCAGTACGTATCTTCATCACTACATCACGCTTAGTCAAGGCCGTGTGCCTGGGCAACCATAACCAAGGAGCGACGACATGTCGAAGATACTGCGCATCAACACTCGCACCAAGGAATTTCATTTTGAGGAAGTGGGCAAGTACCTGGGCCTGGGCGGCCGCGCGCTGACCTCGCGCCTGGTGCTGGACGAAGTCCCGGCCACGGCGCACGCCCTCTCCGCCGAGAACAAGCTGGTCATCGCCGCGGGCGTGCTCACGGGGACCACCGTGGCCAACTCCGGCCGCATCTCCCTGGGCGCCAAGTCGCCGCTCACCGGCACCATCAAGGAGAGCAACTCCGGCGGCCAGTTCGCCCAGAAGCTCGCCAAGCTGGGCATCCTGGCCATCGTGCTGGAGGACAAGCCCGAGGCTGACACGCCCTTCACCAACATCGCCATCACCAAGGACGGCGTGAAGTTCGAGGCCGCTGCCGAGCTGGAAGGCCTGGGCACCTATGCCTGCATGGACAAGATCCTGGCCAAGTACGGCCCCAAGACCGGCACCATGCTCATCGGCCCCGCCGGCGAGACCTGCCGCATGGCCGCCTCGGTGCAGTTCTCCGATCCCGAGGGGCGTCCGTCCCGCGCGGCTGGCCGTGGCGGCCTGGGCGCGGTCATGGGCTCCAAGAAGATCAAGGCCATCGTGCTCGACGACGCGGGCTGCGGCATGCTCGCGGCTGCGGAGCCGGAGAAGTTCAAGGCCGCGGCCAAGCGCTGGGTCGAGATCCTCAAGGGCCACCCGGTGACCAGCCAGGGCCTGCCGGCCTTTGGCACGGCCATCCTGGTGAACATCATCAACGAGGCCGGGGCGCTGCCCACCAAGAACTTCCGCGACGGCCGCTTTGAGCACGCCGCCGCCATCTCCGGCGAGGCCATCGCCGAGACCATCACCAAGCGCGGCGGCAAGGTGAAGCACGGCTGCCACACCGGCTGCATCATCCAGTGCTCCCAGGAGTACGTGGACAAGGCCGGCAAGTACCTGACCTCGGGCTTCGAGTACGAGACCGTGTGGGCCTTCGGCGCCAACACGCTGATCAAGGACCTGGACGACATCGCCGCGCTGGACCGCGCCTGCGACGACATGGGCCTGGATACCATCGACCTGGGCAACACCATGGCCATGGCCATGGAAGGCGGCATCATCCCCTGGGGCGACGGCAAGGCCGCCGAGAAGCTCATCCGCCGCGTGGGCGACAAGAACGACGCCATGGGCCGCATCATCGGCAACGGCACGGGCTTCGCCGCCCAGGCCTTCGGTGTCGACCGCGTGCCCGTGGTCAAGAACCAGGCCCTGCCCGCCTACGACCCGCGCAGCGTCAAGGGCGTGGGCGTGACCTACTGCACCACCACCCAGGGCGCGGACCACACCGCTGGCTACGCCGTGTGCCAGAACATCCTGAAGGTCGGCGGCGACGTGGCCCCCACGGGCAAGGCGGGCCAGATCGAGATCAGCAAGAACCTGCAGATCGCCACCGCCGCCGTGGACGGCCTGGGCCTGTGCCTGTTCGTGGCCTTTGCCGTGCTGGACAACGCCGACGGCGTGCCCTGCATCGCCGACCTGGTGGCGGCCCTCACCGGCAAGCCCTACACCGTGGACGACGTGGTGAACCTCGGCGTGGCCTGCCTGAAGGACGAGATCGCCTTCAACACCGCGGCGGGCTTCACCGCCAAGGACGATCAGCTGCCGGACTTCTTCCGCAACGAGAAGCTGCCGCCCCACGGCACCACCTGGGACTTCACCGCCGAGGAGATGCAGGCCGCCAAGGTCAGCTAGATCAGACGAGGGAAGAAATGATGAAGGCCGGGGCTCGAAAGGGCTCCGGCCTTTTGTTTGTATTGTTCTTGTATTATGTGTGTTTTGTCGTGATGGGTGGTGCGCATAAAAAGGGAGACCTTGATGGACTGGAGCCGGGGCAATTCTGCTGTGTTACTGAAGACAACTGATGCGTTGAAACTGCTGCCAAATGTTAAACCAAGACTCGCGATGCAAAGATTGAGTGAAGCCAACAATATGTATTTTAGCTGTGACGAGAATGAGTTTCGCATTCTCGAGGAAGTCGATATTTGTGCTGGGCTCAGTGTAACGCGAGAAGCCTTTAATGAATTGATTATCTCGGACGAGTACACAGGAAGCAAAAAAGTTAGCCCTCGGGGTGCTAGTCTGCTTCTCAAGCTATATGATGCTGATTTTTTTGAGCTGAAAGGTTGCAAAGATACTTTTGAAGGTACGGAAGTGTTGCGGCAGTACGCCGAAAGCGAGGAGAAGCTGGCTGCTAAGGTTGAAAAACTGAATCATCTTAAGAAGGAAAGAAGCGAGCGCGAAGCGTATCTTATCGCAAATCCTGGACATGTGCTTGATCATGAGTTTACGCCATCTCTGTTGAATACGATAATGTACCGAAATGGAAAAATTGGAAGCCACACTGAAATGGTGATAGGTGGTGTCACCGTGACGAAAGATGTGAGTGCTTTTGCGAGTAACAGCGGCAAGAGCCGCAGTAACACCGTTATACTCTCCTGGACGGACAACTCTGGCAAGCAGCACAAAGAAATACTGACACAATCGAGTTATGCTTCAAACAGGCGCAACGATGCGGAGCGCAATTGGGGATTACCTGAGTAGATATACTCCCCCCTCCCACGCATCCAACAACCTGAGTTTGTGAGTTAAATGGTGAAGCGTCCAAGAGGTTGGTCGTCGCCATGCCGGGCGGGCTTCCACCCAGTATGTTGCGGATCAGGCACACCTGCGCTTGCAGGATTCCTCTGCGTGATGCCGTGTGCTTTGGCCGGAATCGGATGAGTCATGAGTTTCTCTAGATCGATCGCTGCGCACGTGACTTGACCGCCTGGGCGGGTGCGCGGACAGGAAGGGGTTGTCGGGGGTGGAGCAACAGGCGCGGGGCGGAGCAGGGAACGCAGAGAGCCGAGGAATCGTGCAGTCGCGCAGGCCGACCGCGTTGCGCGTTGCGCCTTTTCTGCGCTACTCCGCCTCCCGCGCCTCCAACACCTTGAGTTCGTTGGTGAGCGGGTCGATGCGGCCGAACTGGATGGTCACGGCCATGCCGGGATGGGCCTTTTCACCGAGCATGTTGCGCGGCAGGCGCACCTGGAGCTGCAGGTCCGGCAGGGCCAGGGTGGGGTAGGGGCCGTTGTCGTCCACCACCACCGCCGGGAAGCTCTCGCGCTTGTGCTGGAGCAGGTACACCAGCTTCCAGTAGCGCGGGCGGAAGCGCTGGATCTGCCCCACTTCCTGGATGCGCGCCGAGAGCATGGGGAGCATGGCCTCCAGCTCGGCCAGGTTCAGGCGCGGCGCGCCCGTGGCGAGATATTCCTGCATTTGGGCCATGTTCAGGAAGTCGACGTAGCGGCGGATGGGCGAGGTGCACGTGGCGTAGGCCTCGCAGGCCAGGGCCGCGTGGCGGCGCGGCGTGCATTCCAGCGCGGGCGGGGCCAAAAGCTTGACCACGCGGGAGATGTCCACGGGGTCGTTGAACACGCCGGTGGCGCTGGGCGGCAGGGCGATGTTCTGGGTGCGGTGCAGGAGCGGAATTCCGGCCTCGCCAGCCCAGCGCGCCAGGCCGCAGTTGGCCAGGATCATGAACTCGCTGACCAGGAGTTCCGCGTCCGGGTTGCCTGGGCGGGTCTCGATGCGCACGCGCACGTCTTGCGGGTCGCCTTCCAGTTCCACCACGGGCTCGGGCCTGTCGATGACCACGGCCCCGCGCTCCAGGCGGCGCTCCAGGAGCAGGCGCGCCAGGCTCATGGCCAGGCTCAGGTGCGGTTCGGAATCCGCGTCCAGGGCGGCCTGGGCGTCTGGGTAGGTGATGTTGCGGGTGATGGTGGCCCAGGCCAGGCGGGGCGCGACGTCAAGCACCTCGCCCCGCTCGTCGAGCAGGAACTCGGCCACCAGGGCGGGCTTGGGCTGGCCCGCAGCCAGGCTGAAGTGGCCGGTGCCCAGGCTCTCGGGCATCATGTGGCCGGAGCCCTCGGGCAGGTACAGGCTGGTGACGCGGCTCATGACCTCGCGGTCGAGCCTGCCGCCGAAGTCCCAGGCCAGGGTGGGCCGGGCCAGGGCGATGGCGCAGCGGAAGCCCTGGCCGCCGCCGGGCAGCTCTGCCTGGGCCACGAAAAAGGCGTCGTCGATGTCGCGGGTGGTGGCCGCGTCGATGCTCACAAAGGGCGTGGGGTCGAGCCCGCCGTCCTGCTCCGCGCTGGCGGCCAGCTCGTCGAAGCGCCTGAGCTGGGCGGAAATCTCGTCGGCGAACCCGGAGGACCAGTCGTCGCCCCAGGTGTACCCGGCCTCGTCGAGCAGGTAGTTGTGGTGCGGCGGCAGAACGCCCCAGGCCTGGGCCAGCTGCAGGGCCAGGTGCGGCACGTCGGGCAGGGATTTCTTGAGGCTTTCCCAGAACTTGGCCAGGGCGTCGTAGTCGGCCCCGCTGCCCACGCTGCCGGGTGCCCGTCCTGTGGTCCTTCCGGCCACCTGGGCCAGAAGCACTTCGTGCAGGCGCACCAGCACCTCATCGTCGGAAATGCGGGCCTCGGGCAGGTCGCGCGTGCCCGGCGGCATCGGCGGCTGGCCGGACTTGACGCGGCTCCACAGCGCGGCGAACAGGGCGTGCCCGGCGTTGACCACGCCTTCGCGCTCCTTGGCCTCGCGCTCCTTCTCCATCCTGGCCTCGACCTTGTCCGCCGGGTGGATCTCGAAGTCCGGCGGATTGAACTTGAAGTGCGACTTGGCGTGCAGCAGGGCGCGGCCAAGGGCGGCCATCTCGTTGACGCCCGGCTCCTGCCAGAGCAGCGTGGCGAACCACTCCACGGGCGCGCGTTCAAGCTCCCCCTGGGCCATGTCCCAGAGTTCCAGCGGGTTCACCTCGGCCATGATCTCGCGCCGCCGCGTCTCCAGAGTCTCCAGGCGGTGGCCGATTTCCTCGCGGGTGGCGCCGGGCGGATAGTCCGGCCCGGACCAGGGCAAAAGGCGCGAGTCCGGCAGCTTGACCTCGCGGCGGGTGCGGGTGAGCAGGCGCAGGCGGCCGGCGGACTCCTCCAGGACCCAGGCGATGTGCGCCTCATTGTCCTGGAGGAATTCCACAACCGAGCCCGGCTTGGCAAAGCCGGAGAGCTTGGGGATTTTCGTCATGAGGGCCTAGTGCTTGCCCATTAGTGCTTGAATGACCGCTGGCCGGTGAAGACCATGGCTACCTGGGGGCTGGCCTCGTTCACCGCGCGGATGACTTCATGATCGCGCATGGAGCCCCCGGGCTGGGCGATGGCCGTGACGCCCTGGGCCAGGCACAGGTCCACGCCGTCGCGGAAGGGGAAGAAGCCGTCGCTGACCAGCGCCGAGCCGGGCAGGCCGCCACGGGCCTCGTCCGAGCGCCTGCGGATGTCGGCCAGAAGCTCAGCCTTGCCCGCATCGGAGCGGGCGGCCAGCATGAGTTCGTAGATGGAGCAGCCCTGCTCCTTGAACGCCAGCAGGTCGGCGTACTTGGTGCGGGCCTTGGTGATGGTCAAGTCCACGCAGCCCACGCGGTCCTGCTCGCCGGTGCCGATGGCCGTGGTGGCGCCGTCGCGCACGAAGATCACCGAGTTGGAGCTGACTCCGGCCTCGATGGACCAGGCGAAGATCAGGTCCTGCAGCTCCTTGGCGCTGGGCGTGCGGGCGGTGGAGGTCGTTCCGTCCTTCTCAGCCGTGGCGGGCAGGAAGTCCGCGGCCTCGCGGATGCGGCTCTGGAACGAGCTCTGCAGCACCAGACCGCCGTCGAACAGGCTCTTGATGTCCAGAAACGGCGAGCGCGCCAGTTCATCCAGGCGGCTGATGCCGGGGATCTTCATGATGCGCAGGTTCTTGCGGGCTTTGAGGATGTCCACCACGCCGGGTTCGAACTCGGGCGCGGCCACAACCTCGAAATAGAAGGAGTTGATGAGCTCTGCGGCTTCCTTGGTGAGCGGGCGGTTGACCACGATGGCTCCGCCGAAGGCGGCGATGCGGTCGGACCAGAAGGCGCGGCTCACGGCCTCGGCGATGCCGAGCTCGGTCCAGGCGGCGCCGCAGGGGTTGTTGTGCTTGAGGATGACGGCGGCCGGGCGCGCGCTCAAGTACTGAAGGATGTTCAGCGCGTTGTCCACGTCGGTCAGGTTGGTCTTGCCGGGGTGCTTGCCGGCCTGGAGCATGTGCTCCTCGGTGAGGGCCGAGACAAGGCCCTGGCCAGGCCCGCGGAAGGTGACGCCGTCCAGGATCAGCTCGCCGCCCACCTGCTCGTACAGGGCCGCGGGCTGGTCCGGGTTCTCGCCGTAGCGCAGGCCGCGCACTTCGCCGCCGATGTTCCAGGTGCGCTTCTTGTAGACCAGTTCCTGGCTGCCGATCTGCAGGCGCAGGTCGTCGGGGAAGTGGTCGCGCAGCAGGGTGGTGTACATCTTCTTCAGTTCGCTCATGGCCGTATCCTTATTGTATAAAGTCCTGTGCCCTCTGATGCAGCGGGCGTGGGCCAGACTAGCACAGCCTATGCCGCCGGGCAATGAGCCTGAGTGGGCAATGGGCCATTGGCGAGCGCCGGGAATTCTGATAGCTACCCTGCACACGCCGCCCAAGCGGCCTACGGAGGTTCCTATCCATGCCCGAGTCTTATCTGGAAAACGCCCTGGTCAAGCTTGCCCGGCAGATCGTCGCCTTCGACGAGGCCTCGCTCATGGATCTGTGGGAGAAATACGCGGAGGTGGTGCGCCGGTTCGAGCCCACCAGACGCTGGGAAGAGGCTGCCCTGATCTTTGGCATCATCCAGTCGGTGCGCATGAAGAACCAGCTCTTCAACTACAATCTTTCGGCCTCGCGCGCCGGGACGCCTGGTCCCGGCCTGGGGCTGGACATGCTGAACCTGACCGTGCCGGAAACCAAGTCCAAGCCTGGGGCCCCCGGAACTGTCCAGCCCGCGCAGTCTGCTCCTGATTCTGCCCCGGCCCCGGCAAAGCCCGTGGCCCGCGGCTCAGCGCGCCAGGGCAAGCCGAAGGCCGGAAAGCTGATCCCGCTGCGGCCCGATTTGGATTAACCCCTTGATGGCGTAGGCGAAGTAGCGCACCTTATCCACGAAATCCACGGCCTCGAAGCCCCGGCACAGTCCGTGGCGGGTGTCCTTGGCCACGTCCTCGTCGGCCAGCGTGGGCAGCACCCGGCGCACGGCGGTCCAGGCGGGCAGGCTGGGGCGACCGGCCCGGGCGATCCCGATGGCGTCCTCCACGTGTCCCTGGCCGACGTTGAAGGCCGCCAGGCCGAGCAGCATGGCGTCATCGCGGCCATAGCCCTGCTCGATGAAATGCCCGCGCAGCATGTCCAGGTAGCGCGCACCGGCAGTGATGACCTGGGCGTCATCGCTTAAGTCGTCAACGCCCAGCCGCTCCCTGGTCACCCCGGTGAGCTGCATCAGGCCGTGCACACCCGTGACGCTCACCGCGTCGGGGTCGAAATGGGATTCCTGGTGGATCACCGCCGTGAGCAGGAAGGGGTCAATCTTCCACCTGTGCGAGGCCTTGGCGATGCTGCTCGCGTGGGGCGGCACATAGAGCGCCAGGGTACGGCGCAGCATCTCCATCTCAAAGGGGTCCGGGTCCACGGGCAGAAAGCCCATGGTGCGCTCGCGCAGGGCGGGCAGGGTGCCATCGGCCGCCAGCTGCTTCCAGAAACTGCGCATGGCCTTGTCCAGCCTGGGCACGTCGGTGCGCCAGACAAAGCGGTAGGCGGCGTCTCTGCCTGTGGGGGCCACGTCGCGCACCTCGGGCAAGAAGGGCAGGAGCAGGTGCAGGGCGTCCAGCGGCAGGGCCGGCGCGAGCACCGGGTCCTGGGAGAAGGACGCGGCCACGCGCAACAGCTCGTCCATGGCGGGGCGGACCTTGCCTGTGGGCAGGTAGCCCTCGTCCCAGTCCACCGCGTAGATGGGCTGGCGGTCATATTCCGGGCCAAAGGCCATGCGCGGCAGCTTGTCCGCATCGGCGTTCTGGTGGCGGTCGGCCTCGGTGGGGGCCACGCCCAGGGCCAGGCCGATCTGGGCCTTGCCTTGTTCCACCAGTTCCAGGACTTCCTCGGGAGTGTTGGTGAACACGAAGCGCACCTCGACCCCGCCGTTGAGCTTGCGGAACCGTTCCAGCAGCTCTTTCTCCGGGCTCAAGCCGGGAGTATCTGACATGCGCGCCTGGTGCGGGGCGGCAACTACCAGGACGCTGGGCAGGGGCACGGTCCTTATGTAGTTGAAGACCAGCCCGAGCAGGGCGAGGGATAAGAGGCCCATGGTGATGTGCTCGCGCCTGAATTGGCGCGCCCATCTTGGGGCTTTATCCGGGGCAATTGTTGACATGTGTTCATTCCTCTTTTACGAAAATCATCCGCTTGCCGCAAAACAATCGTCTGCGAAGACGGGGCAAGTAGTCAAAAGGAGCCTTCATGTCAAATATCGTGGTCTTCGGGTCCCAGTGGGGCGACGAAGGCAAGGGCAAGATTGTGGATATGCTGGCTGCGGATTCCGCAGCTATCGTGCGCTTCCAGGGCGGAAACAACGCCGGGCACACCCTCGTGGTGGGCGGAGAGAAGTGCATCCTGCACCTCATCCCCTCGGGCATCCTGCACCCCGGGAAAATTTGCCTCATCGGCAACGGGGTGGTGCTGGACCCCGAGGTCTTCCTGCGCGAGATCGACACCCTGGCGGCCAAGGGCCTGGACGTGTCTCCGGCCAGACTCATGGTCAGCAAGAAGGCTCACGTGATAGTTTCTTATCATCGGGCGTTGGACTCGGCAAGAGAGGGTTCGCGTTCTTCCGGCGCGAAGATCGGCACCACGGGCCGGGGCATCGGTCCCTGCTACGAGGACAAGATGCACCGCTGCGGCATCCGCGCGGCTGACCTGGCCGACCCGGAGCTCCTGCGCGAAAAGATCAAGAGCGCCCTGGAAGAGAAGAATGTTCTGTTCAGCAAGCTCTACGGCTGTGAGCCCATGGACCCGGAGCAGGTGTTCCAGGAGCTGCTGCCCTTTGCCGAGCGTCTGCGTCCCTACCTGGGCGACGTGTCCACGGCCATCGAGCAGGCTGTGGCCGGCGGCGGCACCGTGCTCTTCGAGGGCGCCCAGGGCACGCACCTGGACATCGACCACGGCACGTACCCCTTTGTCACCTCGTCCACCACGGTGTCGGGCAACGCGGCCTCGGGCTCGGGCTGTTCGCCCCGGATGCTTGAGCGCATCATCGCCATCGTCAAGGCCTATACCACCCGCGTGGGCGGCGGCCCCTTCGCCACCGAGCTTCTGGACGCCACCGGCGACTACCTGCAGGAAAAGGGCGGGGAGTTTGGCGCCACCACGGGCCGCAGGCGCCGTTGCGGCTGGCTGGACATGGTCGTGCTGCGCGAGAGCGTGCGCCTGAATGGCCCCACCGAGCTGGCCGTGACCAAGCTCGACGTGCTCTCCGGCTTGCCGGAACTGAAGATTTGCGTGGAGTACGAGTATCGCGGCGGGCGCATCAGCCATCCGCCCCAGGAGCAGAACGGCATGGCTTACGTCACGCCGGTGTACGAGACCATGCCCGGCTGGACCGAGGACATCACGGGCGTGACCAGCTTCTCCGGCCTGCCCAAGGCCGCGCAGGCCTATCTGGAACGCATGGAGGCTCTCTCCGGCGTGCCCGTGGGCCTGGTGTCCGTCGGCCCGGACCGCAGCCAGACCTTCCACAGATAGGTCTGGCAACAGATAGGTCTGGCGCCGGGCTGGCGCCGGGCTGGCGCCGGGCTGGCGAAAGGCGGGCCCGGCGTTTTGACGGACCTACTGCACGTGGCCCAGGTGGGGCTTGATGCCCCAGCAGTCTGCCGGGATGGGTAGGCAGACGCTCTTCTCGGAGAGGTCCGCGCAGAGGATCAACCCGCCTGTGGCCTCGTTCCAGAACACGTGGTCCAGGAACAGGGCCAGCGCGCGTGACAGGGGCAGGTCCTCGGCGGCCATGCCGCTGACGCGGCGCAGCACCAGGACTGCGGCCTTGCGCACCAGCGCAAGCCCTGCTGCGGAAAGGGCGACGTCCTCGTAATCCAGCTCATGCAGGCTGTCCTGGCTCTGGCCCAGGGCCTCAAGCACCTGATCGCGCACCGGCTGTCTCTGTGCTTCTGGCATGTCGGCCTCCTTCAAGCCCTGTGACGGGCTCCATGGGCGAAAATACTGCACCTTGCGTGCCAGGGACATTTTGCCCGGCGCGCTTCCCTCTTCCGCTGGGCCCCGGTTGCGTGTAGCATGGGGCAAACAGCGGCCCGGATAAGCAACGGCAACGTTTTTAGGAGGCTACATGCGGCGAACCAGCGGCGTGCTTCTGCACCTGACCTCACTGCCCTCGCGCTTCGGCATCGGCGACATGGGGCCCGAGGCCCTGCGCTTTGCGGAATTTCTGGCCTTGGCCGGGCAGAGCCGCTGGCAGATGCTGCCCATCACCCCCACGGCCTCCAGCCTGGGCAACTCGCCGTACTCCAGCTTCTCGGCCTTTGCGGGAAACACCCTGTGCCTCAGCCCGGAAGGCTTGTGCGACGACGGCCTGTTGACGCCCCAGGAGCTCGCCTCCTTTGCCCTGCCCGAGGGCGGCCGGGTGGATTTCGGGTCCGTGGAGCGCAGCAGGGAGGCCATGCTGCGCATGCTCTTCGAGCGCCGCCTGGCTGCGGGCGTCTTGACCGGCGGCCCTTCCGCGGCATTGGAGGACGAGCCCGGCTTTGCGGAGTTCCGCGGCCACAACGCCGCCTGGCTGCCGGACTACGGCCTGTTCATGGCGCTCAAGCGGCATTTCGGCGGCGTGGCCTGGCCCGACTGGCCCGAGGACATCCGCCTGCGCCGCCAGGAGGCCCTGCAGAGCTACGGGGTGCTGCTGCACCGCGAGATCGTCTACCAGGAGTTCTGCCAGTGGCTGTTCTTCCGCCAGTGGGGCAGGCTCAAATGGGAGCTGTCCAGGCTCGACGTGGAGGTGGTGGGCGACGTGCCCATCTACGTCACCCACGACTCGGCCGATGTCTGGGCCAACCAGCACCTGTTCAAGCTGGACCAGGACGGGCAGCCCCTGTTCGTGGCCGGGGTGCCGCCGGACTACTTCAGCAAGACCGGCCAGCGCTGGGGCAACCCGGTGTTTGACTGGGAGGCCAACCGGGCCGAGGGCTTCGCCTGGTGGCTCCGGCGCATGCGCCACAATTTCGGCCTGTTCGACCTGGTGCGCCTGGACCATTTCCGGGGCTTCGCCGGGTACTGGGAGATTGCCGCCGAGGAGAAGACGGCCATCAAAGGCGAGTGGGTCCCGGCCCTGGGCCTGGAGATGCTCACCGCGCTGAACGAAGCCCACGGGAGCCTGCCGCTCATCGCCGAGGACCTGGGCGTCATCACCGACGACGTGGTGGCCCTGAAGGAGCATTTCGGGCTGCCGGGCATGAAGATCCTGCAGTTCGGCTTCGGCCCGCACACGCCCACCTGCCCGGACGCGCCGCACAATCACGAGCAGAACTGCGTGGTCTACACCGGCACCCACGACAACAACACCACGCGCGGCTGGTTCGAGTCCGGCGAGGCCGGGCCCGGCGCGCGCCGGGTGCTGGCGCGCTACATGGGGCGCAAGGTCAACGCGGACAGCGTGGTGCGCGAGTTCATCCGCATGGCGCTTTCCAGCCCCGGCAAGGACGCCGTGCTCCCGGCCCAGGACCTGCTGGACCTGGACGCCAGCCACCGCATGAACATTCCCGGCACCACCGAGGGCAACTGGGGCTGGCGGCTGCCCCGGGATCAGCTCTGCCCGAGTGGTCCTGGCCGGGCCCGGGCCGAGGGCCTGCGCGGCATGTGCGAGCTGTTTGGGCGCACGCCCGTGCCGGTGGAAAGCGACGAGACGGCGGAGTAGAAGCGTTTTTTTCGCCGCGCGCGTGTTGACAGCGCGCCTGTGGTGTTTATCTTCCCCATGCCTGAAACGCCCCGCGCCAAGTGCGGGGCGCTTTTGAGTCAACAGGCGCCCGTCCGCCGGATTTCGGCGCACGCTGCGCACAACAACACATCACACCCCTTTGGAGGATCGAAGCGATGAAGTTGAAGCCACTCAATGACCGTGTTCTGGTGAAACGCCTGGAGTCCGAGGAAGTGACCGCCGGCGGCATCATCATTCCCGACAGCGCCAAAGAGAAGCCCCAGCGCGGCAAAGTCATCGCCGCCGGCCCCGGCAAGCTGGACGAGTCCGGCAAGCTGGTGAAGATGGCCGTCAAGGCTGGCGACATGGTTCTGTTTACCAAGTACGCGGGCACCGAGATCAAGATCGACGGCGACGAGCACCTGGTGCTGCGCGAGGAAGACATCCTCGCCATCGTCGAGAAATAAGCAGACGCAAGCCAAGACAGTCCGGCCCTGACACGGGACCGGAGCCACAGCCCGACAAAACGCCGCAAGGCATAAAATTTCTGCAAGGAGTCTGACATGGCCAAAGAAATCATTTTTGACGCCAAGGCGCGCGAGAAACTGAAGATCGGCGTCGACAAGCTGTCCAACGCCGTGAAGGTCACCCTCGGACCCAAGGGCCGCAACGTGGTCATCGACCGCAGCTTCGGCTCCCCCCTGATCACCAAGGACGGCGTCACCGTCGCCAAGGAGATCGACCTCGAGGACAAGTTCGAGAACATGGGCGCCCAGATGGTCAAGGAAGTTGCCTCCAAGACCTCCGACGTCGCGGGCGACGGCACCACCACCGCCACCATCCTGGCCCAGGGCATCTTCTCCGAGGGCGTGAAGCTTGTGGCCGCCGGCCGCAACCCCATGGCCATCAAGCGCGGCATCGACAAGGCCGTGGAGGCCATCGTGGCCGAGCTGGAGAAGCTCACCAAGCCCACCCGCGACCAGAAAGAGATCGCCCAGGTCGGCACCATCTCCGCCAACAACGACCCCACCATCGGCAACATCATCGCCGAGGCCATGAACAAGGTCGGCAAAGAGGGCGTCATCACGGTTGAGGAGGCCAAGGGCCTGGAGACCGCGCTGGACGTCGTGGAAGGCATGCAGTTCGACCGCGGCTACCTCTCCCCCTACTTCGTCACCAACCCGGACAAGATGACCTGCGAAGTCGAAGACGCGCTGATCCTCATCTGCGAGAAGAAGATCTCCTCCATGAAGGACATGCTGCCCGTGCTTGAGCAGGTTGCCAAGATGAGCAAGCCCCTTGTCATCATCGCCGAGGACATCGAGGGCGAGGCCCTGGCCACCCTGGTGGTCAACAAGCTGCGCGGCACCCTCAACGTGTCCGCGGTCAAGGCCCCGGGCTTTGGCGACCGCCGCAAGGCCATGCTCCAGGACATCGCCATTCTGACCGGCGGCACCTGCGTGTCCGAGGACATGGGCGTGCGTCTTGAGTCGCTCACCGTCAACGAGCTCGGCCAGGCCAAGCGCGTGGTCATCGACAAGGAATCCTGCACCATCGTGGACGGCAAGGGCAAAAAGGCCGACATCACCGCCCGCGTGAAGCAGATCAGAAACGAGATCGCCGAGACCAGCTCCAGCTACGACCAGGAGAAGCTCCAGGAGCGCCTGGCCAAGATCGTGGGCGGCGTCGCCGTCATCCACGTGGGCGCCTCCACCGAGACCGAGATGAAAGAGAAGAAGGCGCGTGTCGAAGACGCGCTCAACGCCACCCGCGCGGCTGTCGAGGAAGGCATTGTCCCCGGCGGCGGCGTTGCCCTGGTGCGTTGCCAGAAGGTGCTCGAGAAGGTCAAGGTCGTTGACGACGATGAACTGGCCGGTGTGAACATCATCCGCCGCGCCGTCGAGGTGCCCCTGCGCTCCATCGCCCAGAACGCGGGCGTCGAGGGTTCCATCGTGGTCGAGAAGGTCAAGGCCGGCAAGGACGGCTTCGGTTACAACGCCGGCACCGGCGTGTACGAGGACCTGATCAAGGCCGGCGTCATCGACCCCAAGAAGGTGACCCGCATCGCCCTGCAGAACGCCGCTTCCGTGGCGGGCCTGCTTTTGACCACCGAGTGCGCCATCGCCGAGAAGCCCGAGCCCAAGGGCTCCGCTCCGGCCATGGGTGGCGGCGGCGGCATGGGCGGCATGGGTGGCATGGGCGGCATGGGCGGCATGTACTAGCCCCCAAGCTCCAAGCCATTAGAGAAACGACAAGGCCGGGGTCCACTTAGGACTCCGGCCTTTTTTAGCGCGTCGGGGTTGGCCTGCCGGGCTTGTGGGCAACAGGCCGTGGCCCTGCGGACTTAGAAGTCGAGCTTGATTTCCTGGGCTTTGACGCCGGCCTGGGGGTTCTCGCGCTGGTAGGCCTCGGGGTCGCCGTAGATGCGCTGACTGGCGTCGGCGGCCAGGCGCAGGCCCTCCTGGTTGGTGGGGTTCTGCTTGAGCACCTCCTGGGCGTTGGCCAGGGCTTCCGCCCAGTTGCGGCGCTCCAGGGCGCCCTTGGCCAGGCGCAGGTTCATGGTTTCGCTGGGGCCGAAGCGCCGCAGCGCCGCGCGCATGACCTCCTCGCCCTTCTCGGTCTCGCCCAGGGAGTCGTAGCATTGCACCAGGGGAGGGTAGGCGCGCTGGTCTCCCGGAGCCGCCTCGATGTTTTTCTGCAGGTATTCCAAGGCTTCCGCCAGGAGTCCAGCCTGCAGAAAACGGTTGCCGATGTCGGCGTAGAGCCCGGGCTCGTCGCCGCAGAGCTCCACCGCGCGGCGGAAATGCTTGCGCGCCTCCATGGGCTGCTTGCGGTCCAGCTCGGCCTGGCCGGCCAGGACCAGTTCATCCAGCTCCGCCAGCATCTTGCGGCGGTCTTCCTTTTTGGCTTTGCCCAGCACCAGCTCCAGGGCGTTGGCCACGCGGTTGATGGTGGCCGAGAGTTCGCGTTCCTTGCCCTTCTTGTGGGCCAGTCCGGCGGGAAAGACGGCCTTGAGGGCTTCCTGCTCCATGACCAGGCGCACGGCCTCCTCCATGAGGATGTCGATCTCGATGCGCTCGCGTCCGAAGATCTGCCCGGAGCCCAGCAGCTCCAGCGCCAAGCCCAGGGACTTGAGGCTCTTCAGGAGATCCTTGCGCTGGAGGAAGAATTTGGAGCGGGCGATGTGCTCCCGCACGTTTTTGGGGCTGGTGTCCATGTGCTCCTCTTCGGTTGTCCTGGCCACGCGCCGCCATACGGCGGCAGCGTGTGGGGGGTGGTCCACGACTGAAGATACCTCAGCTATTGCGCATGATCAAGGGCGCAGGAGCGCAAGGGGCAGGAGATGGCCGCCCGGGAGGTCCAAGAGGAGGGAAAATCCGCCGCCAATGACCCTGCTCCCTTGCCCGTGGCGAAAGATTCAGGCATCTTGCATGTAAGAACCTTCCAGTGAGGTGCCCATGATGAAGGAACATGAGTTCGACCCGACCAATGCCGAGACCCTGGACCAGTTCCGCCGGATTCCGGCCTTCTCTTCCCTGGAAGAGGAAATGATCCAGGAAGTCGTGCGCATGAGCCGCATGCGCAAGTACGAGCCGGGCGAAATGGTCATCCGCGAGGGCGATTTTGACGCCATGGTCTTTTTCCTGGTCAAGGGCGACCTCCGGATCACCCACAAGGGCATCGAGGTGGGGACCATCCGCCGCCTGGGAGATGTCTTCGGCGAGATGGGCATCATCGACGGCAGCCCGCGCTCGGCCAGCATCGAGGCCCTGACACCGACCCTGTGCGTGGCTGTGGACGCCTCCCTCTTCGACCGCCAGGCCGCCAAGGATACCTACACGGTCCAGTCCATTCTCTATCGTGTCTTTTGCGAGGTGCTGGCCGTGCGCCTGCGCGAGATGGACAAGAAGCTCTCGGAACTCACCGCCAATAGGGGCTAGCCCCTGGCGCAACCATACGGAGGCAGAATGGCCGTTCACCCTCTGGCGGGAAAGCCAGCACCCAGCGAACTCCTCGCCGACATCCCCCGCCTGCTGGCTGATTACGAGCGCGTGGCCCCCGATGCCGGGAACCCGGCGCAAAGGGTCAGCTTCGGCACTTCCGGCCACCGGGGCTGCAGCATGGACGGCAGTTTCAACGAGGCCCACATCGTGGCCATCAGCCAGGCCATAGTGGAGCACCGCCAGGCGGCAGGCATCCGCGGACCGCTGTTCATGGGCATGGACACCCACGCGCTCAGCGCCCCGGCCCTGGCCACTGCGCTCACGGTCTTCGCGGCCCACGGCCTGGACGTGATGATCCAGGCGGGCGGCGGGTTCACGCCCACGCCGGTGATCTCCCACGCCATCCTGTGCCACAATAGAAATCCCCGGAACAGCCGGGCCGACGGCGTGGTGGTGACGCCCTCGCACAACCCGCCCCGGGACGGGGGCTTCAAGTACAACCCGCCCGAGGGCGGACCGGCGGACGCGGGCACGACCAGGGCCATCCAGGACCGCGCCAACGAGCTCTTGCGCTCCGGGCTGGCCGGGGTGCGCCGCCTGAGCCTGGAGCGCGCGCTCGCGGCCGGCACCACGCACCAGATCGACTTTGTGGCGCCCTACGTGGAGGACCTCGGCAACATCCTCGACATGCAGGCCATCAAGGACTCGGGCATCTCCATCGGGGCCGACCCGCTGGGCGGCTCGGGCGTCGGCTTCCTCGCGCCCATCGCCGAGCGCTGGGGCATAAACCTGACCGTGGTCAACAAGACCGTGGACCCGACCTTTTCCTTCATGACCGTGGACAAGGACGGCAAGATCCGCATGGACTGCTCCTCGCCCTACGCCATGCAGGGGCTCATCGCGCACAAGGACGCCTTTGATGTGGCCTTTGGCAACGACCCGGACTTCGACCGCCACGGCATCGTCACCCGCAGCGCCGGGCTCATGAATCCCAACCACTACCTCGCCGTGGCCGTGGACTACCTGTTCCGCAACCGGCCCGGCTGGCGCGCGGACGCGGCGGTGGGCAAGACCCTGGTCTCCAGCTCCATGCTCGACCGCGTGGCTGCTGGCCTGGGGCGCAGGCTCTCGGAGGTGCCCGTGGGCTTCAAGTGGTTTGTGGACGGCCTGCTGGACGGGTCGTACGGGTTCGGCGGCGAGGAGAGCGCCGGGGCCAGCTTCCTGCGCCACGACGGCACGGTCTGGACCACGGACAAGGACGGCATCATCATGGGGCTTTTGGCGGCGGAGATCACCGCGCGCACGGGCAAGGACCCGGGCCAGCACTACGCCGCGCTTGAGGCGCGCTACGGCAGCCCGGTGTATGAGCGCATGGACGCCCCGGCCACGCCCGCCCAGAAGGCGGCCTTCAAGACGCTGACGCCGGAGATGGTCACGGCCACGACGCTCGCCGGGGAGGCCATTCTGGCCAAGCTGACGCGCGCCCCGGGCAACGGCGCGGACATCGGCGGGCTCAAGGTGGTGACGGAGAACGGCTGGTTCGCCGCGCGGCCCTCGGGCACGGAGGACATCTACAAGATCTACGCCGAAAGTTTTCAGGGGCGCGAGCATCTGACGCTGCTGCAGCACGAGGCCCAGGGGATCGTGAACGCGGCCTTTGTGGCGGCCGGGGCGTAGCCGAAAGACGCTCTCGAAACCGTTGAGGCCAGGGCGGAAGCTGTCGAACAGCCTGTCCTGGCCTTTTGTTTTGCCCGTCGCCGGGCGCACTGGGCGCAAAAAAAGCGGCCCCGCTTGCGCAGGGCCGCCTGATATGATCGCAGTCGCTTGCTTTAGAACTGGTAGCGCAGGCCGAGCAGAGCCTCGTGGGAGGTGAGATCCTTGGGCTGGAAGGTCAGGGTGCCACTCTCATACTTCTTGGCATCGCCGAAGTTGGAGTAGCGGTAGCCCAGATCGACGACGATGTTGTCGGTCAGTGAGTAGCCCACGCCAGCGCCCAGGTTCCAGGCGAAGTTGGTGGTGTCGTAGTTGCCGCTCGTGCCACCCGGGAAGGTGCTGTCGATCTTCTGGTTGATCCAGGCAACACCGAGGCCTGCGCCCACATACGGGGTGAAGGCGGTGCTGGTCTTGATGTCGTAATAGAAGTTGGCGAACACGGTGTGGATGTCGATCTTGGAGGTGAAGGTGCCGGTGCTTGTGGCAGCCGTGCCGTTGGTGGCGTTGTACTTGAACTGGTCGTGGTACAGGTACTCAGCCTCTGCGCGCAGGGGCAGGCCCATGCCGACGAAGTTGTAGCCGATGGCGCCGCCGACGGTGTAACCGCTCTTGTCGGACCAGCTCTTCGTGGCGTTCTGGTTGGTGGCGGCTGCAGTGCTGTCCTGCACGCTGGCATCGTTGTGGTCTTTGTACTCATAGCCGCCCTTGACGCCGATGTAGACTCCGCCCTTGTCGGCAGCAAACGCAGTTCCCATGGCCAGGGTGGCCACAAGCGCCAGCGTGGTCAGGAATACCAACTGGGTCTTTTTCATGGTTGTTTCCTTCCTCGTAGACCTTAAAAGGTATGCACCTGCTGGGGGAGCAGGTGAGAGTTCAATAAGACTATTATCCTCATCAATACGTAATGTCAACGCCCCCGGTTCAGTTTTTTTTACTTTTCTTGCCTGCACCCAGGGCTCGACTCTCCGGGCGTTCCACTATATGAATATCCGATGAGTCTGTCTGCTGAAGAAATCGCAGGAGCCCTCAGGCGGTACGTGCGATCCGAAAAGGACGACGCCCTCAAGGTCCTGCCTGCAATCCTTTCGGAATTGGCGGAGCTGCCCCCAGGCCATGGCGACACCCCCCAGGGCGCCGCCGCCGCCGGGGAGATCGCCTGCCTGCTCTTTGGCATCGTGCGCCCCCTGCGCGACGTCGCCCTGATGTCGCGCACCTTGCAGGCGCTTTCGTCTCTGGGCCGGTATGGCCGCAGTCTGGTGATGTCGTACATCCAGGCCCGCAACATCGCCCTGCCGCAGATCACGCCGATCTTGCAGGCCCTGCCCGGCGGGGAGTTCTTGGCCCTTGTCAACGAGATGTTCCTGGCCCCCCTGGGCGATGACAAGCAGTACATGGCCTGGCTCAAGGGCCTGCTGCCCGTGCCCGGGCGTTGCGACCCCAGGGGCGCGATGCTCTTTCTGCGGGCCCTGGCCGACGAGGGCACGCCCCTGGCCAAGCCCCTGCGCGACGCCCTGCTCACGGCCTGCCTCGCCGAGGCCCTGCCCCAGGTCTTTGCAGGCAAGCCTGCGGCGGCAACCTCCGAGGCCATGCTCAAGTCCGCCGAGAGCCTTTCCAGCCCGGCCATCCACGTGGAGGCCCTGGGCTATGCGCTGCGCGTGTCCGGCACCAGCGGGCCAAGCCGCCTGGCTCCCCTCTTGGCCGCCGCCCCGGACCTGGAGGTCCGCGAATCCACCCTGCTGGTCGAGCTGCGTCGCCTGGCCGCGCTGCCCTCTGCCCCGGCGCTGTTGCTCCCGGCAGCCCAGGCCGAGCCGGAACTTCTTGGCCTTGTGCTGGCCGACATGCTGCGCCAGGGCGGCGAGTTGCGCGAGCGCGCCCTCGGGCTGGCGCCGCTTTTGCCCAGGACCGGGCTCGCGCCCCTTTTGGCGGATGTTCCTGACGCCGAGCGCCAGGCCGTGCTGGGCCGCATGTTTCTCGCCCTTGTCCGCCAGGACCCGGATTTCCTGCGCCGCGCGGCCAAGGCCATGCAAAACATGCTGGACACGGCCTCGCTGCAGGCCCTGACCAATTTGTTCGCAGCCCAGGTGGCCCGTGACGAGGCCGAGAGCGCCGCGCTCATGGCCCCGGCCGCCCGCCCCGCGCCGGGCAAGGCCCCAGCCGCCCGCCGCCCCTCCCTGGCCGAGGTCCTGAAGGACGCCCTGAGCCCCCTGAAGGACCAGGACTACTCGCATTCGGCCCTGAACGGCGAGACCCTGGAGGGCTCCACCCTTGTTTCCGTGAACCTTACGACCAGCAAGTTCTCCTCGGTCACCTTCCGCAGGGTCCGCCTGAGCGCCTGCGCCCTGCAGGGCAGCCAGTTCGAGGCCTGCACCTTCCAGGCTTGCACCTTTGCGGGCGTCGATCTGTGCGACACGATCTTCCAGAGTTGCCGCTTCGAGGGCTGTGTGTTCGAGCGTTGCGATGCCGCGCGGCTGCGCCTGTCCTCCAGCGTCCTGGCCGGGTGCTCCGTGGCCGAGAGCAACCTGGCGGGCGCGCATCTGGCCAAGACCCGCCTGGACCGTCTCACGGCCCGGCTCAGCGCCTTCTCCGGCCTGCGCGCCCAGGAGAGCGCCCTGACGCATTGTTGTTTCACGCACTGCGACCTCTCCGGCTCGGTGCTGGAGCGCTGCGCCCTGCGCGGCTCGGAGTTCATCGACAGCGCCCTGGCCCTGCTCAGCCTGCGCCAGTGTGAGGCCCTGGGGGTGAACTTCATGCGCTGTTCCCTGCCTGGCCTGGCCCTGTCGGGCGGGCATACGGACAATCCGCATCTCCTTGCCGCCCGGAGCGCCTCTCTGGCGGCCCTGCTGGCCATGCCGGACAGGCCCGGCAGCGCGTTGACGGACCTGCCGCAGGGGCTGCAGAGCGCCTCCGGCGCGGCCTTTGTGGCCGCCTGCGTGGGCCGCCATGTCCGCGTGGACGAGGCCCGGCGCACCCTGGCGGCCATGCGTGGGCAGAACCAGCGGCGCACCGAGCTGGCCCTGCAGCGCTTGACCGAGCCGCAGGGCGTGTTCTTGCGCCTCTTGCCGCAACTCCTGATCACGGATGTCTTCGAGAAGGCTCAGGGCCTCAAGGGCGTCCCGTCCTGCTCCCTGGGCGGGGCCGAAGTCCGGCTGGACGGCGCGTTGCTGGAAAAATTCTTCCCCGGCCAGCCGCCCACGCCCGCAGCCGCGCCGCTTCTGGACCCGGTTTTGAGCATTGAGGCTCTGTATGCCATAGGCAGCCTGGGCTCCGTGGCCCAGAAACCCTCCTCGGACATCGACTGCTGGGTCTGCCACAGCGAGCCCGAGGGCCTCACGCCGGAGGTCCGGGAGGGGCTGCGGCGCAAGCTCGCGGCCCTGGAGGTCTGGGCCGACGAGCAGTTCGGCCTGGAGGTGCACTTCTTCGCCATGACGCTCGACGAGGTGCGCACCAATTCCTTTGGCATGAGCGACAAGGA
This sequence comes from Pseudomonadota bacterium, assembly GCA_018817515.1. GTDB lineage: Bacteria > Desulfobacterota > Desulfovibrionia > Desulfovibrionales > Desulfovibrionaceae > Humidesulfovibrio. The sequence goes on from JAHIUD010000083.1 coordinate 21,372, forward strand.
GAGCTCCGGCTCGGCCCAGGCGGCCCTGCTCAAGGAGGAGTTCTACCGCACGGCGCTCAGGCTCGCGGGCAAGGACCTGCTCTGGTGGGCCACGCCTCCGGGCATGGACGCCGCCGCCGCGCAGTCGCTTCTGGCTGACATCACGGTCCTGGACCCGCGCCTGGCCGCGGAACTGGTGGACCTGGGCCAGCCCGAGCCCATCCCGGCCAGCGAATATTTCGGGGCCTGCCTGTGGCAGATGGTCAAGGCCCTGCACAGCCCCTACAAATCGGTGATGAAGCTTGGGCTGCTGGAGAAGTATGCGGACAAGGGCGAGGCCATGCGCCTGCTTTGTGACCGCATCAAGGAGGCCGTGCAGCGGGGCCGGTCCCGGCCGGAATGGGTGGACCCGTACCTGGCGCTGTTTTCCTCCATCCACTCGCACTACGCCGGTCTGGGCGACGAGGGGTCGCTGGGGCTGCTGGCCGAATGCCTGCGCCTCAAGGCCGATGTGGACCCCGATGACCTGCCGCCGGAGTTCGGCCAGGTGGCCCAGGCCGCGCCCACAAGCGGCACCTTTGCGCACTCCCTGCGCCTGGGCGGACTGGTGAACCAGTTCATGATCGCGGCCTACCGCCGCATCCAGGGCGGCATCAAGGCCGACCGCGCGGCGGCGAGCATCACCCCGCAGGATATGACGCGCCTGGGTCGGCGCATCGCCGCAAACTTCGCCCAGCGCGAGCACAAGGTCAGCCTGGTGCCGTTTCTGTCCGAGGATGTGGCCTTCACGGAGCTGTTCTTCTACGCCGAAAAGGCCCCGGGCAAGCGCCCCATCTGGGCGGTGAAGGGCAAGGAGAAGGCCACGGGCAAGGCCGCGGTGGAGTCGCTGGCGCCCATCCGCAGGGATACGGACGTGGCGCGGCTGCTGGCGTGGGTGGTGGTCAACGGCATCTATGATCCGGGGCTGGCGGTGCAGGCGGAGAAGACCCTGGCCCCCATCGCGGTGATGGACGTCCAGGCCCTGCTCCAGGACCTCGCGGCATTTTTCCCCCGGCGCGAGATACTGGACCCGGACATGGAGGAATACCTGCAGGACGAGCGCGTGACCCGGGCCTACCTGATCCTGAACCTGCCGGTAGCGCCGGACAAGAACAAGATCGTCCAGGCCTCGGTGATCTATTCCACCAATTGGGGCGAGCTGTTCTGCCAGGGCTTCGACAACCCGCCCCAGCTCCTGTCCGTGTCGCCGCTGACCTTCCTGCGCGAGAACCTGGCCAGGCCCGTGCCGCCCAGGCCGGAGGTCAAGATCTTCGTCCCCAAGAAGTCGGCCTGCCCCAGGATCAAGGCCTTCTAAAGCCCGCCCCGGCACGGGCGCTGCGTCCGTGCGTATCCCCGCCGTATCCCGTCCATCTCTGCCGGTTCGTTTGCCGCCAGTATGGCCGCGTGCGGTCTACCCTATGTCTATCCGATTATTGCCCGCTTCCTGTCGCGCAGGAAGCCGGGCTCTTCGGCACGGCCAATAGCCCGCGCCCGGAGGCGTTATTTCGCCCGCCGACAGGGTGAAGTGGCGCAAAGAAGTACTGCGGGTTCTGCGGGGGCGGCGTCAGCCCTTGGCGATCATGGCCGTGGCGATCCAGTCCAGCACCAGCGCGGGCATCACCGTGGGCTGGTTCAGCGCCTCCTGGGCCTGGCCCAGCACCAGGTCGAAGCGCCGCAGGCCGGAAGGTCCGAGCCGCGCCAGCCGTTTGGCGGCGGGGGATCCCTGGGTGTCGCCCGCCACGGCCAGGGTCAGCTCGCGCTGGCAGGCCGAGAGCAGCCGCAGGGCCAGCGCGCGGTCTGCCGCGCCCTTGGTGCCGGTGCGCTCGAACCAGCCCTGTCCGGTGTCCCAGAAATTGAGCAGCGCGGCCAGCCACTCGGCAACGTCGGGCTCCGGGGCCTTTGGCCCGGGCCAGGGCAGGGTGAGAACGAAGCTGCGCGAGACCAGCGTCTGGAGCAGGCGTTCGCGCTGGGGCGCCAGGAGCACGAAGACGTTGCCCGGCCGGGGTTCCTCCAGGGTCTTGAGGAGCAGGTTGGCCACGGCGGGGTGGAACTCGTGCGCGCCGAAGAAGATGCTCACGCGCCGGCCGTTGCCGCGCGGCGGCTGGCCCCATTCGGGCAGGGCCTCGCGCACCTCGTCGGTGGTGATCTTCTCCTGGTCGCCAAAGACCTTTAAGTCCATGAACACGCCCTGGGCGATCTGCACGCAGGCCGGGCACTGGCAGCAGGGGCGCGCCTCGGGCTGGCCGGTGCAATTGAGGGTGGCGGCCCAGGCCAGGGCCGCGGTCTTGCGGTCGGCCTCGGTGCCGCCCTCGATGACCAGGCTCTGGGGCGCGTGGGCCGAGAGCGTGCGCAGGCGCGCCAGGATCTGCGCGGCCCCGGCAAAGGCGCACAGGGCTGTGGGGGAGCACGCCGTCCCGGTCATGGGCGGCCTGCGGCTGTCGCTTGGGGTGTTGCTGCGGGCGGAGCGCTTCTGCGTGGCGTCATGGGCAAGGCTTACCGCACAAGCGCGCCGGACCGCAAGCTAGAGCACGACCACGGAGTTGTCGGCGTCGGCAAAGGCGCTGTAAACGTAGCAGTCGGCCTCGGTGTCATTGAGCCAGACGCCCGCGTCGGTGACGAAGCGGTACTGGTAGGGCGTGGCCGCGGGCAGCGTCAGGCTGGCGGTGAACTGGCCTTTGGCCTTGCGCATGGCTTGCTTGGTGGGGCTCCACTCGTTGAACTCTCCGGCCAGGTACAGCTTCGTTGCCCCGGCGGCGGCCTCCACGGGCAGGGAAAAAACCACCTTGCACGTGCTCTTGTCCTTGGAATAGGTCTTGGTCAGCGGCATGATACATCCCCCTCAGCGCAGTCCCCGCGGACCGCATGACAGGTTCAATTACACTCGCGCGCCGAGCGAACGGTACAGCTCGATGTACCGGGCGGCGGAGCTCTCCCAACTGAAGTCCTGGCTCATGGCGCGCTCGACCATGCCGCGCCAGTACGCCTTCTTGTTCTTCCACAGGTCCACGGCCTCGATGATGGTCTGGTAGAAGGTCTCGGGGTCGGGGTCGGAAAAGGTGAAGCCCGTGGCCTGGGGGTGCGGGTAGGGCACGATGGTGTCGCGCAGGCCGCCCACGTTGGTGGCCACCGGCGGGGTGCCGAAGCGCAGGGCGTACATCTGCGTCAGCCCGCAGGGCTCGTAGCGCGAGGGCATGAGGAAGATGTCCGACCCGGCCTGGATGCGGTGGGCCAGGTCCTCGGAGTAGCCCACGATGACGCAGAGGCGGTCGTGGTGCTCCTCGGCCAGCTCCTGCAGCCTGGCCTCGTGCTCCAGCTTGCCCTCGCCCAGGACGATGAGCCCGATCTCCTGCTCCATGAGCCTGGGGATGATGTCGGTCAAGAGGTCCACGCCCTTCTGGCCCCGGAAGCGCCCGATGAAGCTGAGCAGGGGCTTGTCCTCCAGTTGGTCGGGCAGGCACATTTCCTTTAAGAGCGCGCGCTTGCAGTCGAGCTTCCCCTCCGGGCTGCCGGAGCGGTAGATGCAGGGCAGAAACTTGTCGTCGCGCGGGTCCCATACGGAATAGTCCGCGCCATTGAGGATGCCGCGCAGGGCTCCCCGGCGGCGGCGCAGCATGCCCTCCAGCCCGCAGCCGAACTCCGGGGTCAGGATCTCCTCGGCGTAGGTGGGGCTCACCGTGGTCACGGCATCGGCGTAGGCGATGCCCGTCTTGAGCAGGTTGAAGTCGCCGAAGAATTCGGCTCCGTTCATGTTCCAGGCCTCGGCGGGCAGGCCGGACTCGAAGAACAGGCGCGAGGCGAAGCGGCCCTGGAAGGCCAAGTTGTGGATGGTCAGGACAGTCTTGGTGTCCTTCCAGTAGGGGTCGGTGCGCCGCCAGAAGTGCAGGTAGGCGGGCACGAGCGCGCTCTGCCAGTCGTGGGCGTGGATGACCGCCGGGGCCCAGTCGAGCCTGCGGGCCCATTCCAGCGTGGCCCGGCAGAAGAAGTTGAAGCGCTCGCAGTTGTCGAAATAGTCGCCCGCGTGGGTGTTGTACAGGAAGCGGCGGTCGAAGTATTCGCCCCGGCCCACGAAGTACACGGGCATGCCGTAGTAGTCGGCCTGGTAGATCTCTGCGGTGATGGGCGCCCAGGGGTAGCCCACGGGGCAGCGCTCGGTCAAAAGGCGCAGGTTGAAGCCGGAGGTGGCGAAGCGGCCATACATGGGCGTGACCACGGCGGTGTTGACCCCCAGGCGGTGCAGGGTCAGCGGCAGCGCGCCCAGCACGTCGGCCAGGCCGCCGGTCTTGGAGAAGGGGTACATCTCCGAGGTCATGAACAGGACAAGAGGCTTGGCCATTGGCTCCTCTCAGCAGGGTCGGGCCCGGAGCGCCCGGACCGGGGTCAGGCTTGCGCCGCCGCGCCCGGCGGGCGCAGGCTGGCGAGCCGGGTGACATAGTCGCTCACAATGCGCCCGTGGTCAAAGGCCAGGGGCGGCAGGTCGTTCAGCGGAAATATCGCCGCCCGGGCCGCGTCGTCGCCGGCCATGAGCTGCGCCGGGTCCAGAGCCTGGGCCAGATACACGGCGCTGGCGGTGTGGCCGCGCGGATCGCGCGCCGGGTCGGAATACACGCCGAGCAGCGCCGTGAGCTCCACCTCAAGGCCGGTCTCCTCGCGCATCTCGCGCAGGGCGGCGGCCTCGCAGCTCTCGCCCACATCCACGAAACCGCCGGGCAGGGCCCAGCCGTGGGGCGGGTTCTTGCGTTCCACAAGCACGAGGCCTTGTCCGGGCAGGTGCACCAGCACATCCACGGTCAAAAGCGGCGTTTGCGGACGCTGGCCAGCTGCGGACATGGACCTCCTCCCCGAAAAACGGGAAACGCTTGAGGCTGTTACCGAACGATCATTTAGTTAGATGAACCTGCGGCATATGACAAGCATAATTCGGTTACGAAGCTGCAAATATGCGCAGCAGGCGCAAGGGCGGGATGCGGGGAGCGCAGGGGCACATGCCGAAACGGCCAGGCGCAAAACGTCACGGCAGGGCTGGGAGACAGGGGGGCTCAGGAAAGTGGGGGGCAATGGCCGGAGCTGGAAATGAAATCGGCTTCCGTGGGACCACCCCAGGGAAGCCGGTTTCTGCAAAGGAAGGAAGGATACTTGGCATAGAGCAGGATGCGTGCCAAAGGTGGGCGTTCAGTGAAATAAAAAATAAAAGTGTTTGATTTTGGTGTGTTGCGAGCAAAACGATTTTTAGATTCCAGGCTCGCAGCCCAGAAAACCCCAAAAACCGGTGTAAAATCTTGAACCGCAGCCCCGCTCGTACCAGCGATCTTGCCCCTGGGGTTAAAAAAACTAAACTGCCGAGGTCAGGGCGAAGTGGTCCGTGAGGGCGAGCGTAGGCACGGCCCCGGAGCGCAGCACGGCCAGGCGTCCGTGTCCCAGCAGGCGCACCAGGGTGGACGGCGCGCCGCCAGCGGGCCAGGGCTGGTCCAGGACCGCTCCGGCCGAGCCCGCCACCAGGGCCGGGTCCAACTGGCCGGGGTCCGCCGTGGCGGGCTGGCCGCTGGCGTTGGCGCTGGTGGCCACGATGGCTCCGCCAGCCAGGCGGCAGAGCTCCCTGGCCAGGGGGTGCGGGCTGATGCGCACCGAGGTCAGGCCCTGGGTGTCGCGCACCAGGGAGGGCAGATCGGGCCGGGTGGGCAAAAGCACCGAGAGCGGGCCGGGCCAGAAGCGCGCGGCGACCAGGGCCAGGTCGATCTCCAGGGCCTGGGGCAGAGGGGCCAAAAGCTCGCGCAGGCCCGCCATGTCGGCCACGATGAGCGGAAACGGCTTGCTCTGCGGGCGGTTCTTCAGCGCGGCCACCAGGGCGCAGGCCTCGGCGTTGTCCGCCGCGCAGCCCAGGGCGTAGAGGGTCTCCGTGGGGTAGATGACGACCCCGCCGGAGCGGACGGCATCTGCCGCAGCCTGAATGTCCATGCCTGATCCTCCTGTGGGCCGGGCCCGTTGCGCTGTCCCGATCTCCGGTAAAAGCCGCGCGTACCGCAGCCCATGCTGTCTCTGGAAGGCCGCGCTTTTCATCCGCGCCCACATCAAGTAAGCAGCACCAAGAATAGCCAAGTAGCGGACAATCAAGGAGGACCCATGGCCCACCCGCTCCCGCCCGGCTTCCCGGCCCCATCCATAGCCCCCCCGGCCCTTGCTGACAAGCTTCGGCTTGCCCTGCCGCAGTGGGTCATGGGTCTGGAAGAGCCCGGCCTGGCCCGGCACCTGGCGGCCCGGGCGCTTTTGTCCGGCGATGGCGAGCTTTTCGCCTGCGGCGCGGGCCTGGCCCTGTGGAGCTGGCAGCGCGCCCCGCTGGAGCCCGGCCGGGTGGAGCTGCTGCTGGAGGCCCTGGCCTCCTTTGGCCCCTCCGCGAGCAGTCCCGGCGCCCTTGCAGAATTTTTGAACCGCCTCAAGGCGAGCCTAAGCGGCCAGCCCGATTCTGACGAGGTGGCCGCGCTTCTGGCCTCGGGCGACACCTCCCTGGCCGTGCGCCTGCTCTTGCCGCGCCTGCGCGACCCGGCCCAGGGCGTGGGCTGGCTGGCCTCGGCCTGGGACGGCATGCTGCGCCTGGGCAGCCCGGACCTCTGCGCCGCCGCGCTCTCGGCCTGCCCCTGGCCCGAGGCGCTTTTGCCCCTGCGCGCGCGCCTGGCCGCAGAGCTGTCCTTCCTTTTCGATGAGCCCGAGACCGCGCTCCTCGCTTTGGCTGAGGTGGATGAAGCCCTGTTCGGAGCCTGGGCCATATACCTGCGCGCCGAGCTGCTGCTGCGTCTCGGCCGGGCTGAAGCCGGGCGGGAGCTTCTGGCCGGGCTTTTCGCGGTCCTGCCCTGGCACACGCACCTGGGGCTCAAGCTGCACGCCCTGGCCTTTCCCCTGCCGGTGGCCCCGCCCGAGGCGGCAGGTGACGCCACCATCCTCGTCTATTCCTGGAACAAGGCCAAGCTTGTGCGCCAGACCCTGGAAAGCCTGGCGCGCACGGACATCGCAGGCGCGCGCATCGTGGCCCTGGACAACGGGTCGACTGACAGTACGGGAAAGGCTGACGGAACGGGCGAGGTCATGGAGGCCTGCCGGGCGCTGTTCCCGCCGGGTGTCATGCGGGTGGTGCGCCTGCCGGTGAACATCGGCGCGCCCGCCGCGCGCAACTGGCTCTTGTCCCTGCCCGAGGTGCGTGAGCGCGCCTGGACCGTGTTCCTGGACGACGACGTGCTCCTGCCGGAGCATTGGCTCCTGCGGCTGCTCGGCGCGGGCCTGGCCCATGAGCAAGCCGGGGCCGTGGGCTGCCGTATCGTCTCCGCCAGTCCGCCCGCCTGCCTGCAGTCCGCCGACTACCAGCTCTTCCGGCCCGGCGCAGGCGCGCGGACCTTTGAGGGCAGGCCGGACCTGGTCAACGTCTTCGACAACTGCTCGGGCGGCCTGGACTTTGGGCTGTTTACCTACACGCGCCCGGCCGCCCATGTGTCCGGCTGCTGCCACGCCCTGCGCACCAGCGTCCTGGCGGAGCTGGGCGGCTTCGACATCGCCTTCTCGCCCACCCAGTTCGACGACCTGGAGCGCGACCTGCGCTCCGCCGTGGCCGGGCGCGGGGCCGTGTACTGCGGCGATGTGGCTGTGGCCCACGTGCAGCACTCCAGCCTGGCCAAGGCCAAGGGCCCGGCGGCCATCGGCCAGGTCATGGGCAACAAGATCAAGCTGGAGGGCAAATTCGCCCCGGCGGACCTGGAGGCCGTGTCCGAGGCCGGGCTGGCGGCCCTGTGGGCGGATCTGACGGCCAAATGGACGCGACTGGCGGGCGGATAGGAGCGGCGGGCTTGGTTGCGCGCGCCGGAAGTGCTTTGCCTTTCCGGCCGCTTGTGCTAGGGCTGGAACCATGGAACAGAAATTTCGTTCAGCCCAGGCCACTGCTGGCCGGGCGCCCTTGCGCCTGGCCGTCCTGGCGTTGACGGCGTTGGCTTTGGCGCTCTGCTCCTGCGCCCCGACTCCCCAGGACGTGGGGCATCTGCGCCGCGACGCCTGGTCGCTGGAGGAACCGCGCTCCCTCTTGGTGAAGTTCATGCGCTTCGACTACCAGGTGCTGCCCGTGGGCGGCGAGGTGGCCGGGGTCAAGGGCTGGGCCTATCTGGACACCAGCAGGGTGCCCCAGTGGGCAAAGTGGGTCGAGTCCATGACCCTGACGGTCTATCTGAGCGACCCCGAGGGCCACGTGATGGCCCAGGACTCGCACAGCTTCCTGCCCCGCGCGGCCAGCGCCGACGAGGGCGTGCCCTTTGAGTTCTCCCTGCGCCCGGAGCAGTGGGGCAGGCGGGCGCTGTTCGTCACCTTCGGCTACAGGCTGGTGCTGACCGAGGGCCGCGACGTTGAGGGCGGCAAGCAGACATTTTTCGCCAGCGAAGACGCAATCACGAGGTGAGCCATGCCACTACCCGGCGGTCAAGACACAGTCGTCATGAAGCGCGTGAGCCAGGGCTCGTTCCTGCAGCGCACCGTGCTCAAGCACAACGTCATCTTCACCGAGGGCAGCAAGGGCGACGAGGCCTATCTGCTGGTGGACGGCAAGGTGGAGATCTCCGGCGCCGTGGATGGCCGCAAGAAGGTCTTCGCGGTGCTCCAGCCCGTGTCCATGTTCGGGGAGATGGCGCTGTTCCTGGATGACCGAGGGCGCACGGCCACGGCCATCGCGCTGGAGGACAGCAAGGTCGTGGTGCTCAACCGCGATGACCTCGAGGGCTTCATCGACTCCGCGCCGCCAGCCATCTCGGCCATGCTGAACACCCTGGTGGCCCGGCTCAAGAGCACCACCAAGAAGGCCCTGCGCGCGCCAAACGTGCCCATGGGCATCGTGCGCATCCTGGACCTCTTCGAGTCCAACGGCTTGATGGAAGTCGGCTACGACCAGACGGTGCGGCACATGTCGGACATCTTCGTCTGCGGCCCGCAGACCATCGAGGGCTATCTCCAGGGGCTCGTGTCCAAGGGCCACATCAGCGTGGACACCAGCGGCGCCAGCGGCCCGGCGGCAAGCGGGCGGCGCGTGCTGCGCATCCTGACCCCGCAGCTGCTGCACACGGTCATCAACACTCCCAAGCCCGAGAGCGCGTAAGGCGGGCAGACCGCCACGAGTCACCGACAAGGCTTGTCGACTAGCCTTCCAGGGCCACCAGCTCCATCTTGCCCCACACCGCGAGCTTGCCTCCGGCCTGGGCGAACACGCCCTCCAGGCCGAGCGGGGCCATCTTGCGCGCGCTCTTCAGCACCAGGTCCAGGTCGTCGCCGCTGTCGATGAGGTTGGCCAGGGCCGTGGCTGCGGCGTCGGCAAAGGCGCCGCTTTTGGAGCGCACCACGACCAGATCGCCCTGGCCCAGCGACAGCGACGGCCCGATGGTGGCCGAGGACGCGCACAGGCTCACCGGAAACTCGTTCTTCTTCAGCCGCAGGCCGAGCCGCGCGCCGCCCTCGGGGTCGCCGAGCAGGGCCACCAGGCGCTCGCGGGTGGAGTGCAGGGTGATGTCGCCGCCGTTCTCCACGATGATGTTTGGGCTTAACTTGGCGAAATGGTCGGCCACCAGCTGGGCGAAGGTTCCGGCCACGGCGGCCATGGGCCCGACGTTGACCAACTCGGCGGCGCGCGCCATCTCCCGCGCCACCAGCGGGGCGGTGTCCGGCGCGGGCACGGGGCGCAGGCTCTCGCGAAAGCCCGGGGTCAGCAGCATGAAGCTCTTGAGCTCGCCGCGCAGCACCCGCACCAGGTCGAGCATGGGCTCGGCGAGGTCGCGCTCGGCGGTGACGAAGAGGTCGGTCTGCTCCAGCACGACCTGGAAGCTGACCTCGCCGTGCTGCGGGGTGATGGCCTCGCGATAGTTGCGGTGGGCAGAAAGGAAGGCTTGCTTCGTCATGCGTTAGAGGGTACCAGAACGAATCGGCGGCGGAAAGGGACATCTCGCGCTGCCGAACGAACCGGGTTGCCCTTCGGGGGCTTGACGAGCGCCGTCGACCCGGCTATAGGGCTTGGTTCCGCGCTGGCGGAAAAAATAAAGACCGACACTTCCAGGAGAAATAATATGAGCAAGCGTACTTATCAGCCCAGCAAGATCAGAAGGAAGCGCACCCACGGATTCCTCGTCCGCTCCCGCACCAAGGGCGGCCAGGCGATGATCCGCCGTCGCCGTCAGAAGGGGCGCAAGAGATTAGCCCTCTAGGCTGGCCAAAAAGCCGCCGCCTGCTCGCAAGTTCCCGGTTCACCACCTGTTACGAGCAGGGCCGGAAGTTTTATACCCGGCATTTCGTCCTCTTTGTTCTGCCCCGTGATGACGCGGGCGAGGGCCTGAGGCTCGGGCTCACCGTGAGCCGGAAGGTCGGACGGGCGGCGCGGCGCAACCGCATTCGACGCGTGTTGCGCGAGTTTTTCAGGCTGCACCAGGAAGAGATCGACAGGCCCCTGGACATCGTCGTTGTCCCGAAACGTAATCTGGACCCGAAGACCGTCGATCTGGCCCTGGTGGAACAGGAGTTCCCCCCCGTGCTCTCCCGCGTGCTGCAGGAGACCACGGCGGCGGCGCCCCACGAGAGGCCCTGATGCGCATAGACCTGCGCTCTTCATTGCGCGAAGCCGCGCGCTGCGTGCTGCTGGCGCTCATATGGCTGTACCAGCGGCTGCTCTCCCCCCTGTTTGCGGGCTCCTGCCGCTTTGAGCCCTCCTGCTCTGAATATGCCCGGCAGGCCGTGCTGATCCACGGTCCGGCCAAGGGCAGCCTGCTGGCTGCGTGGCGCGTTTTGCGTTGCCAGCCCCTGTGCCGAGGCGGGTATGATCCCGTACCCCGGCCCATTTCCCCTAACGTCCCCGACCCCCACGCGAGCTGACACCATGGATACCAAACGCCTGATCATCGCCCTGTCTCTTTCGCTCATTGTCCTGTTCGGCTGGAGCTACCTCTTCCCGCCCGCCGAGCCCGTCACCCCGGCCGCCCCTGTGGCCCAGCCCGATTCCAAGCTTGAGCCCGGCGCCAGCGCCCCGTCCGCAGTCCAGGCCGTGCAGGCCGTGGCCCCCGCCAGCCAGGCACGCAAGATTTCCGTCACCACCCCGCTGTTCTTCGCCCGCTTCAGCAGCCAGGGCGGCGTGCTCGAGCGCTTCGACCTGCTCAAGTACCACCAGACCATCGACCCCCAGTCCCCGCCCATCGACATGGTCGGCGACAAGGCCCGCGACCGCTCGGCCCTGGGCGTGGTTCTCCAGCCCACCGGCCAGGAGATCCACACCTGGAACAGCCCCAACTGGACCTCCGACGGCCAGGACACGGATATGAAGGCCGGGGAGAAGAAGACACTGACCTTCACCGGCGAAGTGGGCGGCCTGCGCCTTGAGCGCCGCCTGACCCTGAGCGCCGACTCCTACCTCATCACCGAAGAGCTGCTGGTGACCAACCCCGGCACGAGCGCCATAACCGGGCACGTGGCCTTCACCGCAGCCACGGCGGGCCTCACCGCCCACGGCGATGACCAGTACAACCCCACGCGCATCGCCTTCGGCTCGGCCAAAACCGGGTTCGAAGAAGTGACCAGCCTTGACGATCTGGAAAAGCAGGGCATCAGCTCCAAGGACAAGGGCAACGTCAACTGGGGCGCCATCGAGAGCAACTACTTCCTCATGGCCATCCTGCCCGGCGCGCCCGAGGCCCAGCTCAGCGGCCTGTACAAGTCCGGAGTGTTCAACATGGCCGTGTCCCAGCCCGCCAGCATCGCCGCCGGGCAGACCCAGGTCTTCAAGTGCTCCTACTACGTGGGCCCGGCCGACCGCGCCATCCTGGCCGACATGCCCAACAAGCTGGCCGAGGCCGTGGACTTCGGCTGGTTCCACATCATCGCCGTGCCGCTTCTCAAGCTGCTGAACTGGTTCTACAAGTACGTGCACAACTACGGCGTGGCCATCATCCTGCTGACCGTGCTCATCAAGCTCATCTTCTGGCCCCTGTCGCAGAAGAGCTACAAGTCCATGGACCAGATGAAGCGGCTGCAGCCCATGCTGACCAAGCTGCGCGAGAAGTACGCCGACGACAAGGAGCGCCTGAACCAGGAAGTCATGCAGCTCTACAAGACGTACAAGGTGAATCCGGCCGGCGGCTGCCTGCCCATGGTCGTGCAGATCCCCGTATTCTTCGGCCTGTACAAGGCGCTGCTCGGCTCCATCGAGCTCCGGCACGCCTCGTTCATCAGCCATGTGCCGTTCACGGACCTGGTCTGGCTGGCCGACCTGTCGGTGAAGGACCCCTACTATGTCACGCCCCTGATCATGGGGGCCACCATGTTCCTGCAGCAGAAGATGACGCCCACCGGGGGCGATCCCATGCAGGCCAAGATCATGCTGTTCATGCCCGTGGTCTTCACCTTCATGTTCCTGAACTTCCCCGCGGGCCTGGTCGTCTACTGGCTGGTGAACAACGTTCTCTCCATCGGCCAGCAGTGGTGGATGATGCGCAAGGCTTAAGCATGGTGGCCAAGAACGACCTGCTGGGAGGACAATCGTGAGCGAAGCCAAAGAATTCCAGGGCAAAAACCTGGATGAGGCCATTGAGGCCGCCTGCAAGCATTATGATGTGAAACGCGACAAGCTGGAGATCGAGATCATCTCCGGCGGCTCCTCGGGCATCTTCGGCCTGGTGGGCGTCAAGAAGGCCACCGTGCGCGCCAAGCCGCGCGGCAGCCTGAAGTCCCTGGTGGAGGACCACGCGGAGGCCAAGCCCGAACGCCAGTCCGATCGTCAGTCCGAGCGGCCCCGTCGCGAAGACCGCCCGCGCCAGGAAGAACGCCCGCGCCAGGAAGAACGCCCGCGCCGTGAGCCCGAGCCCAAGCCCGCCCCGGCGGCCCAGGCCGAGCCCGGCCAGCCCTCTGGCGAGGCCCAAGAGGGCCGTGGCGAAGCTCGTGGTGGCGAGCCCCGGCGCAGCGAACGCGGCCGCCGTGGCCGTGGCCGTGGCCGTGGAGAACGCCAGCCGGAGGGGGCCCCCCGTCAGCCGGAGCGTGGCGACCGCCAGCCCGAGCCCAATGGCAACCGTCCCCCCGAGGAAAGGCCCGAACCCAACGGCAACCGCATCCCCGAGGTGCGCCCCATGCCGCCTGACCGCGACGGCAACCGCGACCCTGGCCGCGATTCCGGTCGTGCTTCCAACCGTTCCGACTCTGGCCGTTCCGACTCTGGCCGTGGCCGTGGCCGTGGCCGCGACAGTGGCCGTGACAGTGGCCGTGACAATGACCGCCCCCGTCGCGATTCCGGCGATTCCCGGCCCCCGCGCCGCGATGCCCAGGTCAGCGACTTCGGCTCCGAGGAGGAGAACGGCGCGCCCCAGGGCATCGGCCACCTCGACCAGGCTCTGCTTGAGCAGGTCACCCTTGAGGTGACGCACAAGCTGTTGCTGCCCCTTGTGGAGAACGCCCAGGTCAGCGTGACCCTGCAGAGCGACCGCGTCAGCGTGCGCATCGAGGACCCCGAGAATTCCGGCCTGCTCATCGGCCGCGAGGGCCAGACCCTGGCCAGCATCCAGTACCTGGTGAACCGGCTCGTCAGCAAACGCATGGACGCCTCCGTGCGCGTGCAGATCGACGCCGGGGACTACCGCGAGAACCAGGACGAGAGATTGCGCCAGATCGCCCGGCACCTGGCCGACAAGGCCATGAGCTCGGGCCGCACCCAGAGCACCCGGCCCATGAGCTCGTATCACCGCCGCGTGGTGCACCTGACCCTGCAGGACGACGAGCACGTCTTCACCCGCAGCAAGGGCGAGGGCTCCATGAAGCGCGTGCTCATCATGACCAAGCGCAAGGGCAAGAACGGCGAGTACATCGAGGACGGCCCTGCGGACGCGCCCTACCAGGGCGACCAGCCCGGCCAGTCCCAGATGACCCAGCAGGAAAACCTGGACGAGGTCTACAAGGACCTGAGCGAACCCGCCGCGGAGTAAGCCCCGGCCAAAGACCCGACACCGCCGCCGGGGCAGGGGACGTTTAGCGCGTTCCCGCCCCGGCGTTCTCTTTGGAGGCCCAGCGTGAGCAGCACAGCCCCCGGCTCTGGCCGCGATACCGCCCGTGACACCGCCCGCGACACAATCGTGGCCATCGCCACGGCCTCCGGCCCAGGCGCGGTGGGCATCGTGCGCGTCAGCGGGACTGCGGCCCAGACCCTGGCGCATGCCCTGTTCCGCTCCTCCCACCCGGAATTCTCGGGCCTCAAGCCCCGCCGCTTGCACCACGGCAGCCTCGTCGACGCCTCTGGCCGCATATTGGACGAGGGCCTCGTGGCCTTCATGCCCGGTCCGGGCTCCTTCACCGGCGAGGACACGGCGGAGTTCTTCTGCCACGGCGGACCTGCGGTGCTGCGCGCCGTGCTGGAGGAGCTGCTGGCCCTGGGGGCGCGGCTGGCCAACCCCGGCGAGTTCACCCTGCGCGCCTTTCTCAGCGGCAAGCTCGACCTGACCCAGGCCGAGGCCGTGGCCGAAGCGATCGCCGCACCCACCCGCGCGGCCTTGCACCTGGCCCAGATGAAGCTCTCCGGCGCGCTCTCCCGTCGCATCGCAACCCTGCGCGAGGCGCTGGAAGGCCTGCGCGCGCGGCTCTGCCTGGCCGTGGATTTCCCGGAGGAGGACGTGGAGTGCCTGCCCCTGCCGGTGTTGCGCCAGGAGGCCCTGGCCGCTGGCGAAGACGTGGCGCGGCTGCTTGCCGGGGTGGAGCGCGCGCGGGCCTGGCGCGAGGGCGTGCTGGCCGTGCTGGCGGGCCGGGTCAACGCGGGCAAGTCCAGCCTGCTGAACTCCCTGGTGGGCCGCAGGCGGGCCCTGGTGTCGGCCACGCCGGGCACCACCCGCGACTACCTGGAGGAGCAACTGGACCTCTCCGGGCTGCTGGTGCGCCTGGTGGACACAGCCGGGCTGCGCGGCCCGGAAGTTGGCGTGGAGGCTGTGGACCCGGTGGAGGCCGTGGACCCGGTGGAGCGGGAAGGCCAGGACCTGAGCCGCGCGTTCATGGGCCGCGCCGAGGCCGTGCTCTATGTGCTCGACGCCGCAGCGCCGCTTCATTTTGTCGACCGCGCAGCCTTGGCTGGCCTTGCGCCCGGGCGCACCCTGGTGGTGCTGAACAAGTCCGACCTGCCCGGCAGCCGGGAGTGCGGCGGCGAGGCTGAGGACGCCGCCCGCGCCCTTGGGCTGGCCTTTGTGCGCGTGTCGGCCAAGACCGGCGAGGGGCTGGAGGAGCTGTGCGCGCGGCTTCGTGAAATTTTGTTGGGAGCGTGCGCCGAGCCCGACCCGGACGAGGTCGCGCCCAACGCGCGCCAGGCCTCGGTGCTGCGCCAGGCGCGGGAGGAGCTTGTGGCCCTGGCCGACGACGCCGAAGCCGGGCTGCCCTACGACATCCTGGGTGTGCGCCTGGAGGCGGCCTGCCGCCTGCTTTCGGAGCTCACCGGAGAGATCGCCCCCGATGAGGTGCTCAACACCATCTTCTCGAAGTTCTGCCTCGGAAAATAGCCGGGGCCACACGGCGCGCCGACGGGTTACTTAATTTTCTTCAGCCGGATCTTTTCGTCGAAGATGAGCATGCCCTTTTCCAGCTTCCAGTGCATGGAATGCGGCGCAGCGCCAATGATGTCCCAGATCATGAGGTCATCGTTCACTGTGTAGGTTCCCTTCTGGGCGGCGATGACCGGGTTCACGGAGCCCTTGGGCATCTTCTTCAGCACTTCCGGCGTCAGCCGTGAATTGAAGTCGAAGGTGCCGTTCCTGTTCAGGACCACGGTGTACAAGGCCTGCGGCAGTCCGTCGTGGAAGCCCTTCCAGGTGCCGACCAGTTCGCCGACGATGACGCCCTTGCGGACGATGGGAGCCTCCGGCTTGACGCCCTTGGACTCCAGCAGCGTGGTGTTGTCCTTGCTGCCGGAACGCTTGGCGTAGCTCATCACGGTTTCGCCCGCGCCATTCTTCCTGTTCACGTCCGCGCCCTTTTCGATGAGCAGCTTGACCAGCTTCTCGTTGCCTGCGCCAGCGGCCAGCATCAGCGCCGTCTCGCCCTTGTCGTTCACCGCATCGAGCTTCGCGCCCTTGTCGATGAGCAGGGCCGCGCGGTCGTACCCGTCGGAATGGTCGGGCTTCCGGGCGGCGGCCATGAGCGGGGTGGTGCCGTTGGAGGACGGGAAGTTGATGTCGCCCTTGTGGCTCAGCAGGTACTTGATGATGGCGACGTTCTTTCTGTGCTCAAGAGGATTGGGATTGCCTGCCGCATGCACCATGGGCGTCACAAGAGGGTTTACGGTGGACTTCACGTTGATGTTTGCGCCCGCGTCCACCAGCACCTCCACCATGTCCGGGTCCATGGCCAGGGCGGCGGTCAAGAGCGGGGTGGAGCCGAACTTGTCGACGATCTCCAGGTTGGCCTTGCGCTTGATGAGCATCTTGGCGAAGTCGACCTGATGCGCGCTGGCGGCGGTGTGCAGCGGCGTGCCGCCGGTGAGCAGGCTCTTGATGTCGAGGGTCGCGCCGTTGTCCAGCAGGAGCGTGCCGATGTCCACAAGCCCGAAACGCGCGGCCAGGTGCATGGCGGAAAAGCCGCCGTCGCCCTTGAGCTGCATGAAGTCCAGCTTGGGCTTGTAGGTGAGGAATTTCTCCATCCACCTGTAGGTCTCCTTCGGCTTATTGCCGCCGAGCGGGACGGCCTGCATCAGCGGGGACTGGCCGTTATTGTCCGACATGTTGATGTCCGCGCCGTTGGCGAGAAGATACTCCAGCACCTCGTACTTCTTGTGCAGCACTGTGCCCAGGAGCATGGAGGCGCCCGTGTTGTTCCGGTGGTTGATCTTGGCCCCGTGGCTGTGCAGGAGCTTCACCGCCTCCAGATCCTCCGCCTCAACGACCAGGGAGAGCGGGGTATGGCCTTCCTTGGTCTGCGCATCGACGGTGATGCCCTTGCCCTGGGTGACAAGCACCCGGATGACTTCCGTATGATCTCGTTGCGCGGCCTTGATGAGCGCTGTATTCCCGCGCGCCTCGGGTGTGCTGTCCGTCCGGTCGCGCGCGTTGACGCTGGCCCCGCGCTGCAGCAGCAGGGCCACGATCTCCGCCTGGCCCATGTGCGCGGCGAGGATCAGCGGCGTGCGCTCCCACTCGCCGAAGCTGTCGTAAGAGACGCCCCGCTTGTTCACGTCGAGCCGGGGCGTCTGGAGCAGCAGCTTGGTGATCTCCTGATTCTTGTTGCGCAGGGCCCAGCAGAGCATGGTGTCCCGGTCGTGCACGGCGTTTACGTCGGCGCCGCCAGCAATGGCGGCCTGCGCACGGGCCAGGTCGCCACGATCAATGGCTGCGTAGAGTTCAGGCTTGGGCTGGCTGCTCCCCCACGGCCAGGCGGAAAGAGGGGAAAACGCCCCGCACGTGAGCAGCAGCGCCAGGGCGATCCCAAGCGCGCGCATTGCCTTCAGGGGGCGATGCTTCGGAGGCGAGACGACGTTTGTTTTCATGGGAGGGGTTCCTGTTGTGTCTGAACAAGGCCAAGCGCGTGCTGTCCATTACCGCCCAAAATCGCAAAACAAATTCTGGTGATACTGTACGCGAGCGCGGTCGGAATGGGAAGAGGGAAGGGGTGTGGCGAGGGTGGCTGGGCGCCACCTGCCCCAAAGAAAACGGCCCGCCGAAGCGGGCCGTCCGAAAGGCGAGAGGATCGTTGCGGGCTACTCGCCCTTGAGTTCCCGGCTCATGAGGTCGCGCACGGCCTGGGAGGGGTCCTTGTCCTCGTAGAGGATGCGGTAGACCTGCTCGGTGAGCGGCAGCTCCACGCCCAGGTTGCGCGCCAGGAAGTGCACGGACTCGGTGGTGCGCACGCCCTCGGCCACGGTCTTGGTCTCGGCCAGGATATCCTTGAGTTTGCGGCCCTGGCCAAGCTTCATGCCCACCTGGCGGTTGCGCGAGAGGTCGCCGGTGCAGGTCAGCACCAGGTCGCCCATGCCCGAGAGGCCCATGAAGGTCTTGGGCTTGGCGCCCATGACCTTGCCCAGGCGGCTCATTTCGGCCAGGCCGCGGGTGATGAGCGCGGCGCGGGCATCGTGCCCGAAGCCCAGGCCGTCGCAGATACCTGCGGCGATGGCCATGACGTTTTTCAGCGCCCCGCCAAGCTCCACCCCCAGGAAATCTTCGTTGGTGTAGACCCGGAAGGAGTCGGTGGAGAACAGCGCCTGCAACTCCTTGCCGAGCTTCTTGTCGGCGCAGCCCAGGCTCACGGTGGTGGGCATGCCCAGCGCCACCTCCTTGGCGAAGCTGGGGCCGGAGAGCACGGCGTAGCGGGGCGAGAGCGATTCAAGCGCCTCGGCCACCACCTGGGACATGGGGGCCAGGGTGCCGTTCTCGATGCCCTTGCTGGCGCAGACCACGATGGGTTTCTTGGGCAGGATGTCGCGAAAACTCGTGAGGGTGGAGCGCAAAAACTGGCTGGGCACCACCAGCAAAAAAACCTTGGCTCCGGCAAAGGCCCGGGCCGGATTGGCGTGCAGGGCCAAGTCCGGGGAGAGCTGGTGCTCGGGCAAAAACCAGGTGTTGCGGCCCTTTTCTTTCATCTCGGCCAAGAGCTCGGGCTCGCGCACCCAGAGCGTGGTGCCCACGCCCTTGCGGGCCAGCATGTCGGCCAGGGTGGTGCCCCAGGCACCAGCGCCGACGACGGCGATCTTCATTGGGTTGCTCCTTGGCGGGTTTGCCGTCCCCATGCGCCAGGCACGTGGACGGATTTGCCCTTCTACCCCGTCCGGGGCCTGGGACGCAACCCCCTTTGGGCTACGTACCCGCTGAGCCCCGGCCCTGCCCGCCGGACGAGTTGCAAGCGCCCGCGCTTGCGGGTACAAGTACCCGTCCTTGGCCGATACCTGTCCTGATAATGACCCGAACAAGCGAGCGCCACATCCCATGAGCCACACCGCCCGAAAGAAAGTCGCGCCCACCTTTACCGAGACCGAGGCGCGCATCCTGGCCCTGGCCGGGGCCGACATCCCCGACGGATCCGCTCCCTTCGCCGCCATCGCGGCCGAGGCCGGCTGCACCGAGGACGAGGTGCTCTCTCTGCTCACCCGGCTGAAGGACGGGGGCGTCATCCGCCGCTTCGGGGCCACCCTGCGCCACCAGAAGGCCGGCTACGGCCACAACGCCATGGTCGCCTGGCGCGTGGACGATCCGGATGAGGCCCAGCGTGTGGGCAAGCTCATGGCCGAGCGCCCGGAGATCAGCCACTGCTACATCCGCCGCACCTACCCGCAGTGGAAGTACAACCTCTACACCATGATCCACGGCAAGAACCCCGGCGACTGCATGGAGGTGGTCAACGCCATCTCCCAGGCCACGGGCGTGACCGACTACCAGATCCTGCAAAGCGTCCGGGAGCTCAAGAAGATCTCCATGCGCTACTTCTAACCGCCAAACGACGGAGAGCCTTCATGCCCAGCAAATCCGAAGCATTGTTCCAGCGCGCCGCCAACGTCCTGCCCGGCGGCGTCAACAGCCCGGTGCGCGCCTGCAAGAGCGTGGGCTGCGAGCCCGTGTTCATCGACCGCGCCGCTGGCAGCCGCATGTGGACCGTCGATGGCGCTGAACTCATCGACTACGTCATGAGCTGGGGCCCCATGCTGCTCGGCCATGCTGACAGAAACGTGCGTGACGCCGCGCTGGCCGCCATGGACAAGGGCGCCAGCTTCGGCGCGCCCTGCCCGGCGGAGGTCGAGCTGGGCGAGCTCATCCGCCAGATCATGCCCGGCATGGAGATGCTGCGCATGGTCAGCTCCGGCACCGAGGCCACCATGAGCGCCGTGCGCCTGGCGCGCGGCTATACCAAGCGCGACAAGGTCCTCAAGTTCGACGGCTGCTACCACGGCCACAGCGACGGCTTTCTGGTGGCCGCAGGCTCCGGCGTGGCCACGCTGTGCATCCCCGGCACCCCCGGCGTGCCGGACGCCATCGCAAACCTGACGCTCCTGGCCCCGTACAACGACCTTGCCGCCGTGGAGGCCCAGTTCAAGGCGCATGGCCCGGACATCGCCTGCGTCATCGTGGAGCCCGTGGCCGGAAACGTCGGCCTCATCCCGCCCGCCAAAGGCTTCCTTGAGGGCCTGCGCGAAATCTGCACCCGCTTTGGCGCGCTGCTTATTTTTGATGAAGTCATCACCGGTTTCCGCGTGGCCCTGGGCGGCGCGCAAGAGCGCTTCGGCGTCAAGCCCGACCTGACCACGCTGGGCAAGATCATCGGCGGCGGCTTCCCCGTGGGCTGCTACGGCGGCAAGCGCGAGATCATGGAGCACATCGCGCCCAGCGGGCCGGTGTACCAGGCAGGCACCCTGTCCGGTAACCCCGTGGCCATGGCCGCTGGCATCGCCACCTTGCGCGGGCTTATGGCCAGCGACTACGCCGCCTTGGAGGCCCGCACCCTGGCCTTTGCGTCGGAAATGGCCGAGATCCTGCGCGCCAAGGGCCAGGCAGTGACCCTGAACCACCTGGCGAGCATCTTCACGCTGTTCTTCACGGCCACCCCGGTGACCGACTACGAGACCGCCAAGACCTGCAACTCCGCCACCTATGGCGAGTTCTACCGCCAGATGCGCGCACTGGGCGTGAACCTCGCGCCCTCGGGCTTCGAGTGCGGCTTCACGTCCTTCGCCCATACGGACGCGGACCTGCAGAAGACCCTGGACGCCGCACGCCAGGTCAAGCTGTAGGCGAAGAAAAGAGCCTCCGGCGGCCTGGGGCCTGAGGCCCCCGGACCCCCCCATTGGCCTGGGCCGGGTTGGCCGGGGCAAGAGCTACGGTTGGGCTGGCCCTGGCAATGCGTGCGGATTTTCGAGGGGTGACCCTCGAAAATCCGAGCGCGATTGGCCCGTTTTAGAGTCTTGGTGAAAAGGCTGAGATGTTTTTCCCTGACCCACACAAGCCGAAGGGGGGGCTGGGGGCGGCGCCCCTGCTAGGCGACGGACACTTGGCCGCCCTGGATCTCCCGGCGCACGTCCTCCAGGTCGATGACCACGGGGTCGATCATGCTGTGGTCTCCGCGTTCTCCCCAGAGGTGCTCCGTGGCGAAGTGGCCGTCGTAGCGCGCATCGTCCACGATGAAGAACCCGTCCTCGTGCATGAGCCGGTCCCAGCGGTGCACAAAGAAATCGAACCGCAGCGGATCGAAGCGGACCACGTTCTCCCAGCGCCAGGTGAGCGAGCAGACCTCGTCCACGTAGCCCATGAGGGTGAGGAAGCGGGCCTTGCTGTCCAGGTACATGCGCCGACGCAGCAACACCGCCGCGTCCTTGATGGCCTTCGGGTCGTAGGACACCTGCTCGCCGTCCAGGGTCACCTCCACCATGGAGTCGTCGTCGAGCTTCATGCCGCAGGTGCAGGTGTTGCCCTTGCGCCACCACTCCAGGTACTTTGTCTTGTAGATGCCACGGCCCTCCTCCCGAACCTTTTCCGCAGTGGCATGGGACACGGGGTGAAGAGCGAGGTCACAGCAGCGGCCGGTGATGGTCATGCATAGTTCCATGGGGTCCTCCTGGTTGTCTTGTTGGGTTGAGGGGGTGGGACAAGATCCGGGTTCAGACCTGCCTCCAGCACTCTGGAGCCCTATTCATCCTTGAACCTTTTGCCGTCAGAGCCTGTTGCTGCGGGACGTCCCATATCTTTGGGGGCGATTCTGCCCATGCAGACCATCCGCGTACTTCTTTGAGTTCCCAGCTCTGTGAGCCGGTCCGCCTCAATTTCTCGCCCGCTTCGGCCACCTGATTCGGCACCTGATTTGGCCGCAGGCTGGTCCGGCTTATCTCAACTTGGGCGCGTCCATGGCCTTTCCCGCCGCCGGGGGCATAGTCTGCTCCCGGCGAGCCTGGCGAAGCCGAAAGAGCTGGGTGGCGCTCATTTTCGCGGCGAGTTCGGCATAGGGCGAGGAGATGTCCACGATCTCCAGCGCGTTCTTCGGGCACGCCTCCACGCAGGCGAAAACGTCCTTGCCGTTTTCTGCGCGCCAATCCTTGCACAGGTCGCACTTCTTGGCCGAGGCCTGATTCTTGCGACCGCAGAAGCCCGTCTCGCCCTCCAGGCCAACCTCGATGGCGCCAAACGGGCAGGCCATGACGCACATCTTGCACCCCACGCACATCTCCTCGTTGACCATGACCACGCCGCCGACATGGTGGATGAGCCCGAACTGGCATGCGTTGGCGCAGGGGGCGTCGACGCAGTGGTGGCACTGGGTCGGGAACTTGAGGTTGCCGACCTTCACGACCTTGATGCGCGGCATGACCGGCAGTCCGCGCTTCTTGGCCTCCTTGTAGGGCATGTTGATATGGGCGTTCACACAGGCCATCTCGCACTTCTTGCAGCCGATGCACTTGTCCGGGTTGGCGTGAACGATGTAGTTGTGGGTAACCTTCGGCATGTCCGTCACCTTTGCAGAGTGTTTTCGACTTCAATGCTCTCCACGTAGAACTCCCGCCCCGTGGCCAGCTTCACAGGGCCGGTCTGGCACACGGGGCACTTCAGCATCCTGCCGCGCCCGCTGGCCGCCGTTCCGCAAACCGTGCACGTCCCGGTGGCCGGGATGCGCTTGATGATCAGTCGCGCCTTGTCCGAGGCGGTCCCTTGGGCCAGCATCTCAAAGCAGGCCGTGAGGGTTGTCGCCTCCACCCCGGCCAGGTCCCCGATGCACAGGCGCACCTGAGTCACGGCGCTCACCTGGGCCTTTTGCGCCTCGTCGTTCACAATGCCCAGGATGCTTATGGCCATTGATGACTCATGCATTGCCACGGCCTTGCCCTGTTTCCACACACGTTCTGCTGGCCATGCGCCTCTGGCGTTCGACTTCCCTCAGCAAGACTGCGCTTGAACTTCTGCATTGATGTCTTTCCGAACCGTTCCTTCCACTGAATGCTGAGAAAGTATGCCGTTCTAGCGTTCCGTGCAGGAAATGCACGGATCGATGCTGTTCACGATCAGCGCGATGTCGGCCACCTGGCAGTTTGCCAGCATGACCTGCAGCGCTTCCCAGTTCATGTAGGTCGGCACACGCCACTTGAGGCGCTGGGGGGTGTCCGTGCCGTCGGAGCGCACATAGTAGAAGACCTCGCCTCTGGGGGCTTCGCTGCGGGCCACGGCCTCTCCCGGCGGGATCACCGGGACTTCCCTGGTGTTGATGGGGCCGCCGGGCATTTGGCGCAGGCACTGCTCAACGATCTTCACCGACTCCACCGCCTCGCGCAGGCGCAGCAGCGCACGGGAGTGCACGTCGCCCTTGGTGTCGGTCTGCACCTCGAAGTCGAGATCGGGGTACACCGCATACGGCGCCTTGCGGCGCAGGTCGTAGGCCACGCCGGAAGCCCGGGCCACGGGGCCGACAACGGCGTGGCGCCTGGCCTCCGCATGGGACAGAAGGCCGATGCCCTGGGTTCTGGTGCGGATGAGCGGGTCGCGTTCAAAGACCCCGTAGAGCTCGTGAAGCTGGGGCTTGAGCAGTTCGAGCTGGCCGAGGAGAAAGGGCGCGGTGGAGTCGTCGATGTCGCGGCGGCAACCGCCGATGATGCACTGGCCGAGGTTCATGCGGTTGCCGTACACGCCTTCCTTGGCATCCTGCATGATTTCCCGGACTTCCATGGCGTGCATGAACAGGGAGTCGAAGCCGGTCAGGTGGGCCATGATGCCGACGTTGAAGAGGTGCGACGCGATGCGCTTCACCTCGTCGGCGATGACCCGCAGATACCTGGCCCGCTCGGGCACGATGAGCCCGCTCAAGTTCTCCACGGCCATGCAGTAGGTGGCCGGGTGGCTGTTGGAGCACAGCGAGCAGACCCGCTCGACCAGCGTGACGTTCTGGAAGTAGTTGCGCTGCATGGCCAGGGCTTCCATGCCGCGGTGCACATGGCCGGCGGAGAGCTCCACAGAGCGCACGGTTTCACCCTCGACCTGGATGTCGAAGTACATGGGTTCTTCCAGGGCCACGTGCAGCGGGCCGATGGGCAGTGTGTAG
Organism: Pseudomonadota bacterium; assembly: GCA_018817515.1. Lineage (GTDB taxonomy): Bacteria > Desulfobacterota > Desulfovibrionia > Desulfovibrionales > Desulfovibrionaceae > Humidesulfovibrio. The sequence continues at coordinate 45,396 of JAHIUD010000083.1, forward strand.
GTGGTGGAGGGCATCAGTTGTTTCCTCCCTTGGCCCATTCGGGCAGTTGCTTTCCCGCAAAGACCTTTTCCCACAGGGTGGTGGTCGAGGCGCCGTTCATCATGGTGGAGAGCGGAACCAGCCGGTTCAGTATGGCCGCGTCGAGGCCCTTGTCGAGGAACAGGCGGCGCGGGTTCGGATGGTCTTCCAGGACGATGCCGTAGAGCTCGGCGAACTCGCGTTCGTTCCAGTCCGCGTTCTTGAACCACGGGGTGATGGAAGCAACCCTGGGCGGGTCGTCGGGCAGGCAGACCGAGACGGTCAGCACCACGCCCTCCAGATCGAAATGGTAGGCGATCTCGTGCCCATCCGACTCCAGACGGCCAAACTTGTCGTTGCGGTAGGCGGTGACGGTCATCAGCCGGGCGCCGCAGTCGGCGAGCAGGGGCGCCAGTGCGAGCAGCTCCGCCGTTGCGCCAAGCTTCACCCACCCGGAATGATTGCCATGCACGTCCGAGGTCCAGTTCAGCAGTTGAGCGCCAAGCGCCGTTGCGACCGCCATTTCCAAGGTGTTCTTCGCGATGTCGTTCATGGGTTCTCCTGCCTGCGGGTGGGCCGGGCCTGCGCGACGTTCTGGACAATGCCCTGGCGCTTGCACTGCGGGCACAGCAGAAACCGGTCGGGACTGCGCGCGCCGAGCGTGTCGATGATGGTCTGCGGGCGCGGCTGGATCTTGGCCCCGCACTGGGCGCATGCGCCAAAGGGGATGAAATCCGAAATGCAGTTGGAGAACATCTCCGCGCCCGAATGGGCAAGGTGCCAGTTGTCGGACATGGTCAGCGCGCCGGTGGGGCAGTAGTGGGCGCACATCCCGCAGAAAACGCAGGAGTTGTGCCACAGCAGGTACTGCATTCCCGAGCCGTCCTCGCTGGGGTGGATCTGGATCGCGCCCGCAGCGCAGACATGGCGGCAGATGCCGCAGAGAATGCACTTCTCCGGATCGTGCTCGGCGCAGCCGCGGAAGTTCTTGTGGGTCTTGGCTGGCGCAAAGGGAAACGGGTCCGTGGAGGGCCCAAGAAGCAGATTGCGCAGCATGATCTTCAGGAATGGCAGCATACGCTCTCCTCAAGCCTGGCGCGCCAGACCTCCACGGCCTTCAAGATGCCTTCCATGATGGCCTGGGGCCTTGGCGGGCAGCCGGGGACGATGACGTCCAGCGGGATGTAGTGGTCGATGTCCGCGCCCACGCTGTAGCCGTCGCGGAAGCACCCGCCGGAGACCGGGCACACGCCCACCGCCACCGTGACCTTGGGGTGGGGGATCTCGTTGTAGACCCGGAGCACCTTGTCGCGCACGCGCAGGGTCAGCGGCCCGGAAATGAGCACCACGTCCGCATGCCGCGGGCTGCCGCAATACTTGCAGCCCAGGCGCTCCACGTCATAGCGGGGGATGAGCGCGGTGGTGGCCATCTCCACATCGCAGCCGTTGCACGAGCCCGCGTTGATCCGGTAGATCCAGGGGGACCGCGAGGCGAGTTTGCAGAGCAGTTGAAGCATCAAGCACCCTTCCTTAGCGCAGCAGGAACGCCAGCCCCAGGCTGGCGAGGGCCAGCGGTGAGGTATACTTCACGAAGAACGAGAAGCCCTGGTCCAGGCGCAGCCGACCAGTGGCGGCCCGGAAACACGTCACCGAAACCATGAGCAGCACCAGACACTTGCAGATGTGCCAGAGCAGGTTCACCATTACCCCGCCGTCTCCAGTGGCCACGAGGGGATTGGGGAAGAACAGCGCGACGGCCAGCTCCAGCACCACCACCAGCTTCACCGCGCTCATGAGGTGGAATGCCGCAAGCAGCGGGCCGGAGTATTCGAGCAGGGGGCCTTCGATGACCTCGGGCTCGGCCTCGGGGATGTCGAACAGTCCGCTGCCCATGGTGCCGGGGATGAACAGGAGCAGCGCCAGGGCGGCTGGCAGCATCACCGGGTCGAAGAGCAGCGGTCCGTGCAGGTACTGGTAGTCCATGATGGCGGGCAGCGACAAAAGCGAGCCGCCGGAGCCGCCAGCCCCGCCCACGCGCACCGCCACTGCCAAAAACGAGGCGATGAGCGGCATCTCGTAGGCGAACATCATGCACATCTCGCGCGAGAAGCCCAGCGCGCCGTAGGGCGAGCTGGAGGAGCCGCCAGCGAGCATCAGCCCCATGGCGGGGATGGGCAGCAGGTAGAGCAGGATCAGCAGGTCGCCCAAACCAGTCACGCCGTTCCACACGCCGCCGATGGGCAGCAGCGCCGCAGTCACCAGCATGCCGGTCAAGCCCAGCACCGGCGCCAGTTGGAAGGCTCCCTCGTTGGCCGTGTCCGGGATGAGCGTTTCCTTGGTCGCGAGCTTGAGGATGTCGAGCACGGGCTGGTACAGGGGCGGGCCCACGCGCCGCTGCAGCCGGGCCAGCACCTTCCTGTCCACGCCCTTGAGGAAGAGCCCCAGGGCCAGGACAAAGAGCCCGCCGGGGAAGATCAGCATGGCGAAAACCGCTTGCAGGCTGTTGGTCAGAATGCCGGTCAGAACGTTAGTCATGCTGTCCTCCCAGGCGCTTGAGAGAGAAATACCCCTTGGACATGCCGGCCAGCAGCTTGATCGGGGCGGCGTAGAGATCCCCGGCGCTGATGCGCGTGAGCCGCTGGTCCACGCTGGTTTCGCCGCAGGTGTGGATGGCCGTGCGTCGCACCCCCCTGGCAGTGAGGCGCGAGACGGCCAGCCACACGCCGCCACCCACGGCGAAGAGCATGAAGCTTAAGAGCGCCATGTTGCAGGCGCCGTATCCGGAGATGATGCCCGAGAGCCCGACCTGCGGCGGCGTGAGGCCCAGGCTCTGCACCAACCCGGCGATGGGAATAAGCGCCAGACCCGGGAACACGCCGGTGAGCAGGCACAGCCCGGCCAGGAGCATGATGGGCAGGCGCATGGCCAGGCCGACTTCGCTGGCGCGCTCTGCGGCGGGCGTCAACTGGCCGAAGAACGCCCCGTGCATGAACTTGAGGAAGTAGGCCAGGGTGATGACGCTGGACAGGATGGCGATGATGGCCAGCAGGAGCTCGCCGCGTTCGATGAGGGCATAGTAGATGACCAGCTTGGACGTGAACCCGTTGAAGGGCGGCATGCCCGCCGCCGAGAACAGGGCCGCGCTGAAGCATAGGAAGGTCACCGGCATCTTGCGGCCCATGCCGCCGAGCTCCTCCAGGTTGTGGGCGTGGCTGGCGAACATGAGCGCCCCGGCGCACAAGAACGCCAGGTCCTTGAAGAGCATGTGGTTGAACAGGTGCAGCAGGCCACCGGCCACGCCAAGCGACGTGCCCAGGCAGATGCCGAGCACCACGTAGCCGAGCTGACTCACGGTGGAGTAGATGAGCATCTCCTTGATGCCGGTCTGCAACAGGGCCTGGATGCCCGCGTACAGGATGGTGACGCCGCCGATCCAGGCGCCCACGTACATGGCCGTGTCCAGGGCCTGGGCCGCATCGCCGCTGGCGCCGGATGCCAGGACAAAACGCAGCAGCAGGATGCCGAAGGGGCCGCTCTTGAGCAGCATGGCCGAGATGTAGCCGCTCACCGGGGTGGGCGCTGTGGCCGGGTGCATCTGCCAGTCGATGCGCACAGGCAGCATGGCCGCCTTCATGAGCATGCCGACGCCCATGAGGCAGATGCCGGGCAGCCAGACGGCTACGGGCAGGGAGCCCACGCCCTTGGTCACATCGGCGAAGCCGTAGCCGCCGCAGGCGTGTCCGAGCAGCAGCACGCCCAGGAACAGCAGCGAAGCGCCCGCGATGTTGAACAGGAAGTACTTGGTGCCTTCCTTGAGGGCCGAGGGTGTTTCCTCGTGGATGATGGCGAAGAACAGCGGCCAGCTGCTCATGATCTCCCAGAAGCAGAAGAAGGCCACCAGCGAGCTGACGGTCGTCATGCCCACCAGGCCGCTGATCATGGTCAAGAAGACCGCAAAGAAGCGCCAGGGGCTGTGGCTGTGCGACATGTAGCCGGTGGAGTAGGCGAGGTTGAGGACGCCCAGGGCCAGCACCAGCAGGGCGAAATAGCGCTGCAGCTCGGTCGGGAACCCGGTTCCGGCAATGGCCCACCCCAGGGCCAGCACAAGGCTCAAGGTGGCTGCGGCGCCGCAGAGCTTCAGGTTCTTGCGCAGCATAATGGCCAGCACCGCGCCCAGCAGCGGGATCACAGCCGCCAGCGGCCAGTGGATGGCGATGTCGGGCAGGCTCCCTCCGGCGGGGAAAAGAGCGCTGGCAGCAGGCAGGACAAGCGCCACCCACTGGGAGGAGAACACGCCCGAACACAGCGCCAGCGCGGCCAGGGTTCCCATGGCGAGGTTCATGGTCAGCGGCAGTGGGGCCAAGGCCGCGCCCTTGTACGGGCTGAAGAACAACACCTTGATGATCCGGCCATAGTAGATGCAGCCCATGAGCCCGCCCACCAGGATCAGCGCGGCCATCCAGATTTGTCCGGCGTCCAGCGCGGCCTTGAGCATCAGGAACTTGCTGAAGAAGCCGCCCATGGGCGGCAGCCCCATGATGGACACCAGGCCCACGGCCATGCAGGCGCCGGTGAAGGGCATGGCCTTGCCCAGGCCCGCCAGATCGCCGAGGCGCTGGCTGCCTGCGCGCAGGATGAGCCCGCCCGCCGCGAGGAAGAGCAGGTCCTTCATCACCGCGTGGTTCAGCACGTGGGTGAGCGCGCCTGCCGTGGCGGCAAAGGTCCCCAGGCTCAGCACAAGGCCGATCTCGCCGATCTGGGCCAGGGTGGAATAGGCGAGCATGCGCTTGATGTCCTGCTGCACAAGCGCCATGACCTCGCCGAGGATGAAGGTCGCCGCCGCCATGGCGGTCACAAGCCACAGCACCCACTGGCCGTAGCCGCCCTCTAGCGGGGCGCTGGCCAGGGCCGAGACCACCAGGGCCACGCCGAACACGCCGACCTTGGTCAGCAGGCCGGACAGCGGGGCCGAGATGGAGGACGGCGCCACCGGGTGCGCGGCGGGGAGCCAGGAGTGCAGCGGGAAAAGGCCCGCCTTCACCGCAAAGCCAGCCAGCACCAGGAGCGCCACGCCTGCGGAGGCAGCAGGACTAAAGGCCGCCAGCGCTCCGGCCAGGCCCCCCGGGGCGAACAGGTCAACGGGAGCCAGGCCAGAGGAAGCACCGGTTGCAACCAGGGCAAGCAGGCCCACCTGCATGACGCCCGCTCCGCCCACGCACATCACCAGGTACTTTGCGCCAGCCGCCAGGGCTTCGTCCGTGCGCTTGTGCACCACGAGCATGTACGAGGAGAAGGTCATGATCTCGAAGCTGCTGTAGAAGGCGGCCACCTCCGTGGCCGAGGCCAGGCCCAGGAGCGAGGCGAGCAGGAGGAACAGGAAGAAATAATAGCGGTCCTCGCCTTCATGGCCCTCCATGTAGCCGATGGAGTAAACTACGACCAGACCGCCGCCCAGGGCGAAGAGCAGAGTGAAGAGCTGGCGCAGCGGGTCGATTGCAGGCACCGGCGCGGCCAGCACCGCCCCGAGCGTTGCGGCGGCCAGGGCCAGCGCGGCCAGGCCACGCAGCTTCGGCGCGAAACGGACCATGGCGAACATGGCGAACGCGCCCAGAAAGGCAATGACCACCGGGAGCGGCCAGGCCCCCAGCCCGGCAGTGTGGCCTGCGGTTTCGACGGGGCCAGCCAGCCAGCCGTGAACACTCTCAGCCAGCGTCCCGGAGAAGAGGCAGGCCAGGGCCAGCGCTCCCGCCAACATCAGGCTGCCAGCACCGACACCGGCGAAGTAGGCGGGCTTGGGCTCCGGCATTTCTCCCGTCTTGAGGCACACCTCATGGATGACGCGCACCGTGTACAGCGCGGCGAAAATTCCGGCTGCGGCAAGGGCAAGGGCGGCCCAAATACCTCCACCCTGCACGGCGGCGAGGAGCAGGAACTCCTTGCCCGGAGGTGCGGTGAAAGGAGTCAGGCCGATGGCCGTGAACATGGAGAAACCCAGCAGCAGCGTAAGCCCCGGACGGCGCGCCCCCGCCCCAGCCAGCGCCTGAAGTGAAAAGCCGCCTTGCTCCGTGGCCAAGCGGCGCAGGCACAGGAACCATACGGTCCTGGCCGCTGCCTGGTAGAGTAACTGCAAGGCGGCGCCCACCACCCCGCCCGTTTCCCCGGAGCCAAGGCCGACCAGTGCGTATCCGAGCTGGGCAAAGGCGGAGTAGGCCATAAGGCGCTTGAGATCCTTCAGGGAACGGAACGCCAACACCTCGCTCACGAGGGCGATCATGGCGCCAACATACATTGCGAACGGGGCGTATGTTTGCAAGGCGGTCTCCTTGTGGTGCGTTCCTGCTCGCATGCAGCTCGTCAGTGAAGTGGCATGTGAATTCGATCACAAGGTATGCTTCCCCTCAGTGCAGAGTCAATTGACTGTGCATATGGATTATCCTGGGCGAGGCTTCGGCCCAGACGAAAGCTGAGCCGAATACGGCCGATCAGGACCGACCAAAGTACGGTCAGTGCCGGTCGGAGGGGCTGGCGGGAGGGGCTGGCGGGAGGGACAAGGCGTCACTGCCTATGGGGTCACAGGATCTGCGAAGAATTTGCTGTGGCGCTGATGGCGGAGGGGGCAAGGGCCAGGATGCATGCCCCCCGGCTACGGCTGGGCCTCGTGCACCGGCCAGACGTGGAACTCCGCGCCAGGCTTGAAGCCCACGCCCACAGCTCCTTTTTGCACGTAGAGCACGAAGGCCCAGGCCGGGTCGAAGCCGCTGCTGGTGCTCGACCAGAGACCTTCCGCCGAGAGGGCTATGGGCAGGGCCAGGGTCGTGGTGAGTTCCGGGTGCAGGGCCGGGTTGGCGCGGTCCGCGTCCACCAGGGACTCCAGCTCGTCGATGTTCGGCAGCCGCCAGCCAGGGCCGAAGGAGGCTGCGTAGGCCACTGCCTCGTGCCAGGTGTTGACCTCGCCAGTAAGGCGTTTCGGCTCCAGCCAGCACAGGCCGGTGAGCAGGTCCAGGGCGCCTTGGGGTGTGTGCTGGAAGCGTGGCGCGGGCCAGGGCACGCCTGTCCGCAGGTCGGCGTCCTGGCCGGTGCCGGGGCAGGGCACGGCCACGCCGGTGGCATCGTAGCAGACGCTTTGTCCGGTTTGCGCCAGCACGTTGCTTTGGCCGCGCACGGGCCAGAGCAGGCGGAATTCGTCCTTGCGGCTGTAGAACATGCGCCCGCCTTCCAGGTGCACGTTCCAGGCGTAGGCGCTTTGCCCGGCTTTTGTGGTGGAGGTCCAGCACCAGCCGAGGAACACCTCGCGGAAGGGGTGGCCTGGCGGCAGGGCGGGCTGTTTCGCGCAGTGGCAGATGAGCGAGCGCAGCTCGCGGCGGTTGGGCATGCGCCAGTCGTGCGCGCCGAGGAAGCCCTCGCGGTTCATGGCGTTCACGGCGATGAGGGCGTCCGGCCAGGACAGCGGTTCGCGCAGCGGGTTGGCCGAGCGCGTCCAGACCAGCCCGGTGCGGCGGTCCTCCACCACCTCGCCATATTCCACAAAGCGCTGCCCGGCCTGCACAAGGCCGTCAGCGTCTGTACTGTCGTCGTAGCCGGCGCAGTCGTCGGGGTCGGGGATACGGATGGCCATGCGTCCTCGCTGCTTCGGATTTTGAAGCAACTGTACGTCCAGGCGGGCGGAAATCGCAAGCGCGGAGTGGCAGCCTCAGCCTGCCAGGGCTTCCTCGCGCACTGCGGCGGCAAAGGCCTCCACCTCGGCTTTGGTGGTGGCGAAGGACGTCATCCAGCGCACCACGTTGGTCTCGTGGTTCCACACGTAGAAGGCGAAGCGGGCCTGCAGCCGGGCGATGACCGCAGGGGCCAGCTGGGCGAACACGGCGTTGGTCGCAACATTCTGGGTGAGGCTGACGCCGGGGACGGCCGCCACTTGTTCGGCCAGCAGGCGGGCCATGGCGTTGGCCTGGGCGGCGTTTTCGCGCCAAAGCGCGCCTGCGCCGGTGCCGTCGACATCCCCCTCCAGCAAAGCCAAAAACTGGGCGGCGATGAAGCGCATCTTGGAGCAGAGCTGCATGGCCTGCTTGCGGATGAAGGCAAAGTCCTGCGCCAGCTCCGGCCGAAAAAAGACGACAGCCTCGCCGAACATGAGCCCGTTCTTGGTGCCGCCGAAGCTGAGCGCGTCCACGCCCGCGCCGCTGGTCATGTCGCGCAGGCCGCAGCCCAGGGCCACGGCGGCGTTGCCCAGGCGGGCGCCGTCCATGTGCAGGAGCAGGCCGTGGTCGTGGGCGAAGCTTGCCAGGCTGCGGATCTCCTCGAGGGTGTAGAGGGTGCCGAGCTCCGTGGCCTGGGCGATGGAGACCACGCGCGGCTGGTTGTGGTGCTCGTTGCCCAGGTGATGCAGGAAGGGCCGCAAAAGCTCCGGGGTGAGCTTGCCGTCGGGGCTGTCCACGCACATGAGCTTGCAGCCCAGGTGCCGCTCCGGCGCGCCGCACTCGTCCACGTTGATGTGGGCGCTGGCGGCGCAGAGCACCGCGTGGTGCGGCCTGGTCATGACCGAAAGCGCCAGCACGTTGGCCGCGGTGCCCAGGAACACGAAATAGGCCTCGGCGGTGTCGCCCAGCAGCTCCTTGAAGCGCTGGCGGGCGGCCTGGGTCAGGGCGTCGGCTCCGTAGGCGGGCGCAGGCCCGCCATATTCCGGACCATCGTTGGCCGCTGCCAGGGCGGCCATGACGCGCGGATGCACGCCCGCGTAGTTGTCGCTGGCGAAGCAGGGCTGCATGACAGCTAGAGCGCCAGTGCCCGCTTGATGCGCGCCAGACTCTCGGCGCGGCCCAGCACGCACATGGTCTCGAACAGGCCGGGGCTGGCGGTCTTGCCGGTGAGGGCCACGCGCAGGGGCTGGGCCACGGCCTTGAACTTGAGCTCGCGCTTGTCCAGGAAGGCCTGGGTGGCGGCTTCGAGCGCCTTGTGGTCAGAGTAGTCGCCAGCAGCCTCGTAGATAGGCAGCAGCGCGGCCAGCAGCTCGCGGGATTCCGGCTTGAGCTGGTCGGCCACGGCCTTCTCGTCGTACACGAGCTTGTCCGTGGGCAGGAGGAAGAAGCGGGCCATGTCGGCCATCTCCACCAGGGTCTTGGCGCGCGGCTGGAGCAGGGGCATGATGCTCGCCAGATACGCCGGGTCAAGGTTCAGCCCGTCGAGAGGGCCAGCCTCAGCCAGGAACTCCGGCAGCAGGGCGGCCAGGCGCTCAGGCGCGGCTTCCTTGATGTAGTGGGCGTTGAGCCACTCCAGCTTTTTCAGGTCGAACACCGAGGGCGAGTTGCCCAGGTTGCCCGCCGGGAAGAGCTTCACCAGCTCCTCGCGGCTGAAGATCTCCTGGTCGCCGCAGGCCCAGCCCAGGCGCGCCAGATAATTCACCAACGCCTCGGGCAGGTAGCCGAGCTTCTTGTACTCCATCACCGAGAGCGCGCTGTGGCGCTTGGAGAGCTTGGCCTTGTCCGGGCCGAGGATCATGGGCACGTGGCCGAATTTCGGCACGTCCCAGCCAAAGGCCTGGTACAGCAATATCTGGCGCGGGGTATTGGCCACGTGGTCGTCGCCGCGCAAAACGTCCGTCACGCCCATGGCGTGGTCGTCCACCACCACGGCCAGATTATAGGTGGGCGCGCCGTCGCTGCGGCGCAGGATCATGTCGTCCATTTCGGCGTTCTGCACGGCCGTGGGGCCTTTCACCATGTCGTGAAAGGCGGTGACGCCGTCCTGTGGGGTCTTGAACCGCACCACGCGTCCAGCGCCGGGTCCGAGGCCCAGCTCGCGGCAGCGGCCGTCGTACTTTGGCTTCTTGCCCTCGGCACGGGCCTTTTCGCGCATGGCCTCGACCTCTTCCGGCGTGCAGGAGCACCAGTAGGCGCGGCCAGCAGCCAGCAACTGGTCGATGTGGCTGTTGTAGAGATCGAAGCGCTCGCTCTGGAACACGGCGGTGCCCTCGGCGGCAAGGTCCAGCCAGGCCATGGCCTCGATGATGGCGTCGGTGGCCTGCTTGGTGCTGCGCTCGCGGTCGGTGTCCTCCACGCGCAGCAGGAACGTGCCGCCCTTGCTCTTGGCCAAAAGCCAGCTGAACAGCGCGGTGCGCGCGCCGCCGATATGCAGGTAGCCCGTGGGGCTGGGCGCGAAGCGGGTGACGGTGGTCATGTGGATATGTCTCCTGAAGCTGTGGTGGCTGGGGGAATCGGTGGGAGGGCGCTGGCTGGGTTGCGGGGTTTTAGGTCTCTTCCACGGCGTCTACGGATTCTACGGCCTTGATGCCGCGCACCTCGCGAAGGACGATGCGCTCCACGCTGCCCTGCAGGGTCTGCTGCGACATTGGGCAGGTCTTGCAACGGCCCGTGAGGCGCACCTTGACGATGCCCTTGTCGGTGATCTCCACCAGCTCGACGTCGCCGCCGTCTGCCTGGAGCATGGGCCGCACCTTGGCCAGGGCAGCCTCGACCTTCTCGCGCATGGGCAATTCCTCCCGAAATCGATGCGGGCAGAACTACGGCGTTTGGCCTGGGCTGTCAACGCAGGCGGCCAGGGGCGCTGCCCCTGGACCCGGCCAGAGCCGTGAGGCCTCCGGAGGCTGTGGGGCCTGAGGCCCCCCAGACCCCCCCATTACGCGAAAGGTTCCTGTCGACGCAAAGCCGTCAACAGGAACCTTTCGCTTTGGTGGGTCATGGGAAGTTACGGGAGGATATAGCCTCCTTTCGGTTTCGGCACGCCTTCCCTCTCAAGAAGGGGCCAACCGTGCGCGAGCTTTTGAGCGTCTCCGCTCAAAAGCTCGCGCACATTGCCAGGGCCAGGCCAAGCCGAGGCCTATGGCCCAGCCGCCCGGGCCCAGGCCAATGGGGGGGGCGGGGGCCTCAGGCCCCAGGCCGCCGGAGGCATCTCCCGGCTTTGGCCGCCGGAGGCATTTCCTGGCCTTGGGGCTAGTGGCCCTCGCCGTGGTGGCATTCGTGTCCGTCGCCGTGGGCCATGCAGAGGATCTGCTTGTCGGCCAGCTTGCCTTCTTTCCAGGCTTGCAGGGCTTCGCCCACGGGGCCGGCGGCGCCGCGGATGACTGTGAGGCCGGCCTTGCGCAGGTTGGCCACGGCGCCCTCGCCCATGTTTCCGGCGATGAGCGTGGACACGCCCATTTCCACCAGGGTGGGGATGAGGTTTGATTTGCAGCCGCAGGCCGGGGGCGGGGTGAAGCTCTCCTGGGCGGCCACGGACTTGTCGTCGTTCAGGCTGTAGATGGTGAAGGATTCGCAGTGGCCGAAATGCTCGTCCACGGCGCCGCTGCGGGTGGGGATGGCGATCTTGAGCATGGGGTGTCTCCGTTTGGGTTAGGCGTTGGGGTCGTTGCTGTTGGGGTCGTTGATGACGGTGTGGCAGGCGGAGGGGCCGTAGCAGCCGCTGCGCTGGAAATTGGCGTCGCCGCAGGCCGGGCAGGCGTGGGGCCGCCCGGTGCCGAAGGGCTCTTCCCAGGCGTGGGAGCAGGCGGGGCAGATGAAGGCGCGCGCCGTGGGCAGGGCCGCAAGCTCGTCCTGCGGCACCTCAATGCGCAAAACGAGGCCCAGCACCAGCGCGCGGGCGACCTTCCTGCGCGCGGCCTCAATGGTCCGGCCGAAGGTCTGGCGCGAGACGCCCATGCGCCCGGCGGCCTGCTCCTGGTACAGGCCCTCGAAGTCCGCCAGGCGGATGGCCTCGTACTCGTCCAGGGTCAGCACAGCCTCGTCCACGCTGGACGCGGGCACGCCCATGGGCTTGAACAGTTTGCAGGCTGGCTTGCCGAGGATGTTGCGGCAGCATTTTGGTCGCGGCATGAGCGTCCTCCGTGAGAGGACAGGTTATGGGCATATGCCCATAATGTCAAGAGGGGGACGCAGCCCAGGGGAGGCAGCAGGGGCTCGCGCGTGGCGTCATCCCGTCATGCCATCATCCATGGACCCTGTCAGGCCAGCGGTGGAGGCGGGGCTTCTGCTATGGATTCTTCTCGACCCAGTCCTTAAGGATGGCGCAATTGCTTATGGCTGTCTTGGACAGGGAGGAAGCCTCACGGAGCATCGCATCGGCGAAGAGTTGGTACTCCGGATTAATCGTGTTGTCCGCCATGCAGAGGCGGTCGTAAAGTAGTTTCACCCCTACCTTGCCATTCAGCCTTTTGGCGTTTGTCATAACAAGCGTTGCGTTTGAGAATTGCGAGGCCGCCGCAACGAGTGCCGAGCGCGCACTTTCAGAAACGATCGAGTCGCTCGATTTCATGAGCGCGGCATTATATGTCGTGAAATCTGTAAACGCATTTGTTATGTCGCCGGCGGCGTCTCCGTTCCACTTCTCCACGGAGAATATCAGGTGCGTGTGCAGGGCGTACTGGCTGAGCACCGCGCCGAGTTTCGGCACGATGACGATGGGATACTGGAAGTTGTAGCGCATCAGGTAATCTCCTGAGTGGCGCGGGCAGGATTTGTACCAAGACACCGGCTTTCCTGTCTTCGCATCAAAAACCTTGACGTTCTTGTCCCATTCCCCAGAGCTTCGCAGGCTTTGATAGAATGAGGAAAGAATGGCCGAGTTTGCAGAGCGGTACATATAATATGGGCCAGGATGTGTGGCATTCATACCGATTGCTGCGCAACACATCTCTTTGCACGTACTGTTTGATATGAGCGTTGAGGAATCGCTTGTTTGGTTGCATGCGATGTCGTAATGCTTAATGTCATGCATTGTAATGATCCGTTTGTTATCATTATCACATTTTTCGCAGATGTAATCAGTTTTGGGCTTGTCTGTGGCATTATCGAATATCGTTAGCCTATATAATCTGTGAGAGTCCTTGTCAAAGCGAAGCTCGGAAAGGGCCGGTGCATAGCCAGCCTGTGGCGTCATCTTTGCGATGGTGCTGTCAACCATGAAGTCTTCCTGTTGCAGCAGAACATATGTTCCATACAAGAGCTCATTGCTTGTCGTGTTTTGTTTTGTGTTTTGGCTGTCCTGCCTGTGAAGTGCAAAGCGATGGTCGAATACAACATCGTCGTTGTTCGTGCTGATGAGCATGTCCGCAATGGGCTGAGCGACCTTGAGCACCATTCCGGCGGCGGGTTGAACGGCAAGCGCCATCTCTGAAGCAAGTCGCAGCGTTCGCTGCATTTCTGCGTTGTCCTTTTTGTCGCTCTCGATGATGACGATGCGCATCAGAAGATCGTTGCCCGTGACTGTGACTGGGCCAAGGAAGGGCCAGTCGTCCAGGTCGAGCATGGACCCCAGAGTCTGGCGCTCGCTGCCGAAGACGACGAAGCTCTCTCTTTTGTTGATTGAGCTCGCGGATTTTTCGTTGTTTGATGTGGCGTCAAAGGAGACAACCACAACGATTTGCCCTGTCTTGTCTACTATGCCAGATTCCTTGAAATACTTGATGAATGCCGAGTTGAGCCGGACCAGTATCCTGTCGTTCTGTCCCACCACTCTGTCGGTGTCGCTCTTACTGGCGCGCTTGTGGACCAAAGGAACGAATCTTGGCTGCCCGCACAACTGCTGCGGGATACTCTCGCCCTGGCAGTTCCATTCGTCATGCACGCGATAGAGCGAAGCCGTGCCGGCGTGGACGGCGCGGTCATTCTTGCCCGTGTCGACCTGGTTCGCACATGCGGCAACGAGCAGGGCGAGGCCTATGACCAGAACCGTGATTTTGGGGATGCGCAGATGCATGGTGTTCCCTCGCTGTTTATACGACGCAACGATGCGCCTGACGTCCGGTTCGCCCAGCGGGGGGGCTTTGTAAGTGGCGAACTTTATTTAATCTAATTTATAATATGGCATACTGTACAGGCCAAGTCAATAGTATGTGTGGCCCGGTTGAGGCGCAGGAAAAAAGGCCCGCAATGCGCGGGCCAGGGAAAGGGGGTGCAATGTTGCGCAGGCCGCAGCTAGCGCTTGGTGAGGCCGTACTTCTTGAGCTTGTACTGCAGGGTGCGGCGGCTGATGCCAAGCGCGTCGGCGGTTTTTTCGCGGTGCCCGGCGAAGGAGTCCAGGGCGCGCACGAGGGTCTCGCGCTCGGCGTCGTCCATGGCGCTTTCCAGGCCGTGCTGGGGCGTGTGGGCCGAGTCGGGCAGCAGGGCGCCGTGCAGGTCGCCGGGAACGGTGCAGGCGGCGCTGCTGACCAGGGCGGCCAGTTGCGGGGGCAAGAGGTCCGGGCCGAAGGTGTCGGCGCGGGCCAGGATGAGCGCGCGTTCCAGCACGTTCTCCAGCTCGCGCACGTTGCCGGGCCAGTTGTGGCGGGACAAGGCCTCCAGGAAGGCCGGGCTCACGGCGCGGATCTCCTTGTGGTTCTTCTGGCCCAGCTTGCGCAGCAAAAACCCGGTCAAGAGCGGCAGGTCCTCCAGGCGCTCGCGCAGGGGCGGGATGGCTATCTCGAGCACGGCCAGGCGGTAGAACAGGTCCTCGCGGAAGCGGCCGCTGGCCACGTCGGCGCGCAGGTCGCGGTTGGTGGCGGCCAGCACGCGCACGTCGGTCTCCACGGGCTTCACCGAGCCCAGCGGCTCGATGATTTTTTCCTGGAGCGCGCGCAGAAGCTTGGCCTGGAGGTGGCTTGGCATGTCGCCGATCTCGTCCAGGAACAGGGTGCCGCCGCTGGCCAGCTGGAAGCGGCCCGGCTTGTCCTTGACCGCGCCGGTGAAAGCGCCCTTCATGTAGCCGAAGAGCTCGCTTTCCAGCAGGTCGGCGGGCAGGGCCGCGCAGTTGACCTTGATCAGCGGCTTGCGCGAGCGCGAGCTGGCGCGGTGCAGGCCGTCGGCCACCAGCTCCTTGCCGGTGCCGCTCTCGCCCAGGATGAGCACCGTGGCCTCGCTGGGCCCGGCCTGCTCGATGAGTTCGCGCACGCGCCCGATGGCCGGGCTGGAGCCGATGATGCCGCCGCCCAGGTCCGGGCGCTGGGCGCGCAGGCGTGCGTTTTCCTCGATGAGGCGGCGGTACTCGTAGCTCTTCTCCAGCACGGCCTTGAGCTCTTCATTGTCGGCGGGCTTGGTCAGGTAGTCAAACGCCCCCTGCTTCATGGCGTCCACCGCGGAACCGACGCTGCCAAAGGCGGTGAGCAGCACCACGGGCAGGCCGGGCATGCGGGCGTGCAGCTCGCGCATGAGGGTCAGGCCGTCCATGCCGGGCATCTTCATGTCCACCAGGGCCACGTGGGGCTGGGTCTTGGCGAGCAGGGCCAGGGCCTTGTCGCCGCTGGGGGCGTCGGCCACGGTCCAGCCTTCGTCCTCCAGCACGGCGCGGACCATGAGCCGGTGGGCCGGTTCGTCATCGACCACGAGCACGGTGCGTTCGTCGGTCTTGGTCATGCTGGGTCACCTCCGGAGTCGGGAGCTGTTGTCTGGTCGGCGGGGTGGCGAGCGGGCCCGCCGCTGTCGCCATTGCCGCCATCATTGTCGTTGTCGTCGTCGAGCTTGGGCTTGGCCTCGAGGGCGTAGCCCGGGCAGTCGGGGAAGAAAAGGCTCACCGTGGTGCCCTCGCCCGGCGTGGAGTCGATGACGGCGCGGCCCTTGTGGGCGCGCATGATGCCCTGGACGATGGCCAGGCCAAGACCCGTGCCCTGGCGCTTGGCCGTGAAGAAGGGCTCGAAGGCCTGGCTGCGCACCTCCTCGTCCATGCCCTTGCCGGTGTCGGACACGCTGACCCAGACGCCCGGAGCATCGGCGGCCACCGAACGTGTGGAGGCCAGGGTGATGCTTCCTCCTCCTACCCCCCTGGTCTGGGCTTCGGTCTGGACCTCGGGCAGGGCGTCCAGGGCGTTGACCATGAGGTTCAACAGCGCCTGCTTGAGGCCGTCCTCGTCGGCGCAGATCTCGGTCACGTCGAGGTTGAGCACCGGGGTCACGCCCTTGGCCTCCAGGTCGAAGCGCAGCAGGCCTTGCAGGCCCTCGGCCACCTGGACCAGGTCGATGGGGTCCGGGCTGAGCTCGCGCGGGCGGGCCAGGTAGAGCAGGTCCGTGACCACGCGGTTCAGGCGGTCGGCCTCCTGGACCATGGTGCAGGCATACGAGGACAAGGGCTCCTGGCCCTTGAGCTTGGTGGCGAAGAGCTGGGCGAAGCCGCGCAGGGAGGAGAGCGGGTTTCTGATCTCGTGGGCCACGCCTGCGGCCAGCGAGCCGATGGCCGCCAGGCGCTTGGCCTCGGCCAGATCGTCCTCCAGGCTCTTCATGCGGGTGCGGTCGCGCAGGAGCACGAGCTTTTCCTCAGTCGGAGCCGCGGCCTGGCCTGCGCCCTTGCAGAGGGGCTGGCAGGCTCCGTCCTCGACCTGCAAGGGCAGGCAGAGCACTTCCAGCATGCGTCCGTCGTGCTCATATTGCCGCCATTCGTCCGGGCGGGAGCCGTCTGTGGCGGCCATTTCGGCAAAGGGGAAATCGCGGAAGCTGTGGCCGATGAGGTCCGCTTCGGCCCCGGAATCCGAGCCGTTGTCTCCCAAGAGCAGGCGCGCGGCGGAGCCGTTGGCCGAGACGATCAGCCCGCCGGGGCCGAGGGTCAACAGGCCGTCGGGCATGTTGTCCAAAAGCTTGGAGTGGAAGCGTTCCAGGCGCGCGGCCTTGAGCGCCTGGTTGCGGCGGCTCAAGTAGGCCAGGGCGAGGAACCAGAGCACTGCGGCCGCGCCGAGCACGTAGCCGGTCTGGAGCAGCGCCGCGCGGCGGTAGGCGTCGAACTGCGCCAGATGCTTGGCGGGGCTTAAGGCCGCCACCAGGAAGACGGAGGGCACCTCCGGCATGCGGACGCTGTCGAGCTCGTCGGGCGGCGGGCCCATCATGCCGTTTGGGCCCATGCCCATGCCGGGTCCCATGCCAGGCCCTTGGCCGCGCCCCATGCCAGGCCCTTGGCCGCGCCCCATGCCAGGTCCTTGGCCGCGCCCTTGGCCGCGCCCCAGGCCCTGGCCAGAGCCGGGTCCGCGGGGCCGCAGCTCAAAGGGCAGAACAGGCACGCCCTGGGCCACATCAGAGCAGATGCGCGAGAGGCTGGGCCGCGCGCGCAGGGCCGCGAACAGGGCGGTCTTGCCCTGGTAGCGCAGGGGGCCTTCCCAGTGGCCCCTGGTCTCCAGCTCGGCCAGGATCTCCTCGGGCAGGGCGATGGACTCAGGCTTGTCGTCCTTGGCCGAGGAGACGATGAGTGCGCCGTCGTCGCCGAAAACGCCGAGGAACACGATGTCGCCCGAGGCGGTGATCTCCTGGAAAAATTCCTTGATGGTCGGGGACAGGTTGTCGGTCATGCCCGGCGCGCGTCCCAGGCCGTGCATGATGCGCATGAGGTTGGCCTCGACCCCGTGCAGCACCGCCCCGGCGGAGAGCAGCAGGTGCTGGTCCACAAGCTCGCGCTGGCGGCGGATGTTCTGCCAGGTCAGGAAAATGCTGCCCGCGCCCAGGATCAGGAGCGCGACCACCGCCGCCAGGACCGGGCCTTTGTCTTTGTGAATGGTGCGCAGTTCCATGTTCCTGTATCCGGTGCCATCGTGTTTTGGGGGCGTGGCCTGGACGATGCTCAAGCCTGTTTGTGAATGGCCGCTTCACGGGCGGCTGTCAACAATGCGTGGTCTTTCATGGAAAAGGCGGCCCGGCTGGGGGGAGCCAACCGGACCGCCAGAGGGAAGGTCGCTGTCGCGTGGGTTGGGGGCTAGTAGCCGCCGCCCATCATGCCGCCACGGGGGCCATAGCCGCCGCCAGCGCCCGGGCAGTCGCCGGCGGAGATGCCTGGGCAGCCTTCGCCAGCGCCGTAGCCCATGCCGGGGCCGCCGCCGAAGCCGCCGCCGCGATGATAGCCGCGGCCAAAGGCCTTGATGCCGGTTTCCTTCTCAATCTCGGTGCGCAGGGCGTCGCGCTCGACGTTCATGCTGGTGCGCAGCTTGGTGATGTCGCTGATGAGCGACTGGATGTCGGAGCGCTCGGCCTTGCCGGAGCGGCTCAGGGCCTGGAGTTCGGTCTGCTTGGCCCAGATCTGCTCGCGCAGCTCGACGAGCTTGACGTGGTGCTTGTCCACGATCTTCTCGACGGCGGCCTGCTTTTCCGGGGTCAGGGTGGGCTCGACGTTGCGGGCGCGGGTGCCCTTGCCAGCGGCCATTGCGAAGGCCGACATGGAGACCAGGGCCAGGACGGTGAAGGTGACGATGATGCGCTTTCTCATGGGATGCTCCTAGTATGGTTTGCTCAGGTGAAGGTGAGCTGTCCTTTGTGGACGGCGTTCCGTCCGGTGTTGCCTCATTATAAGCATGTGCCGTGCCAAATATTTTATGCTGTTATTTTAGACTATTGCGCAGTCGATTGAAACGGATTTGTGCACTGCGTTGCACAAGCATTGCACAAGCGGCCTTGCGCATGGGCTGCACATGGGGGGCCAGGCTTGACAGCGCTGCCGGGCGGATACACCTTTATGGTCGAAAGCTTGGAAAAGGAGGCGGCCCATGCCCATCTACGAATATGCCTGCGGAAAATGCGGGAAGCTGTTTGAGGAGCTGGTGTTCTCTGCTGCGGACGAGACCGGGGTGGCCTGCCCGGCCTGCGGGGCCTTGGAGGTGAAACGCTGCCTCTCGGCCTGCGCCTCGGTCATTGCCGGGGAGAACGGTGGAGCGGGGGCGCTGGCCTCCGGCGGTGGCTGTACCGCACCCGGCCCGGGCGGGTTCCGCTGAGGGGCCTGATCCCCCGGCTCCGGTCCGGAGCCCCAGGCCGCTGAAGCGACGCCCTCTGCTGCGTTGCCGCAAAAAGTTCAAACCCTCGCGCAGGAGTGCTGTGCGAGGGTTTGAACTTTTGTTTGCGCCCTGCTTGCCACGCCGTTTGAGCGGCCTGGACCGTGGCGTGCGTCTCAGCGTTGAAGCTTATGACTTGAGCCACTTGTCCATGCCGCAAAGCCCGCACGCGTCGCAGCCGCCCTTGGGGCAGCCCGGGGTGGCCAGCGAACGCCCGGCCCGGGTCCATTCGCGCCACAGGCTCGCGCGGGACACGCCCGTGTCGATGACCTCCCAGGGGAAGGCCTCGTGCTCGCCGCGCGGGCGGTCCAGAATGTCCGCCGCCTGGTCGGCCCAGAGGCGCATGGCCTTTTTCCAGCCGCCCTCGCTGGCGGCCAGCTGCACCAGCTCAAAGGCCTCCTCGCCCCCGCGCGAAAGCACGCCCTGGAGCCGGGCCTGGAACGGCGCGTCCACCTGCAGGGCCACGCCGCGCAAATGCTTCGTCATGTCCCTCAAGCGTTTCTGCGCGGCCACGAGCGTCTCCTCCGAGGCCATGGGCGCCCACTGCAGGGGGGTCCAGGGCTTGGGCACCAGCGAGCTTGCGCCCAGCGTGATGCGCATGAATTCCTTGGTCTTCTTGCCGTGTCCCTGGTCGCGGGCCTGGAGGATGCGGCCCAGGAACGCTTCCAGTTCGTCGTAGTCCTCGGGCCCTTCCCAGGGCCAGCCCAGGATGAGGTACACCCGCAGGTGGTTGACCCCAAGGCGCGCGGCGCGCTCCACGGCGGCCAAAAACACCTCGGCGTCGAGCTTCTTGTTGGCGGCCTGGCGCAGGCGCTCGCTGGCGCCCTCCAGCGCCAGGGTCACGGTGCGGATGCCGCACTCGCGCAGAAACCCGAGCAGCTCCTCGGTGAGACCGTCGGCCCGGAGCGACGACAGGGAAAATTTGGTTCTGCGGGTGTTCAGCCAGCGCAGGAAGGGCAGGAGGTCCGGCCAGTCCGTGAGCGCGGTGCCCACAAGGCCCACCTTGGGCGGGTTGGCTTCCTCCACGATGGCCTTGAGGGACTCCATGCCGGCATGGCGCGGCGGGCGGTACACGAACCCGGCGGCGCAGAAGCGGCAGGCGTGGGGGCAGCCCCGGTTGACCTCCAGCAGCAGCGAGTCCGGGAAGGCCGCCTGGGGCCCGGTGAAGCAGGACGAGGCGGGAGCGCCAAGCAGGCCCGGGTCGCCAGGGCTAAGGTCGACCACGCGGCGGACCGGGGTCCTGGAAAGCCCTGGCACATAGATGCCTGGCATGTCCTTCACGGAATGGAGGAAGTCCTGCTTGCTCACGCCGTCGAACACGGCTGTTTTGAGCTTCAGGCAGAAGTCCACGAGCCCGGCCTCGGCCTCGCCCACGAAGAAGGCGTCGGCCAGGGGCGCCAGGGGCGCGGGATTGAGAAAGGCGATGGGTCCCCCCACGAGCACCAGCGGATAGTCCGGGCGTTCCGTCCGGGTGGACGGAACGCCCGCTGCGGCGAGCGCCCTGAGGAAGGGGAGGAAGTCCTCCTCAAAAGAGACGCTCGCCGCCATCAAGGGGAAGAGTCCGAGATCTCTCTGACTGTCCGCTGAGACGGGCGCATCGAAGCCCTTGCCGAGGAAGAAGCGTTCCACGGCTATCTCCGGCCTGGCCGCAAGCAGGCGGTACACCGCCTGCCAACCCAGGGCCGAGAGGCCCATGCCTTCGTCGCCGCTGATCACCAGGGCCGCAGGGAGTCGGCCGCCGTGATCCGGGGGTGCGGGCATGGACTTTCCGGGACGGGTCTCGGGTCCGCGCCTGCGTGAGCGCTTCTCCCCCGCCCCGGAAGGGCGTCTCACGAGCGCTCCTAGTCCGCGTTCTTGCGGATGTAAGCCGGGGTATCCAGCTCGTCATCCTCGAACAGGAAGTCCTCTTCGCCGGGCGCGCCCATGGCCCGAAGGGCAGCGCGTGGGCTCTGGCCCTGGCCGTCGACCGGAGCCGCCGCACCAAAGCGCATGAAGGCCGGGACCTCGCGGTTGTTGCCGGCGATGACGCTGGAGATGGTGTTGCGACGGCCCGGGCGCGGGGTGATGCCCTGCACCGGGGTCAGGATGGGCCGCAGGCCGATGGGCTCGGGCTTCAGGGCCTCGCGCTGCTCGATGCTGGTGGCGATGACCGTGACGCAGAGCTCGTCGCCCAGGCTGTCGTCGGCAACGACGCCGAAGACGATGTTGGCCTGGTCGTGGGCTTCCTTGGCGATGAGGTCGCTGACCTCCTGGATCTCGTCGGTGCCGAGGTCGGCTCCGGCGGTGATGTTGTACAGAACGCCGCGCGCACCGGCGATGGACACGTCTTCCAGGAGCGGGCTGGTGATGGCCTTGAGCGCGGCCTCGCGGGCGCGGTTCTCGCCGGAGGCGATGCCGGTGCCCATGAGCGCCATGCCCGAGCCGGTCATGATGGCCTTGACGTCGGCAAAGTCCAGGTTGATCAGGCCATGCACGGTGATGAGGTCGGAGATGCCTTTGACGGCGTAGAACAGGACCTCGTCCGCCTTTTTCAGCATGTCCGCGAACCCGGCTTTCTTGGCCGCCATCTGGAGCAGGCGGTCATTGGGGATGGTGATGATGGAGTCCACCACCTGCTTGAGCTCGGCGATGCCTTTCTCGGCCTGGTCCATGCGGCGCTTGCCCTCGAAGTAGAAGGGCTTGGTGACCACGGCCACGGTGAGGGAACCGGCCTCGCGCGCCGCCTGGGCGATGACCGGAGCAGCACCCGTGCCGGTGCCGCCGCCCATGCCCGCGGTGATGAAGACCATGTCGGTGTTCTGGAGCACTTCGCGGATCTGGTCGATGCTTTCCAGGGCCGCGTTGCGTCCCACCTCGGGGTTGGCGCCAGCGCCAAGGCCCTTGGTCAGCTTGCCGCCCAGCTGGATGGTGTGGTCGGCCAGGGACTTCTCGATGTCCTGGGCGTCGGTGTTGGCGGCGATGAAGCTGACGCCGGTGAGCTGGGACTTGATCATGTTGTTGATGGCGTTGCCGCCGCCGCCGCCGCAGCCGATAACCTTGATTTTGGCGCTCATGTCGCTGTCGATTTCAAAATGTGCCATGACTTCCTCCTCCCTGAACAGTGCTTGATGCTTGGACTTTCCCCTATGGAATGCGCCGTGGTCAGGCGATGTCCACAAACCACTTCTTCATCCGGCCGAGAATGCGGTTGAACACATTGTCGTCACGGATGCGGAAATCCCCTCCGCCGCTCTTCACCACGCGGTTCTCCGCTCCGTAGAGCAGAAGGCCCACGGCGGTGGCGTACTTGGGGCTGTTGACCATGTCGTGCAGGCCGCCCACGTACTCCGGGTAGCCGATGCGCACGGGCAGATCGAAGACCTGCTCGGCCAGATCCTGCATGCCGTAGATCAGCGAGGTGCCGCCGGTTAAGACCACGCCCGCCGCGATCTGGTTCTTGTAGCCGCTCTTGATGAGCTCCTGGTCCACCAGGGCCAGAATCTCCTCGCAGCGGGGCTCGCAGATCTCGGCCAGCACGCGTTTGCTCATGGCGCGGGAGTCGCGGCCGCCCACGCTGGGCACCTCGATGCCCTCGTCCACCTTGACCAGCTCGGCCAGGGCGCAGCCGTGGTCGATCTTGATCTTCTCGGCGGCGACCATGGGGGTGCGCAGGCCGAAGGCGATGTCGTTGGTCAGGTTGTTTCCGCCAAGGGCCAGCACCGCGGTGTGCTTGATGGAGTCCTTGGAGAAGATGGCGATGTCCGTGGTGCCGCCGCCCAGGTCCACCAGGCACACGCCGATCTCGCGCTCCTCGGCGGAGAGCACGGCTTTGCTGGAGGCCAGGGATTCGAGCACGATGTCGGCCACGTCGAGGCCCGAGCGGTGGCACGAGCGCACGATGTTCTGGGCCGAGGTGACCGCACCGGTGACGATGTGGACCTTGACCTCCAGGCGCACGCCGGCCATGCCCAGCGGATCGGCGATGCCGCGCTGGTCGTCGACGATGAACTCCTGGGGCAGGGTGTGGATGACCTCGCGGTCCAGCGGGATGGCCACTGCCTTGGCGGCCTCGATGACGCGGTCCACATCCTTCTGGGTGACCTCGCCGCCCTTGACGGCGATGACCCCGTGGCTGTTGAAGCCCTTGATGTGGCTGCCCGCGATGCCCGCGTAGACCGAATGGATCTCGCATCCGGCCATCAGTTCGGCTTCTTCCAAAGCCTTCTTGATGGACTGCACTGTCTGTTCGATGTTCACCACCACGCCTCGGCGCAGACCCGTAGACGGGCTTGTGCCGATGCCGATGATGTCCACCACTCCGTCGTCCTTGGCCTCGCCCACCACGGCGCAAATCTTCGTGGTGCCGATGTCCAGGCCGACGATGATGTCGCTCTTGGCCATGTTCTCCTCCCTTGTCATGCTAGCCAAAGGGCCGGTGCTTCCCTATTCTTCCCCGTCAGGAAGCCCCGCGCTTCTGCCTCTTCTCCACCCAAACCTTGCCGCCGCTGGCCTCGATGGCCGCAACCTGCCCGGCTTCGCCGCGCAGTTTGAGGTCTCGCCAGACGGTCTCAATGCGACTGAAATGCGTTTCCCAATCCGAAAGTTCGGTCCGCACGCGGATGCGCAGTGCGTCCAGGTACAGTTCCACCTGGCCGGAATCCGTAAACTTCACCCAAGCCATCTGGCCCAGGGCAAAGGGCAGGTCCTGCTGGTTCATGCGCGCCACCATGGCCTGCACCACCTTCTGCTGGTCACCCAGCTCGGGCGAGATCTCCAGGAGCGGCAGCGAGGCCGAGTCGCCGGGGGAAAGCTGCGTGATGGTCTGCCCCTCGGCGTCGGCGAAGTAGAGCGCCCCGTCCTTGCGCACCCAGAACGAGGGCTGGCGCTCGACCATGGTGATGAAGAGCTTGTCCGGCAGCTCGCGGCGCACGGTGACGAACTCCACCCAGGGATTGCGCGAGAGCGCGGCCTCGACCTGGGTCACGTTGACGCCCAGGCTGTTCTGCCCCAGGCGCAGGCCCGCGATCTCCAGCACCTGCCCGTAGGCCAGGCGCATGTTGCCGCTGACGGTGATCTCGGTCAGGCCCAGGGTCGGGGTGGTGGTTACGTAGCGGTAGCCGAAGATCAGCCCCGCCCCCAGGCATCCCAGCACCAAGAGCGCGCCGAAGAAGAACATGGCGTTCTTCACGGCCACGGCGGTGTCCATGACCAGCCCGCCGCCGCCGTCCTTGCGCGGCCTGTTCAGCCGGACTGCCGGTTTGCGCGTCTCGCGCGGCTTGCGCTGCACTGGGCCGGGGCGAATCATTGGAGCACCACCACTTCGGTTTCAAGATTCATGCTGAAGCGGTCAAAAACCATGGCCCGGCCATATTCCAGAAGCTCCAGGGCCTCGGCGGCCGTGCCGCCGCCCTCGTTGACCAGGAAATTCGCGTGCACGGTGGAGAAGGCCATGCCGCCCAGGCGCTTGCCCTTCACTCCGGCCTCGTCGAGCAGGCGGCCCGCGCTGCTGCCTGCCGGGTTCTTGAACACGCAGCCCGCGCTTTTTGCGGTGACGGGCTGTGTGGCCTTTTTCTTGGCGTAGTTGGCTTCCATGCGCTTGCGGATGGCAAAGGGCTCGTCCGCGCGCAGAATGAACTCCGCCTCCCAGATGAGCCAAAAGTTTGCGCTCGTGCCTTTGCCAGTTCCGAGCTGCGGGTCGAAATGCCGGTAGCCGAAGGCGCAATCCTTGGCCTCGCGCCAGATGAGCCCGCCCTCCGGGGTCCAGAGGCGCACGCGGGAGACCAGCGAGCCGAGCTCCACGCCGTAGGATCCGGCGTTCATAGCCACGCCGCCGCCGATTCGGCCCGGTACGCCGGTAAGGCCCTCCAGTCCGGCGAGGCCCGCGCGCTGGCAGAAGCCGAGCAGCCTGGGCAGGCGCAGGCCAGCCCCCGCGCGCACGAGGGTCGTGCCGTCGGGCTGGTTGGAAAGCTCTGCAGGAGCGTTGTTGGCCGCGCGCACCAAAATCAAAGCGTGGGGGCCGTCGGCCGCCAGGAGGTTGCTGCCAGCGCCCAGCGCCAGGGGCCTGCCGCCCAGACCGGGCAAAACGCGCGCCAGCTCGTCCAGGCCCGCCGCGCACGAAACCACGGCCTCGGCCAGGGCGGGGCCGCCCAGCCGGAGTGTGGTGCGCTCCTTCAGGAGCACGTCGTGCGTGAGGGTCAGGGGCATGCGCTACGCCTCGCTTGTCGTTGTCGCGCCGTCTTCAGGTTCGTTCAGCCAATGCTCGCCCACGGTCCAGATGCTCCCGGCGCCCAGGGTCAGGAACAGGTCTCCGGGCTTCAAAATCTCTTTGAGCTGGCGCTCGATGCCCGCGAAGTCCGGGAAGAAGCGCACCTTGGTGTTGCTCACCTGCTTGATGCCCTGGGCCAGGGACATGCCGTTGACGCCCGGAATGGGGGCCTCGCTGGCCGGGTAAATCTCGGTCAGAAGCAGCAGGTCGGCCTGGGTGAACACCGTGCAGAATTCGCCGAACAGGGCCTGGGTGCGGGAGAAGCGGTGCGGCTGGAAGGCCACGATGAGCCTGCGGTCCGGGTAGCAGGCGCGGGCTGTGTCCAGCGTGGCCTTGATCTCCGCCGGGTGGTGGCCGTAGTCGTCGACCACGAGCACGCCGCCGCGCTCGCCCTTGCGCTCGAATCGGCGGCCCACGCCGCCGAAATTCTCCAGGCCCTTCATGATGGCTTCCTTGGGCAGCCCGGCCTCGATGGCCACGCCGATGGCCCCCAGAGCGTTCTGCACATTGTGCAGGCCCGGATGCGCCAGGGTCACCTGGCCCCAGGATTCGCCATCCAGGGTCACCTCGAAGATGCTGCGCAGGCTGGTGGCGATGATCTGGCCGCGCAGGCGGTTCTTCTTGCCCAGGCCGTAGGTCAGGCAGGGGCGCTTGATCAGCGGCAGCAGACGCTGCACGCCGGGGTCGTCGCCGCAGACCACGTTGACCCCGTAGAAGGGTATGGCGTTCATGAAGGTGGTGAAGGAGCGGTCGATGGCCTCAAGGTCCGGGTAGAAATCCATGTGGTCGCGGTCCACGTTGGTGACTACGGTCATGATGGGCGAAAGGCAGAGGAACGAGCCGTCGCTTTCGTCGGCCTCGGCGATGAGGAACTCGCCCTCGCCAAGCCGGGCGTTGGAGCCGTAAGTGTTCAGGCGTCCGCCGATGATGACGGTAGGGTCCAGGCCGGCCTCGGTGAAGATGGTCGCCAGAAGTGAGGTCGTGGTGGTCTTGCCGTGGGTTCCGGCCACGGCGATGCCCGTGCGCATGCGCATGAGCTCGGCCAGCATCTCCGCGCGCGGGATGATGGGGATGGAGAGCTCGCGGGCGCGCACCAGCTCCGGGTTGGAGTCCTGGATGGCGGTGGACTTGACCACCACGTCGGCTTTGCCCAGGTTGTCGGCCCCGTGGCCGATGAAGACCTGGGCGCCAAGCTTTTTCAGGCGGTGCACGGCGCTGCCAGCGGCCATGTCCGAGCCGGTGACCGTGAAGCCCATGTTCAGGAGCACCTCGGCGATGCCGCTCATGCCAGCGCCGCCGATGCCCACCATGTGCACGGTGGAGACGCGGCTGTACATGGCCGGGCTGGCGCTCATGCCGGGGACTGCGATCTTGGTGGTCTCTGTCATGTTCCTGTCCTCATCTTCAACATTTAGGCCGCCTGGCGGCAGAGCTCTTCCAGCCCGTCCACGATCCGAGCTGCGGCGTCCGGCCGGGCGAAGTCCTTGGCCGCGCGGCCCATGGAGCCGAGCCTCGAGCCATCGCCCAGAAGCCCCAGCAGCAGGTCCGCCAGTTGCGGTCCGCTCAATCCGTGCTGGTCGGCCAGGATGGCCGCGCCCAGGGACTCCAGGTGGCGGGCGTTGACCCGCTGGTGGTCGTGGGCGGCAAAGGGGAAGGGCACCAGCACCGAGGGGGTGCCCGTGGCCGCCAGCTCGAATATCGTCGAGGCCCCGGCCCGGCACAGGGCCAGATCGGCCCAGGCGTAGGCTGCGGCCATATCCTCCACAAAGCCCTGGACCTGCGTGTCGTCGGCCCCGGCGGCGCGGTAAGCGGTGCGGATGCGCTCCACATCGGCCCGGCCGGCCTGGTGCAGGATGTTCACCCGCGCGGCCAAAAGCTGCGGCAGGGCGGCCACGACGAGGTCGCTCAAGGCCTTGGCGCCCTGGCTGCCGCCCAGCACCAGCAGGTTGCGCCCGCTGCCCGGGGTGCGGTCCACGCTGGCGATCTCCGCGCGCACGGGGTTGCCGGTGCGCAGCACCTTGGACGCCGGGAAATGGTTGTGACGGTCCTCAAAGGACACGAACACGCGTTTGACCAGCTTGCCCAGGGTGCGGTTGGTGACGCCCGCCACGGAATTCTGCTCGTGCACCGCGCTGGGGATGCCCAGAAGCGCAGCGGCCAGCACCGGGCAGAAGCCCGCGTACCCGCCGAAGCCGATGACCGCCTGGGGGCCGAAGCGCCGCAGGGCCCGCGTGGCCAAAATGACGCCGCGCCCCACCCAGACCGTGGCCAGAAGCGCCTTGAGGCCCTTGCCCAGCACGCCGCTGGCGGGCAGCGCGTGGAACTCCAGCCCGGCCTTGCGCGCCAGCTCGCCCTCGGGACCACTGCCGCCCAGGAAAAGCACCCGCGAGGCCGGGTCGCGGCGGCGCACTTCTGCGGCCACGGCCAGGGCCGGGAAGATGTGCCCGCCCGTGCCTCCGGTGGTGACCACCAGACGGGAAATATGCTGTGCGGCGCTCATGTGCGGTTCCTCGACAGGTTGAGGAGAATGCCCACGCAGATGAAGGACACGATGAGCGAGCTGCCGCCGTAGCTGATGAAGGGCATGGGCACGCCCTTGGGCGGCACGGTGCCGAGCACCACCGCCAGGTTCATGCATGCGCCAAGCGCCAGCACGATGGTCATGCCGAACGCCGTGAGCCGGTCCATGAGGTCCTCCTGCAGGAAGGCCACGCGGAAGGCGCGCAGGAACAGAAAGCCCATGAGCAGCAGCACCAGCGACAGGCCGAGGAAGCCCAGCTCCTCGCCCACCACGGCCATGATGAAGTCGTTGTGCGCCTCGGGCAGAAAGAGCAGCTTTTGCTTGCCAGCGCCCAGGCCCGCGCCGAAGAACCGGCCGGAGCCGAAGGCGTAGAGCGACTGCACAAGCTGGTAGCCCGTGGTCTTGGCCGTGGCGAAGGGGTCCAGGAAGGCCGTCCAGCGCTTCAGGCGATAGGGCGAGGAGGCGATGAGCAGCCAGCCGCCCCAGCCGCCCGCGAGCATGGCGCCCAGCAGGTAGATGATGCGGGTGCCGCCGGCCAGGCACATGAACATGAGCAGGATGGCCAGGAGCATGGCCCCGCCGAAGTCCGGCTGCATGAGCAAGAGCAGGCTCATGACGCCTGTGGCCGCAAAGGGCGGAATGAAGCCCACGCTGAAGGTCTTGACCTGCATGATCTCCTGCTTCCGTGCGAAGAAATAGGCCAGGTAGAGCACCAGTGCGGGCTTGGCGAACTCCAGCGGCTGCAGCGAGACCGGCCCCAGGGGGATCCAGCGCCGCGCGCCGCCCGCCGTTGTGCCGATGACCAGGCACAGGCCCAGCAGCAGGACGGCCAGGAACATCCAGAGGTACGTCAGGTCGTAGAAGAATTTGCGGTTCACCCGCGCGCAGAAGATCATGGCCGCGATGCCCACGACGTAGAACACCGCCTGCTTTTTGAAGAACAGGTACTTGTCGTGGTAGAAGCGCTCGGCCATCATGCCCGAGCTTGAGAAGACCATGATCAGCCCGATGCCGCCCAGCAGCACCGCGGCGAAAAGGAGCCAGTAGTCCATGGGATAGTACTGGGTACCCCGGCGCTGGTTCATGGCCTGCCCTCCTGTCCCGCTTCCGAGGCCAGGACCTGGGCCACGCGGGCAAAGTCGCGCCCGCGCTCGGTGTAGCCGGAGTATGCGTCGAAGCTGGCCGTGGCCGGGGAGAGCAGGATCATGTCGCCGGGCTTGGCCAGGGCTGCCTGGCGGCGCACGGCGGCCTCCAGGGTCTGGTCCCAGGCCACGGGGAAATGTGGGCTGAGCGCGGGCTCGAAGACCTCGCGGCTGGCGCCGAACAGCCCAACGGACACCACGCGCTCGCGCAGGGCGGGCAGGATGTCCTCCACCACGCCGCCCTTGAACACGCCGCCCATGAGCAGGCGCACGGGCCGGTCGAAGCTTTTCACGGCGGCGGCCACGGAGTCCAGGGTGGTGGCCTTGGAGTCGTTGACGAAGAGCACGCCGCCAACCTCGCCCACGGGCTCGATGCGGTGCGGCAGGGCCTTGAAGGCGGCGATGGCGGCTCTGGCCTGGGCCTCGGTGATGCCGAAGGGCTCGACCATGCGCCAGGCCGCGGCGATGTTCTCGCGGTTGTGCGCGCCGGGCAGGCCCGGGCACTCGAAATCGGTGTCCGCGCGGAAGTAGTCGCGCTGGGCGCGGGTGAAGCCGCGGGCCTCCAGCTCCTCGCGCATGGCCTCGGGCGCGATGGCCTTGCAGCCGTGGTCCTGCCGGGCGAAGAGGTTCAGCTTGGCGCTCAGGTACTCTTCCATGTCCAGGTGGTAGTCCAGGTGGTTGGCCGAGAAGTTGAGCAGGGCCGCCACACGCGGGGCGAAGGTCCGGCAGTTCTGGAGCTGGAAGCTCGAGATCTCGATGACCAGCACGTCTGCCGGAGATTCGCTCATCAGGTAGTCGCACAGGGGCGTGCCGATATTGCCGCCCACAAAGGGCGTCAGACCCGCGTGCGTGAGGATGTGCCCCACGAGGGTGGTTGTGGTGGTTTTGCCGTTGGTGCCGGTGATGGCGATGACCGGCTCGTCTAGGAACCAGGAGGCGAACTCCATCTCGGCCACCACGCGCCAGGGGTCCACACCCGCCAGCACGGCCGCGAGCTTCTTCACCGGCACGCCGGGGGAGAGCACCACCAGGTGCGCGTCGGCGAACTGGGCCGGGGTGTGCGGCCCGGCCTCAAGGGTCAGCCCGGCGTCAGCGGGGTTGGGGGTGACCTTCAGCAGCACGTCCTGGGACAGGTCGGCCTTGGCGTCCACCAGGCGTACTTTCGCTCCCAGGGTGAGCAGGAAACGGCACGCGGCCAGCCCGGAAACGCCCGCTCCGACAACCACCACGAGGCGGTTCTCGAAAATCTTTAGACTTTTCAGGAGGTCACGTTTTCTGTTCATGCCCGCCACCTACCGCAACTTCAGCGTGCTTAAGGCCATGAGGGCCATGAGAATGGAAAGGATCCAGAAACGGATAATGATCTTGGACTCGGGGATGCCCTTGAGCTCGAAATGGTGGTGCAGCGGGGCCATGCGGAAAATGCGCTTGCCGCCGCTCATCTTGAAGTAGCCCACCTGGAGGATCACCGAGAGCGTCTCGAACACGAACACGCCGCCCACCAGGGCCAGCACCAGCTCCTGCTTGGCCAGCACGGCGATGAACCCAAGGGTTCCGCCCAGGGAGAGCGAGCCCACGTCGCCCATGAAGACCTGGGCCGGGTAGGCGTTGAACCAGAGGAAGCCGAGGCCCGCGCCCACCAGCGCCCCGCAGAACACCGTGACCTCGCCCACGCCGGGTACGGGCGTGATGTTCAGGTAGGCCGAGATCACCGCGTTGCCCGCGGCGTAGATGAAGATGGCGAAGCAGGCGGCGGAGACCACCAGCGGACCGATGGCCAGGCCGTCCAGCCCGTCGGTGAGGTTCACGGCGTTGGAGGCGGCCACGAGCACCAGCACGGCGAAGGGCAGGTAGAACAGCCCCAGGTCCGGGTGGATGTGCTTGAAGAAGGGCACGGCCAGAGTGGTGGAGTACGCGGGCTGGAAGATCAAGAGCGCGATGGCCGACCCGGCCACGAAGACCTGTCCGGCCAGCTTGGCGCGCGGGGAGATGCCCTTGTTCTGCTTCTTGACCACCTTGGTGTAGTCGTCCCAGAAGCCCACGGCCCCGAAGCCGATGAAGACGTACAGCGTCAGCCAGATGTAGGCGTTGGTAAGATCGCCCCAGAGCAGCACGCTGGAGACCAGCGAGATGGCGATGAGCAGGCCGCCCATGGTCGGGGTGCCTTCCTTGGCCTGGTGGCAGGCCACCTCTTCCAGGATGTGCTGGCGGCAGCGCAGGGCCTTCAACCACTCGATGAGCCTGGGCCCGAGCAGGATGGAAATGACCAGCGCCGTCAGCAGCGCGTAGACGCTGCGGAAGGTGATGTAGCGCACGACATTGAACAGCGAAATTTTGGCCGCAAGCGGGTAGAGGAGGTGATAGATCATGCGCGGCCTCCCTTGCCTGTCTTGTCGCCATCGATCGCCAGCCCGGCCAGAAGCGCCTGGGCGTAGCGTTCCATGCCGCAGGAGCGCGAGCCCTTGACCAGCACCACGCCGCGCGCGCCGCTCTGGGAAGCGTGCAGAACGGGCATCTGCGCGAGCACCTGGGCGGGCTCGGAAATTTCCGTCACGGCCACGGCCTTGCCAGCGCCTGCGGCCACGGCAGCGGCGAACTCGCCCTGGAAGAACACGGCGGCGGGCTTGAGGCCAGGCAGAAGCGCGCCCAGCTCCTCGTGGGCCTTGGCGGCGCCAGCGCCCAGCTCTTTCATGTCGCCCAGGACCAGCACCAGGGGCGCGCCCGCGGCCAGCAGGCTTGCGGCCTCCAGGCTGCGGCGCATGGAGAGCGGGTTGGCGTTGTAGGAGTCGTCCACCACGCACCAGCCGCCCACTTCCGTGCAGCAGAAGCGCTGGCCCGGCAGCACGGCCTTGCCCAGGCCCTCGGCGATCTGGTCGGTGGTCAGGCCCAGCAGATGGCAGGCCCCGGCCACGGCGGCGGCGTTCTCGGCGAAGTGCTCGCCGCAGGCCGGCAGCTCGGCCCAGAAGGCCTGGCCGTCGACAATGATCTCGTAGAGTCCGCGCCCGCTGGGCAGGGCCTCCTCGAAGCGTGCGTAGTAGGTGGCGAAGCTGTTCTGCGCGGAGAATCCGACGACCCCGGGCAGCGCGGCCAGGGCTTCGGTCCAGAGCTCGGGATAGTCCATGCTGCACAGGCCCATGCCGCCGGGGCGCACATGGGACAGCAGCGCAGCCTTGGCCTTGGCCACGCCGTCAAGGCTGCCCAGCCCTTCCAGGTGCGCCGGGCCGATGTTCAGCACCAGCGCCAGGTCCGGGGCGATGATGACGCCCAGCTCGGCCATGTCGTGGGGTTTGCTGATGCCCACTTCCATGACCCAGGCGTCCTCGCTGCCGCTGGCGGCGAGCATGGACAGGGGCAAGCCCACCTGATTGTTGAAATTCTTGTGGTTCTTGGCCACCTTCATGCTGTTCGCCAGGGTCTGGGCCAGGAGCTCCTTGACCGTGGTCTTGCCCGCGCTGCCGGTGAGGGCCAGCACCTTGGCCGAGGTCGCGTTGCGCCAGGCGCGGGCCAGTCTGCCCAGGGCCAGCTGGGTGTCGTCCACCAGGATGACCGGGCAGGAAATCCCATCCAGCGGGCGGGCGGCCACCAGGGCGGCGGCACCGGCCTGGGCAACCTGCGCGGCGAAGTCGTGGGCGTCGAAGCGCTCGCCCTTGAGGCAGACGAACAGGTCGCCGGGCTGGACCTCACGGGAGTCGGTGCGCACGGAGGATATCACGCGCGAGCCCTGCGGCCTTTCCGCTTCGGGCAGTCCGGCTCCGGTCAGGACCAGGGCGATGGCGTCGAGCGTCATGTTCATGGCCGGACCTCGCCATGCACTTCGCGGATGGCGCGGCCCACAGCCTCGACGTCGGAGAAGGGGTGCTTGACGTCGCCGATCTGCTGGTAGCTCTCGTGGCCCTTGCCCGCCACGAGCAGGGCGTCGCCCGGGCGCATGAGGGCGATGGCCTGGCACAGGGCCTTGTAGCGGTCCGGCTCTTCGATGACGGTCAGGCCGGCGGGGCCGTTCTGCAGTCCGGGACGCACGTCGGCCATGATGGCAAGCGGGTCCTCGTGGCGCGGGTTGTCGCTGGTCAAGACGGCCACGTCCGAGAGCCCGGCCACGGCCTGGCCCATGAGCGGACGCTTGGTGCGGTCGCGGTTTCCGCCGCAGCCGAACACGGTGAGCACGCGGGAGAAATCCAGGGCGCGCAGGGCGCTAAGCACGTTTATGAGCGCGTCCGGGGTGTGGGCGTAGTCCACGAAGATGTCCAGGCCCTTGTCGTTCTGCACCCGTTCCAGACGTCCGGGCACGCCAGTGAAGGGAGCGAGCGCCTGCATGTCCGCAGGGCCGAGGCCCAGGCCCAGCCCCACGGCCTGGGCGGCCATGAGGTTGCTGGCGTTGTGCGCGCCCACCAGCCCGGAATCAAGGGTCCAGCACTTGCCCTCGAACTCCATGCGCAGGCTCACGCCCTTGCCGGTGCAGGAGGTCATGACGCCTTTGAGCATGCGGTTGCCAGCGGGCGCGGCGGTGTTGGCCAGGGTGAAGCCCACGGCGTCGGGCAGCTCGGAGAGCAGGCGCAGGCCGTAGGCGTCGTCGGCGTTGGCGGCCTTGAACTTGTCCGCGCGCGGGTAGCCCGCGAACAACAGCTTCTTGGCCTGGTAGTACTCCTCGAAATCCCCGTGGTAGTCCAGATGGTCCTGGGTCAGGTTGATCAGCGCGCAGGCGTCGAACTCCAGGCCTGCCACGCGCTTCTGGTGCAGGGCGTGGGAACTGGTCTCCATGACCACGGTGTCCACGGCGTCGGCGGACATCTGGGCGAAGAGCTCGTGCAGCCGCCAGCAGCCAGGGGTGGTCAGGCTGGCCTCGATGCTGGTGCCGGGCCAGCGGTAGCTGACGGTACCCAGCACGCCGACCTTGCGCCCGGCTGCGGTGAGCAGGCCCTCCAGCAGGTAGGTGATGGTGGTCTTGCCGTTGGTGCCGGTGACGGCCACCACCTGCATGGCCTGCTTGTGGGTGCGGAAATGCTTGGCGGCCAGCTGGCCCAGAGCGTCGGGCACGTCGGCCACGGTCATGAGCTTGGCTGTTTCACTGTGCGGCAGCAGCACCTCTGGCCCGGCCACGACCCAGCCCGCGCCCTTGGCCAGGGCCTGGGCCAGGAAGTCGGCGCTCTTGTCGCCGGCTGCGGGCATGAGGGCGAAGACCTCGCCGGGGCAAACCTCGCGGGAGTCCGTGCGGACCATGAGTCCGCGGCCGACCAGGGTCAGCAGTTCGTTCCAGCGTGCCTTGCGTGCGGCGGGCATCACTTGTTCCCTTCCTGCAGCCAGAGGATGAAGCCGTCGTCCTTGCCGTTGCTTTTGGC
Source organism: Pseudomonadota bacterium (assembly GCA_018817515.1). Taxonomy (GTDB): domain Bacteria; phylum Desulfobacterota; class Desulfovibrionia; order Desulfovibrionales; family Desulfovibrionaceae; genus Humidesulfovibrio. The sequence continues at coordinate 79,372 of JAHIUD010000083.1, forward strand.
CTCCGGCCAGGGCTCGCCCGGCTGGGGCTTCTGCCGCGCGATGACCATGCCCGAGCCCTTGAGCGTGGGCACGACGCCGCGTTTGCCCAGGGCCTCCAGCGCACGGCGCACGGGCAGGCCGGTGAGGTCGGGCACGTTGGCCCCTGTCAGGGCTGCCGGGGCGCGGGTGGCCTTCTCGTGCATGGAGGACTCGGAGGGCTCGGTCTGCGGGGCGACGGCCTTGGCCTCGGGCAGACGGTTGTAGTACGACAGGGTCTTGATGGCGATCTCGCGCACGGCCGGGGCGCAGACGATGCCGCCCAGGGCCACGGGCGAGGGTTCGTCCACGATGGCCATGATCAGAAATTCTGGCTTGTCGCCGGGGAACAGGCCCACGAAGGAGGCCACGTTGCCCTCGCCGTAGCCCTTGCCGGTGGCGGCGGCCTTCTGTGCGGTGCCGGTCTTGCCCGCCACCACGACGCCGGGGATGCGCGCCAGTTTGCCCGTGCCGTCCTCTTCCACCACCTCGCGCATCATGGCGAGCACCGTCTCCACGGTCTGCTGGCTGAAGATGCGCTCTGGTTTTGGCTCTTCCGTGGCGACAGGCTCAAGGACCAGCTTGAGCGGCTTGGTCAGGCCCTTGTTGGCCAGCACCATGTATGCCCTGGCCATCTGCAGGCCGGTGACGCCGATGCCCTGGCCAAAGGAGATGGTGGCCAGGTCGAACTCGCCCCATTCCTTGGCCGTGCGCAGCAGGCCGGGGGACTCGGAGGGGATGTTCAGGCCGGAGCGCTCGCCGAAGCCAAGCTTGCGCAGGGTGTTGTAGTAGGGCTGTGCGCCAAGCGACAGGCCGATCTTGGCCGTGCCGATGTTGCTTGAGTAGCGCAGAATGCGGTTGGCCGAGAGCCAGTGGTACGGGTGGGTGTCGCGGATGGTCTTGCCGCGCAGGACCCACTTGCCGTTCTCGCAGTCGAAGATCTTGTTCTGGTCGATGACCTTCTGCTCCAGGGCGGCGGCAAAGACGAAGGGCTTCATGGTGGAGCCCGGCTCGAACATGTCCAGCGCCGCGCGGAAGCGGCGGGCCGAGGGCTTGGACAGGCTGGCGGCGTTGGGGTTGAGGAACGGGAAGTGCGCCAGGGCCAAAATCTCGCCCGTCTCGACCTTGACCACCAGGGCCATGCCGGAACGGCCGTTGTAGCGGGTCACGGCGTCGGCCAGGGCCTGCTCCGCGGCGTCCTGGATCACGGTGTCCAGCGTCAGGCGCACGTCGGCCCCGCGGATGTCCATCTCGCGCCCCTGGTCGTCCAGGTACAGCCTGCGCCCGGTGGCGTCGCGCTGGACCACGTACTTGGCCTGGCGACCGGCCATGCGCTCCTCGAAATGCTTTTCCATGCCCTCAAGGCCCACGCCGTCTACGCCGACGAAGCCGATGACCTGCCCTGCGGAGTGGTGGTTGGGGAACATGCGGCGGTATTCGCTGGTCAAGAACACGCCCGGCAGCTTCTCGGCCTCGATGGCCTGGGCCTCGCGGTCGCCGATCTGGCGCTTGATCCAGACAAAACCCTTCTTCGAGGACAGGTCCTTTTCGATGTTCTTTTGGGGAACATCCAGGATCTGTCCCAGAATCTGGGCGGTCTGGGCCGCGTTGGCGACCTTGATGGGCGAAACGTACACGGATTTGCTCTCCACGCTTGTGGCCAGTATGGAGCCGTTCCTGTCGTAGATGCGGCCCCGTTCTCCCAATTCAAACCCTGTTGCCAGGCTCTGCCTGTCGGCGCCCTTCTTGAGCTCCGGGCCGAGATACAGCTGCACGTAGGCGGCCCGGCCCCAGAGCGACAGCCAGATGGCGGCGAAGAACAGGCCCACCAGCAAGAGCTTCAGCTTGCCGATGTCCGTCTTGCCTCTGGTCGGTGCTCCCTCCCGGCTGCGTGACACGCGCTTGGCCATGGCCGCCCCTGCCGGCTACTTTCCCTGATCCTGCCCGTTCATCAGCCGCATCTGTCCCGGCCCAACGGGCCCAAGCCCGTATGTGGCCGCCAGGCGCTTGAGGCGGTAAGGCGAGATCAGGTTGTTGCGCTCCAGTTCGAGCTTGGAAGCCAGCGCCGTGCGGCTGCTCAGCTCCTTCTCCATCTTGCTCAGGTCGTAAGCCAGGTCCATGCGCTCGATGTTCAGCCAGACCGAGGACAGGCTCAAGAGCAGCACGCCGCTGATGGCGCAGAAATACATGAGGACCGAGCCCTTGGCGGCGCTCATGGCCGTCCCCCGGTCTGGAGCGGGCCCAGGCGCTCGGCCACGCGCATCTTGGCGCTGCGGCTGCGCGGGTTGCGGTCCATCTCAAGCTGGGTGGGCAGCTGGGGCTTCTTGGTCAGGATGCGCGCCAGCGGGGTGCGGTCGCAGGTGCAGATCTGCTGCTCAAGCGGGCAGCGGCAGCCCTTGGCCCAATGGCGAAAGGCCTCCTTCACTTCGCGGTCCTCCGCGGAGTGGAAGGAGATGACGGCCAGCCGGGCTCCGGGCTTCAGATACTGCACGATGCGCTCCAAAAAGTCTTTGATCTCGCCGATCTCGTTGTTCACGGCCATGCGCAGGGCCATGAAAGTGCGCGTGGCCGGGTGATTGCGGGCTTCCCGGCGGCGGTCGGGGGGATACGCCTTGGCCACGATCTCCGCAAGTCTTGACGTGGTCCGAATCTCCTCGGTCTCGCGTATGCGCACGATTGCGCGGGCGATTTTTCCGCCCAGGGGCTCGTCGCCCAGGTCGCGGATGATCTGCTTCAAGTCTTCGAAGTGCGCCCTGTTCACCAGCACGCGGGCCGAGTCCATGCCGCTTGTGGCGTCCATGCGCATGTCCAGCGGGCCGTCGGCCATGAAGCTGAACCCGCGCTCGGCCTCGTCCAGCTGGAGCGAGGACACGCCCAGGTCGAGCACAGCGCCGTCAAGCTTGTCCCAGCCGACCTCTTCCAGGGCCTGCTCGAAATCGCTGAAGGCCAGGTGGAAGCTCTGCGCCTGGCCGGGAAATTCGTTCAGGCGCTCGCGCGCCAGGGCCAGGGCCTGCTCGTCGCGGTCCAGGCAGAGCAGCTCGGCCTGACCGCCGGAGGCCCTGAGCAGCCCGAGGCTGTGCCCAGCCAGGCCCAGGGTGCCGTCGAGGTAGCGGCCACCAGGCTTGGGGGCCAAATATTCCACCACTTCCTGCAGCATTACCGGAATGTGGGGGACCTCCTGTGCATCGCTCATGGTCAGTATCCGCCCGGCTAGAAGGGCAGAGCGATGTTCGCCCTGGCCATTTCTTCGGAGACGTCCGCGTGGCTCTGCTCAAGCAGCGCCTCGAAGCGGTCCTTGTCCCAGATCTCAAAACGCTTGCCCACGCCGGCCAGGACGATGTCCCGGTCGATGCGGCCGCTCTTGCGCAGGTGCGTGGGCAGCTGGATGCGCCCCTGTTTGTCCAGCGCGACCTCGACATAGCCAGCGTAGGCCACGCGGCGCATATCCTGGAGCATGCTTGAGGGCGCGGCGAGCTTGGTCTCCAGCTCCAGCACAAAGGCTTCCCACTGGGCAGGAGTGATGCCGATGATCTGGCCCTGGAAAAGGGTCAGCACCACAGTGCCCCCGGGCGATTCCGCCAGGAGCTGGTCGCGGAACTCCGGGGTCAGCATGAGCCGTCCCTTCGGGTCCAGACTGCGGTGGGCATGACCAAGTAGACGCACTATTCCCCCCATTGATACCACTAATTACCACGTATTTCCACTTCGACCCACTTTTTTATGAATTCAAGGGGAAAGTCAACACAAAAAACATTTTCATCCACTGGAAATGAGGGTAGTGCTCAACGCAGTTCTCCCGACGCGAGCGTGACCGTTTGGAACAGTCAGCGATGCGTGGTGGTTACAAGCCCGGCCAAGGAGGCCTGGCGAGTGGGTCCGGGAGGAAATATTTTTCAAGGCCTCTGGCCTGGGCGGGATTCCTCCGGCAGCCCGGGTCAAGGGCGGGCGCAGTCCCGCCGGAGGCTCAAGGTGGGAAAAATCAGGCATGGCTGAGAAAAAGAAAGTCGACATCCCGGACGCCCTGGACGAGCAATATTACCAGATCAACCAGGACATTCTGGAGAGCTTCAGCAAATACCGCCCGCCGCTTGACCTGTTCCAGTTCAAGGAGGACGTGGCGCGCATCGTGCTGTTCTGCCGGGGCGGGGAGCGGCTGACGAACGAGATGGTGGAGACCTTGGCCCAGATGGTGGACGAGGGGCTGATCTTCGTCTCGCGCGCCGACCACCCCATCTACGTCAAGCACATCAGCTATCAGTTGGACCTGGTGCTGGTGGACAAGAACCTGCACGAGACCGAGATCGCCGACATCTTCACCCAGGCCCTGACGCGGCGGCTGACGGAGGTCTTCGATCAGCCCGTGCCCATGGTGCTGGCCCGTGTGTGGACCGACTTCATGGTCCTGACGGAGTACCTGTACCACGACATCCACCGCATCCGCGCGCTCACCCGGCGCCTGCACGCCACCCACAGTCTGGAGAACCACTCCTTCAACACGGGCATCATGGGCCTGGCCATCCACGCCAAGACCAGGGCCGCGCAGTACGAGGCCGGGGACATCAAGCGCAAGTTCTTCGATCACCTGACGGCGGGCCTGTTCCTGCATGACCTGGGCATGAGCAAGGTCCCGAACTTCATCCGCGAGAAGGGCAAAGGACTCACCCCGGACGAGCGTGGCAAGCTCCAGCGCCACACCCAGATCGGCTATGAGATGCTGGCCAAGCTCGACCTCAAGTTCCCCGAGGTGGAGGAGTGCGTCACTGACCACCACGAGCGCCTCACCGGCACCGGCTATCCGCAGAAGAAGATCGCCCTGGGCGAGGTGGGCAGGCTCTGCGCCCTGGCCGACTCCTACTGCGCCATGACCACCAAGCGGGTCTACGCCGAGGCCATGGAGCCCATGAAGGCGGCGGGGATTCTTGTCCAGGACGCCGGCTACGACGCCGAAATGTCGCGCAATCTCCAGGCGATGCTGGTGCAGACCGGCAAGCACAAGTAGGCCCCGGCGCGCGCGTGCAGACGTAGCCCTGTCCCCAGGCCGGCTTTGCCCGTCCGAGCCCAGTTCCACCGCGGCGGCTGACAGGAGCGGGAGGGAGCATGGGCGAGGCGGCATCCCTTTAGTCCTGGTGCCTGTGGAAGCGGCCTGACCGACCCCCGCCGGACCCGTGGAAACCCGGGTCTGTTCTTGGCGGATATCCTTACCGAGCAGTTGAAGGAGCTCGCGACCCGCGAGTGCTTCCCTTCCAGAGGGCGAGGCCCTTCTCAACGAATCCGCGCAGCGAAATCTGCCGCCGCTTTGACAACGCGTTGGATCTCCGATCCACCTATTCCCGCGTCAAAAGCTTCAAAATTATCTCTCGTGCTTTCTTTTCGCCCAAAATCTGCTAGAGGTATACGTATTGCGAAAGTCAGTGGTTTTTGGGGAGCGGAGATGGAAACTGAGCGCCAATACCGGAACATTTGCGTTCTTACCGACAGACCCTGGGACTACGATGCGGAGATTGCGCGGCTGGGGCTTACGCCGGGCTACGCGTCGTCTGCGTCCATGCTGCTGCGGATGCTGGGGCTCTCGTTGGAACAGCGGGCAAGCGGCCTTGTGCTCGAATTGGACAAGGTCATGCGCGAGCCTGGCCCGGAGCGCGACCAGCTCTTCCAGCTCTCCTGCGTCATTCCAGTGCTGCGCGTGCTGCGCCGGGGCCAGGACAGGGAGATCGTCTACCTGGACGATCCGGATGCGTTTTGTTCGAAAGTGCTGAAGTTCAGCCCGCGCGAAGTGCGCCGTTGCGGGCGGGTGCCCGTGATGTTGCACGGCTTGCTGGCCGCAGGGGATGACCCGTCCTTCGCCTGTCCGGTCCGGGCAAGCGTCCTTGACCTCTCGGTCGGCGGGGGGTTCGTATCCTGTCCCGCAGAATTCGATCATGGGCAGGAGGTGCGGCTGCGCATCGCGGGCATGGACGACCCAACGCCGGTCATGGCCTGCATCCGCTGGTGCAAGAGCGAGGCTCAAAGCCGCCCGTTGCACGGCTTTGGGCTGCACTTCCAGGATATCCGGCCCGGCCAGCTACAGGAGCTTGCGGAGCGTTTCCTCGGTGCGCAACCCAAGATGGACCGCGCTGGGGCTGGCGCTTGAGGCCTCAGTCCTTGGCCGCATGGCCCTTCTGCCCGCGCATGAAGCGTGCGTAGTCCTGGTCCGTGTTCAGGATGTGCTCGCCCCACCAGGTGGTGAGGTAGCCGTTGATGTGGTTGGCGCACGCCAGGAAGCCCTCGGGCCCGGCCTTCTCGGCCTTGGCCAGCTCCACGTGCAGCTCGGCGGTGAACTCCTGGAGCGTGCGCAGGAAGATATCGTGCTGGCTCATGTGCCCGTAGATCTTGGGGTAGGCGTACTTGAGCAGCAGGGCCTCCTCGGTGAAAAAGTGCCGGAAGGCGTAGCCGCGCATGTCGTAGATCAGGCGGATGACGTCAGAGAGCTTGACCGGCTTGTTGCGCGCAGACTCGCAGACCATGGCCGACTTCAGGCAGAGATCGAAGAAGCCCTTGTGCTGCTCATCGATGATGTCGATGTCGAGCATGTATTCCGGCTTCCACAGGTTCACCTTCTCGTTCATGAGTCCACCTCTCGCGTTGTATCTGTCTCTGCAGTCTAATCGCCATATAGCGTGGTTGGCGCATGGAGCACAAGCTTTGATGTGGCCGGGTGATTGCCCTGGGACGAGGTTTCTGGGATAGTGCGCGGCATCTGGCCTCCGGCTCCGGCGCGCGCCGGGGCGCTGGGCAGGTGGCAGCCCGCGCCGCGCGGAAACCCCAGGAGCCCCGCATCATGAAAGCCCTCGGCCCAATCCAGAAGATACTGCCTTGCCTGTGCCTCTTTTGCCTCTTGCTGATGGCCGTCGCCGGGACCGGCCTGGCGGCAGATTCGCACCAGCAGACCGCCAGGCAACCCCTGTCCTTCGGCTCCGGCGCGCTGCTCCACGGCCTCTGGTCGCCCGCCGAGCTGGCCGGGACCGAGGCCGACCGCGTCATCGGCGCGGTGGGCGAGCCGGACCCGTCCTTCCCGCAGCCCACGGGGCGCGAGGCCGTGCTGCCGCCGGTGCCGCCGGAGTTGCGCGGGGCCATCCGGCGGGTACATGTCCGGGGAGGCCGCAAGGTCGTGGCCCTTACCTTCGACCTCTGCGAGCGCGCCAACAACGTCGCTGGCTACAACAACCGGATCATCAACCTGCTGCGCGCGGGCGGGCACAAGGCCACGTTCTTCGCGGGCGGCAAGTGGATGCGCTCGCACCCGGAAAAGGCCATGCAGCTCATGAGTGACCCGCGCTTCGAGCTCGGGAGCCACACCTGGACCCACGGCAACCTGGCGCTCATGGACCAGGCGCAGATACGCGCCCAGATGGAGCCCACCCAGACCCAGTACGCGCTCTTGCGCCAGGAGCTTGCCCGCCGGGCCGAGGCCAAGGGCCTGGCCGCGCAGATGGCCCTGGTGCCGCCCGCTCTGCGCCTCATGCGTCTGCCCTATGGTCGCAGCTCGGCGCTGGCGCTGGAGGAGCTGGCGCAGTCGGGATATCCGGTCATCCAGTGGGATGTGGAGGGGGAGCGCGACGAGGAGGAGAACGCCCCGGCCATCCTGGCCAAAAACGCCCTGGCGGTCGTCCGGCCCGGCTCCATCGTGCTGCTGCACGCCAATGCAGTGCCGCAGAAGAGCTTCGACATTCTGGAGCGGCTGGTGAGGGGCCTGCGCAAGCAGGGCTATGAGCTGGTGACGGTGAGCGAGCTGCTGCGCCTGGGCGCGCCCGAGGCCGTGGCCGACGGCTACTTCACCATTCCTGGGGACAACCTCAAGTACGACGCCATCTTTCCGGGCAAGGGCACGCTCAAGCCCGACCTCACACGGCCCTTCACCACGGTTCCGGTGCCTTAGCGTGTATATCTTTGTGCAACTGGATGGAGGGACTTGGTGTGGCTGAATATAGCTTGTTGAACCTTGTGTCAGTTGCAACCGCTACGTGGGCATTTGGCATTATCAATGGGTGGGTGTTACATTTGTATTCGCTTAATCGCTCTATGCTAGGGCCTGAACCAAAAGCTTGGGCCGAATGCTCGACGCTATATGGGGGTGAATTGTTTGTTGAGATATCTATCCAAAACAATAGGAAAATACCGATATATTTAGTTGAGGTGTATTCAAGCGAACTGGAATTTGCTGAGATTGTTCCGATCTTTGTATTGGACGACGCATCTGACTTTTCAGGTGTGAGGCACACTGGAAAATGGAAAAGCAAAAGCGTTCGCAACGTGGATATCGCGCCTAGCGGAAAGGAGTCCATCTGCCTTGCAGCAAAAAATGGGAGCGATCCTGCACAAGTACGGGCAAAATTAGTGAGGGCAAAAGGTCATCCAGCTCCTAATGCCTACCGAGTTTGTGTTAAGTATAGCTAAGGCAAGTTGAAAAGAGCTACCCCGCCGGGAATTCCTGCCCGACCTTGACCAGATGCGCGGCCAGGGCCGAGATGGGCTCGTTCACGGCATGCACCAGGTTCACCGGGCTCATGTACTCGCGCGACCAGTCAAAGGTCAGGCGCACGGCGTCCTTTCCCTCCAGGCTGACCTCGGAGAGCAGGGCGCGCACGTCCGTGGGCTTGGGGCCGTTCTTGCTCTTGCGCTGAACCACGAAGCTGTCGCGCGTCAGCAGCTCGGCCCAGTGGCCCAGCCAGCGCAACACGTCCTCGGGCGCGCCGGTGTAGCGCACCAGGAACTTCTCGCGCACGGCCTGCTTGGTGCGCTCCAGCACGCCCATGGGTTCGATGCGGATGGGCATGAGCCCGTGCGGCATCTGGGCGGCCAGGGTGTCCAGCACGAACTCCGGCGCCAGGTTCTCGCGCAGGGTCAGGGTGAACCACTCGGCCATGCTCTCCACGCCCACGGGCAGCGCGCGGCCAAAGGAGATGCGCGGCATGGGGTGGAAGCCTGCGCTGAAGGACAGCGGGAAGCGCGTGCGCCTCAGCGCGCGTTCGAGGATGCTCTGCAATTCCAGCTGGCTTAAGTACGCGGCCTCGTCCAGCTTCTCGTACCAGATGCGGTACTGGGCCTGGCGCTCGGACAGGTGCAGTTTGTTTGCGGCGCTGGCCGCGCTGGCGGCCGCGTTGTCCACTGCTGTGGCGGCGGCGGTGTCGGCTGCTTTGGCCGCCGCTGCGGCCAGGGCTTCCGCCGGAGTCTCCGGCAGCCCTCCCGCGACGGCGGGCTCGGCCTCATCCTGGTCGCGGCGGGAGAAGACCAGGCGCGGGCTGATTTCGCCCCGCTCGGCCTGCTTCGACAGGCGCGAGGTGCGGCCCTCGTGGCTGCACACGCCGCAGTTGCGGCAGGCCCCGTAGCGGCAGTCCTCGGTGAGCTTGGCCTCCAGGGCGCGCCTGCGTTCGGTCAGCAGAAATTCCTTGGACACGCCGCAATCCAGGTGGTCCCAGGGCAGGGGCGCGTTTTCCTCGCGCGCGGCCTGGAACTCCGCAGCCGTGAGCCCGTGCTCCTCCAACGCCTCCAGATAGGGCTCCAGGCGCAGGTGGTCGCGCCAGCTGGAGAACAGCGCACCCTTTCTGTAGGCGCTCTCGATGACCGGGCCGAGGCGGCGGTCCCCGCGTGAGAAGACGCCCTCAAGGAAGCTCATCTCCGGCTGGTGGTACTTGAGGGTGATGCGCTTGTAGGGCTTGAGCGCGTCCTTGATGCGGTAGACGCGGCGGCGGATCTCATCCATGCCGATCTGGCCGTCCCACTGGAACGGGGTGTGCGTCTTGGGCACAAAGGGCGACACCGCGGCTGTTACCTGCAGGCGCTTGACGTGGCGTCCGGCGGCGTCGCGCACCTTGACGCAGAGGTCGGCTATGGCGTCCAGGTCCTCGTCGGTCTCGGTGGGCAGGCCGATCATGAAATAGAGCTTCACCTGCTGCCAGCCGTGCTCAAAGAGGACGCGCACGTGCTCGATGAGGGCCTCCTCGGTGACGCCCTTGTTGATGACGTCACGCAGGCGCTGGCTGCCCGCCTCGGGCGCGAGGGTGACGCCGGTGCGGCGGATGCTGGCCATGCGGCCCATGATCTTTTCCGACAGGGAGCCCACGCGCAAGCTCGGCAGGGAGATGGTGACCTGCTCGGCGGCGCAGCGCGAAAAGGTGGTCTCAAACAGCGACTCCAGGGCCGAGTAGTCGCCGGTGGACAGTGAGAGCATGGACACTTCCTCAAACCCCGTGGCGCTGATGGCCTCGATGAGCTGGGCGTCCAGGCGCTCCGGGCTCTTTTCTCGCACCGGGCGGTAGACCATGCCCGCGTGGCAGAAGCGGCAGCCGCGCGTGCAGCCGCGCGCCAGTTCCAGCGTGTAGCGGTCGTGGATGGCCTGGCCAAAGGGCACTGCAGGGGAGATGGGGAAGGGCGCGAGCGCGATGTCCGGCACCAGCGCCTTTTGTACGCGCTCGTAGCCCGGCAGAAGCGGGCGCAGGGCCTGGCCCGGGCCGGACCACTGAAACAGGCTCGGCACGTACACGCCGGGCAGGGCGGTCAACTGGCGCAAAAACTCGGCCTTTGGGGTCCCGGCCTCGCGCGCGGCGGCCAGCGCTTCCAGGATCTCCGGCAGCACCACCTCGCCATCGCCCAGGACCATGAGGTCCAGGAATTCGGCCACGGGCTCGGGATCGAAGCAGGCCCCGCCGCCAGCCATGACCAGCGGCCAGTGGCCGCCGTCCTCTTTGGCGGCCAGCCTGTCGGCTGCGTGCAGGGGGATCTGCGCCAGGTCGAGCATGTACAAGATGTTGGTGTAGCACAGCTCGTGGGTCAGGCTGAAGGCCACTGCGTCCATCTGCGCCAGCGGCGTGTCGGTCTCCATGGTGCACAGCGGCGCGTTGTGCTCGCGCAGGATGGCGGCGGTGTCGGCGCAGGGGGCGTAGACGCGCTCGGCCTGCATGCCGTCGCGCTCGTTCACGGCCTGGGTCAAAATCTTCTGGCCGAGGTAGCTCATGCCGACCTCGTAGAGGTCGGGGAAGGCCAGGGCCACGCGGACGCGTAAGGTCGCCGGGTCCTTGCGCACGGTCCCCCACTCGTTGCCGAGGTAGCGGCTGGGGCGGGGCAGCAGAGGCAAGAGTTCCTTCACGCGCGGGCTCCTTGGACGGTAAGAATTCGGTGTGCGGAAAAACGGGAAACGGGGCGGCAGGAACAGCCCACCGCCCCGGTCATCACGAAAAAGATCTACAGGCGGGCAGGGGCCGCTCTTACTTGAGCAGCTGGGAGATGTTGCCGCCGCCGGGGGCGGAGAGCGTCAGGTTGCTCGAGGCCTCCAGGTACTTGGTCTTCAGCTCCTCGGGGAGCTTCTTGTACTCGTAGAGCACGTGGGCCGTGGAGAGCTCGCCGGTGATCTCGTGCTCAAACGGATAGCCGAAGGGCAAAAGCATCATCTGCACGCCCTGCTGGCTGGGAACGGTCTGGATCACAGCCGGATCGGAGATGGTCTTGCCGTCCGCGCTCCATTTGCCGATGACGGTTTCGCCGTTGATGAGCTTCACGAGTCGGATATCGTAGGGCATGGAATTGCTCCTTGGTTTTGGTGAGGCGGAAGGTAGGGGCTCGGGCCTGCCCTGTCAAGGGACGCGCTCTTGCCAGGGGGCTTGGTCCAGGGGTAGGGTGGGGCCATGTACAGGCTGAATACCCTCGTCGCACCCCTGCTGGCCCTGGCTCTGCTCCTGCTCCTGCAGGGCTGCTGGACCCTTGAGCGCTACACCGTGCGCGTGCGCATCGAGGCCGACGGCAGCTACAAGTACTTCATTGACGGCACTGCGGTGCACACCGAGACGATGTACGCCCAGCGGCGCGCCGCCTACGAGGCCAAGGCCGCCAAGCCCAAGGCCGGCGAGGCCAAGGCGGACGCGCACAAGCCCGAGGCGGCCAAACCCGCTGGCGAGGCCCCGGAGGCCGGGCTGGCCAAGGACCTGGCGCTGGCGCGCAAGGACCCGCGCGTGCAGGACATCAAGCCCCTTGGCGGCGGACGTGTGGGGTTCGTAGTGGTGGGCAAGGGCAGCATCGCAGGCGGGGAGATCGTCTTCCAGGAGCGCGAGAAGCCGCTGTCCTATGCGCAGGCGCCGGGCGGGGCCTTGAGCGTCCGCCTCAGGGGCGCGGTGGTCAGCCGCAATGCGCAGCCCCTGGGCCTCAAGGTGTCCGGAGACGTGTTCATCACGCTGGCCGAGGGCATCCAGGTTCTGGAGCACAACGCCGAGCACACGCCCACGGTTCCCGGCGGCTCCTACCGCTGGCACATCGAGAACCTGAAGGACCCTGCGCCGCATCTGGTGATCCGCCTGCCGAAGCAGTGATCGTGGCATGCAGCGGGCGCAAAAAAGTCTTGTCCGCCGAGTGGAAACGCGCTAAACGACTGTTCCGCGCCCGTTAACGGGGCAGAATCGGGGACGTAGCTCAGCTGGGAGAGCGATGCGTTCGCAACGCATAGGCCAGGGGTTCAATCCCCCTCGTCTCCACCAAAGAAATCAACGGGTTACAGCAAAATTGCTGGAGCCCGTTTTTCTTTTTCCTAACCTATTCCTAACAAGGCGTGTGATGCTCGTACTCAGCTGGCCGCGCACTGGCTCGGCGAATTCGAGTGAGATTTACAGGAATGCCATTGAAAACGTGACTCGATGGAACGAGATGCGCGTATTCAGAGACACGTTGTTCTGTTTCGGTTAGTCTGGAGATGGAATGTCAGTCGATTGTCTCATCGTTGAAAAGGGCAGAAATAAAACATCTGGCGTCTGTTCCTGGCTGTTGCTATCTTTCTTCCATGTCCGCCTACTCCAGCCATAACGGCAGAAAGGCGACGCTCGCACGTGACAGCTTTGACCCTATGAATGGTCGGCATTGCCCGAAACATATTCTGGAGGCCCTATGCGTTCTCTCGTTGAAGAGCTCTGGACATACGCCACCTCAAACCCCAAGTATTCCACTTTTCACCGTGGCTGTTGCGACAATACGCTGGAATTGTTCTTATTTTCAACGATGGATGAGGTTAGGCTTAGGCATGCCGAGGAATACGCCGAGTCAATTCTTCGCATTACATTCATGCAGGATGCATCGTTTTTTAGAAAGAGCCTGTTGCGCAGGGAGGCTGCTGGAGAGTTTTCTTACGCGAAGCAACGAGACCATGCAGCTCACACATTGTACAATTACCTAATCGGCTGGTATATATATACAAACTCGTATGTAGTAGGCGAAGAGATGGCGCGGCATTTGAAAACTCGGGGTTGGGAAGGAAACTCTACAGAATTTGGTTCAACTTGGCCTTTTCTGAGCCTTCTGCATGATATTGGTTATATTTTTGAAGGATCTCTTGGCCCTTTGTCCACTGCTATCCAAAGTGAGCAGGCGAAGATAGGTGTGGATATCGCGCACGAGTATTTCTGCAGCGAATTTTGGTCCGTCAACTGCCTTGACTCCGAGTATGACCGGAGGGTGCTGCAGAGGCTGATCGGGGACAGCTTCTTCCAGCCGAGTTTTTCGTGCCGATCCCTTGCCCAGGTTGCTGACGCCCTGCGCTACCTCGGCAATTTAGAAACGCTACGTGCCCAACTTCTGACACGACTGCGGGAAAGTTTTCCAATAGTTGGCCAGGATGATGTGAGGATGAGAGAGTTATCCCGAGGTGGGGGGCTACCGGGCGATGCGTTCGATCTATGGGAGATGCACTACCGTTTCTTTGAAAACAAAAAAATGGTCAAGCACATACAGTCTCTCAGGGATGGGTTCTATAACCTTCTACGCTTTGGCCGGACCGACATGGGAATACGCCATCTCGATCACGGGGTTTGTAGTGGGTTGCTCGCCTTGTTGTATTCAACTGTATACTTTGTAATATTCTTTGCGTTGGAGGCCCGCCCACTGGAGTCCCCGGCAGATAAACGTGTCTACCACAACTTTAGAGTAAAGGCGGCAGAAGGGGCTGATATGGATGTTGATGCTCTCTGGTGGTGGACGAATGTCGTCTGGGCAACTGCCGGAGCAGCTATGCACAACATTCAACAGATTGGGCATCTGTTAGGCCTAAATGTAAAGCTTGCGAAGATTCACCTCAAGGATGATCCCCTCGCCTATTTAGGGATCCTTGCGGATATTATTCAAGATTGGGACAGATACGGAGTCTCTGGGGTCTCTTCGTTGACAGGTGCACTGCCAGTGCAAGGGAAGGATGTTAAACTTGGTGTGGGCGGAGGCAAGATTCTAATCAGATATGGGGACCCGAAACGGGTCAAAGCAATCACAAATGATCTTGACCGAGCTCTCTATGGTTGGAAGGATCTGATCTGCTTGGAGTAGAGGGGCGGAGAATGCTGTTCTCCCCACTCCACAGCATTAACACTCTTTAGAGATCAGCTTTTCTCGCAAGAACCACTCGAGTACTTTGGCGCCATCCTTGCCGCGTAAGGTTTGTTGCGTGTGCTTTTCCTCTAGCGCGATGATGGTCACTTGCCAGAACATCTTGTCGTACTTGATGGCGTGGATCATGTAGGAGTCTTGTTCGATGGCAGTCGCATCGAAGAATAAATCCAACCAGCTCATTTCACCGTTGAGTGCCTTGGCCCGCCAGACATATTTGGGGAACCCCTTAGTTAGGGCTTTCTGCAACTCCGTGCCCTGAAGCCCAGACTTTTTAGCCTCCACCAGGAGTTCCTTCTTGAGCTCGTTAGTGCTAGTCAGATAGATGCTCCATTCAATTTCCTCGCCGAGGGTGAGGTGTCGGCACCAAGCGCCTGAAAGGGCTCCGCTGAAGCTATGGACGACGTCATAGATACACCCAAATTTGAGCTTGACCAAGGCGGGTAGGGGTACCAGGAGGCATTCTGGTATGGCTCGAAGATTAGACGCTCCATCCCTCTCGCTTACCCAGGAGGTGCTCAAGGAAAAGAATTCATCTCCTTGGGCGATGAGGGGAGTGCTGTCATCCCCTTCGGCAATAATCTTGACCTGTTTCCCGTCGATGAGCATTTTCGCAAATGGCCCAAGACCATCATCATGCGCATATATCCTATCTATTGCCTCCGCCCGGAGCCGGAACCGGTGATTGCTGGTGGGGACGGTGGCTCCTGCCCGGCTGTACCCCGCTACGGCGACGGCGTGCAATTCGTCTATCTCGGTTTCCTCGTCAGATAGCACATCTATGAGAGTGAAGACGAATAAGATGGGCAGACCGTTGCGCAAGTAGGCGTAAAGGACGGCTTTAAACCATGAGCTGTCTGTGCCAATGGCTGTGACGACATCAACTTCCAGTCCGAGAGTCCTCATGGCACAGGACATCTGGTCTTTGTCTAGCCCTCGGCTCGGGAACTGGCCGTCGGAGTCAGGCCTCGCTTGGTAGGCGATTTTTGTGATGGCGGCTGGAGACAGGATGCGATGACCGAGCTTTCTACTCGTAGCGTGAAGGACAGACCAGAGGGCGCTTGTGGCGCATGCCGCCACAACACTGTCTTGCTCCTGGAAAGGGAGCGATTCCACCTCCAGTTCAATCCCGAAAAGGTTTGCCTTGTAGGTGGTGATCCCTCGGTAATGCCTCTTGGGTAGATCAGGGTATGTTTTAAGACAGGTTCGGCCAATGACCGTCTCTGGTAGCGGCTTAATCACCATGAAGCCGCGATATGCCTTCCGCAGCTTTTGGAGTTCCCTTTCTAAGGACGAGCCAGTAGGGAAAATACCTTGCAGCAAATCGCCGAAATATTGTGTGGTGAAGGATTTGCTGAAAAAATGAACCCTGGTACAGCGCTTCTTGTAGTGGCTGAAGCAATGGATATAGTATTCAGCAAAGTCGTCCAGGTAGCCCTGGTCAATGTAATCACTTTCAACAACCATCGACTTCGCCGCGATGGAGCGATGCTTGAAGTACCCTTTGAAGTACCCTTTGAAGTACCTAGTGTGGGCTTTTTTTAGGACGAACTCACGAGGCGCTTTGCTGTGGGTCGCGATCGTTTCGACCAGGTCTTCGATACGAGAATAGGGAAGGACTTCCCACGCTGATCGACTCTTGTGCTCACAATTTTCAGCGCATGACTGGTCTGTTGCGCAGAGCTTTCTCATGCTTGACGCTGATTTCCTTGTGTTTTTCAGAGTGGACCTTGGCCTCGTTGACGGCGGTGACCATGTCTTGCTTGCCTGCCTTGGACCGCAACCAGCGCTTCACTTGTTTGAGTTTATTAATTTCAGAAGGGCTGAGTCCTTTACGTGCTTCCGTCATCAAATGCTCCTTTAGCCTTTACTGCTGAGCCTCACGGTGCCTCGACCGGGCATCCCGTCGTCTTACCATGCCTCGAGCTGGCCTCCAAGCTTGCAACTGGCTGTCCTGAGTAGGGCTGATCTGCAAATGTTTATCTGCGCTAATGCCTAGCCACAAAAACCGGGAAGTTGTCAAGCTTTATCTGTCGCCCCCCTCGCTTGCTGCCTTTGCTGGAGAGGCTCCAGCAGATCAGAGGCATGCTGCCAAGAGACATGCACTACCATCGGGGTGCCCTGCCTCGAATGGCAATCGCAAAATCAATGCCGAAGATAAGAATGGGGCGATGGGACAAGGTGCGCCCGCTAGTCGAAACTTTAATATTTAGTGAACGCCTCGGCAAGGGCAAAGTTCAAAAGGTTGGGGCTGAAGGTGTTGATGCCCAACTGTACGACTGAAAATATTCTTTGGATTGCAAAATATCCAGTGATCGATTAGTCGGTTTGGTAGCAGATGTGACAGAACACACCTTAGAAGGTTAAATCATGGCACGACTTCAGACTCAACTTCAAAACGCCGCAGAAATTCGAAAGGTTCTCCAAGAGGTGGATGTCAGTTGGACGTGGGGAGATGAACCCGTTGATGTACGCCTAATTTTTCTGCCGTGTGTCGATGGGGATTGCGACACTTCGCCGCTATTTGAAATTATCCGAAGTTCTCTTATGACAAATTTTGTGTTTTCTCATACGCATATAGAAAAAAGGTTGGCGATATCAAGTGATGAGGCTGTAGAGAAATTATTCAACAAAGCAGTAAGTTTTCTTAGCAAGAAAACTGCGCACGGAGAATTCGGCGAGCTGATTTTATTCACATTGTTAGATGTGTACTTGGAAGCTCCAAAAATTCTTAGCAAGGTATCCCAAAAATCATCTCGCAAGATGCCAGTATACGGAGCAGATGCTGTGCATGCGCAGTACGTTGATGGCTCACTTCGCCTATATCTTGGAGAGGCAAAGCTTCATAAGTCATTCAATGGTGCAGCAACTCAGGCAGCAAAGTCTATCTCTAAGGCATTGGACAATTATAAGCATGAGTTTAGTCTCATAGAAACACATATAAATTTCCCAGAGATAAATGATGAAATTCAAGCTGAGCTTCTATCTGCATTAGACCCTTTCGATGATAGGAATATTGTAGAGGACGCATTACACTCCCCATGTTTTATAGGCTTTGCTGAGCCAAGTTGCTTTGAAGACCAGGACGAGTATATAAATAATTATAAAATTAAGGCTGCAGATTATATTGGCGATTTTTATTCCAAGCTAAAAAATCAAGGTGTCAGCTACCATAGGACAACACTACTGATGCTTCCATTTGCGTCAATTACGGATGTCGTTGTCGGATTTATTGACTATATGGGGATTGAAAAATGACCTCATTTTACACCAAGCTTTCTGCCAAAATCGCATCGAGTGAAGATTATAAATCGGCGTCTGGCCTACTTTTTGACTCGTATATTAAGAAAACAGTCGGCGAAAAGTATTCAATTGAAAGGGATGTTGTTAGACAATTGGCAACATCCATGCAGTATTTTTATCAATCAGATGATGATCAGATAAAGCAAGAAGGGGCCGAGCTCTTATCCATGCTTTTATACGTCGCAGCAGATGATGTGAATGAACTCGTAGTAATTGCAGATTATGTATTCAATGAGGCTGGAGACTTTCCTAACATTACTCTTCTACAAAAAAAATTTCCAACCATCAACTTTAAAATCAGCGTCTTTGATGAGGCCCGAAAAGATCTTAGGAAGACATTAAATACGGTTGATGAGATTGACCACCCCTTAACTGACTATCAACGTAGCTTGTGGGAATACCTTGTCGCCGGTGATGATGTCATTACTTCTGCTCCAACTTCAACAGGAAAGACGCATGTAATATTGCAATTTTTGGTTGATGAGATTGCAAAATCCTCAGGAGCGTTTGCAGCTATAGTTGTGCCCACTCGTGCATTGATTTCTGAGGTTTCAAATAAGGTTTATGACATTGCAAAAAAAGGATCGTACGAAAGCGATATAGAAATATGCACTTTCCCAAAAGATAGAGTGTATAAAGATAAAACAATCTTTGTGATGACTCAGGAAAGGCTTTTTGAAATTCTCCAGACGGGGTTACTTTCATTTGACTATCTTTTTGTTGATGAGGCCCAAAACATTTCAGATAATAGCAGAGGTGTTCTACTGCACATGACGCTACAGAAGCTTTTGGAAAGTGGTGAGCCACAGATAATAATAAGTATGCCATCTCAGCAGTACTTAAATGCCTTTGGATCAATATTTAGTGGGACAGAATTCGTAAAAATGACAACTGAACACTCTCCTGTTGCTAAGATAATCATCAACACTCGTATCAGGGGGAGAAAGATTGTACTTTCAAAATTGAAAAGTAAATTTTCAACAACAATCGAAAAAAAATTCATAAATAGGAATATTGCTGATGTCGCGTATAGACTTGGGGCAGGTGAGAGTAACATCATTTATCGAAACCAGACTGACCACTGTGAGAATACAGCCAGCAACATTGCGGATCTCATCTCTAATGAGAAGGATAGCCCGCGCCTTACCGAGGCGGCTGACTACGTTTCGAACTTTCTTCACCCAGATTTCACCCTTTCAAGGAATCTGAAAAAGGGTGTCGCATTTCATTATGGCCCTCTTCCCGGAGTCGTGCGTCGGATGGTTGAAAGCCTTGCCAGAGATGGTGAGATTGATTTTATGGTCTGTACAAGCACTCTTGCGGAAGGAGTCAACCTTCCAGCTAAAAACTTATTCTTAAAAAATCCTATGCAAACAGTAATGTACGAACAACCAGAAAGGCTTGAAACCGTTCGATTAAACAACATTACTGGTAGGGCTGGCAGAATGCTAGAGCATTTTTCTGGAAATATCTTTCTGATAGATCCAGAAGGGTGGAGATATAAAGATTATTTTGAATCTGAAGACGAAGAGATAGAAAAAATTCCAACGTACTACCAAGTGATTAACGACGACTTAGACGGTGTCCTGGAGGCTTTACGTGGAACATATGACCACTCAAAAGATAAGCAATATACTTACTACGCAATTGCGAATAAATTACTGAAAGAGTTTCAGTCTGAAGTGATTAACGCTACCCTCACAGCGAAAGAGCTTGAACTTGGACAAAAGGACAAAGACAAACTGCTGGCCCAAATAGAAAGCGCATATAATACATTAAGGGTGGACCCGTTTACTTTGGAAGCAAATCCAACCGTTGGATATCTTCAGCAAAACAAGTTGTACAAGTTCTTGCTTGAGAAAAATGACCTGTCTAGCTGGGCATTGCCGCACCCAATGGCTCCATCTCTCTATGCCCAACTCGAAAAAATATGCTCGGAACTCCATCAGGCTGGTATTTTTCTCCCCAGTAAATGCAGTATTGCGTTTGCGTGTGTGATCGCAAAAAAGTGGGTGCAAGGTGATTCGTTACGTTCTATAATTACAGAGCAAATTGCTAGACACCCAAGCGATACTTGCAACCAAAATGTTCGTGTGGTCATCACCGCAATTAATTCTGACATTCGGTTTAAAATGGCTTCAGCGCTTCGTTGTTATCAGCTTTTATTTACAAATGTGGTGAAAGAACGTGGAGAAGATGTTCAAAGTGTTAAGCTGCACTCATATATAGAAGTCGGGGGGTGTGAAGATAGATTTATGCAACTGGTCAATTTGGGCTTGTCGAGAGAATCAGCAGTGGAGATTCACAACAACCTTGACAAATCAGTTCAGGTAGTAGGTTTTGAATCATTTAGATCGTTGTATGAGTCAAACGCACTTGAGAAAATTCACCCAATTACAAAGAAAGAGGTTGAGAGGCTTTTGCTATAGCCTATCCTTTGAAGCCAAAGCGTCAAGTACAATACCTATTGCTCTTTTTTCATCTACGAATTGCCCTCGCAATTCCAATATTGTACTATAATTCAAATATGTCTTGTTAAGATTAATTTGTTGGCTAACACCATCGCAGTCTATTCCTTTAACAATAAGAGTTGTGCAGCACTCATTGTCAGAGAGATAGTCTATAACATCGAACAGATCGTCTTGTGTGAATCTGCCTTCCCCGAAGTCAGAAACAGTAAGTTCCAGCTTGGAACTGTTTGCCAAAAATGGTGATGCTTTTAACCCTTTGAAGATGTCAGGTAGATCGTCCTCAGCTTGACTCAAAGCGGCAGGATTAACGCTTAAGCGGACCTCCGTATACTTAACAAGTTCCTTTATCCTTGAGTGTTCACGCTCATTGGAAATTGGTTCTAGTGAAACTCTTGATGTCCTGTCTTTTCTGAACTGCTGCATCACCGTGTTTGCGACACTACGCAAGCTTGCATTTGGTCCTGTCGTGAAACCCAATATTATCTTACTCTCTGGGACAAGCATGAAATAGTAAGGATCACCCAGTATTCCTTGATTTAACGGAATTGCTGAAATGGTTCCATCTGCAAGAGCTCTCGCCTGCCAAGTATTGCGCTCCCTGACCACGGACAAAAAGAAGGCTTTATGCCCCCTATGCTCCAGTTCATCATGTATCTTAACTAGATGTTTCTTTTCCCTTACGCTAAAAACTCGAACCGGCTTACCATTTATTTGATTGGCCTGACAAACCGCCACGAAATCAGTAATAAAACTAACCTCTGCATCAATTGAGAAGAAACGAACAGTTATTCGCTTTTTGATCTTGCTCATGAGTTTACCTGCCGCTTAGTTGAAACATTTTGAGCCTCTGTATCAATTAACAGCATAGAATACGGACTCAGAAGTGTACATTTGTGGTGTGTTATGCAATAAGTCATATTAAACAGTTTCCAGCGCAATTGTCTAGATGACCATGATTGATGTAATCGGATTGAGTGTAAAAACTATGGTTGCAGCGTGTTGGCGATAGCCTAAGGTGCTTTCTAGGCAAACAAGGAGAGCACCCCGTGACGCCGCACTTCGGATATGTTCGTGCTCCAGCTTCGACCAGAACGAAGAGCGTCAGCTTGCAGGGCTGGAACTGTCCAATGTCTTCACCGACAAGTGCAGCGGCAAGAATCCTAGTCGCTCGGAGCTTCAACGTGCGCTGGAGCATCTGCGATGGGACGATACGCTCCACGTCCATTCTTTTGACCGTCTAGCCCGCTGATAGGTTTCCAGCTGACCTGCTTCCACGGGTAATGCCCCTGATTATGTTAGTCTGGACTCCCTACTTAAGTCCAGCGGTCTTCCCCAAAAGGAGCACCTGCCCGAAGGGCAAGGTGGTGAACCGTGAACCTACGGACCCAACAAGATGGAAGCCGCCCGGCTGCTGCGCGCCGTGTTCAACGAGGGGAGCGTTGAGAGGGCCAAGTTGCCGGAGGTTCTGCCCGGCATGGGCGAGAGAACCATCCGCAAGATCTCAAGCGGCCTTCTCAAAGACGGGCTCTTGGCGTCCAGGCACACCAAGGCCCCCTTCACCATAGGACTCCCGGCAAAAGCCATGAGCACGTAGTTCCCGGATCTGTGCATACCGTCCCTGATGGGAACCGAAACAGCCAGGGAGCAAGCCGAGCAGAAAGGCCGCGTTCCTGCCAAGAAGATCGGCGGGTTCTAGATCGGCTAGAACGCCCGACAAACGTGAGCGCAAAAAAAGCCCCTGGCGGTTGCCGGGGGCTTCTTTACTCCAGGGGGTGTGCAACGGACGTATGAAGCTTTACTTCTCTCCATGCTTGGTCCATTCCGCCTTGTCACACTTCTCCCCATCCCCCAGACTCTCATAGCCTTTTCCAGTGCATTTTCAGTATGTTTTGTCGTGATTCGTCTACGGTTCGCGATTCGCAGACGAAAACACTTTCAACTCACTATTGTTGCAGCACAAAACGATAGATTATCCCTCTTGACTCCTCGCTCTTTCCCGAATAGCGATAACTCATGATGCTCAAACCCCAAGACGTGTGCCTCATGCTCAAGCTGTTTGTTGCGCAGCCCGGTGCGACGCCGTACCTGGTCGCCGTTGACCTCGGCATGAGCAGGGCTGAAGCCTACGCAGGTCTCAAGCGGGCGACCATCGCCAAGCTCTACGACGCGAACCGGAATAGGCCCAAGGCGGCGGCCCTGGAGGAGTTCCTCATCCACGGGGTCAAATACGCCTTCCCAGCCGAGCCCGGCACGGTCACACGTGGCGTTCCAACGGGCTTCAGCGCTCCTGTCCTCGCCGGTCACTTCGAAATCGGCCCGAACGGGCACACGATTTGGCCGTCTGCCGTGGGGGACCAGCGAGGAGTGGCCATCGACCCGCTGTACAAATCCATGCCCGAGGCCTGCCTGAAGGACGTAAAGCTCTACAAAGCCTTGGCCCTCGTTGATGCGCTGCGCATCGGACGCGCTCGGGAGAAGAACCTCGCCCAAGACCTCCTGACGCAGCTGCTGAGGAAGAAGTGAGACCCCGCTGGCACGGCAACGTCGATAACCTTGTGACGACGGCTCGCCTCCTGGGCGAGCTGACAGATGAGGTCGTCTTCGTCGGTGGAGCCGCGACGGCATTGTTGCTGACCGACCCCGCCGCACCTGACGTGCGCCCGACCCTCGACGTGGACGTGGTGGTCGAGGTGGCCTCGTTGCCCCTGTACCACCGATTTGGTGCGCGCCTGCGGGAGCATGGGTTCTTTGAGGCGCTGGAAGAAGAGGTCATCTGCCGCTGGAAGCACCGCGAGGGCAAGATTATCCTCGACGTCATGCCCACAGATGAGAGTATCCTCGGCTTCACCAACCCCTGGTACCTGCCTGCCATGCGCCATGCTCAGAGCTTGGAAGTCGAAGGCGTCTCCCTTCGGGTCATCTCCGCGCCGTTCTTTTTGGGGACGAAGGTCGTGGCGTTCAATTCCCCTGGCCGCAAGGGCAGCGGTGACTTTATGGCCAGCCACGACCTGGAGGACCTCGTCACGGTCCTAGACGGGCGGGCCGAAGTGGTCGATGAGGTGCGGCAGGCTCCTGAGGACCTTCGCACGTTCCTGGCCTCCACCTGCGCGGCCTGGATCGACCTCGACGACTTTCTGGACGGCCTGCCGGGCCTCCTGCATCCAGACCCAGGCAGTCAGGCCCGCGTGCCTGCCATACTCGACCGGATGCAAAGCATCGCTTCAATCGCCCCCCAGAGATAGCCCAAAAAGTTCGCAAGGATGCCCCCAGGAGCGCGCCCGAACACAAGGGCCGGGCGATTCGCGTGTTAGAAAAGCTTCTACACCGCCTTTTGGCATTTCTACACCGCAATTTGCCTTTCCTACACCGCCAACCACGTTTCCTACACCGCTTTTGAGCATTCCTACACCGTTAATGGCGCTTCCTACACCGCAAGGGATTTGCGCCAGAGGTCTTATTTTATCGCCAGTGAACGGTATTTTTAGTGCGTTGCGGTAGAAATAGTGCCTGATTATCGCTTGCCAGGAATGGCGTCTATGTATGCGAAGCCTACAGCGTGAATGATTTCGTGGCGTATACCTCCCTCATCTCTGCGCCTTCATCTCCCACCATTAGCGCCTTCTGCGCCTTCAATGTCGCAAACTACCATTACACTGTGCTTCAATAGGCTTCATCGCCATTTGTCCTGCGCCAGGGCATAGATAGGACGTGCGAAAGGCAAATGTGGACTCACTCCACAATTGCTCCGCAATTGTTCTGTTCGCCCGCTTCGCGGGGCATGCCTCCGGCATGGAGATTTTAACCTGTAGGAAATGGAGGACGCATGAGAGCTTTGACCTATGACCAGGCCGTGGAGATGGGACTTGAGCCCCGTGACTATGCCTATGAACCCGTTATCGGAGAGTTTGAGGCAGTGCTTGATTTCAAGGTATGGGGCAAGAGCGTTAACCTGCAATGCTTTTTCACCGTCCCCGCGACGGGCGAGCGCTTCCGCGTGAGCGCGTTTCGGGATGATGCCAAGCGCTATACCCCGAAGGACGGAGGAATCGATTTCTCAGAAGAAGGGCTTGAAGGGGGCCTCTACCGCCTCGCGATTGGGAAGAACAAAAAGGGTCGGGCTGCTTGGTTGGCGGCTGAGTTGCTTCGAAATCCCGAGTAGCCATGCCTGCCTACACGGTCCTGCGCATCGCCAAGCTCAAGTCATGGGGAGCAATAGGCGGAGCGGGTGAGCACAATTCCCGCAAGCGCGAGACCCCAAACGCCGACCCGGAGCGGCTGAAAGCAAACCGCTTCGTGGTCGGCGAGCCGGGGCTCGATCTAGCCAAGGCAGTCAGGGAACGGATTGGCGAGCAGACCATTCGCAAAAATGCCGTCCTGGCCGTTGAAGGCATTCTGTCCGCCAGCCCCGAATACTTTCGCCCAGGCAGGGTCCATGAGCCGGGAGTCTACGACCCCATGCGCCTAGAGGATTGGGCGGAAGTCTCCAGGCAATGGCTTGAGCGGAAATATGGCGACCGAGTTGTCAGCGCAGTTCTGCACCTCGACGAGGCCACTCCGCATATCCAGTTTGTGCTTGTGCCTTTGGACGACACCGGCAAGCTCAATTGCCGCGCCCTCTTTGGCGGAACCCGCCGCACCTTGTCAGAGCTTCAAACTGACTATGCCAAGGCCGTGGCTCCTTTGGGCATCCAGCGCGGCCTGGAAGGCTCCCGTGCCAGGCATCAGGACGTGTCCAAGTTCTATGCCCTTACGCAGGGGGGAGAGGCACCGGAACTGCCGAAGCCGACAAGCGTCGAGTTGCCGGAAATGCCGAGCAAGGTCGGACGCATTCTGGATTCCAAACTCCAAGACTATGCACTCGCCACGGCGGAGACTGCCGCCAAGGCCCAGCGGGAAATGGCCGCGCCCGTTGTGCAAGCCCTGGCCAAAGAGAATGCCATGCTCAAGAAACAGTTCGAGGAATTACGTCACGCCAACTCCGCCCTGAGCAAGGAGCGCGACGAGCTGCGCAGACAGGCCGACAAAATGCGCGGCATCGACCCATGCGAGGTGCTGAAGCGCATGTATGGGGGGCAGGAGGCACCAGACAGCAAACCGAATTACAAGAGCCGCAAGTTCATACTGCCAGACGGCATGAATATCGGCGTGACAGACTCGCTTTGGGTGGACAACTCCACCGGCAAGGGCAGCAAGGGGCCAATCAACCTCGTCATGTACCTTTCGGGCTACAAGCAGGATGAGTTCAAGCTCGCCGTGCGAGACCTGGCCGAGGTGTTTGGCGAGGGGGAGGCTTCCAGCAGCTTGGCGGAAGACATTGTGAGGTTTGCACCACAGCGTGCCGCAAAAATAACTGAGGCTGCGGTTCAGGAGCCTTTTCGCATGCCCGAAGCTGTGGAGCATACTTGGGAGCGTGCGCGGCACTATCTCTGCGAGGTGCGCAAGATTCCCGCCCGCATCGTGGACGGGGCACATGAGCAAGGGCTCGTGTTCAGTGACAATCGGAGCAACTGCGTCTTTGCGCGTGACAAGGGCTCTGGTGTGTTCAAGCGAGGTACCGGGGAACAACCGTTCAAGCAGACCTTGGGACAAGGGGGATTGCCCTTTGTCCTGCCGGGCACTGACAACAAGGTATATGTGACAGAAGGGCCGATTGATGCCCTCAGCCTGAAGCTGTGGCTGCCGGAGAGCACAATTCTGGCCACGGGCGGCAATATGCCCATAGAGCGCCTTAAGACTTATCTGGACGGCAAAGAAGTGAAGCTCGCGCATGATAAAGATGCCGCAGGCGATGAACAGGCAAGGCGCATCTGGCAGCAGTACCCGGAAGCCAGACGTGCGACGCCGGATGAGGGGAAGGATTGGAACGAGCGGCTGCGGCTACGCCTTGGGCGGAAGGCCACGACACGGAAAGCAGAGCTTCCAGAGCCCGTCAGAGTCAGAAGCCGGGGAAGAGGGAGAGGAATGTAACCTTTGTAACCGATGTAACTCATGCTTGCTCTAGGCTTAAGCGGTTACAGAACTTGTAGGAAAGAAGTAACCAAGTAACTTCCATCGTCGGTTTGGTTACACGGTTACTTCCTTCCTACAGGCTTCTTCGTCTTAAAGCCTTGCGCTCGTGCATGATTACGTGATTACACGAGTTCTTGCTCCACTTTTCAGGTGAGGTCGTCAAAATCATCTGCGAAGATCGAGGCCTTGATTGTGAAAAAGCGAGTGGTCGTTCCCTCCTGTTGGAGATTATGACCTTTGGACAGCTTGCCATTATTGTCGGGGATTAGGTGTCCCCGCTCCAACAGATATTGCGCAATAGCCAAATGATCCCCTCCCGCGCAAAGCTCATTTTTGAAAGAACCGAGATACACAAGGTACTCGACGGATTCCCCCTTTTGGCGTCGATATCCCGCACGGTTTGTGATGCGCTCGCCGTTCGATTTGTCCCAGCTTTCAAAACGGCTTGAGCCATTTGCAGCAAGGAAGTCTCGGACCCTGGCGAGAGCAGCAAATTTCTCCGCCGCACCCAGGCCACCGCGAGATGTCACCCAGTCTTGAAAACAACGTTTGGTAGCCCAGAGCGCACAATCAGGCCGCCACGGGAGTATGCCCATTTCGGTTGCAAGTTCGCCAGCTGCGGCGAGGAGACCGAAACGATTTGCCACGCGTTTGACCTGGCCATCAGCATGGGGCGGGCACGCCTCGGCCTCAAAGCGACGGAGCCACACGCTTGCTTTTTCCTTGAAGCGATCTATGTCGGCAGTTAGCAACTCAAGGTATCGCCGAAAGGGGAGACCATAATAGGCAATTGCCGCTCGGTTGAGATGTTCGGAGAACGCCTTGCCGTCTCTAAGACTGTGAAGATTTTCGAAAGCGCCCAACCCTGCTCCTGCATCGGCGGGGATATCCACCACGCGAACGGATTGTCCTGCCATGAACCGCTGGTATTTTTCCTCTCGTACCTTTTGCTCAAATGTGAGTTCCCCCGTGCTGAGGAAAATGACCCGCCAAGCATGCATAGGCCGTGAAGATCCATCCTTTCGTGCCCGCCCTTTGCCTTGGCCGTTGGCAAGCATGTACGCAATACCTGCCGCTGCGCTCGGGGCCACCTGTCCTATCTCGTCAAGGCAAAGGAGCGCGTCGTTGTGCGCTGGTGCAACAGCCTCCAGTGAATTATCAGTGGTCCTCCAGGTCCGAACAAAGCCGGATTGACCACCCCCGCCGCAGACGCTCCCAGCGATCATCAGCAGCGTGCTTTTTCCTACACTCGAATTGCCCGTGAAGTGGAATCCGCCTGACTCCTGGCCGAACAGGTGGAGGAGTGGGCCTGCAAAGGGTGCGGAGATGGCGAGCGCCAGCCGGGAGTTGCCTTCGCATAAGCGGCCAATCTGATTTTGCCACTCTTCAAGTGACCCTTGAGTGCGGAAAGGGTTCTCGGATGATGAGCCTTGAATGATGATCTCTTCGCCGACTTTGGGGCCATACGTGAAGTCCGGCAATACGAAGCGCCCATCATGCCAGCCAGTGCTGGAGACGCAGCGCATCAACCGCTCGGGGGAGGCGGACATGAGATACTCGTACAGCCTCTTGTTCCCATTGTACCCAAGTCTGAGACCCATTCGCAGAAGCTCTTCCCTGTAAGCTGTCCCGTTTCCCCCCATCATGCTTCTGGGCATTGCCCAGTGGTGGGTCTCGCCAAGTGGGTCTTGCACGGCCAAGTAGAGGCCCCATCCCCCCGATGCGTCTCGTGTCTGCGCGACCACTTGTAATGGCGAACACAGCCAAACCGGAGTCCGCTCGTCACCATTTTTGCTCGACTCAAGGTAGTAGACGCCTTTAGGCCGCGAAAGGAACAAGTTACTTCCAGGGACAACCACTGGGGGTGGGGGTTGTTTGCTCTCATTACATTCAGCTTCATTGCCTTCTTCGAGAGTCGGGGCTATCTGTCGATCAGGTGAATCGCTTTGGTTTTGGCCCTGTGAGGTGTCTGGCAACACCTCCAGGGCTGTTTCATTTTCTCTCATAATACACCCTTGGCGAGGTGTTTAACGCCTTGCTCAACGTAAGCTAATAGGTCGCTCAGCCGGTATCTGACGGAGCGCGTGCCAGGAAGTTTTACATAGTCAGGGGCTAGGCCCTGATAGCGCCTTTGTTGCAATGTTCGGACGGTAAAACCAACAATGGGGGCCGCTTGCTTTTCGGTAAGAAGCTTGTCGTGGTTCTCCGAAGGAGAAATGGACGTAGCGGTGGCCGAAGGTGTCTTGACCCTCTTGGGTTTAGCGCGATTCTGCTTCATTTTGATCCGCCCCCGCGACCAGAGTTGGAAGCCGTTGCTGGTTTCGCAAGGCTGGGGCAGGTGTCTGTGGTCAACACGGTATTCGATTCTATGTATTCATCGATTTTTTTTCTGTCGTAAATGACCCGGCGTCCGATCTTCTGGTACTTGGGGCCTCGGCCCCGGCAGCGCCAGACTTCGAGGGTTCCGGGCTTGAGGCGGAGATAAGCGGCGGCTTCTTCCGTGGTGAGCTTTTGGGAAGACATATGTCCCTCCATTTGGCTAAAGGTTGACGTGCTAGCACTAGGCCACGTCAAGTTAGATAGAATATCCGCAACTATGGCAAATCATTCTTATTTCTGTCTTTAGTGGTCCCAAAAGAAATAATTCTCGCCTCTAGGGTAGAAGCGAGAATTATTATAAAAATACTGTGTATTCGATTGGTTGCGTGAATCTGGTTAGGCTGTGGGATTGAGCAGGTGAAACTAGAGTTTTAGATAATTTTCAGTGGAGCTCCCTTTTCCTGCTTGACCATTCCGGGCAATCCATCGCGGACAAGTTCGACAAGGAAATTGGGTACCGACTTTTCGAGCTTATTTTCAAGCTTCTCCCATAACATCTCGAGTTTCTTCTCAGGCCCTGGCTCATCAACAAGAGAGCCGTGAGCCTTCTTTCTGGGTTTCATTTCAAGCTTCGTTTTGAGCTCTTTCTCAAACTCTCCCCCCAACGCCTCAAACTCTTTCCCAGGGCCTAGCTCGTCAGCAAGCGCTTCCCGAATCCGCCTTCGGGTGTATGGCACTTTGTCATCGTAACTCTTGGTTAACCTAATGGCGACCTTCATCGCCAGTAATATTCTCACTCTTTCTAAATGATTAGATTGCTTTCTTTCTGCCGCTTGCGCATTTGCAGCAGTCCTTAGTCCTGTTTCTCTCTTAAGACGGTTTACTAGTTTGTCTTTCTCGTCAGTCATGGACCGAAGTTCCAAGCGGCATCTCTGTAGTTCTGCAGCGGCATAATCATCATTTGCTACGCCTGAGTTTATAGAATACTTTTCTTGCAACGCCTCAATGTCATCCTTCCTGAAGAATACTCGATGTTGTCCAATAAGCCTATGGATACCGTCGTATTTTAAGAGAAATGAAGATGGTAAGGTGTCAAGCTTGCCATTTGTATTTGACAAATCACTGTGTATGAGTTCTATGTCTGATATGTACTTATTTAAATTGTGCTTTTGCACAAACTCCAACATCTCTTCATTCGAAATGATTCCAAGCATAGCTTTTGCCGTATCGAATCTAATGCCATTATCAATATTAGTATTCAATATGAATTGTAATCTTACAATATGAGAAACTAGAAGGCACGCGATCATAATACAGCTACAAAAAAATATGATAGGCACACTAATAATGTAAAATATGCTTCTATCTGTGCTGATTGCATCGCGCACAATAACTGCACACACTTTTGAGATAATCAAAATGAGAATTGCTAGAACGATATATGAAAAAAGCTCTTGAATATTACCAAGTCTGAGCTGCTGCAAGATCCACTCTCGACACTTGCTCATAGGCTGTCTCCCTTAAAAATCAAACTATGCCAGGATTTAACGCAATTACCCAACAGACTCAAGCTCATCTCCTGATGGAACCTCGACCATAAGTAGTTCCGCCGCCAAGTCCCCCGCCTTCTTCAACGTGCCGGGCAGGAACTGCCCATAGCGCTTGGTCATTGCCATGCTCTTGTGTGTCAGAAGCTCCCCGATCATGTCCAGGGGCACCTTGCCGGAGTTGGCCAGGGTCACGGCAAAGTGGTGCCGCAGGCCGTGGAAGATGCGGAAGCTCTCGGGCAGGCCAGCGGCTTCCTTGATGCGGTCCACCACGTTGCAGTCGGTGCGCTGCCTGCCGCCCCTGCCGGGGAAGATTTGCGTGCTGTCCGGCCACTGTTCGTTACGGCGCTCGATCTGTGCTTCCAATATCTCCCGCGCCACCTGGTTCATGGGAATCGAGGCGGTCTTGCCGCCCTTGGGGGCGCGCAGGGTGATGAAGCCCACGCGAAAGTCCAGGTCGCGATCCTGGAGTTTGAATATTTCGCCCCGGCGCATACCTGTGAACATGGCCAGCTTGAGCATGCGCGGCGCGTCCTGCGTGGGCCATTCGTCAAGCACCCGCATGAGGCGCGCGGCCTCTTCCGGGGCCAGGTATTCCACCACCTCATTGTCCTTCTTGGGCATCTCAATGACAAAGGCTAAGCGTGGACACATGCCCACCTTGGCCCCATAGTTCACCACGCGCCGGAGTATCTCCAGAGCGCCCCAGATGGACGCAGCGGAGAGCCCCTTCATATTCTGCTTCACCCTGGCCACGTCCAGGCTACAGAGCGTCCTGACGCTCTTCTGGCCCAGCAGCGGCGAGATGTGCTTCTTGTAGCGGTTCTCGTCGATGTTCCGCCAGCGTTCGCCCTTCTTGGCCTCGAAGTAGGCCGTGGCGATGTCGTCAATGCTCTGGTTGGCTTGGCGCTTGTCTTGCTGGATTTCCTTGGAGGTCTTGACCTCCTCGCCGTGGCGAATCTGCTTCATGCGGTCGGCCCGAATCTCCGCCGCCACCTGGGGCGTGTAGCCCTCGGATTTCCAACCGACCTTTTCCCAGCGCAGCTTGCGGTCCAGCCGGTAGGCAACGACATAGCAGACGTCAGGCTTACCCTGGAAACGCCGCTCAGAGCTTTCGTAGTTGTACACGCCGGGCCAGCGCCCGGAGTCCACCACGTGGTATTTTGTCGCCATATCCGCCTCCCTTGGGTGTCCCGTTGGCCTGTTTGCGTAAGCGACGCATAGGCTTCCGGCGTTCCAAATTCCTAACCTATTCCTAACACGCAGGTCAAATTCGGTCAAATTTGAGCAAACAGCCTATGGGTTGAAGCCGCTTTAACACTCTAGATTAGCATGTGTAATCATAGAGCATAAAGCGTTATCAAGCTTGTTAGGATTCAGTCAGGGATGCTAGGCAGAAGGGTTCGCAACGCATAGGCCAGGGGTTCAATCCCCCTCGTCTCCACCAAAAGAAAACAGGCACTTGCAGGGTAAAGCCGCAGGTGCCTTTTTCTTTGTACGCAAATCAATACGCAATTCTGGCCCGAACCGCATTCGCGCAAAGTGGCGCTTCGCCTTTGTCCTGACCAACGAAGAAGTTGCCGGTGCGCTGGCGCGATGGCTGTTCAGTCCTTGAGGTCCTGCTTCATGCGCTCAAAGTCCTCCTTAGTGATCTCGCCCTTGGCGTAGCGCTTCTTGAGGATGTCGAGCGCCGTCTCCACCGGGCCGCCATTGGCGCGGCGGGTGAACCTGGTAAGCACGATGAAGACCAGGGCCAGGAAGAGCACCATGATCAGCCCGCCTCCAAAGGGCGACATCATGTGGAAGCCTCCATAAGGCCCGTAGCCATACCCGTAACCAGACCCGGACCCGGGACCGTAGCCTGCTCCGTTCTGGCACAGGAAACCAAAGAAATTCAGGGCGTGGATCTGCATGCGCTGCTCCTTGTTGTGGCCCGTCGTTGAGGCCCGTCGTTGCTGTCCGAAGGCGGGGCGACCAAGGCCAGCGAAAGGCCGTAGGGACGACCGTGGGGTCGTCTCAACTGCACCATACGCCGATTGCAGGGAAATGCCATGCCTCGCGCGCTGGCGAGAAGGGGTGCGGAAGCAGGGAGCCAGGCAGGAGCGGGATAGGCCCAGCGCTCTAGCGCGGGATCCAGATGCGGCCTCGCGCTCTAGCGCGGAATCCAAATTCGGAAGGTCGAGCCCTGGCCCGGCTCGCTGACCGCGCCGATGCGTCCCCCGTGCTGGTCCACGGCCTTCTTGGCGATGAACAGCCCAAGCCCGGTGCCGCGCGAGCCCTTGGTGGAGAAGAATACCGAGAACAGGCGCGAGAGCGTGTCCGGCTGCATGCCGATGCCGTTGTCCTCGATCTCGAAGAAGACGCCGTTGGCGTCGGGCCGGGCGCGGAAGATAACCTCGTGGTTCTCCTTGGTGCGATCCTCCAGGCAGGCGTCCACGGCGTTCTCCAGCATGTTCACCATGGCGGCGGAGAGCACCACGTTGTCCACGGCGAAGCAGCCCAGGTTCGGGTCGATCTCGCTTATGAAGGAGACGCCCATCTGCTCGGCCTTTGGCGCCACCGTCTCGGCCACCTGGCTGGCCAGTTCCGCCGCCTGGATCTCGCGCAGCTGCAGCTCGCGCTTCTTGGCGTAGAACAGGATGTCCAGCACCATGCCCTTGATGCGTCCGATGAGCTCCGTGACCTTGCCCCAGCCCGCCTGGACCATCTTCTGGTCGTTTGCGCGGAAGCCCGCGTTGACCTTGTACACGCCGCCGTCCAGCGCGGTCAAAAGCCCCTTGATGCCATGGGACAGCGAGGCGATGAGCATGCCCAGGCTGGCCAGGTGGTCCTGCATGCGCGAGAGCTCGGTGATGTCCGTGGCCATCTCCATGACGGCCTCGATCTCGCCCGCCTCGTTGCGGATGGGCGCGGTCCAGACCACTACCTGCACGGGCTGGCCGTCCTTGCCGCGCACGGTGAGCTCGGTCTGGTGCGACTGGCCGTCCTCAAGGGTCTTGAGGGTGGGGCAGCCGAAGCAGGGCCGGCCGGTGCCGCAGGCGGCCTCGTAGCACAGCCCGCCGGTGCTGTCGCCGAACTCGGCCTTGAAGCGGCGGTTGGTGGCCTGGATGCGCAGGTGCCGGTCCAGTACGGAAATGAAGCAGGGGGCCTCGTCGAAAAGTTGCTGGTAGCGCTGGCGCGTGGCGCGCAGTTCGTCCTGCAGGCGCTGCACCTCGCCGGCGTCCACGGCCAGCTCCAGCACCAGGTCTATCTCGCCGTCCACGCCGCGTACGGGCGCGGTGTGCACCATGACCGCAGACCGGGACCCGTCGGCGCCGATGATGGTCTCGCGGCTCTTCTGACCCAGGCCGGTGGACAGGGTGTGGCCTACGGGGCTTCCGGCTTCGGAGCCCGCATCCCCGGCGTAGATGTCGTAGCCTGGCAGGCCCAGGCGGTCGCCCAGGCGGTCGCGGTAGAGCTGGTTGACGGAGACGATGCGCTGGTAGCCGTCCTGTACGGACACCAGGCAGGGCAGACCGTTGAAGATGCCCAGCCCGCCCTTCTCGTCGCCGTTCACATCGCCGGTGACGCCGCCGATGAGCTGTGTCAGGCCCTCCACCGCGCCTTTGACGGCGCACTGGCGCTCCACGTCCATCAGGTGGTCGGCCTGCTGGTGGACCAGGACTTCGAGGTTTTCGGTGTAGTTCTTCACGCGCTCGCGCATGACGATCTTGGCCTTGGCGCGGGCCAGCGTGACCTCCAGCACCTCCGGCCCCATGGGCTTGGCGATGAAGTCGCAGGCGTCGAGCTTGAGCCCGGCCACGGCCATCTCCAGGTCGCCGTGCCCGGTGGCCAGGATGACCTCGGTGTCCGGGCTGATCTCCTTGATGCGGCGCAGAAGTTCCAATCCGTCCATGCCGGGCATGCGGATGTCCGTGAGGATTACCGGGGGCCGGACGCGTTCGAAGACAGCCAGCGCTTCGTCGCCGCTGGCCGCCTCGAACACCGTGTAGCCCATGTCGGTCAAGGTGATGCCGACAACCTTGCGGATTCCGGCCTCGTCATCCACAAGAAGCACTTTCATCGTCATTGAGCCTGCCCTCGACGCCGATCACAGCCAGGAAGGCCGGAACGCGCCAGTGTTCTGGGGCGAATCATGCATTCCCCCGGAAAAGGGAAGGGTTTCCCGGCGGCCTTTAGGGCGCGCCGATGGCCCCTTCCACTATTGCAAGCACCTGGTTCGGCTCAAAGGGCTTGTTCACCGTGGCGATGGCCTTGCGGATGGCCAGGTGGATGCCCGCCAGACCGCTGATGACCACCACGGGCAGATCCTTGAACTCCGGCTTCTGGCTGAACTTGCGGTAGAACCTCGGGCCCCACTCGTCAGGCATTTCCAGGTCCAGGGTCAAGAGGTCCGGCTTCTCGCGGTCCATGACAGCCATGGCCGCCTCGCCGCCCGGAGCCGAGCAGGTTGCGTAGCCGCGTTCCTTGAAGATGGACACAAGGTATTCCACGATATCTGGATCGTCGTCGACCACCATGATCTTCTTCGCCATCTTTCGCCTCCTTGGTGTTCAGCATCAATATCAAAGGATAATGCATCGCGTCTACAGGTCTTGGGACGCTGCGCCCCTGGCTTCCAAAATGCGTGCGGCCTGACTTAAAAGCGCCTCCGGGCTGGGGGGCTTCTCCACGTAGCCGTCCACATCCGGCAATGTGCCCCCGCCCTGGCTGGACAGCCCGGTGCGCACCAGCGACAGCGTGTGCTGGAAGGCCTCGCCCGCGATGGCCGAGACCACGAGCACCCCGGCCCGCTTCAGCTCCTCGTCGGCCTTGAGCCGCTGGAAGAGCCGGATGCCGCCCTCGTTCGGCATCATCAGGTCCAGGCTGACAAGGTCGGGCTTCCACTCCTTGGCCTTGCGGAAGCCCTCCTCGCCGTCACGGGCCGTTTTGGTCTCATAGCCGGCCGTCTCGTAAACCGCCGCTATGTAGAGCCGCAGGTGCATCTCGTCGTCCACCACGAGCACCCGCTGGCGGCCTTGGTCTTGGCCCGCCATCATGGCCTTACTCCGCGCGCTGCACCCCGTACGGGCTCACGTCCACCTTGTCGGGGTGGTTCACGCTGAGCACGGGACAGGCCGAACGCAGCACGACCTGCTCGATGGTGCTGCCGAGCATGGCCTGCTCGGGGTCCACGTCCTTGGTGTGGTGGGCCATGACGATGAGGTCGGCCTTGGCCTCGCGGGCGTACTTCAGCACCTCCACGTGCGGGGTGCCTTCGCGCAGGGCGATGACGTAGTTGTCGAAGTCGCCCATGTTGGCCACGTACTTGTCCTGAATCTTCTTTTCGGCGGCGGCGAGCTGCTGCTCGATGTAGGCCTGGGTGGCGCTGCTGGCCTGGCCCTCGGGTCCGATGTCCACGCAGTGGAACAGATGCAGCTTGCAGCCGATCTCCTTGGCCACGTTGCGGGCGAACTGGAAGGCGTAGTCGGCGGGCTTGCTGAAGTCCGTGGCGACCACGATGTTGGCGAAGTAGGACCAGCAGGTGACGCAGGGGCGGCTGACGATGAGCACCGGGCAACGGGCGCTCTTGGCCACCTTCTGCATGGTGCTGCCCGCGATGGCGCGGTGGCGCATGGCGCCGATGTCTTCCTCGCGGGTGTGCGCGCCCATGATGATCAGGCTGGCGTCGTCCTTTCTGGCCTTGCGCAGGATCTCGGTATGCGGCTCGCCGGTGACGGTCTCGTAAACGCAGTCCGGGTGGTCCTTGCCGAGCTTCTCGTAGTACTGGGCCATCTCTTCCTTGACCAGGCTCACCAGGTTGTCGTCCACGTTCTCCTGCTCACCGGTGCGCACATCGCGGTAGGTCAGGCTGAAACCGCGGCCGGGCAGGCCGAAGACGTGGTAGACGAAGAGCTTGGAGCGGTTCTTGCGCGAAAGTTCAAAGGCGACGCGGGCGGCGTCGTCGCAAGTGGAAGAGGCCGACGTGGCGAACAGGATCTTCTCAAACATAACTACCTCCTAAGTGCGCATTCCGCGGGAGCGCCGTGGAATGCGAGTTGCCAACCGATGCCTTCCTGAAACTCGAACAGGTTCACGACCGTCTGGAAGCGGAACTCGTCCATCCGGTCGCCAAAGACCACATGCCTCAAGGGTCCCAGAACCACGGGCACGTCGAGCAGGGTCTCCACCGGGTAGGGCTTGACCTCAATGTCCTCGCCGTCCGTGCCCACACCGCGCAGCGCATGATAAATCTCAAGCCTGGGCGGGGCGGGGTGGCCGATGATCTCCACGGTCTTCTGCAGCTCCAGCCGGGCGATGCCAGCAGGCGTGCAGCCTGAGGCAGGCCAGCCGGCCAGGCCGCCCGCCAGATCCTTGGCGAAGGGGCTCAGGCGCGTGAGCTGCGGATAGGCGTTGAGCATCTGGACGAAGCTGCGCAAGGTGTACCCCTCTCCAAGCACAACACGGGCCCCAAGAGCGCAGAGAGGGTCCGTCTCTTGTGTTCCATCGTGCCGGAGCAGGAATCCATTCTTTGTAAGTGTAACTTCGTCCACCATTGCACATCCAGTTCGTATGCAAATGCTCTAGCCGGGTGATCTTGATGCGAGTTCAGTGTATTTCATAATAATATCCGAGTCAACATTGTGGCGAAAAATTCTCCATAAAAAAGTCATAATTTCATATGTTTAATTCACTCTAGCCCGGTATGACAATGTTGAACGTCGTTCCAGAGTTATTTTCGCTTGTTACTGCAATGCTGCCGCCGTGCTCTTCCACAATTTTCTTTGTGGTCATGAGTCCAAGACCCGAGCCGCCCTCGCCCTTGGTGCTGAAAAATGCGGAAAACAGTCGGGACTTGGCCTCGTCGTCCAGGCCGCAGCCGTTGTCCGAGACGCTGTAGCGCACGCCGCCGCCCGAGTGGGGGGCCACAGTGATGCGCACCCGCCCGCCTGGGGCTTCCGGGCTGAAGCCTGCGGCCAGGCAGGCGTCCAGCGCGTTGCCCACCAGGTTCATCAGGCAGCGGTGCAGGGCCTCGGCGTCGAGGTTCACCTGCACAAGGTCCGGCGCCTGGTTCAGGGTCAGCTCCACGCCTGCGGCCTTGGCCTTGAGCAGCAGCAGTTCACAGACCTCGCGCGCGGGCAGGGCCGGGTCGCAGGGCACGGGCTTGAGGGCCTCGGGCTTGGCGTAGCGCAGCATCTCCAGCGAAAGGTTCTTGATCTTCTCGACGTTGGCCTTGAGCATCTCCCAGCCCTGCTCCAGGTAGGCGCGGCGGTCCATCTCCAGGCCCTTGCCCAGGAGGAAGATGCTGCCCTCCAGGC
>JAHIUD010000084.1 GCA_018817515.1 Pseudomonadota bacterium
CACCCTCATGAGCGGCGCCGCGCTGGGCTCGAAAGCCGACCCGGCCGCGCACACCTCAAGCCTCTCCACCGGCCCCATCCTGACCATGCTCTCCGGGGCCGTGGGCCTGGGCATGGCCGCTCCCTGGCTCAACGCCCTGCTCATGCCCGCCGGGCAAAGCAACCCTCTGGCCGGGGGCTGGGGCCTCCTGCCGCCGCTGTTCATCCTGGCCATGCTGGCCTGGATCATCGGCATGCGGGTGCTGGGCCGCCAAAGCACGGCCAAGCTGGCCACGCCCTACATCGGCGGGCTGCCTTCCAGCGCGCCGGGCAGCTATGTCGGGCCGCTGGGCCGCAACTGGACCCTGTCCGAGGGCAACGAATACGCCACGGAGCTCTTCGGCGAAGCGAAGCTGACCAGGCTGGCCGGAGTGCTGGCCGCAGTCTTGCTGCTGGCCCTGGTGGGAGGTGCGCTGATATGAATCTGAATACATTCTATCTGGCCATGGCCGGGCTCATCCTCGCCCCGCTGCTGGGCGCGCTGGTGGCCGTTGTGGACCGCGTCATCACGGCCCGCTTGCAGTCGCGCATGGGCC
Source organism: Pseudomonadota bacterium (assembly GCA_018817515.1). Lineage (GTDB taxonomy): Bacteria > Desulfobacterota > Desulfovibrionia > Desulfovibrionales > Desulfovibrionaceae > Humidesulfovibrio. Next base: position 575 of record JAHIUD010000084.1, read on the forward strand.
CACCGCTCCTGCAGCCCTTCTTTGATGTGGGCAAGCTCTGGTCCAAGGTCATCGCCCCGGCCAGCCACTGGCAGGGCCTGTTCGTGCGCTGGGCGCTGGTGGCCTCCCTGGCCTCGGACGTGCTCCTGGCCGCTGGCGGCGATGTGCTCATGTGCTTCTTCGTCCAGGCCGCCAGCGCGAGCTTCGTGGCCCTGGGCGCGTTCTGCGGCAACTCGCCGTACGGCAAACTCGGCGCCCAGCGCGAGCTGTTCCAGCTTTTGGCCTACGAGCCGGTGTTCATGGTGGCCATCCTGTGCATGGCCAAGGCTTCCGGCGGCTTTGACGCCTTCAGCTTCATGGCCGCCCAGGGCCCGCTGCTGTTCAAGATGCCGCTTCTGGTGCCGGGGCTCCTGTTCGTGGTGCTGGTGAAGCTGCGCAAGAGCCCGTTCGACATCGCGGCCAGCCACCACATGCACCAGGAGGTGGTGCGCGGCGTGTACACCGACTACGCCGGGCGCGACTTCGCCCTGCTTGAGATCGCCCACTGGGCGGACGTGACGGTTGTGCTGTGGATCTGCTCGTTCTTGTGGGCTACCGGCCCCTTGCAGATGCTGGCCACGGGCCTTGCGTTCCTGTTCGCGGCGCTCGTCATCGACAACATCAGCGCTCGCCTCACCTGGCGCACCATGCTGGGGCGCGCGGCTCCCCTCACCCTGATCCTGGCCACGGCGAACCTCGTCTGGCTGTATCTGGAGTAAGCCCATGTTCGGATCATTCCTCAAAACATCCCAGGTCAAGAGCCCCTGGCTCATGCACTTCGACTGCGGCTCGTGCAACGGCTGCGACATCGAGACCCTGGCCTGCCTGACCCCCGTGTACGACGTGGAGCGCTTCGGCATCATCAACGTGGGCAACCCGCGCCACGCCGACGTGCTCGTGGTCACCGGCACGGTGAACCAGCGCAACGCCGTCATCCTGAAGAACCTCTACGACCAGATGCCGAGCCCAAAGCTCGTCATCGCCATCGGGGCCTGCGGCTGCTCCGGCGGCGTGTTCCGCGAGGCGCCCAATGTCCTGGGCGGCGTGGACAAGGTCATTCCCGTTGACGTGTACGTGCCGGGCTGCCCGGCCAAGCCCGAGGCCATCATGGACGCCGTGGTCACCGGCCTGGGCAAGCTCAAGGGCATTCTGGAGGCAAGCAAATGAGCATCGAAGCATTGACCGTCGCACCGGCTGACCTTTTGGCCGAGGCGACCCGACTGAAAAACGACGGCTACCGGTTCGTGACCATGACGAGCGTTGAGCTCGACCAGACGAACATGGAGATATTGTACCACTTCGACAAGGATCTGGTCTTAAAGAACCTGCGCGTGGCCGTGGAAAAGGGTGGCAAGCTGCCCTCCCTCTCCGGCCTGCTCTTCGGGGCCTTTCTGGTGGAGAACGAGATCCGCGACCAGTACGCCCTGACCTTTGACGGGCTGGTGCTGGACTACCAGGGCAAGCTCTACGCCGAGACCGCGCAGACCGCGTCCAGCTCGCCCTTCTGCAAATACCACGTCAAGGCCGAGCCCGACGCCAAGCCCGGGAATCAGCCCGGTACTCAGCCCGGGAATCAGCCCGGTACTCAGCCCGGTACTCAGCCCGGTACTCAGCCCGGTACTCAGGAGGGCAAGTAGATGGCCCGCACCGTCATTCCCTTCGGCCCGCAGCACCCGGTGCTGCCCGAGCCCATCCACCTGTCCCTGGTCCTTGAGGACGAGCGTGTCGTGGAGGCCCTGCCCACCCTGGGCTACGTGCATAGAGGCCTGGAGATGCTCGCCGTCAAGCGCGACTACAACCAGATGATCCAGATCGTGGAGCGCGTCTGCGGCATCTGCTCCATGATCCACTCCCTGTGCTACTGCCAGGGCATCGAGGAGATGATGGGCATCCAGGCGCCGCGCCGGGCCCGCATGCTGCGCGTGGTCTGGAGCGAGCTGCACCGCCTGCACAGCCACCTCCTGTGGCTTGGCCTCTTCGCCGACAGCTTCGGCTTCGAGAGCCTGTTCATGCAGCTCTGGAAGATCCGCGAACGCATCATGGACCTGAACGAGGCCACCACCGGCAACCGCGTCATCGTCTCGGTGAACGTGGTCGGCGGCGTGCGCGCCGACCTGGACGAAAGCCAGGTCCGCTGGATCAAGGACACGCTTGTCGAGGTCGAGGCCAGCATCAGGAGCCTGCAGTCCACCATCATGAACGACTCCACGGTGTGCAAGCGCACCAAGGGCATCGGCGTGCTGACCAGGCAGGCCGCCTATGACCTGGGCGCGGCCGGCCCCATGCTGCGCGGCAGCGGAGTAGCCCAGGACATGCGCCAGCTCAAGTACGCGGGCTTTGACGAGCTCAACTTCGAGCCCGTGGTCGAGACCGCTGGCGACTGCTGGGCGCGCAGCACCGTGCGCTTCCGCGAGTCGCTCCAGTCCATCGACCTGGTGCGCCAGGCGCTGGACAAGCTGGAACCCGGCGACCTGGCCGTGAAGGCCAAGGGCAAGCCCGAGGGCGAGGTCATCACCCGCGTGGAGCAGCCCCGGGGCGAATGCCTGTACTACCTGAAGGGCAACGGCACCAACAACCTGGAGCGCGTGCGCATCCGCACCCCAACCTTCGCCAACATCCCGCCCCTGGCCGCCATCCTGCCGGGGCTCGACTTCGCTGACGTGCCGGTGGTGGTCTTGTCCATCGACCCCTGCATCAGCTGCACGGAGAGGTAGAACCATGAAAATGCTGCCAACCGTCATCGCCAACCTGTTCGGCAAGGCCGCCACGCGGAACTACCCGTTCACCGTGCGCGACAACTTCGAGCACGCACGCGGCGAGCTCATCAACGACATCAAGCGCTGCATCTTCTGCGGCACCTGCGCGCGCAAGTGCCCCTCGCAGTGCCTCACCGTGGAGCGGGACAAGACCGAGGGCGTCTGGACGCTGGAGTTCTTCGCCTGCGTGGGCTGCGGGGTGTGCGTGGACGCCTGCCCGGTGAGCTGCCTGTCCCAGAAGACCAGCCACCGCCCGGTGGCCGTGGAGCGCGCGGTCATCACCCTGCGCGGCAAGATGCCCGAGCGGCCCGCCAAAAAGGGCACGCCCGGCGAATAGATCCTGGGCTTCAGCCGCGCGAAACAACACCGCGCCCGTCAGGCTTCAGGCTTGGCGGGCGCGTTTTCTGTGGGGAAAGGCTGGCTGGCGCTATTCGCAGCAGGGGTCGCTTGAATCGCAGGAGTCACAGGACGCAAAGGAGTGTTCAAGACCCTGCACCTGTGCGCCGGGCTGGGCCTTCAAGGTTCTGTCCACCACCTGGCGGACTTCGCCGATGCATCAACGGCCCTTGGGGTTTTTTGTGGCGCACTGGCTCTCGCCAGCCTTGAGCGTGGCCCGGATGCGCTCGATGAGCGTTGACCGGCCATGCTTGAGCACGTCCTGTTCGATGTCCTTGGCGGTGTAGCCAAAGCAGTGGCATACAAGGTCATTCATTAATCACCCTTTGGGCTGTATGATTAGCTGTTTTGCCTATAAAAGCAAGGCATGTTCCGCGGGCAAACGCTCATCGCCTTGACGCCGCAAGGCGCTCTCCCTACAAGAAGATGCGCCCACGTCGCGACCCTGACCCGCGCCCCTAACCAAGGAAGGCCCCATGAAGCGTTTTTTCACCACCCTGCCCGCTCTCATCGGCCTTCTGGCCCTGGCCTTGCTGCTGCCCGCCGCAGGCCTGGCAAGCGATATGTTCCCCAAACCTCCGGTGCCGTCATCACGCGACATGGGGCGCACCAAGATGACGAGCACCAAGACGGGCCAGCCCCAGAGCACCGCCGCCGAAAGCCAGAGCAACATCAAGCTCGGCAAGGTCGTCAAAAGCGGCGAGACCACCAAAACCACCACGACCAACCCCCCGGCCTCGCTGCAATAGCGGCGGCATGCCCACAGGCGGACGCCCATGATCCTCGACGAGCTGGCCAACTGGCGGCTTTACTCCACCAGGCCCGCCTGGGAGCAGGCCTTTGCCTGGCTGCAGACGCTTACGCTGGAACCGGCCCTGGGCGAGCATGAAATCGCCTGCGCTGGGGGCAGTAAAGCCATCTACGCCGTGGTCTTCGACTTTACGACCAAGAACCTGCTGGACACCACCCTTGAGGCCCACCACGTCTACGCGGACCTCCACGTGCCGCTGCCCGCGCCGCTGGGAGGCCCCGAGGTCCACGCCCGCTTCGCCCTGGAGGAGCTGGACGAGAAGGAGCCCTACGCCGAGGCCAGGGACGCGGTCTTCTTCCACCACCCGGAGCGCTTCAACGCCCTGTTCACGCTGCACCCCGGCCAGTTCGCGCTGTATCTGCCGGGCGATGCGCACTTAAGCCAGGGCAAGACCACCCCGGCCCCGGCGGCCCTGCGCAAGGTGGTGGTCAAGATCCGCGCGGAGCTGCTGGTCCCGTGAGCACCGCCCGGCAAGACGGCCCGCCTGCGGCAGCGCCCCAGGCCCTGGCCCCTGCGCCCGCCAGCCGGGCCAGCCTGTCGGACATCTTCCGCTGCTTTCTGCGCGTGGGCGCCACGGCCTACGGCGGCCCGGCCATGATGCCGCTCATGCGCGAGCACATCCTCAAGCGCGGCTGGCTTAACGACGAGGGCTTCAAGGTGGGGCTGGCGGTGTGCCAGGCCATCCCCGGCGGCACCCTGATGCAGATGGCCGCCTACACGGGGCTGGTGCTGCGCGGCCTGCCGGGCGCGCTGGCGGGCTTTCTGGGCTTCGCGGTGCCCGCCTGCCTGCTCATCACGGCGCTCTCGGCCCTGTACCACGCCATGCAGGGCGTGGCGCTCACCACCTCGGCCATGGCGGGCCTGTCCAGCGTGGTGCTGGGCATCATCGCGCTGGCTGTGTACGATTTCTGGCTCAAGTACGCCAACGGCCCGCGCCGCGTGGTCATGACCTTGCTGGCCTGCGCGCTGTTCTTGTCCGGCGTCAGCCCGGCCTGGATCATCCTGGGCGCGGCGCTCATCGGGCCGGTGGTCTTCCGCTACGAGACCGCCCCGCCGGTAACGCTGCCGAACTCCCCGGTGCCCGTGCGCGGGGTGCTGCTGCTGGCGGGCCTGGGCCTGGCCTGGCTCGGCGCGACCTTTGCCCTGGCCCCGCTGCTGTTCAAGCTGTCCCTGTCCATGGCCAAGAGCGACCTCATGGCCTTTGGCGGCTACGGCGTGTTTCCGGCGCTCTACCACGGGGCCGTGGACCTGCACCAGTGGATGAGCGCGGCCACCTTCATGGACGGCATGGCGCTGGCCCAGGTGACGCCCGGCCCGTTCATGCTCGGGGCCTGCTTCGTGGGCTACCATATCGCGGGGGTGCTTGGCGCGCTCACCGCTGGCATCTGGATCTTTACGCCATCGTTCTTCATCCTCATGGTGACAGTGCCCTACGCCAACCGGCTGCTGGGCTGGCAGCCCTTCCGGCGGGCCCTGGCGGGCGTGCTCTCCACCCTGGGCGGGCTGATCCTCGCCGTGGGCATCCAGCTGGGCCGCAGCATGGACTGGTCCTGGCTCAAGGCGGCCTTCTGCGTGGCCGCGACCCTTGCCCTGTACAAGCGCGTGGACCCCATCTGGGTGGTGCTGTGCGGGGTGGGCTTAGGCTTGTGGCTGCTGTGAGGGGCCGCTCCCTTTTGAGGGCTTGACTCCGGCCCGCTGATCCTGCTTATATTCCTCGCTGATACAGGCCGCCGCGTATGTCGCTGCGCGGCCAAGTACCGCCCCCAGGCACCAGCCCCACGCGAGGCCCCCATGCCCTGCTGCAAATGCAAAGAACACAGTTGGCCCGACCCACAGCCCGTGATCTACACGGACGAGGCGGATAAGAAGGACTACTGCCTCTTCCACGCCCCGGCAGAGCACAAGGGCATGACGGTTGAGGACTTCAATAAACAGGTTTTAAAGCGTATCGACGAATTCAAGACAAAACCCAAGACGCCCGGCAAGCACGATTTCTGCAACCTCTCCGGCACCATCTTCCCCGGCGAAATTTCCTTCGGGTCGTATGACGATTCAAATCCGCTGCCGCACGTTTCCCTCCACAAGGCCACGTTTGTCGGCGTGGCAAACTTCGAGGGGACCATGTTTAGCTTTACGACTTTCTCGGTGGCCACGTTCGCCGGCAATGCGCGTTTCGGGTGGGCCACGTTCGCCGGCGGTGCAACTTTTGTGGAGACTGTATTCGAGGGTCAGACAGATTTCAGGTGGGCCACGTTCACGAAAGAAATGCGCTTCGAAAGAGTGAAAGCCGAGAAGAACGCCCAGCTAATGCATTCCCTCAACACCGCATCCCTGGCCAATCTCAACTTCACCAGCATGGAGACGGAGTGCTTTTCCTTCAAGGGCTGCGACTGGCCGGACGGCGGACTGTGGCCGGAGACGGAAAAAGAGCCGAGCTACAAGGCCGCCGAGGAACTGTACCGCAGCCTGAAGCAGAAGGCCGCCAGCGAGCACGACCAGCCCATGGTTTCCAAGTGGCACTACCGGGAAAAACTCATGGCCCTGGAGCAGATCAAGGCCAAGCGCGGCTGGAAAGCCCGCCTAGGCCTGACCGGGCTGTACTACTGGTGCAGCGGCTTTGGCGAAGACCCGGCCCAGGCCTTCCGCGTGCTGGCCGGGCTGCTGGGGGTTGCCTTCCTGGCGCTGTGCGGCTTCAAGCTCGGAGAGACAGGGTTTAGCTTCCACCGGCAGATCGCCTGGAATAAGATTCTGGAGATACCGGCGGAGCTGCTGGCGCTCATCCCCTTTGTCAAAACCGAGGCCACAACAGCATCCAGCCCCGAAGGCATACTCGCGCCTGTGAAGGCAATCTTCACCGGCTCGATGCACATCCTCCTGGCCGCACAGATCGCCCTGTTCGCCTTTGCCCTGCGCAACCGCTTCCGGCGCTGAGCCGATTGAGCCGAACCGGCCACAAGGAGAGAGCGCATGAACCAGCCCGACCAGCCAGACCGGCCAAAGCCGAAGCAATCTGACCAGCCCCCCTACTCCATCGCCAAGCGCGAGGTCATCGCCGAGACGGAAGACCTGCGCGTGGTGCTGATGACGCTGGCGCCAACCGAGGCCACGCCCTGGCACCACCACAGCGAGATCACGGACACCACCTTCGCCCTCACCGGCGCGGTGCGTGTGGAGATTCGACTGGAAACGGGGCCGGAACGGGTGGAACGGCGCGAGCTGTTCCCTGGCGCGCCCTGCCGCATTGAGCCCGGCACGGTGCACCGCGTGGTCAACGCGGGCTTCGACCACTGCTCGTTCCTGCTGGTGCAGGGCCTGGGCAAGTACGACTTTTTGAAGGCGGAATAGGTCGGAAGCAGGCAAGCCCTAGAGCATGCCGGTGATGCGGCCCTCGTCCATGAGCAGCACCTCGTCGGCGCAGGACTTGAGCCAGTCCACGTCGTGGCTGCTGATGACAAGGGTGATCCCGCGCGACTCGCGGGCGGCCAGCACGGCCTGCTGCACATGCAGCACGCTGGCGCGGTCCAGCCCCGTGGTGGGCTCGTCCAGGAGCAGGGCCTCGGGCGTGAGCACCAGCCGCGCTGCCAGGGCCACGCGCCGGGCCTCGCCGCCGGAAAGCTCGCGCCAGGAGCGCTGGCCGAACTCCGCGAAATCAAGCCCAACCAGGGCCAAGGCCTCGGCCAGGA
>JAHIUD010000085.1 GCA_018817515.1 Pseudomonadota bacterium
CTCCTGAAACAGCCCGTTCGGCGCTATGGGGATACCAGCGGCAGCCGTTAGGTGAGCGGTTCAACGCGAGCCTTACGGATGGCGACAGCATCGATAAGGGCCTCAGGCCCTTTGGCGGGGTCCAGGGGCAGCGCCCCTGGCCATCGGCTAGGCCACTTCGAGCCCTTGTTCCCGATATTCGTTGAGCTTGTTGCGCAGGGTGCGCACGGAGATGCCGAGCAGTTGCGCAGCCAGGGTGCGGTTGCCGCTGGTTTCGTCCAGGCTTTTGAGGATGAGCTGTTTCTCCATCTCGTGCAGGGGCATCACCGAGAGGACATCGCGCAGGGTGGCTTGAGGCTGGCCGGAAGCGGCGTCGGCCGGGGCCTGCCCGGTGGGCAGGGGCGTGGGCGCGGCATCGCTGCCGTCGGTCGCGTTATACGACTCGGGCACATCGATGCCCCAGGTATCGCCATCGAGCAGGAAGTGCCGCTGCTGGATGGGTCCGCCCTGGGCCAGGAGCACGGCGCGCTCCATGAGGTTCTGCAGTTCGCGCACGTTGCCCGGCCAATCGTAGCTGGCCAGCCAGGACCGGGCGTCCTCGGCGAAGACTTGCGTCCCCATGCCGTAGGCTGTGGCGTACTTGCCCGCGAAATAGTCGGCCAGGAGCAGCACGTCGTCGCCGCGTTCGGCCAGGGCGGGCAGGCGCAGGGGGATGACGTTCAGGCGATAGAACAGGTCCTGGCGGAATTTGCCCTCGCGCACGGTCTGGTCGAGGTCGCGGTTGGTGGTGGCCAGCACGCGCACGTCCACGCCGATGGTCTCCACGCCGCCCACGCGGTCGATCTCGCCCTCCTGGAGCACGCGCAGGAGCTTGGCTTGCAGGGCCAGGTCCATCTCGGTGATCTCGTCGAGCAGGATGGTGCCGCCCTGGGCCAGCTCGAACTTGCCGAGCTTGCGGTTGATGGCCCCGGTGAAGGCGCCCTTTTCGTGGCCGAAGAGTTCGCTTTCGAGCAGGTGTTCGGGCAGGGCCGCGCAGTTGATGGCCACAAAGGCCTCGCGCGCGCGGTCGGAATTGTGGTGGATGAACCGGGCGAACATCTCCTTGCCGGTGCCGGAGGGACCGGAGATGAGCACTGTGGCCTTGCTGCGGGCCACCTGGCGGGCCAGGGCCAGCACGCGCTGCACGGCGGGGTGCTTGCCGATGATCTGGAAGCGCCCGGCGGCGGATTCCGGCCCGGAGGAGGTGGCCGTGGCACCGGCGGCCAGGGAGGCGTTGGAGGCCAGGCGCGGCGCGGCGCCTGACGCCGTGGCATGGCCGGAACTTGTCGGAGAAGCCGAGGAGGAGGCCGAGGTGATGGAGGCGTTGGAGAGCACGCGTCCGGCACTCGTCCGGGATGTGGGCTTGGGCGCTGGCTCCGGCCCGGCCTCGGGCAGCAGCAGGCTGATTTTTTCCCAGCCCAGCGGCTCCAGCCAGTAGTCGCGTGCGCCGAGTTCCAGGTACTTCTGGGCCTCGTCGGCGGACCCGGCGCGGGAGAAGATGATCACCGGCGGCACGTCTTCGCCTTTGGCCGCAAGCTCGGCCAGGCGCGAGAGCAGGGCCTCGGCGGCGTAGCCGGGCAGCGCAGGGCGTGAGAAGATCACCGCCGTGGGGGAACGCTTGAGGAAGGCCATGGCGGAGGTGAGGCCATCGGCCACGCCCGCCTGCACCCCGGCGTCGCGCAGGGCTGGGAAGATGCCGCTGACGGACTGCGGCTCGGCAAGGAAAAGAATCGTCCTCTCAGACATATCATGATCTTGTAGCCCCATCCGCAGATATTATCAATAGATGGATTGCCGGGCCCGCAGGCGGCGCTGAACGGCCCCGCAGGCGGATGTCGTGGCCAGGCGCGCACTTGCCGGGGTGGGCCTGGTCTGGTAGGCGTTTTGTAAGGGAGTACCGCGTGCCGCACAGCATTCCAGTCCTTTGCTACCACAACGTGAGCCGCACCGACGGCCACACGCCCGAGCGTTTCGAGGAGCACCTGCGCGCCATCCAGGCGGCGGGCTACCGGACGATCACCGCGCGCGAGCTGCTGGCCTGCCTGCGCGGCAGTTCGCCCGTGCCGGACAAGGCCTGCGTGCTCACCTTCGACGACTGCCACCTGTCCAACTGGACCATGGCCGCGCCGCTTTTGGCCAAATACTCCATGACCGGCGTGTTCTTCTGCGTCACGGATTTCATCAGCCAGGGCGAAAAACGGCCCCAGCTCGCGCCAGAGGCCGGAGGCCCGGAGCTTTTATCCGCCCCGGAGTCCTTCCGCCGTGCGCTGGAGGCGGGCGATTTTTCGCAGTTCATGAACGAGGCTGAACTCAAGGCGCTCACAAGCGACTACGGGTTCGAGGTGCACGGCCACAGCGCCCGGCATCAGGGCTGTTTCCGCAGCATGGTCAGGACCGGCAGCCAGGCCGACGCGAGCGCCCACTGGAGCGCCTGGGGCATCTACACCCCGGAGCAGCGCCAGGCCGCGCCAGCGGCCCTGCTGCCGCAATTCGAGACGGGCAGCGGCTACGTCTACAACGGCTATTGGCCGACGGCCTCCCTTGCGGAAGCCGGGGGCAAGGAAAGGGGCGGGCTGTACTATCGCCGCCGCACAGACGAGCTGCGCCGGGCCTTCTGCCTGGAGGACTTCAAGCGCTGCTACGCGCGCATCCGGGACATAAACGGGTATGGCGACGAGCAGTATTTCTGCTGGCCCTGGGGCCAGTTTGACGCGCTGTCCGAATCCTGCCTGCGCGAGGCCGGGTTCCAGGCCGCCTTCACCCTGGAGCGCAGCTCCAACGTGCCCGGCCAAAACCCCCTGCGCATCCACCGGATAGGTGTCGGCAAGACCAAGAACGGGGCGTGGATCCAGAGCCGCCTGCGCATGTATTCCGGCAACCTGTCCGCGCGCCTGTTCTTCAAATACCTGCGCAAGCGGCCCGAGGTGGCGAGCGTCCTTTTCATGACCGACTCGGAGAAGCTCTCCGGCGGCAGCCGCCAGATGGTCAACAACATCCTGGGCATGCGCGAAAGCGGCCTGCGCGTCACGGCGGTTATCCCGCCGGGCTCGGAGATCGCTTTGGCGCTTGCGCCGCTCACCACGGGCGAGAATCCCGTCGAGGTGGTGGAGTTCGGCGGGTTCAGGCAGTACGTGCGCGCGGCCTCCTTCGTGGCCGGGCTGGCCAAGCGCGTGCAGGCCGACGTGGTGCACACCTTCCACGCCAAGGCCTACAAGAGCGCGGCCCTGGCAAAGCTGCTGGGCGGCCGCTTCAGCCTGTTCATAAACCGGGGCGTGATCTTCCCGCCCAACACCATTTTCGCGCTCTACACCCTGGCCGCAACGGGCGTCACCGTGAACTCGCTCAAGTGCGCGGAGGTGCTGCGCCGCTACCAGGTGCCCAGCAACAGGCTGCGGCTGGTCTACAACTCCTTCCTGCCCGGGCCGGACATGAACGGCGAGCTCCCGCCGGAGCGCCAGCCCCAGAAAAAGCGCGGCGCGCGGGTGCTCTACGTGGGCAACGAGGCCCCGGCCAAGGGCTTTGACGTATTCCTGCGCGCGGCAGCGGAATTGGTGGCGAGAGGCGTGCGCGACCTGGAGTTCGTGGCCGCCGGGGTGCGCAACATGAAGCCCTTTGAGCCTCTGGTGACGCCGGGCCTGCGGCTGCGGCTGCGCGTGGCCGGGCATCTTCCGCATGACGGCGTGCTGCAGGAGCTTGCCGACGCCGACATCCTGGTGCTGCCCTCGCGCCAGGAGAGCCTGCCCAACGCGCTGCTGGAGGGCTTCGCCTGTTCGCTGCCCGCCGTGGTCACCAACGTGGGCGGCATGCCCGAGTTGGTGCATGATGGCGTCAACGGCTTCGTGCGCGCCTCGGAGGACGCCTCCGGCCTGGCCGACGCCGTGGCGACGCTTGCCGACGACCCCGCCCTGCGCCTGCGCATGGGCCGCATCAACCGGCGGCTGGTGGCCCGCCACCTGGGCAACGCCGCCAAGACCCTCACGCTGCTGCGCGTGTACTTCGGCGAGGCGCTGTTCGAGCCGCTGCCCATCGAGGATCTGGCCCGGCAGGTGGCGGCGGAGATGTCTTTGACGGGCCTTCAAGTCCCGGGGCAGGAGGGCGCGCCATGCTCGCACAGCAAGGCCTAGGCGCGGCTTGGTCGGCCCTGCCCGCGCCCCTGCGACAGAAGCTGACCCTGTCCTCCACGGGTTGGCGGCACCTGGCCCAGGCTGCGGCGCTCTGCCTCCGGCTGGCGCGGGACTGCGCCGATGCGCCCGAGCGCACGCGCCTCATCTCTCTGGCCACGGACCTGCTGCTCTGGGCCTGCGGCGAGAACCCGCTGCACGGACCCCTGGCAGCGGAGATACTGTCCGCGCCGGACCTCCTGCTGCCTGCGGCCTCCCGAGACATGCTCAGCGCCGTGGCCGCCAACTGGCGCGTGCCCGAGACGAAAGACGGCGGCCTGGCCTATTTCGAGCGCCTGGCGAAACTGCGCGACACCGTCAAGCTGGCCGACTTTCTGGCCGGGCAGGTGGCCAAGGCCCCGGCCTCCCTGTTCTGGCGTGAGAAGGCCCTGGCGCTCTCGCTCTACGCCGGGGATAACGGCCTCCGCGCAGACCTGGAGACCGCAGCGCAGGGGGGCCTGGACGACATCCCGGGTCTGGCCCCGGTGGCGGCGGCGCTGCGCGCCCAGGCTGCTTTCCTGCGCGGCGGCACCGCAGCCTGCCTGGAGGCGCTGCTCCCGCTCGATGGAATTTTCGGGCCGGGCTTTGTGCCCGCGCGCATGGGCCTGGCCCTGCTGGCTGCGGGCGAGAACCAAGCCGCCCTGCAACACCTGCTGCGCGCCCTGCACGCCGCGCCCTGGCAGGCCAATCTGGCCCAGGTAACGGCGGACGCAATCAGCGGCCTGCGCGGCGCGCTTGCGCCCCTGCCCGGCCCCACGCTGGTCATGCTCTACACCTGGAACAAGGCCGCAGACCTGGACGCCACGCTCGCCAGCCTGTTCGCCTCGAACCTTGACGGAGCCAGGGTGGTGGTGCTGGACAACGGCAGCACGGACGGCACGCCGCAGGTGCTCGATACCTGGGCAAAGCGCGCGGGCGAAACCCTTCTGCGCGTCACCCTGCCGGTGAACATCGGCGCGCCAGCGGCCCGCAACTGGCTGGCGGCCCTGCCCGAGGCCAAGGCCGCCGAGCACCTCGTTTATCTGGACGACGACGTTGATCTCCCCGGCGACTGGCTGGGCCGCCTGGGCGCGGCCCTGGCCCGCCACCCCGATGCCGGAGTCGTGGGCTGCAAGGTGGCCGACCACCACGCCCCGCACTTGCTGCAGAACGTGGCCGGGCACCTGGTGATCCCCCAGGACGTTTCAGAAGACCGCCCGGACCTGGATTACCAGAGCCTGTCGCCCAACCCCTTCCGCTTGTGCGACGCGCACCTGCAGGGCCCGGACTGGGGGCTCTTTGATTTCATCAGCCCCTGCGCCTCGGTGACGGGCTGCTGCCACCTGTTCCGGCGCGCGGCCCTCATCGATTCGTCAGGCGGCCCGGCTGCGGCGGGCGGGTTCTCCCTGGCCCTTGGGCCCTCGCAGTACGACGATTTCGAGCGCGACCTGCGCATGCTGGATTCCGGAGTAAAAGCCGTGTATACGGGACACTTGAGGGTGCGCCACCGCAAGCGCTCCGGGCTTGCGGGACAGGGCATGGCCGGACAAGGCATGGAAGGACACTCCGCCGCCGGAGCGGGCGCTGCGGGCAACCGCTACAAGATGCAGTGCATGCACCCGCGCGAGGAGATCGCCCGGCACATGGCCGCCCAGGCAGAGTGGCTGGCGGCGCACCAGCTGGAACGCCTGCGCCTGCTCGATGCCCAAGAGCCGGGCAGTTGACCGCCGAACGTAGACCTAATTGGACGGAGCCGAGAGATGACTGACAGCAGCGCACAATTCTTAAGCGAGCACCAGGAGCTCGCGCCGGGCGATAGCTTCCGCTTCGCCTGCCATCCTGGGGTGAGCTGCTTCGGCGCCTGCTGTTCGGCCCTTGACCTCATGATCACGCCCTACGACGCCCTGCGCCTGCGCCACACCACGGGCCAGCGCGCGCGCGAGTTCATCGCGCTCTTCGCCAACCTCTTGGCCATGCCCGAGGTGGGCCTGCCCATGCTGCACATGCGCATGCTGGCAGACGCCCGGCACCATTGCCCGTTTATGCGCGACACGGGCTGCGCCGTGTACCAGGACCGGCCCTCGGCCTGCCGCACCTATCCCCTTGGCCGCGCCACGCAGCGTGGACCAGAGGGCGAGGTTGTGGAGCGCGTCTTCATGGCCCGCGAGGCACATTGCCGGGGCTTCGATGCCGGAACGGACTTCGACGCCGGCGCCTGGATGCACGACCAGGGCCTGGAGCCATACAACAGGGCCAACGACCGCTACATGGCCCTGGCCGAGGACCTGCGCGCCTTCGAGACGCTCACCGGGCAGGGCATGGGCCAGAAGCAGCTCGGCATGGCGGGCCTGGCTCTCTACCAGCCCGACGAATTCCAACCCTTCCTGGCCCAGTCCGGCCTCATGGACCGCCTGGAAATGACCGAGACACGCAAGAACGACGTCCTCAACGACGAAGAGGCCTGCCTCGATTTCGGCTACGATTGGCTTGAGCTTTCGCTCATGGGACATACGGAACATTTGCGGCCAAAAGATCAAAAGGGATAGGACACTGACATGAACGAAGACGATCTCTTTCACCCAAAGCTCATGACCCTGGAAGACTTCGTGGCCATGCGCCGCGTGCTGCCCAAGGGCTACCGGCTGGTGTTCACCAACGGCTGCTTCGATCTGCTGCACCCGGGCCACGTTGACCTTTTGGCGCGCGCGCGCGCCCTGGGCGACGGGCTCATCGTGGGGCTCAATTCCGACAACTCGGTCCGGCGCATCAAGAAGGACGCCAAAGGCCCCAAGCGCCCGCTGAACAGCCAGGCCTCGCGCTCCTTCGTGCTTGCCGGGCTGGAGGCCGTGGACTTCGTGGTCATCTTCGACCAGGACACGCCGCTGGAGCTCATCCGCGCCGTGCAGCCCCAGGTGCTGGTCAAGGGCGGAGACTGGACCAAGGACAAGATCGTGGGCCGTGAGGTGGTGGAGGACGCTGGCGGGCAGGTCATGAGCCTGCCGCTTCTGCCCGGCTACTCCACCTCCGGGCTCATCGAGCGCATTCTTAAGGCCCGCTAAGGGCGGGAGAGGGCACAGCGCGAGCCGCGTCAATCGGCCCTGGCGCATTGCGCCTTGACGGCGGGGATGAGCCCTGCTATGTAACTCTGCTCGGACGGAACGGGCCAATAGCTCAGTTGGTAGAGCCCCCGGCTCATAACCGGATGGTCCCAGGTTCGACCCCTGGTTGGCCCACCAGAAAGACGACGGCCACCAGCCCAGGCGAGTCGCAAGCGGGCGGGGCGAACCGCACCGGTCACGAGCACGGCCAGATCCATGATCACCCGTAAGGACTGACATTGACCATACGCGCAACAGCGAAGACGTTGAAACTTGCCGCCCGGACTTGTGCAGGCGATAGCAGATGCTCCCTGGGGGAAACCCTACGGGAGCATCCGCGCTTTGAGGGGGTATCATGAACGCCCAGAAAACATTGGAGATCATCCGTTCCCTGGCGCCCGAGGCCTTTGCCTCCGACTGGGACAACTCCCGCGTGCAGATCAAGGGCGAGCGCGCCGAGATCAAGAAGCTCGCCGTGAGCCTGGACCCGCTGCCCGCCACCATGGCAGGCGCCCTGGCCTGGGGCGCGGACCTCGTGCTGACCCACCACCCGTTGTATTTCAAGCCCCAGGCGCCCACCCAGGACGGCCAGCACCTCACCGTGCTGCGCCAGTTCATGACCGCCGGGGCCTGGCTCTACTCCGCCCACACCAGCCTGGACTGCCGGCCCGACGGCCCGGCCTTCTGGCTTGGCCGCGCCCTGAAACTCAAGGACTGCGCCAGCATCGAGAACGTGCAGAACCTCCCCGCCCGCGAGGTCTTCTTCCAGGCCCCGGCGCGCATCACCGAGCGTGAGGCCCGGCCCCTTTCCGAGGCCCCGGGCGTCCTCGCCGTGTCGCAGAGCAACTCCGGCGAGGTGCGCGTCATCTGCGAGGAGCGCGCCTGGAGCGACATCAGCGAGCGTCTGGTGGGCATCTTCGGCAAGCGGCCGGAGTTTTTGGTGCGCCGCCTGGAGGCCCCTGTGGAGAGCGTGGGCTTCGGCCAGGTGGGCGAGCTGCCCAAGGCGCTTTCCTGCGAGGACTTCGCCAAGCTGCTTGAGAAGGCCCTGTTCAGCGTTCAGAAGCCCCAGCAAAGCAGCCTTGGCCGTGGCCTGGCCTGGGCCGAGTGCGGGCCGAAGCCCGAGACGATTCGCCGCGTGGGCTACACCACGGGCTCCGGCGCTTCGCTGATACCCGCGGCCTTTGCCGCCGGGGCGGACGTGTTCATCTGCGGCGACGTGAAGCACCATGCCGCCATGGAGACGCCGGGGCTGGTCTTCGACGTGGGCCACTTCATCCTGGAGGAGGAGATGATGCGCCTCTTCGCCAAGGAACTCGGCGCGGCCCTGTCCGGCGTGGACGTCAAATTTTTCGAGGGAAAGAGCCCGTTCGGCTACCGGGTGCTGGCCTAAGGCCAGCCTCCCTTCCGGTCCGGCGGCGTCACAATATTGCAACACAACGAGGTGCCCATGTATCAGAAGCAGATCGAGCAGTTGGTGGTCCTGCAGACCGTGGATGATGAGATCAAGGTCCTTGAGGTCGAGGTCCGCCAGGCCCCCCTGGAGCTTCAGGAGCTCGAAGGCCGCCTGGCCCAGTTGAGGGAGCGCCAGGCCCAGGTTCAGGAACGCATCGATCTGCTCAAGGTGCAGCAGAAGCGCCTGGAAGGTGAGATCGAGGACGACGGGCACAGGATCAAGAAGAGCAAGAACAAGCTCATGGCCGTTGGCAACACCAAGGAATATCACGCCATGATGCGCGAGATGGACTCCATGGAGAAGCTCAACCGCCTGCGCGAGGAAGAACGCATCGCGGTGATGGAAGAGTTCACCCGCCAGGACACCGCCATGCAGGAACTGGCCGCCGAGGTCGAAGGCCTCATGGAAGGCTACGACGCCAAGAAGGCCACCCTGGACGAGCGCATGGCCAAGGCCCAGACCCGTCTGGACGCCCTGGGCAAGCGCCGCAACAAGGCCGGCAAGGTCGTTCCGCCGCCGATCCTGGGGCGCTACGAGTTCATCCGCTCGCGCATCGAGCACCCGGTCATCGTCCCGGTTGCCGAAGGCATCTGCGGCGGCTGCCACATCCGGATTCCACCGCAGTCGTTCAACGAATTGCAGAAGGGCAAGCAGATCCTGGGCTGCCCCAACTGCCAGCGCATCATTTTCTGGGTGGAGCATTCGCCCACGATCCAGGAGTAAGGTTCAACCGGAGTCGGACGGACCGTCGCCGCGTCCCTCCAAGGGGCGGGGAGGAAAGTCCGGGCTCCACAGGGCAGAGCGCTGGGTAACTCCCAGGAGGAGCGATCCTCGGCAAGCGCAACAGAAAGCAAACCGCCCAGCCGTCCTTCGGGACGGCGGGGTAAGGGTGAAACGGTGGGGTAAGAGCCCACCAGCGGGCGTGGTGACACGTCCGGCTAGGCATGCCCCGCTCGGAGCAAGACCAAATAGGAAGGCAGGCCGGCCCGGTCAATGCCTTCGGGTAGGTTGCTTGAGGTGGTCGGTAACGGCCATCCTAGAGGAATGACGGTTGCCTCCCTCGCCCCGAAAGGAGCGGGGGAGGGCACAAAACCCGGCTTACAGTCCGGCTCCGGTACGCCGACAACATACCGGGGGAGGCGAAACATCCTCCCCCGGTTCATCCCCCCGCAACACCGCACAGCAGAAGGCCGCCACACCATGACCGCCGCCACGCCTCCCAACCGCCCGCTCTGGGCCGTGCTGCTCGCAGCAGGCAGCGGCACCCGCATCGCCCAGGCCCTGGCAGGCGAACCCGGCGGGGCGCAGCGCAAGCAGTACCTCGACCTTGAGGGCGCGCCCCTGTTCTGGCGCAGCGCTCGCACCTTGTCACGCGTGCAGGCGGTGAAAGGCCTGATCTTCGTCTTTCCGCAGGAGGACCTGGAGCGCATGGCGGCTCTGGTGGCCGAGCTTGACGCGGGGGAGCCCCTGGGCCTGCCCTGGCGCACGTGCGCTGGCGGCGCGCGCAGGCAGGACTCCGTGCGCCTTGGCCTGGCCGAATTACCCGCGGAATGCCATGGCGTGCTCGTGCACGACTCGGCCCGGCCCTTCGCCACCGCCGCCCTGGTCCGCAGCGTGGCCGAGGCGGTGCTTTCCGACGCTATTGCCGCCATCCCCGGACTTTCAGTGACGGACACCATCAAGACCGTCCACGCCGACAACACCGTGCACGACACCCTGGACCGCGCCACGCTGCGCGCCGTGCAGACGCCCCAGGGCTTCCTGCTGGCCCCGCTTTTGGCCGCCCATCAAAAGGCCCAAGCCGAGGGCTGGGAGGTGACGGACGACGCGGCCCTCATGGAGCGCGCCGGACATCCCGTGCTTGTGGTCCCGGGCGAGGAGCAGAACGTGAAGATCACCAACCCCGCGGATCTGGCATTACTTTCAGCTCCCATGAACGAGGCCAAGCCTCCGCGCACGGGCTGGGGCTATGACGTGCACCGCTACCTCGGCCCAAACGACGCCAACGCCAAGGCCAGGCCCATGATGCTTGGCGGCATCGCCATCCCCGGCGGGCCGCAGGTCATCGCCCACTCCGACGGCGACGTGCTGCTGCACGCGCTCACCGATGCCCTGCTCGGCATCGCCTGTGCGGGCGACATCGGCCAGCTCTTCCCCGACACCGACGCCGCCTTCGAGAACATGCCCAGTGCCGTGTTCGTGGTTGAGGCCCTGCGCCGCGTGCGCGCCCTGGGCTACCGCCCGGTGCACGCAGATCTGACGGTCATCGCCCAGGTGCCCAAGCTCGGCCCGCACAAGGCGCGCATGGCCGCGCAGGTGGCGCAGCTGCTGGAGCTCCCGCCAGACGCCGTCAACGTCAAGGCCACCACCGAGGAGGGCCTGGGCTTCACCGGCGAGAAACGCGGTCTCAAGGCCGTGGCCGTGGTCACCGCCCTGCCCGACTAGCCCCGCCGACGATCCACCCTCAACCCGCCGCAATCCGCCCCCGGCTTGCCGGGCTCACTGACACCGGAGCGCAGCCATGCACAAAGCCCGCGCGCGACTCATCCACAACAGAGCACAGCAGCCCGGCCCGGTGGTCTATTGGATGCACCGGGAGTTTCGCGCGCGCGACAACTGGTCCCTCGCCCACGCCGCTGAGCTGGCGGCGGAACGCGGCCAGCCGCTCTGCGTGGCCGTGTGCCTGGCGCGCGGATTCGGGCTGGCGGCGCCTGCGCACTTCGCCTTTTTGGTCCACGGCCTGCGCGAGACGGCGCAGGAGCTTGCGGCTCTTGGCATCCCGCTGGCGCTCCTGCGCGGCGAGCCGGGCCAAGAGGTGCCGGAGTTGGTGCGCGGCCTGCGCGCCGGGCTGCTGGTCACCGACGTCGACCCCACCAGGATCAAGCGCGGCTGGCTGGCCCAGGCCCTGCCCCGGCTGGACATCCCCGTGGTGGAGGTGGACGCCCGCAACTGCGTGCCCGCGCGCGCGGCCTCGGACAAGCGCGAGTACATGGCGCGCACCCTGCGGCCCAAGATCCACCGCCTGCTGCCGGAATATCTGGATGAGTTCCCCCCGCTGCCGGCCCCTCTGTCAGCCCCTTTGTCAGATCGGCCTCGGCCCGGTACCCCGGCCTGGAGCGCTCCCCTGCCGCGCCCGGACTGGGACGCGCTCAGCGCCGAGTTTGGCCAGCCGCCAGCGTCCTTCCCGCCCGGCGAGGCAGCCGCCCGCGCCCGGCTTGATGTATTTCTGCGCCAGGGCCTGCCGCGCTACGCCGACGCCCGCAACACCCCGGTGGACCCTGCGGCCTCGCTGCTCTCGCCGTACCTGCACTTCGGGCAGCTCTCGGCCCAGCGCGTGGCCCTGGTTGTATTGAAGGCGAAGGATGTTCCGCCGGAAGCCCGCGAAGCCTTCCTGGAACAGCTCATCGTCCGGCGCGAGCTGGCCGAGAACTTCTGCCTGCACACCCCGGACTACGACACGCCCGATGCCTTCCCGGCCTGGGCCGCGGCAACCCTCGACAAGCACCAGGCCGACACGCGCCCGCACCTGGCAGGCGAGGCCGAACTGGAGGCCGGGGACAGCCCGGACCCGTTGTGGAACGCGGCCCAGCGGCAGCTTCTGGCCACGGGCCACATGCACGGCTACCTGCGCATGTACTGGGCCAAGCAGGTGCTCCTGTGGTCGCCGGACGCGGCCACGGCGCTGGCGCGCTGCCTGCGTCTGAACGACAGTCTGTCATTGGATGGGCGCGACGTGAACGGCTACGCAGGCATTGCCTGGAGCATCGGCGGGGTGCACGACCGGCCCTGGCCCGAGCGCCCGGTGTTCGGAACCGTGCGCAGCATGACGCTGTCAGGCGCGCGCCGGAAGTTCGACGTGGCCGCCTTTGTGCAGAAATGGAGCGGGAAGGCCGACTAGACGAGGGACAGGGCGGGGCCGCCGGGCTGCGCTTCCACGGCGCGGCCGATGCACACGGACAGATCGCCCGAGGCCTGCAGCATGGCCTGGGCCTGGGCCAGCTGGTCCTGCGGCACGCCCAGGATGAGCCCGCCCGAGGTCTGGGCGTCGAAGGCCAGGGCCACGCGCAGGTCTTCCAGGCCGGGGGCCAAACGCACGCGCGACATATAATGGTTGCGGTTGCACACGCTGCCTGCGGGCAGAAGCCCCAGCGCGGCCAGCTCAAGCGCCTCGGGGAAGAAGGGCACGGCGGCGAGGTCAAGCTCGGCGCACACGCCGCTCGACTGCGCCATCTCCAGCAGGTGCCCGCCCAGGCCGAAACCCGTCACATCCGTGGAGGCCCTGAGCCCCAACTCGCGGATCACTGCCGCCCCGCCCCGGTTGAGCCGGGCGCACCAGTGCAAAATCAGCTCCTCAAGCTTGTTCGCTCCGGGCCGGCCGGCCTTCACCGCCGTGGCCAGCACCCCGGTGCCGATGGGCTTGGTCAGAAGCAGCGCGTCGCCGACCCTGAGCCCCCGGTTGGTGGCCATCTTGTCCGGGTGGACCACGCCGGACACGGACAGCCCGTACTTGATCTCCGGGTCCTCCACGCTGTGGCCGCCGCAGAGCATGGCCCCGGCCTCGTGGATCTTCGCCAGCCCGCCCTTGAGGATGGCCCCGAGCACCTCGGGGGGCATGCTGCGCGCTGGGAAGCAGCATACGTTCATGGCCGTCAGGGGCTCGCCGCCCACGGCATAGACGTCAGACAGGGAATTGGCGGCGGCGATCTGCCCGAAATGGTACGGATCGTCCACCACGGGAGTCAGGAAATCGACGGTCTGCACCAGGGCCATGCCGGGCGGGAAGCGCACCACCACCGCGTCCTCGTTGCCGCCGCGCGGCCCCGAGAGAATGCGTTCGTCCTGGCCCGCCACCAGGCCCGAGAGTATCCGCTCCAGGTCCCCTGGAGCCACCTTGGCGGCTCAACCAGCGGCGCGAACGCCCTGGGTCAGCCGGACCTTTTGCGGTGTTGCCGTAAATGCGGTGAATGACTGCATGGACGCAAACTAACAGAACCGCCTCGCAGCGCCAAGGGAAAAGAGTGGTAGCTCCCATAGACGATCCCGATACGTCGTCCTCCGGGCAAAGCCTGCCGGGCACGCAAGATGCATAATCTTGCTCAGCGTGGCCTGATGGACACGCGGGAGGCACCCATGATCAGACACCGTTGCGCCGCCTGCGGGCACCACATCAACCGCACCGACCACCTCTTTGAGGATTCTGACGGTACCCTCTGCGCAGCCTGCCTGGCGCGCCTGGCGTCCCGCAAGCCGCAGGGCAGCGGCGCGAATCGTTGCGCCCCGCCGCCCGCCTGGGCCATGCTGCCGGAGCTGACGTTCCAGCGGATCGTGCAGGGCTGAAGCGGGGAAACGATCTTTGGCGACCGGGCAGCGCAAGCCCCCGCCGCCGCCCCACATTGCCTGGGCAAGCCCGGTGCGTCTGCCGCTCGGAATTATCCGAGCGGCCTTCTTCTCGTGAAAAATCGCACATATCGAACGTTTTCAGCGCACTTTCGGGGCACATCCGGTCCCTTCTGCCGTTCACTCCGCGTTTTTCACCGTTTACCTAAAAAAGAGCGCCAGAGGCTTGCTTCAGCGGGTAAGTCCGGGGCAAGGAAACGAACCGCGCCCCCGGCAGCCCCGCCTAAGGGCCATGTGCCGGGACAGGCACAAAAACGACAAGGCAGGAGTGACGCATGAGCGACGAAGAGAACAAGATCGAAAGCTTGCAGCAGGCAGGACTGACCTTCAACCCCTCCAAAGCCGCCCAGGAAAACGCCTATGTGAAGAGCATGGCCGAGTACGAGGCCCTGTACAAGAAGGCTGACGAAGATCCTGAAGGCTTCTGGGCTGAGCGCGCACGCGAGCTCATCACCTGGGACAAGCCCTTCACCAAGGTCCTCGAAGCCGACATGATCACTCCGAAGATCGAATGGTTTTCCGACGGCAAGCTGAACATCTCGGCCAACTGCCTGGACCGCCATCTTACCGACGGACGCCGCAACAAGGCCGCAATCATCTGGCAGGGCGAGCCCGAGGAAGACGTCAAGGTCTACACCTATCAGATGCTGCATTCCGAGGTTTGCCGCTGCGCCAACCTCTTGAAGAAGCTGGGCGTCAAGCGCGGCGACCGCGTCGCCATCTACCTGCCCATGATCCCGGAGCTGGCCATCGCCATGCTGGCCTGCACGCGCATCGGCGCCACCCACTCCATCGTCTTCGCCGGCTTCTCCGCCGTCAGCCTGCAGAACCGCATCGACGACTGCCAGGCCAAGGTGCTCCTCACCGCCGACGCCGTGCTGCGCGGCGGCCGCGCCATCCCGCTCAAGGGCAACGTGGACGAGGCGCTCAAGACCTGCCCCAGCGTGGAGCAGGTGGTGGTGGTCAAGCGCGCGGGCAACGAGATCCGCATGGTCGAAGGCCGCGACGTCTGGTGGAACGAGGCCATAGCCGCAGAGGACATCACCAGCGACTGCCCCTACGAGAAGATGGACGCCGAGGACCCGCTGTTCATCCTGTACACCTCCGGCTCCACCGGCAAGCCCAAGGGCGTGGTGCACACCACCGGCGGGTACCTCACCTACGCCGCGCACACCACCCAGTGGGTGTTCGACCTGAAGGACGACGACGTCTACATGTGCACCGCCGACGTCGGCTGGATCACCGGCCACAGCTACATCGTCTACGGCCCCCTGGCCCTTGGCGGCACCAGCATCATGTTCGAGGGCGTGCCGAGCTTTCCCAAGCCGGACCGCTTCTGGAAAATCGTCGAGAAGTTCAAGGTCAACATCTTCTACACCGCGCCCACGGCCATCCGCGCCCTCATGCGCGAAGGCACCGAGTGGCCCAAGAAGCATGACCTCTCCTCTCTGCGCATCCTGGGCAGCGTGGGCGAGCCCATCAACCCCGAAGCCTGGATGTGGTACCACGAGAACATCGGCGGTGGGCGCATCCCCATCGTGGACACCTGGTGGCAGACCGAGACCGGCGGCATCATGATCAGCGCACTGCCCGGCGCAACCCCGCTCAAGCCAGGCTCCGCCACCCGCGCCCTGCCCGGCATCGCCGCGGCCATCATCCGCGCCGACGGCACAGACGCCGGCCCGGACGAGGGCGGCCACCTGGTGATCAAGAAGCCCTGGCCGGGTATGCTGCGCGGCGTCTTCGGCGATCCCGAGCGCTACCGCAAGACCTACTTCGACCGCTTCAAGGGCATGTACGAGGCCGGTGACGGCGCAAGGGTTGACAAGGACGGCTACTTCTGGATTATGGGTCGTCTGGACGACGTGATCAACGTGAGCGGACACCGCCTGGGCACGGCCGAGATCGAATCGGCCCTGGTGTCGAACCCCAACGTGGCCGAGGCCGCGGTTGTGGGCATGCCGCACCACATCAAGGGCCAGGGCATTTACGCTTACGTCACGCTCAAGGCTGGCATCGAGGAGTCCGACGCGCTGCGCAAGGAGCTTGTGGGCCACGTGCGCAAGGAGATCGGACCCATCGCCACGCCGGAAGTCATTCAGTTCGCCGACGGGTTGCCGAAGACCCGCTCGGGAAAAATCATGCGTCGCATCCTGCGCAAAATCGCCGCAGGACAGATCGACGACTTCGGCGACACCTCCACGCTGGCGGATCCGACCGTGATCACCAGCCTGGTGGATGGCAAGAAGGACCTCCTGGGTCAGTAGCGCCGACTCAGGAATCATCCGGGGTTGCGGGGGCGGATCGGCCGCCCCCGCTTTTCCGTTTTTTGGGAGAGAAGATGCCTCCGGCGGCCAAAGGGACGAGTCCCTTTGGAATCCCCAGTGCGCCGAAAGCTCTGTTTCAGGAAGACCTGAAACAGAGCTTTCGGCTTGTGAGGGACAGGGAAAACCTGTTGCCGGTGCGGGGCGATGTGGTGCGACTGCCGCTTGGCCTTGCCGGAGGCCTGCACGACGCGGCCCCCTTCGGGGTTTTAGAACGGCGCTTCACCAGCCCACCTCCGAGCACCCTCCCAAGCACCCTGCCGAGGCGCCCCTGTACGCGCCCGCGCATCCCGGTTATGCTCGCGCCCAAGATGGCGTTGCCCGCGATGGCGTTACCCGCCCGCGCACGCCCGCATGAGGAGGCCGCCCATGTTCGAGTCCCTGCACCGCCGCATCAGCAAAAAGGGCCTGCCGCCCGGCACCGTCACCTACGTGGGCCGCGACCAGACCAAGGCCGTGACCCTGGAGGCCATCCACGTGGGCGAGGACGGCGTGCGCCAGAGCAGGCCAGCCAGTCCCGAAGCCTGCGCCGACTTTGTGGATGCCCCCGGCCTGACCTGGATCAACCTCGACGGCCTGCACGACCCGGAGTGGCTCACCCGGCTGGGCGAGATCTTCCACCTGCACCCCCTGGTGCTGGAGGACATCGCCCACACCGGCCAGCGGCCCAAGCTCGACGAGCTGGACGGCGCGCTCTTCGTGGTGCTCAAGATGCTGCGCTACGACGAGGAGGAGCGCACCATCGAGGACGAGCAGGTCAGCTTCGTGCTCAAGGAGAACATCCTGCTGACCTTCCAGGAAAAGGGCGGCGGCGACGTCTTCGGCGAGGTGCGCAAAAGGCTCCTGACCGGGAGCGGCAAGCTGGCCAAGAGCGGGCCGGATTATCTCATGTACGCCCTTATCGACGCCATTGTGGACAACTATTTCGTGGTGCTGGAGCGCATGGGCGAGGACATCGAGGAGGTGGAGGAGGCGCTGCTTTTGTCGCCCACCCCGGCCGAGCTGGAGACCATCCACGGCCTGCGCCGCGAGGCCCTGTTCCTGCGCCGGTTCATCTGGCCCCTGCGCGAGGTGGTGTCCCGGCTGGAAAAGAACGGCAACCAGCTCATCAAGGACGCCACCGATGTCTATTTGCGCGACGTGTACGACCACATCATCCAGGTCATGGACACGGTGGACACCTTCCGCGACATGCTCTCCGGCATGCTCGACCTGTACCTCTCAAACGTCAGCCTGAAGCTCAACGAGACCATGAAGGTGCTGACCATGATCTCCACCATCTTCATCCCCCTAAGTTTCCTGGCCTCGCTCTACGGCATGAACTTCAAGCACATGCCGGAGCTGGAGACGCAGTACGGCTACTTCGTGGTGCTTGGGGTCATGGCCAGCACGGTGACGGCCATGGTGCTGTTCTTCCGGCGCAAGGGCTGGCTGTCGAAGCAGCAGTGAGCGCCTCCGGCGCGAGGGAGGCCTCCCCGGCCCAGAGCATGGACGCCCGCCCCGTTTTTGGGTAAAGAGAACAGGCTTGAACCTGCCAACCAAGGAGCATCGGTGCGCAAGCTGATCAAGAGGCTCGTGCTGCTGGCCCTGCTCGGGGCCATGGCCTTTGTGGGCTTCTATTTCGTCTACCCCGACGTGGGCGAGTACGCCAAGAAGAACCCGGACAAGACCGCGTTCATGCTCTGGCGCGAGGCCCAGTGGGCCGAAAAGGGCCAGAAGAAGCACATCACCAAGCGCTGGGTGCCCTTAAGCCAGGTCTCGCCCGCGCTCCTCAAGGCCGTGCTCATCGGCGAGGACGACAAATTCTACCAGCACGAGGGGTTTGACTTCGACGCGCTGGAGCAGGCCATGGAGAAGAACATGAAGGCCGGGCGCTTCAAGGCCGGGGCCAGCACCATCAGCCAGCAGCTGACCAAGAACCTGTTCCTCTCGCCGGAGAAGAGCCTGACCCGCAAGTTCAAGGAGGCCATCCTGACCTGGCGGCTGGAGCGCGCCCTCAGTAAGCGCCGCATCCTGGAACTCTACGTCAACGTGGCCGAGTGGGGCGACGGCATCTTCGGCGTCGAGGCCGCCGCGCGCCACTACTTCGGCAAGCCCGCAAGCCAGCTTTCGACCATGGAGGCCGCGCGCCTGGCCGCCGTGCTGCCCAACCCCATCCGCTTTGTGGCCACCAGCGACCAGAAGTACGTGACCTTCCGGGCGGGGCTCATCCACAACATCATGGTGCGCCGGGGCATCGCCATCGAGGACTTCCAGGAGGTCATGGACACCAAGGACGAACCCGGCGTTGAAGGTGGCACAGGCGGCGGCAACAACGACACCGCCAAAGCCAACGCCTCCGGCCAGACCCCTGCGGAAACGGAACGCCTGGCCGGTCGCACCCCTGCGACAACCGCCCCAGCGCCTGCGGAGACCTCGCCCGAGCGCATCGCCGGGCGCTCGCCAGCCGATGGCCCGCCCGCTCCGGAGCCCGGTGCCGAGCGCCTGGGCGGACGCGTGCCCGCAGCCCCGGCGACCGGCAGCCCGGCCCGGCCCTGAGGCCAGGCGGCCCGCAGCCAGAAGTTGCCGTCACGTGTCGCAACCAAAGGAGGCCCTATGCGGCCCTTGATCATGCTCACCGCGCTCTTGGCCGGGGCGCTCATGCCCGTGCAGGCAGGCATCAACGCACGCCTGCGCGAATATCTGGGCGACCCGCTGTTGGCCTCCCTGGTCAGTTTCGTGGTGGGCAGCGTGGCGCTGTTGCTGTTCGTCCTGGCCACGCGCGTACCCCTGCCCAGCCTGGCCATGGCAGCGCAGGCCCCGGCCTGGACCTGGCTGGGTGGCATTCTGGGCGCCTTCTTCGTCACCGTCACCGTCATCCTGGCCTTCAAGCTCGGCGCCACCGGCCTCATGGCCTGGATCATCGCCGGACAACTCGTGGCCTCGGTGCTGCTGGACCACCACGGAGCCCTCGGCTTCGCTATTCGCGAGGCCTCCTGGCAACGCCTAGTCGGCGTGGCCCTGCTCTTTGGCGGGGCCGTGCTCGTCAACGAATACTAACCCCAAGGACTTCCCGTGAGCCTGCTGCGAGACACCCTGGCCACCTTCCGCATGATCAAGATCGAGCACTCCGTGTTCGCCCTGCCCTTTGCCTTCACCGGAGCCTTTCTGGCCTCGCGGTCCGTCCCTCCGGTGGGTTCTCCCATCACCGCAGCAGCCACCTGGTCCATGCCCGGCTGGGACGTGCTCCTGCCCCTGACCATCGCCATGATCGCCGTGCGTTCGTTCGCCATGGCGTACAACCGCCTGGCCGACGTGGACATCGACAGCAAGAACCCGCGCACCCAGGGCCGCCCGCTGGTCACCGGCGAGCTGTCCGTGGAGTTCACCAAGCGCTTCATCTTCGCCTGCATGATCATCTTCACCACGGCCTGCGCGGCGCTGAACAACACCTGCTTCCTGCTCTCGCCCGTGGCCCTGGCCTGGAGCGCCTTCTACAGCCACACCAAGCGCTTCACGCCCATGTGCCACTTCGTGCTTGGCAGCGTGCTGGGCCTGGCCCCGGTGGCCGGATGGCTGGCCGTGCAGCCGCTGCACCTGGGCTACCCGGCGGTGCTGTTGTTCTTCGCCGTGACCTTCTGGGTGGCCGGGTTCGACATCCTCTACGCCTGCCAGGACGCGGAGTTCGACCGCAGCCAGGGCCTGTTCTCCCTGCCCGCCGTGCAGGGCGTGCCGCGCGCGCTGTTCGCGTCCTCCTGGACCCACGGCGCCGCCGCTATTTTGTTCCCCATGGCAGGATGGTACGCAGGGCTCGGCATCGTCTTTTCCGCCATCGCGCTTTTGGTGGGCGGCATCCTGGTCTGGGAGCACAAGCTCATCCACCCCGGCGACCTGTCCAAGGTAAACGTGGCCTTCTTCACCCTGAACGGCGTCATTGCGGTATTCGTTTTTCTGGGCGCCTGGGCCGACCTGCACCTGGGCTCGCCCTGGTTTTTCCCCCGCTGAGGGAAATCCCACGTTGACGAGCTCCCCGCGCAGGGCCAGACTTGAAGGAGTCAATGCATGACTGAAATCGTCTTTTCCGGCGACATCGCCGAGTGGGCCGACCGCATCCAGGCCTGGGTGGGCCAGCACCTGGGAACAAAGGCCGCGCTGCTGCAGGCCTCGCTGGCCGTGGCCCTGTGCCTGGCGGCCTGGGCCATCACCCGCATTTTCAAGCTGGATGACAGGAAAGCCCCACCCCCTTCGGGCTGGCAGGCCGATGCGCGCATCGCGCCCATGATGACCGAACTCAAGCAATGCTCCTGGGCCGGTATCTCCGGCGCGCTCCTGCTCATGGCCGACGCCGCCGCCCGGTTCTCCAAGCTGCCGCACAAGGTGCTGTCAATCTCCGCCTCGATCGCCCTGGCCTGGGTGGCGGCGCACGTTGCGGGCACGCTCATCAAAAGCCGTCTTCTGGGCCGACTGGTGGCCTGGACGATCTGGGTCATGGCCGTGCTGCACGCGCTCGACGTGGAGACCCAGGCACTGGAGTTTCTGGACGACCTGGGCTTCTCCATGGGCAAATCCCACCTCTCACTGTTGCTCATCATCAAGGGAGCCGTGCTCTTCGTGCTGCTCATGCAGGCCGCGCGCATGCTCGCCAGCATGACCGACGACAGGCTGCAAAAGGCCCAGGACCTCTCGCCCTCAGCCCAGGTGCTCTTCGCCAAGGGGGCAAGCTTCGGCCTTTACGCCCTGGCCATCACCATCACCCTGTCCACTGTTGGCGTGGACCTCACCAGCCTGACCGTGTTCAGCGGCGCTGTCGGCGTGGGCGTCGGCTTCGGCCTGCAAAAGATCTTCTCCAACCTCGTCTCCGGCATCATCCTGCTGCTGGACAAGTCCCTCAAGCCCGGCGACGTCATCGAGATCGGCGGAGTGCAGGGGCGCATCGCCCAGATCAACGCCCGCTATGCCGCGGTCGAGACCCTGGACGGCAAGGCCTACCTCATCCCCAACGAGAACCTGATCGGCAACGAGGTCATCAACTTAAGCTACAACGACTCGCGCCTGTTTCTCCGGGCCGAGGTGGGCGTGGCCTACGCCGGAGACCCGCGCATCGCCATGCAGCTCATGGAGCAGGCCGCCGCCAGCACCCCGCGCGTGCTGGCCGAGCCAAGCCCGCTCGCCCGCATCGACAGCTTCGCCGACTCCAGCGTCAACCTGTCCGTGGGCTTCTGGATCGAAGACCCGCAAAACGGCATCGCCAACGTGCGCGGCAACGTGCTTCTGGCCATCTGGGACGCCTTCAACTCCGGCGGCGTGTCCATCCCCTTCCCGCAACGCGAAGTGCGCCTGCTGAAAGACGAGTAAGAGGCCAGGGGCGCTGCCCCTGGACCCCGCTGTGGGGCCTGAGGCCCCCCAGACCCCCCCATTGCGCCGAAAGGGCTGTTTCAGGAGGAACCTGAAACAGCCCTTTCGGCTTTCTTTGGGGAATCACGAGAGAGTGTCTTTCTCTTGGCCTTCTGCACCAACCCTCTCAATGAGGGGCCAACCGTGCGCGAGTTTTTGAGCGTCCCCGCTCAAAAACTCGCGCACATTGTTTGCGGCCAGCCCAGCCAAGCATCCGCCCCAGCCACCCCGGCCCAGGCCCAAGGGGGGTCCGGGGGCCTCAGGCCCCAGGCCGCCGGAGGCACTCCCCGGCCCCGGCCGCCGGAGGCATCCCAGGCTCCAGGCTCAGTCGCGGAACAGGTGCTCCAGCCCATGGGGTTGGCAGCGCAGGTATTGCGGCGGGGCGTAGACTTGTCCGCCCAGTTCTGCCGCCGCGTGCCATGCCCAGCGCGGGTTGTAGAGCATGGCTCGGCCCAGGGCCACGAGGTCGGCCTGACTGCTGGCGATGATATTTTCGGCCTGTTTGGGCTCGGTGATGAGCCCCACGGCCATGACGGGCAGTCCAGTCTCGGCCTTGATGCGCTCGGCCAGGGGCAGTTGGTAGCCCGGCCCCACGGGAATTTTCTGTTCCGGGGCAAGGCCGCCGCTGGACACGTGGATATAGGCCGCGCCGAGTTCTTCGAGCCTGCGGGCGAAGACCACGCTTTGCTCGTCGTCCCAGCCGCCTTGTACCCAGTCCGTGGCGGAGATGCGCACGCCAAGCGGGATGTGTGCGGGCAGCACCGCGCGCAGGGCCTGGAAGACCTGGAGCGGCAGGCGCATGCGGTTTTCCAGGCTGCCGCCGTAGTCATCGGAGCGGTGGTTGGAGAGCGGCGAGAGGAACTCGTGCAGCAGGTAGCCGTGGGCGCAGTGCAGCTCCACGCAGTCCACGCCCAGTTTTACGGCGCGCAGGCCCGCCAGGGCGAAGGCTTCGCGCAGGCGGCGCAGGCCCGGCTCGTCCAGGGCCTGGGGCGGCTCGTCGCCCGGGGTGTAGCACAGGGGCGAGGGGGCCAGGGTGGTCCAGCCGTCGGGGTCGCCGGAGGGGATGTTTCCGCCGCCTTTCCACGGCAGGTCGCAGGAGCCTTTGCGCCCGGCGTGGGCCAGCTGTATGGCAACGCGGATGGGCGAGTTCGCGCGGATGAAGGCGAGCACGCGGGAGAGCGCGTTTTCGCACTCGTCCGACCACAGGCCCAGGTCCGCCCAGGAGATGCGGCCCTCCGGGGTCACTGCGGTGGCCTCAATGATCAGAAGCCCTGCGCCGGACAGGGAAAGCGTGCCGTAGTGGGCCAGGTGCCAGTCGTTGGCCTGGCCGTCCTTTGAGGAGTACTGGCACATGGGGGGGATGACGATGCGGTTTTCGAGGGTCAGCGGGCCGAGGGCGAAGGGGCTGAACAGCGTGCTCATGGCGACCTCCCAGGTATGGCCGGAACATATACCCTTGCTGGCGCGCGCGCAACGCGTGGTCTCGGCTGTCCGGATCTAGGTCAGGCTGTTGGCCATGCCTGCGGCTGGGGTGCCGCCGAGGACGCTGCTGCCGGACTCCTGCTTGGCGAGTTCTGTTTGCAGAAGCAGGAGCTCTGCCTGGAGCAGTTGGACCTTGGCCGTGCGCTCGTCCTTGCTCAGGCTGGGGTCGTTCTGGGCTTGTTTGATCTGCTGCTGCACTTCTTTGATCATCTTCTGGATCTTTTCAACCGTGGTTTCGGCAGTCGATTCCGAGTCTGTGGAGCTGGCCTGGGCGGCCAGGTTCTTGGCCTCGTCGGAGATGGTGACGGTGTCGCCGGAGTCGCTGGCGCCATCGGACGAGGAGGAAGTGGCGGCCAGGTTCAGGCTGCCCTGGGTTTTCCGGGCCGCAGTGGCGAGGCTGGCGGCCCAGGAGCTGCTTTCCGCAGTAACGGTTTGCGTGGTGGACGTCGTGAGGATGTTCATGCCCATCTCCTTGGGACGAGGGACAACAGCATATCCTCTCTTATCGGAGGAAATGACGCAAATCTTAACGCCCCTCTGGACGGCGGCAAATCGCCTGCGTGGGCGCAACGGTGTTGCGCTACGCGCCCCCTTTGGGCTATCAGGGACAAAGAACCAGACACGTAACGAATTCTTACCGCCCAGGGCGCGCAACGCGGGGGCCGCATGAGCCTGACCAATCTTGATTCCCTTTTCAGCCCCAAGGCCGTTGCGGTCATCGGCGCGACCAACGAGCCCGGCAACATCGGGCATCTGGTCATGAAGAACCTCATGGGCGGAGGCTTCTCCGGCCCGGTGATGCCCGTGAGCTTCGAGGCCGAGGCCATCGCCGGGGTGCTGACCTACTCCACCGTGGCCGACCTGCCCAAAACCCCGGATCTGGCCATCGTCTGCCGACCGCTCCAGAAGGCCCCGGCCATCGTGGACGCCCTGCGCAAGCGCGGCACCCGCTCGGTGGTGCTCATGGGCCCCGGCTACGCCCGGTTGGACGAGAAGAGCCGCTCCCGGCTCCGGGCCGAGCTGCTTGAAGCGGCCCAGTCGCCGTCCTTGCGCATCCTGGGGCCCAAGTGCATGGGCCTCATCGTGCCCTCGCTGAACCTGAACGCCAGCCTGGCCCACACCGCCAGCCTGCCCGGCAAGACGGCCTTTTTGTCCCAGTCCGACAGCCTGTTCACCACGGTTCTGGACTGGGCCAAGAGCCACGGCATCGGCTTCTCGCACATGATCTCGCTCGGCGCGCAGATCGACATCAGCTTCGCCGACATCATGGACTACCTGGGCAGCGATCCGCTGGTGCGCTCGATCCTGCTTTACGTGGAGTCCATCCAGGACGCCCGCGGATTCGTCTCCGCCGCCAGGGCCGCCTCGCGCAACAAGCCCGTGCTGGCGCTGCGGCCCGGCCAGGCCCTGCAAAGCGCCCTGGCCGAACTGGCGGCCATGGAGGGCACCGGCGCCGCCAATGGCGCAAGCTCCCTGCCCCGGGAGCTCAACGCCACCTCCGACGAGGTGTACGACGTGGCTTTCCGCCGCGCGGGCATGTTGCGCGTGGAGAACATCGACGGCCTCTTTGACGCCGCCCAGACCCTGGCCGGGGCCAAGCCGGTGCGCGGCGACCGCCTGGCCATCATGGTCAACGGGGCCTCGGCAGGCATCATGGCGGCGGACGCGCTATTGTCCCACGGCGGGCGGCTGGCGCGCTTCTCCGACGAAACGGCCCAGGCCCTGGACAAGCTTTTGGCCGGAGGCCTGGTGGCCAACCCCCTGGGCCTGCCCTTCGGGGCCAAGCCCATGGATTGGACGGAGATCTTGAAGACCGTGCTCACCGACCCGGGCGTGGACGCGGTGCTGCTGCTGCACGTGCCCTTTGCCGGGCTCACCGGGGTGGAAACGGCCCAGGCCGTGGCCCTGGCCGCCAAAAAGGCCAAGCGCATGGTGCTCACCTCCTGGCTCGGCTCGGACCTGGCGCAGGAGGCCCGCACGGTGTTCGCCGATGCCGGGGTGCCCACCTACGAGACCCCGGAGCAGGCCATCCGCGCGTTCCTCTACATGGTGCAATTCCAGAAGAACCAGGAAATGCTCATCCAGACCCCGGACTCCCTGCCCACGGACTTCTTCCCCGACACCACCGGCGCGCGCGCCGTGTGCGCCCGGGCCCTGGCCGAGGGCAGAAGCGCGCTCACCCCGGCCGAGGCCAAGGACGTGCTCACGGCCTACGGCATCCCCGTGGTCGAGACCCAGAGCGCCACCAGCGCGCGCGAGGCGGTCATCGCCGCCGACGAGCTGGGCTACCCCGTGGCGCTGAAGCTGAAAAGCCCGCAGATCAGCCA
The DNA here is from genome assembly GCA_018817515.1 of Pseudomonadota bacterium. GTDB lineage: Bacteria > Desulfobacterota > Desulfovibrionia > Desulfovibrionales > Desulfovibrionaceae > Humidesulfovibrio. Next base: position 25,612 of record JAHIUD010000085.1, read on the forward strand.
GCCCCAGGAGGTGGGCGGGGTGTACCTGGACCTGGAGGGCCCGGACAAGGTCTGGGAGGCCGCGGCCAGCATCCTGGCGCGCGTTTCGCGCCAGCGGCCCGACGCCTACGTGGAGGGCTTCGTGGTGCAGAAGATGGGCCGGCGCATCGGCGCGCACGAGCTCTTCGTCTCGGCCCACCTGGACGAGGTCTTCGGGCCGGTCATCGCCTTTGGCCACGGCGGCGTGGCGCGCGAGATGATCCGCGACCGCGCCGTGACCCTGCCGCCACTGAACATGAGCCTGGCCCGCGAGCTCATCAGCCGCACACGCATCTTCAATCTGCTGCACGGCACGCCCCAGCATCCGGCGGCGGACATCGACGACATCTGCCTGACCATCATCCAGATCTCGCAACTGATCATCGACGTGCCGCAGATCTGCGCGCTGGACATCAACCCGCTCTACGCCGACGACGCGGGCGTGCTCTCGCTGGGGGCCAAGGTGCAGGTGGCGCCGGAGTCGCGTCCCGGGGCGGAGCGCCTGGCCATCCGCCCCTACCCCAGGGAGCTTGAGGAGTGCGTGGTGCTGAAGAATGGCCGCAAGGTCACGCTGCGGCCCATCCGCCCCGAGGACGAGCCCGCCCACCGCGATTTCATAGCCAAGCTCTCCGACGAGGACCTGCGCCTGCGCTTCTTCGGCGTGGTCCGGCGCGACTTCGACCACAAGGACATGGCCCGCTTCACCCAGATCGACTACGACCGCGAGATGGCCTTCATCGCCACGGCGGTGAGCGAGGGCGGCCTGCCGGAGACCCTTGGCGTGGTGCGCACGGCCACCAAGCCGGACAACTCCGAGGCTGAGTTCGCCATCGTCGTCCGCTCGGACCAGAAGGGCACGGGTCTGGGCAGCGTGCTCTTCCAGAAGATGATCAGCTACACCAAGGGCCGGGGCACGCACCACATCAAGGGCCAGACCATGATCGAGAACAAGGCCATGCAGGGCCTGAGTAAGAAGTTCGGCTTCGTGGTCAGCGTCAACCCCGACGAGGAGCTGGTGGACATGGTGCTGGACCTTCAGCCCAAGCCCGCTTAAAGGACGACGTACCGGGGCCGCCAAGAGCCCCATCCCCGTGTATTCAGCTATTTCGGAGGCAACCCCAGATGAAGACCTTCTTCGCGGCGCGCATGGACCGCTGCATCGGCTGCCAGAGCTGCTCGCTGGCCTGCGCGCGGCTGGTGCACAAGCGCCTGTCGTGGTACACCGCAGGCATCCGCATCGGCTCTTCCGGCGGCATATCCACCGGCTTTGAAGCGCGCGTCTGCCTGGCCTGCGATCCGCCTCCATGCGCCGCGGCCTGCCCCACGGGCTCGCTTACCCCGCGCAAGAGCGACGGCGGCGTCAAGCAGGACCGCAAGCTGTGCATCCGCTGCGGCAAATGCGTGGCGGCCTGCCCGGTGAACGCCATCGTCCAGGACGAGCTGAACAATCCGTACATGTGCATCCACTGCGGGCGCTGCGTTTCCTTCTGCCCGCACAATTGCCTGGAGCTGGCCGAAAAGGGCCAGGCGAATTTCGTGCAGGAGGTGGCGGAATGATACGCAACGACTTCCGCATCCTCTTGGTGGACCTCACCATCCGCAAGGCCCACATCGTCGACCTTCCCGGCCGCGAGACCTACATCGGCGGCTCGGGCCTGGCGGCCATGCTTTTTGAGAAGTACGGCGACATGGCGGCCCCCTGGAACGACCCCAAGCAGCCGCTGATCTTTGCCATCGGCCCGCTCACGGGCTACTTCCCGCTCATGAGCAAGACCGTGTGCGGCTTCCTCTCGCCTTATCACGGCCAGTACGCCGAGTCCCACGCGGGCGGGCGCAGCGCCCTGGCCCTGCGCTTCGCGGACATGGACGCCCTGGTCATCGTGGGCCGCGCCGACCGGCCCTGCGTGCTCTCCGTGGGCTCGCGGCACATGGAGATCAAGGACGCGCCGTTTCTCTGGGGCAAGGACGTGTTCACCACGGGCAAGATGCTCCGGCACATGCTGCCGGGCAGCGGCACGCGCAGCATCCTGCGCATCGGCCCGGCGGGCGAGAACGGCTGCGCTTACGCCTGCATCAACGTGGACACGTACCGGCATTTCGGGCGGCTGGGCGCCGGCGCGGTCATGGGCGGCAAGAATCTGAAGGCAATCGCCGTGGTGGGCGACGCCTCCTTCCCGCTGCCCGAGGGCAAGCAGTACGCCAAGTGCTTCCACGAGATTTATGACCAGCTCACCGAGACCTCCATGATGAGCAAGTACCACGACCTGGGCACCGCCGGGAACGTGGCCGCGCTGGATGCGCTCAAGTCCCTGCCCTGGCGCAACCTCCAGGCCACCAGCGACCCCGAGCGCATCGACGGCATCAGCGGCGAGAAATTCGCCAAGGACATGCTGCTCCGGAACACCGCCTGTTCCGGCTGCCCGGTGGGCTGCATCCACATCGGCTACCTGCGCGAGAAGTTCATGGCCGACAACCGCTACCTGTACAAGCAGGTGGCCTACGACTACGAGCCCATCTTCGCCCTGGGGTCCATGCTCGGCTTTGGCGACGGCTTCAAGGTGCTGGGCCTCATGGATGCCGTTGAGCGCGAGGGCCTGGACTGCATGAGCAGCGGCGTGGCCCTGGCCTGGGCCACGGAGGCCATGGAGAAGGGGCTCATCACCGAGGCCGAGACCCTGACACCGCTGTCCTTTGGTGAGGCTGAGGGCTACAAGGTGGCAATAGGCCACCTGGGCGCCGCCACCAACGAGTTCTACCGCCTGCTGGCCCAGGGCACCCTGGTCGCGGCCAAGCACTACAACGGCGAGGACTTCGCCTGCGTGCTGGGCCAGGAGATGGCGGGCTACGCCACGGGCGAGACCTTCTTCGTGTCCGAGACCTTGAGCTTCCGCCACTCGCACCTGGACTCCAGCGCCTACTCCGCCGACCAGAAGCAGCAGGACAAGGACGCGGGCAAGATCGTGGCTGGATTCGTCAAGGACGAGGCCAGCCGCTGCGTGCTCACAAGCGTGGTGGGCTGTCTGTTCGCGCGCGGGGTCTACACCGAGGAGCGCCTCAAGGCCGCGCTCTCCAGCCTTGGTCTCCAGAATGTGGCCGACAATCTGACCAAGGCTGGCGAGGCCATCCAGAAGCTGCGCTGGCGTCTGCGCCTGCGCACGGGTTGCGACCCCATGAGCGCCAAGATCCCCAAGCGCTACAACGAGGTCGTCACCTGGAAGGGCCCCATCGACACGGCCTACATGGAGGAGCTGCGCCAGGCCTACGCCACGCGGCTGCTGGAGCTGGGCCGGGAGGAAGACGAGGCTGGCCAGTAGGCTGCGGCAAGCGGCAGACCACAACAGACAACAACAAGGGCGGCTTTTCGGAGCCGCCCTTTTACTTTGGCTGCGCGCGGGAGATGACAGGGGCGAGGGGCCGGGCTAGTCCTTGTAGGCCGTGCGGATGGACAGGAATTCGTCCAGGTTCTCCAGCAGGATGTCGGCCATGCGCGGGTCGAAGTGCCGCTCGCGCTCCTTCTTGAAATGCCCCACCACCTGGTCCACGGGCCAGGCCGGGCGGTAGATGCGGTCGCTCATGAGCGCGTCGAAGACATCGGCCACGGAGGCCAGGCGGCCGTAGACGTGGATATCCTCACCCTTGAGGCCGGTTGGATAGCCGGTGCCGTCGAAACGCTCGTGATGGTGCAGGGCGATGATGGCCGCGGCCTTGAGCATGGGCCGTTGCGAGGACTTGAGGATCTCAAAACCGATGGCCGGATGGGTCCGGATGAGCGCCACTTCTTCAGGCGAGAGCAGGCCGGGCTTGTTCAACACGCTGTCCGGGATGCCCAGCTTGCCGACATCGTGCATGGGCGCGGCCAGACGCAGCAGCTTGGATTCCTCCTCGGTCAGCCCGTACTTGAGCGCCAGGATGTAGATGTACTCCGACACGCGGCGCACGTGGTTGCCGGTCTCGTGCGAACGCCACTCGATGGTCTCACCCAGGGTGTGGATGATCTCGCGCTGGGTGTCCTCGACTTCCTTGTTCAGGTGCAGGTTGTCAAAGGCGATGGACACGTTGGCGAAGAAGATCTCCACCAGTTGGCGGTCCAGGTCGGAGAGCGGCGCGCAGCCCTCCAGGTAGATGACGCTCTCCGAGCCGTTGCGGCTGCGGAAATAGCCGATGTAGTGCTTGCCGTTGTAGAACAGGCTGGAGCGCTCCCGCACGGCCTTGATGACGATCTCGTGGATGTCGGTCGGCAGGACATCCGCCACATTCTTGCGGATGTGCGCCTGAAATTCGCCCGTGGCGGCCAGGATGTTGAACTGGCCCATGTGGTTCACCGCGGCGAAGCCCGAAGCCTGGCAGAGGATGGCGTTCTGATCCAGGGCCAGAATGGAGGTGATCTGGGTCAGCACGCCGGTTGAGAACTTCTCCAGCGACTGCAGCTCGAAGATGTTCTCCGAGGCCTCGATGATCTTCTCCAGGCCGCGGCGGTTGGCCTCGATGGTGGCGATGTCGCAGCTGGTGCGCAGGGCCGAGACGATGGTGGTGATGAGCTTCTGGGCCGTGAGCTCGGTCTTTTCCTTGTAGTCGTTGATGTCGTATTCGACGATGACGCGCTCTTCCGGGGCCTGGCCCGGCTGGCCGGTGCGCAGGATGATGCGCACGAAATGGTTCTTGGCCACCTCGCGGATGTACTGCACGAGCTTCAGGCCCGTGTCGTTCTCCTCCATGACCACGTCAAGCAGGATCACGGCGATGTCCGGGTTGGCGGCCATGAGCTCGCGCGCTTCCTGCCCGGTGTATGCGGAAATGAACTTAAGCGGGCGGCCCTTGTACTTGAAGCCGGAGAGCACCAGCCGGGTCACGTCATGGACCTCGGCCTCGTCATCGACAACGAGGACCTTCCACGATCCTTCTTGCGTCAGGGCGCAGTCCCTGTCCAGCCCAGCCGACGGCTTGGGCGCCTCATCCTGAAACAGCAATTCGTCGGTCGCCCCGTCAGTCGTTTCGTTGGTCGCTTCGTTGGTCATTGTTCCCTCGATCCTTCAAGCGGGACATCCAGGGTGAAGGTGGTCCCCTGGCCTTGAACGCTCTCGCAATGCACTGTGCCGCCAAGTCGCTGGGTCACGATGTTGTAGAGGATGTGCAGGCCAAGGCCCGTACCCCCTCGTCCTCGCTTTGTAGTGTAGAATGGCTCAAATATTTTGTCCAGGTGTTCGGGAGCAATGCCTTTGCCATCGTCGTTGAAGGAAAGGTGCAAGCGGTCTTCGTCCCTGATGATGCGGATGTTGATGCTCCCGGTCTGGCCCTCGTCAAAGGCGTGCACCAGGGAGTTCATCACCAGGTTGGTCATGATCTGGGAGTAGGCGCCGGGATAGGAGTCGATCTCAAGTTGCGGGTCGCAATCAAGGGATACCGTGATGGAGGTCTTCTTCAGGTGCGGACGAAGGGAGAGCAGCACCTCGTCCAGGTAGCTGCGCAGGCCGAACCTGCGGCGCTCCTCGGTGGAACGGTCCACGGCCACCTGCTTGAAGCTGCGGATCAGGTCCGAGGCGCGGCGAAGGTTCACAAGGATCATGCGCGTGGACTCGTCGCACATGCCGAGAAACTCCTCCAGCTTGGAGCGCTTGAGCCCGCCGCTGCGGTATTCCTCCAGCATGACCTTGGTCTTGGCCTCCAGGTGCGAGGCCGCAGTGACGCCGATGCCCACTGGCGTGTTGATCTCGTGCGCCACACCCGCCACCAGCCCGCCAAGCGAGGCCATCTTCTCCGACTCCACCAGCTGCCTGTGGGTGCGGCCCAACTGCTCAAGCGTCTCCTTGAGCTCCAGGTTGGCCTCTTCCAGCTGCTTGGTGCGCTCCTGTACGCGCTGTTCCAGGCTCTCGTTCAGGCGCTGAATCATGGCCTCGGACTCCTTTCGCGCCGTGATGTCGCGGGAGAAGCTGGCCAGCTGCCGGGGCACGCCGTCGGCGTCCAGGATGGGGTAGAGGTTGATGGCGTAGAACAGCCCATCGCGTTCCTCCTCAAAGGCGCGCGGACTCCTGGTGCGCACGGCCTCCCGGGTCTGCAGCCTGCGGATCTCGGCGGCGTTGGGCGAGAGGTGGTCGTAGATGTAGTGGCCGATCATGTCCTCAGGGGTCAACCCGCGCCTCTTGGCCCCGTGGGCGTTGATGGCCAGGATGACACCCTCGGTGTCCATGAGGATGACCGAGTCCGAGGTGGCGTTGAACAGGGCGCGGATGCGCACCTCGCTCTCGCGCAGCTCCTGCACAGCCTTTATGCGCTCGGTAACGTCGGAGAGCATGCCGTCGATGCGCACCAGGTTGCCGTCGGCATCGCGCACGGGCCGGGCGATGAGGGAACACCAGATGAGGCTGCCGTCCCGCTTGCGCATGGCCATCTCCATGCCGTCCACAAGTCCGGTCTCGGTGAGCACCCGCAGGAATCTGGCCCGCCCCAGCGGATAGGCGTAGACCTGCCTGCCGATGTCCGTGACCTGGGCCATGAGCTCCTCGGGCGTGCCGTAGCCCAGGATGCGGGCCAGGGCCGGGTTGGCGACGGCGAAACGACCGTCCGGCGTGCTCTGGAAAATGCCCTCGGGCGCGCTCAAAAAGATGCCGCGATAGTTCTCCTCGGCCTTGCGCAGGGCCTCCTCCACCCGCCTGCGCTCCAGAATCTCAAGCTCACGCTGGCGGATGGTCTGCTTGAGCTCGTCGGCGTGGCGGGTCAGCAGGCGCTCGCGCTCGATGTGATAGTCCACGCGGCGCAGCAGCTCGTCCGGGGTGATGCGCATCTCCGCCAGCATGCTGCCATAGATATCGCTCAGGATCCTGGTTTCCTCCGGCGTGAAGACCCCGGCCTTGCCCAGGGCCTTGTGGGCTGCGGCCGCTCCCACCACTCCGGAGAAGGCCTTCTCCACCTCGGCGTAGAGGGCGGCCAGCATGGGCACGGAGATCTGGGCGCGCCCAAAGAGGTCCAGGGTGCGCATGCTGCCGAGGATGATCTCCTGCACCTCGCTCTTGGGCATGTATTCCACGAGCATGCGTTCCATGAGCCGACACTTTTCCGCCAGGTCGATGTCCGCCTCCACCTGGGCTCCGCCCGCACGCTCACGCACTGCCGCCTCGCCCGTGAACTCGCCCAGCACGGCCAGTTCCTCGCGCGTTTGGCGGCTTAAGAGAGACACCAGGACGTACAGACCCACGTTGAAGGTCAGGGTCCAGAACACGGAGTGGGTCACCGGGTCCAGGGTGCTCAGGCCGAAGAGGGCCTCGGCGCGCAGCCAGGACAGCCCGAACAGGCCGCTTCGCACCGGCCCGTCCCAGAACACGCCGCTACGGGAAAAGGCGGGCAGAAACATGGTGTGCAGCCAGAGTACGATGCCCACGCTCAGTCCGGCCAGGGCTCCGGCCCTGGTGCCGCCGCGCCAGAAGATGCCGCCCAGGATGGCCGGTGCGAACTGCAACACCGCCCCGAAGGCGATGATGCCGATGTTCACCAGGATGTAGCTCTCGCCCACGGCCAGCTCGAACCAGTAGGAGACCAGGATGAGGAAGGCCACGCAGCCCCAGCGGCACTGCAGCAGGCGGCGCTTCAGGAAGCCCAAGACCGCCACCCGCTCGATGACCGGCAGCAGCACATGGTTTGTCAGCATCACCGCGTTGGTCATGGACGAGACCATGACCATGCTCATGGCGGCGGAAAACCCCCCCAGGAACACCAGCAACGCGAGGCCGGTCTTGCCGTACAGGGCGGGCAGCCCCAGCACGTAGATGTCGCCCCGGGCCGGGTCCAGCCCGGCGGAGATGCCCGCAATGGCGATGGGCACCACAAAGGCGTTGATGACCAGCATATAGAGCGGGAAGACCCAGGTGGCCGTGCGGATGTGCTTTTCGCTTGAATTCTCCACCACGGCCAGGTGGAACTGGTGCGGCAGGAATAGGATGGCCGACATGGCCAGCAGCAGATAGCTGGCCCAGAGGACGTAGGACGACCCGCCCGTGGCGCCGGGCCCGCCCAGGCTCAAGATGGCCGCCAGGCGGTCCGGCGGCAGGCTGGTCATGAGGTCGCCCAGGCCCGCGTGCAGGCCATACACCGCGAACAGGCCCACGCTGACCAGGGCCACCAGCTTGATGACGGCCTCGGCGGTGATGGTGGCGACCATGCCGGGGTGGCGGTCGGTGGGGTCCATGCGCCGCACGCCGAGCAGGATGGTGTAGACGATCATCAGCCCCACCACCAGCGGACCGATGAAATCAAGGACCAGCGCGTCGCCCCCGGCCACCAGGGAGAAGGTGGAGATGACGCTCTTGAGCTGCAGGGCCACGTAAGGCACGCTGCCGAGGAAGGCCACGGCGGTGGCCAGGGCCGCGATGCGGTGGCTCTTGCCGTAGCGCGCGGCCAGGAGGTCGGCGATGCTCGTGATGTGGTAGCTCGACTTGATGCGCACCAGCTTGCGCAGGATGCACCACCACAGGGCGGCGCACAGGGTCGGCCCGATGTAGATGGTCAGGAAGATCAGCCCCGAGCCTACGGCCTTGCCCACGGAGCCGTAGAAGGTCCAGCTGGTGCAGTAGGTGGCCAGCGAGAGGGCGTAGACCCAGGCCTTGTCCGTCACCGGGCGGCCCGCGTCGGAGCGCCGCTCGGCCCAGCGGGCCAGCAGGAACAGGCAGCTGATGTAAGCCGCCAGGAGCAGGAGCACGAAGAACGGACTAAACATCGCCGTCCTCCGGGCTGGCGCCGCCGCCCTGCTTCAGCTCCCCCGCCGGGGCTGGTGCAGGGCTTGGGTCTGGACCCGGTCCAGAGCCTGGGGCGAAACCGGGCGGCACCGGCATGACCTCCTCATCACAGGACCCATGCGCGGCCAGAAACAAGAGTGCAATGGCCAGACCCCAGGCGCAAAACAGCCAGCCGAACAATCCGTCCGAAGCGGGGATGGAGAGCAGCGGCCAGTTGAAGAGCAGCGTCAACGCCACAAAAAGAAACAGGGAAATGCCGGGTCTCCCAAGCGGCAGCTTCATTCCCCCCTCCCTTGTTTCCAGCGCAAACCCGGCACAACAAAAACGCCTTTATTACACAATGTACCTGTCCGGGCACAATCGCGCAACCATACGCGCCATTTTTGCGTAGTATTGCCGCGCCCGGTCCGGGCGCAGCCTTGCAGTCCAGTGGGGAGCGCGGAAGGTACAGACCTTGAGCACGCCCAGCCGCATGCTGTGCAGAGCCCTCAGGGCCGCTTCAACGGAGGGCGCGCTCGCGTTCTGCCACCAGCAAGATCAGTGCAGCATCCGTCACAGCTCCTCCACCGGGAAGGACAGGGCAAAGCGCGCGCCGTTGCCCTGGTTCTGCGCCGTGACGTTGCCCGCCAGCTGGCGGGCCAGGCTGGTGATCAGGCTCAGCCCCAGGGTGGACACGCTCTCAAGGCTGAAGTCCTGCGGCAGGCCCGGCCCGTTGTCCTCCACGGCCAGCTCCAACTGTCCCTGGCGGCGGGTCAGGGACACGAGCAGGCGGCCGCTGCGGCCATTGCGGAAGGCGTGCTTCACGGCGTTCATGACCATCTCGTTCAGCACCAGCCCGCAGGGGATGGACTGAGTGACCGGCAGGCGCATGTCCTCCACGTCGAGCACCACCTGCACGGGCACGTCCGCGCTGGCCACCACGCGCTCCACCAGCCTGGGCACGTAGTCGGCCATGTCCACGCTGGACAGGTCGGCCGAGCCGTAGAGTTCCTCGTGCACCAGGGCCATGGCCGAGATGCGCTTCTGGCTCTCCTCGAACATGGCCTTGTCTTGAGGATCGACCACGTACTCGGCTTGGAGAAAGAGCAGACTGGAGATGATTTGCAAGTTGTTCTTCACGCGGTGGTGGATCTCTTTGAGCAGGATCTCCTTCTCATGAAGGGAATTGAGCACGTTCTTCTCGGCGTCCAGGCGGCCCACCACCTGCCAGCAGGCGTCCAGGAGCAGGGAGAACTGCCGCAGGTCGGTTTCCTGGTACTCGCTGTTCTTGTTGCCCACCCCGGCCACAGCCACGATCTGCCCGTCCTGGAACACCGGCACGGTCATGAAGTTGTGAAGCTCCACATGGCCTTCGGGGTAGCCGCGCTTCAGCGGGTTGGCGGCCTGGAAGTCGTTGACGATGAGGGGGCTTCTCTGGCGCACGGCCTCGCCCCAGATGCCGGTCCTGTCCAGCTCGTAGACCTGCTGCGGGCCCGCGACCGCGCACTCGGCCATGACCTCCCTGGACCAGGTGTTGAGTGTGAATTCCCGGCGGTTCTCGTTGTAATGGTAGATGTAGCCGAAGCGGCTCTCAGTCAGCTCCAGGGCCTCGGCAAGGCTGAAGTCAAGGAACTCCTGCACGGACTTGGCCTTGTGCTGCAGCACGCGCACCAGGCTCTGCAGCCGGACATTGTTGCGCCGCACCTCCTCCTCGGCCAGTTGGCGCTCATGAATGAAGCGCGCCTGCTGGGCATTCTGATAGGCCCGGAGCGACAGTTCGGAGGACATCAGGAACAGCGCTTTAGCCACCTTGTCGAACTGCACGGAGGTCATGACCGGCACCTCGGCCAGGGCGGCCTTGAACTCCGCCCGGTCCGCGCCGATCTCATCGGCATAGCCGAGCATAACTACATCGTCCTGGGCTTCATTGCGCACCTGGCCGATGAGCCAGTTGGCGATGTGCTGGCCGCCGACATTGATGCTCGCGCCAGCGTCCCACAACCCGCCGCTCAGGCAGGGTTTGATGGTTGGGCCGTCCCTGTTGAGCCTGCCCAGCACGGCGTCGGAGGCGTAGCAATTGGCCAAGCCCTTGTCCGTCTTGCGAATGATGTCGCTGCACAAGCGGCAGAAATTGCTCGGTCTGGTGATGGGCACGCCTTCCGGGGTGGTGATGATGGAGGCGACGCTCATGGACTCGGCAAAGGTGTCCTGAATGCGCTGGATGTCCTCAAGGTTGAACAGCTCCGTAAAGCGCATGGAGGCCGGGCTGTCCAAGGGCTGGGTCAAAGCGAGGACCTGCCTGCGCAGCGCCTCCTCGGCCAGTTTGCGTTCGGTCAGATCCAGGCCATAGGCGTAGTTCAATTCCCCAAGGGACATGAAGCCCCAGGAGATCGTCTTATGCGAGCCGTCCTTGCAGGTGCACACGACCTCCAGGGGCTCGATGGCTGTCCTTGTCTCGATGGCGCGTTCCACCCTGCGGGTCCATTCCTCCATGATCTGGCGGCGGTACTCCTGATCGGGATAGGCCAGCGGCCACCAGCTGGCGGCGTTGGGCACGTCCTCCAGCACATAGCCGAAGAGCTTGGTGAAGGTGGGATTCACATAGGTTGATACCTGCTCCATTCCGGTCGACATGTATATGGCCAGCGGCATGGTCTCGACCATGGCCCTGAAGGTCTCCTCACTTTTGCGCAGCGCCGCCTCGGCAGCCTTGCGCTGGGTGATGTCCAGGAAGACCACGATGCCCGCGCTGACCCGGCCATGCTCATCCAGAACGGGCGCGGCGTTGGCCCAGACGATGCGGTCATCACCCTCGGCCCGGCGGAGGATGAACTCGCGGGCGGACGTCTCCCCGAACATGACCGCGCGCGCCAGGGGCACCTCCGCAGTCTCCAGCGGCCTGCCATCCAGGTCCAGAATCTTCCAGCTGGCCACATACTGGCTGGCGTCCGCACCATTGACGGCCCCGGCCTCGCCGAGGATCATCAGCCCGGCTCGGTTCACATAGCGCAGGCGTCCGCTGGGTGCATCGGCGATGGCGATGCCCGCCTGGCTCTGGTCCATGGCCGCCTGGAGAATGGCCTCGCTCTTGCGCAGGGCGTTTTCCGCCGCTTTGCGTTGGGTGATGTCCATTCCGTAGATGTTGACGAAGCCTTCCGCTGGGACCGGGCTGGCCGCCAAGTCGACGGTCCGCCCGCTAAAATTGATTTCAAAGCGCTGGATCTCCCCGCTGACAAGGGCGCGGGCGATGATCGCGGCATACTCCTCCGGCAGCGCTTGGCCCACCTGCACCCCGAGGTGCGCCAAGAGGCCCGCGCTGGCCGGGTTGGCTGTGAGCAGCTGGCCCCCCGCCCCGACGCGCAGCACCGGGTTCGGGTTCTCCTGGGGGAAGCGCGCCAGGCTGCGCACCTCGGCCTGGGCCGCAAGCACCTGGCCGTAGGATGCGCTGAGTCCGTCCTGCATGCTGTTCAGGGCGCGCATCAGCACGTCCAGTTCGTCTCCAGCTTTTTTTCTTGTCCAAGACCAGGGGCTTGTTCTCGCCGCCCAGGCTATAGGTGCTCAGATGCGCCGCAAAGGCGGCCAAGTGCCGGGAAATCATGCTGCGGGTGAGCCAGAACATGAGCCCGGTCACCAGAAGCACCAGGGCTATGTTGTAGGCCAGCACCCGCCGGGCGGTTTGCCAGGCCGCAACGCGCAAGCTCTCCAGGTCGGCCTGGACGTGCAGCACGCCCAGTTCCTGGCGTTTGCCGTTGTAGACCACGGACAGCGGGAACTCACGGTCCAGCACGCCCTTGATCCTCCTCACCCCGGACTGGGCCACGACGCCTGAAGCGTCGAACACGCTGGCGTAGGAGATGTAGCGGAAATGGCGGATGCCCTCCACATGCAGGTCCATGTGCTCGCGGTCATAGTCCCAGAGAGAGGAGGCCACGCTCTTGGCGTTGGTGCTCTCGATGACCGCGAACTCCTCCTGCACGGCGGCCAGGGCGGTCTGGTACTCCCACCAGGCGCGCGCGCCGGCCAGAAGCACGATGAGCAGCGCGCTGAACACAAGCAAGCGCTTGAGCAGGCGCAGGGTCAGGGGATTCGTGACCCGCAGGTGTTCGCCGTTCATGGTTTTCCCTCAGATAGCCCGGCCCTGGTCAGGCGCTCGATCACGCCTTCGCGCTTCATCGCGCGCAGGGCCTCGGCCAGCCTGGGCACGAGGGCGGCATGGCGCTTGTTCAGGTAAATGTACATGGGGGGATCGGCCAGGGGCGGCAGCAGGGCGCGCATGCCCGTGTAACCATTGCGGCGGATGATTTCTCTGCCCGTATGTAGGCCCGAGACGATGACCTCCGCCCTGTCCTTGTCCAGCAGGGCAAACAGGGCTTCTTCGTCGCGCACGAGCTTGAGTTTAACGATGTCTTGCAGACTGTTCTCCACAAGCTTCCAGCCGATGACCGAGGCCACCTGGCGGTCTCGCAGATCCGCCCAGGTCCCCGCCTTGAGGCCGGGCCTGCGGGTGAAGGCGGTGAAGGGGAAGCTGCTCATGGGTTCCGGCACCATGATCAGGTTCGGGTACTGGCGTTCCAATCCGGCAATACGCACATAGTTGCCGTCGTCGACGCCCTGGTTGGCGCTCTGCAAGGCCCGCTCGGAAGACAGGATCACCAGCCGCACCGGCACCCCGATGCGCCGGAAGGCCTCGGTGACGATGCGGTCATCGAAACCGCTGCCATCGGCACGGGAATGGGGCGGGGCGCCATCGGTGTTGAGCACCAGCGGCCCGGCCCCGCTGGCGCAGACCGGCAGGGCGAGGACAAGACACAGCAGGCAGGTGGCGATCCGCATGGCTATTGCTCCAAATTCCTTGCAATATACCCATAAGCGCCCGGCCCGCGCAAATGGTATTTGCCGAAGCGCAAGGCATGAAGCTCGGCCTGCTACTGCCCGGCTTCGCCCAACCCGGCCCTGGTCAAGCGTCTGATCGTGCCGTCGCGCCGCATCTGGCGCAGGACCGCGTCCAGCTTCGGCACGAGGTCGGCGTGGCGCTTGTTGAGGTAGAGGTGCATGTCGCGATGGGCCAGGGGAGGCGAGAGCGGGCTGATCTTCGTGTAGCCCTTGCGCCGGAGGATCTCCCGGCCAGAGTCCAAGCCGAGGACGGCCACCTCCACCCGGCCCTTGTCCAGCAAGGCCAGCAGGGACTCCTCGCTGTGCGTTTGGCACAGGCTGCGCACGTTGGCGGTGTTGGCCTCCACAATCTTCCACCCGGTGACGATGCCGACGTCGTAGCGCTCAAGCCCCTTCCAGTCCGGGATGCGCATGGACGGATCAGTGGAAAATGCCGCGAAATCGAATGCCGAGAGGGGCTCCGCCACCATGATCAGGTTCGGATACAGGCGCGACAGCCCGGAGACGCGCGAATACACGCCATCGTCCAGTCCCTGGTCGGCGTTGCGCATGGCACGCTCGGCGGACACAACCACCTGGCGTACGGGCACACCCAGGCGGTGGAAGGCCTCCTGCACGATGCGGTCTTCAAAGCCTGTGCCGTCGGCGCGGGAACGCGGGGAGGAGGCGTCGGTGCAGAGTCGCAGTTCAGACCCGCTGGCGCACAAAGGCCACGCAAGCGTTACCAGGCAGAGCAGCGCCAGCAGGCGCGGCAAAGGGCATACATGGAGAAACATTCTCTCAGGATACGGTATTTGGGCCATTGTTGGCAAGCCTCGCCAGCAATTCAGCCATCGCCGCGCCGCGCTGGGGCGGCCCGCCTAAAGCACCCGGAACAAACGCCGGGAAGAGGCGCCTGCGGAAAGCGCCGGGACTACTTGGCCACAAGCTCCCAGGTGAGTTGGGTGTCCGGGGCGATGTCGCTGGCTGCAGCCTTGCCCAGCAGACCTTCGAAGTGTTCGGCCAGGATCTCCCCCGTGCCCGGGCGCTTGACCCACAGGTTGGCCTTGGTGAAGGCCTCGCCCTTCTTGATGGGCGCGATGGTGACGCAGGAGGCGTAGGCGAAGTCGATGGTCACCTGCTCCTCCGGGAGGATGCCCTTGGTGCCGCCCAGGGCCTTGTGGATGAGCCTTGAGCCTTCGATGAGCTGTTTCATTTCCGCCGGGTCCATGGATAAAAATACGTCCGGGCCGGGCCAGGCTTTGTCCGAGGTGTAGTGGCGCTCCAGCATGCTCGCACCAAGCGCCACCGCGCCCAGGCAGGGGTAGATGGTGAGGGTGTGGTCGCTTAGTCCCACCACGGCGTCGGGGAAGGCGTCGCGCAGTTCCACCATGGCGCCCAGGCGCACCTTTTCCGGCGGGGTAGGGTACATGCTGGTGGTGTGCATGAGCCCGAAGGGCACCTTGCGCGCGCGCAGTATCTCCACGCTCCTCGCCACGTTCTGCATGCTGTTCATGCCGGTGGACAAAATCACCGGCTTGCCGAAGCTGGCGATGTGGTCCACCAGCGGATAATTGTTGCATTCGCCGCTGCCGATCTTGTACCCGCACACGCCCATGGACTCCAGGCGGTCCGCCGCGGCGCGGGAGAACGGCGTGGACAGGTAGATCATGCCCAGGCTCTGCACCAGGGCCATGAGGCGGCGCTCGTCCGCCTCGGAAAGCTGGCAGCGTTCCATGATTTCGTAGATGGAGACGTTGGCATTGCCCGGAATGACCTTTCTGGCCTGCGGGCTCATCTCGTCCTCCACCACGTGGCACTGGAACTTCACGCATTCGCAGCCCACGGCATGCGCGTCGCGGACCATGCGCTCGGCCTTGGCGAAGTCGCCCTCATGGTTGATGCCGATTTCGGCGATGACCAGGGGGGCGTGTTCGGGTCCGATCTTGCGTCCGGCCAGGGTGATCTCGGGCATGCGGGGCTCCTTTGGGGCGGGTTGGCGATGGGCCGGAGAATAGGGAATGCGGCGGGAAGAATCAAGGACGGGGGAAGGCGCAAACTCAGGGTTGACAGCAGCGCGTATAGTATCTATACACATCGCCATGACGCGCCCCGACCCGCCCTTGCAGTCCCTGTGGGACAGCCTTGTGAACCGCATGGTGTTTCTGGAGAAACGCCATGTGTTCCGCCACGGGGAGCTGCGGCTGCACCCGTCGGAGCTGCACCTGCTGCTGGCCGTGCAGGCCGAGCCCGAGGCCAACGCCACGAGGCTGGCGGCCCTGCTGGGCGTGACCAAGGGGGCTGTGTCCCAGGTGCTGAAGAGGCTGGAGGCCAAGGGCGTGGTGCACAAGCGGGTGGACCCGGCCCAGAAGAACGAGGTCACGGCCAGCTTCACCCCGCTTGGGCGGCTGGCCCTGGAGGCCTTTCTGGCCGAGCGGAAGGGCTCGCGGCAGCGCTTCACCCAGTACCTGGACTCCCTGGCGGACCCTGAGCAGGCCGTGCTGCGGCGCTTCCTGGCTGAAGTGTCCAGCTACCTGCCAGGGGAAAAATGACGCCGCGGGGCTCTTTTTTTTGCCGTCAGGGTATAGATACTAAACACACAACCAGGAGGAGAGGATCATGACATCGAGAAAACGTACCACCAGCAGCTACACCCACTACATGGAGGCCGAGGCCGGGGCGGTGTTCCCGCTGCTGTGCCCGGTGCGGGAGTATGAGTGGATCGAATGGTGGCGGGCCACGCTGCTGCATTCCCTGTCCGGCGTGGCCGAGCAGGATTGCGTGTTCACCAGCACGGTGCTGGAGGCCGTGGGCCCGGAAGTGTGGACCTGCACCCGCTATGAGCCGCCGCAGCGCATCGATTACGTGCGCGTGGGGCGCAGCACAGTGATCCGCCTGGAGCTGACCTTGGCCCCGGCCGGACCGGGAACCCTGCTTACGGCGCGGATGGTGGTCTCGGCCCTGGACGACGCGGGGGATGCGATTGTGGACGAGTTCGCAAAGGACGGCTGCGAGGGCTACTTCAAGCCCGGCGCCATCATGCTGGGCCACTACCTGGCCAAGGGCACGCTGCTGCCCGCAGCCGAGGCCCTGGCCCTGGCCTCGTAGCACCGCTGGCGTTGGGAGAAGTCAGGCTGCCTGAAAGGACCGGGCCGGTGAAAGACATGCTCACCGGCCCGGCCCATGGCCTACGACAGAAAAGTGCGAAAGCTGTGGATCCTGGAGAAGATGTCTGGCCGGGATGGCTACCCGCCGCCACGCAGCACGCGCCGCGCGCCGATGAAATGCTCGCGCCAGTAGCCGATGTCGAAGGGCTCCTCGCGCACGCGGCCCCCCGAGCTGGGGCTGTGGATGAAGGTGGTTTCGTCCGTGGCGATGCCCACGTGCATGTTTGTACTTTTGCCGCGCAGGCGGAAGAACACCAGGTCGCCGGGGCGGATGTCGCGCCGGCCCACCGGATGCCCGACCTCATACTGCTCGTAGGACACGCGCGGCAGGTCCACGCCCACCTGGCGGTAGGCCCACCAGGTCAGCCCGGAGCAGTCAAAGCCCGTCTGCGGCGACTCGCCGCCCCATTTGTAGGGCGCGCCCGTCAGCGACCGCGCCGCAGCCACCACCGGGTTCCGGTTGCCCTGTCCCAGAGTCGGCAAAGGCTCGACCGGAATATGGGCCGGCGCGCAGCCGCCCAAGGCCGCCGCCAGAAGCAGCAGCGCCAAGAGCGCCAACGGGGCCAGGGGCCGTTTTCTGCTGTGTGCGGTGTCCATGTCTGTCGTCTCGGCGCGGTGCGCGGCTTACTTCATGATGCGGATGTAGTTCTGAACCGTGTACACGCCCTGCACGGCATTGGCGTGGGCCACGATGCGGTCCGCGTCGTGCTGGCTCTTCACCAGCCCCAGGATGACCACATTGCACTGCACCACCTTCACGTCCACCTGCGTGGACCAGATGTCCCGGTCCTCCACGAGGCGCTGCTTGATCTTGGCATACAGGGCCAGGTCGTCGGTGGTGCCGCAGGTCGGGTCGACCTGTTTCTGGAAGGGGATGATGGTGACGCGGCGTACGCCGTCCACCTCTCGCGCCAGGCGCACGGCGCGCATCTTCTGCTGGTCGGCGTCGAATTCGCCCACCAGGTACACCGTGCCCAGGTAGGAGTTCACGCTCAAGTCGCGCAGCTTGACCACGGGATCGTTGATGATGCGCGCGCGCACCGAGGACTCGATGCGGCTGTCGTCCGCAAAGGTTCCAACGTCGCGCTCGTCCACCGAGGCTTTGTAGATGGTGCCGCAGCCGCTGAGGCTGGTCATGGCCAGGGCGAACAACAGGCACAGGATCAAACGACGCATGGGCATGCTCCTTCTGGCACGGCAGGAACTGCCGAACCGGGTGTTTCATGTGGATTAGCAAAATCGGGGCCAGACCGGCCAGGGATCAAGCGTCGAGGGCCTCGCGCAGGCGCTCGATCAAGGTCTCGGGCAGGGCGAAGGGGCCGCTCCAGGCCGGGGGCAGGAACAGGGCGCGCTCGGGAAGCCGCAGGCACAGGGCGTGCAGCAGCATGGGCACGCCGCGCACCTTGCGGCCATACACGGCGTCGCTGATGACCGGGTGCCCGCGCAGGGAGAGCTGCACACGGATCTGGTGGGTGCGGCCCGTGAGCAGGCGCACCTGCATCAGAGTGGCGGCCCGCTTGCGCAAGAGCGGGGTGACCTCGCAGCGAGCCAATTTACTGACGCCGACAGTCCCGCCGACTGTCCCACCAGTGGACGGGGCCGTTCCAGCGCGCACGATCTTCTTGCGCCCGGCCACCTCTCCGGCGGCCAAGTCCAGGCGCTCCAGGCTGTCTTCCAGCAACTCCGTGCCCCGTCCGGGCCAGGAGCCGTCCACCCAGGCCAGGTAGGTTTTGGCCACCCCGCCCGTGGCGAAGAGATCGCCCAGGCGGCGCAGCTCGGCGTAGCTCTTGGCCGCCAGCAGAATGCCCGAGGTGTCCTTGTCCAGGCGGTGGGCCAGCACGGGCAGAAAGGGCGCGCCAGCAAAGAGCGCCTTCAGGCGGTCGGCCACGGAGTCCGGGTGCCGGGTGCCCGCGTGGGCGCACAGCCCGGCGGGCTTGGCCACGGCCACCAGACCCGCGTCCTCGTAGAGCAGGGTCAGGGGCAGGGGGGCCGGGGGAGCATCAGGGGGCGGGGCTTCGGACTCGGCGGCGCCAGCAGGGCCAGCCGGGTGCGGTCCTTCGGCCTCCTGTCCCGGCAGTGCCTGAAAGGGCGGCACGCGCACCTGCTGGCCTGCGGCGAGGCGGAAGAAAGGCTGCTTGCGGCCGCCGTCCACTCGCACCTGGCCGGTGCGGATGGCCTTCAAAAGGGCTGAGCCGGGCACGGCCCCCTGCAGGCGGCGGGTGAGGAACTGCAACAGCTTCTGGCCAGCCTCCTCGGGGTTGACGACGAGGGGCTGGAGGCGTTGGGCGGGTGTGGGGTCGACGCTGTCGCCGTGCTTGGGAGGCGCTTGAGACATGAGGGCGGCGGGTGAACCGGCGGGGGAACGGGCATGCCCGTCCCCCCGTTGCGGCGGTTACTTGCTCGTATCCAGGTCGTAGGTCACGACCACGGTCTTCTCGTTGCTCATCCCGGCCACTCCGGAATAGGTGTTCAGGCAGACGATGAGCTGCTTCTGGCCCACGTTGCGCAGGTCAGCCACGCCAAGGTCGCTCACGGTGCCCTTGATGCGCCGGGTCTTCCAGGCCATGCTCATGCCCACGCCGTCCCAGAACAGCGAGTGCACCTCGCCCTGGGAGAAGCGCCGGAACTTGGTGAAGACCTGGGAAGCCACGGAGATGTCCTTGTTCACCAGAAGCTCGTACTTGCCGCTGGAGTCAAAGGACGTGGGGACCATGCGCATGGGCAGATAGTAGAATTCCTCGACGCCGGTGTCGCGGGCGCCGGTGTCCATGCCGGGCAGGCGCTCGTCCACGATGATGTAGACGGCGGAGCTGTTGTAGCCTTCCTCCTGGCTGTACTGAATTTCAAGATCCGGGGTGAATACCTTCATGTAGCTGTATTCGTTGATCACCACGATCTTGTAGGTATTGCCCTCGGGGATGTAGGAGAAGTTGAAGGTGTTGGCGATGGTGGGCAGGCGCAAACGGCGCACTGGCTGGAACTCGCCATTGGTGAAGGCCATCTCGCTCACGCCAGCCTCTTCAAAGGGGCCGTGGTAGCCCTTGCGCTGGCCCACCACGATGGGCTGGAAGGTGGGCGGGGTGCGCACCACGCTCAAGTGCATCTTCTGCGGTTCGCAGAACTTCTCGAATTTGCCGTTGGCGTACCTGAAGACGAAGGAGCGGGGCTCGGCGTTGCCCTCAGGATCGTTCATGGCCGAGACAATGATCTCGTCGTGCCCATCGCGGTCGATATCGATGACACTCAGGCGCAGGATCTTGATGCGCATGCCGAGGTCGATATCGCCAACGGGCTTCAGGGTGTTCTGGAAATACTCGTAGGCATGGAGCGTGTGGCTGCTGGCGATGATGACGCGGTTCTTCTTGTCGCCCTGGAAATCGCCCACGACCAGCCCCACGGAGGTGAAGCGCAGGCTCTGACTCTGCCAGCGGCCCGGGGTCTCGGCCCCGCCCTCGTAGCGGAACTGCGGGTTCATCACCGGGCCGCCAGCCGGGCCCACCGGGGCCTCGCCCGTGTCGCCGACTACGAAGGCGGCGTTCTGCGGCACCACGGCCTTGGACTGCTGCTCCTTGCGCTGCGCCTTGGCCTCCTTGGCCTTGGCGTCGTCGCCGGGGCGCTGGAAAACCTCGGTGCGCACGTCGGCGCTCAGGCGTTCCAGGGCGGGCACCAGGCCCTCCACCGGCACCTGGGCCGTCTTGGTCCAGCCCTTGCCCTTGTTGTCCCAGACGTTTAGGGTCACGCTGGCCTGCGCGTCCTTGAAGTCGATGCTGCCGGCCATGAGGAATTCCGAGCCGACCACGCCCATGATGGACTGGGCGTCGACAGGCCCTGCGGGGAAGCGGTTGCCCGCGCGGTCGACATTGGCCCGGGGCGCGGCCTCGAAGTAGCCGGGCCAGGCCAGGCGCGAGGTCAGCATGGTCTGCGCGCCCTTGCTCATGTATTGGTATTTATCGCCATTGATCTTGAAGGGCAGCACGGCGAAGGACCGCGCGCCCTGGGACAGCGCCAGCACGGGCAGGCAGACCAGGGCGGCGAGCAGCAGCAGGGCTGAAAGACGCTTGAAAGACATTTTTGACTCCTCCTCTGCGGGGGAAAAACGTTGGCTCTTCCGGCGTTGGTGCCGTTTTCTGTTCTAGGCCAATAGCACCAAGACCTGCGGCTTGCAAAAGAAACCTTGCCGCGTCTCCCGGCGGGCCGGACGTCCGGAAACGAGGCGGAACGCGGGCCTGAACCGTCCAAGGCCGCCTCCCCGGCCGCATTCCGGGCCATTGCCAAGCCCCCCCGCCGCACGCTATGCCCGCCCCATGACTCGACAGACGCGACAGACCAAGCAGACCAAGCCGCCCAAACAGGCCGCACCGGTCAGGGAGCCGAAGACGCCCCAGGCGGCAACGGCCCGCACCTTCCGCATCACCACCGCCCCCGGCCAGGCCGCCCTGGTGGAGGCGCTGCTCGCGGCCCAGGGCTTCGCCTTCGAGGCCGAGCCCTTCCTTGTGAGCGCGCGCAGGCTCACCCATGAACCCTTCCCCCTGGGTTCGTCCTTGGCCGCAAGCTTCGGCCTCATCTACATCCAGGACCGTTCGTCCATGCTGCCTCCGGCGCTTTTGGGCGCCCGGCCCGGCGATCTGTGCCTGGACATGTGCGCAAGCCCCGGCGGCAAGACCGGCATCCTGGCCCTTTCCGTGGGGCCGGAGGGATTTGTGCTGGCGGCTGAGGCCTCGCGCGACCGCCTGGCCACCCTGCGCCAGAACCTGCGGCGCATGAACGCGGCCAATGCCGCCACCGCCGGGGGCGAGGCCCAGCACCTGCCGCTGCCGCCGCAGAGCCTGGACTGCATCCTGCTCGACCCGCCGTGCAGCGGCTGGGGCACGGCGGACAAGAATCCCCTGGTCTTGACCCTGTGGACCCCGGAAAAGGCCGAGACCCTGGTGCGCCTGCAACGCACGCTTTTGGCGCGCGCAGCCACGCTGCTCAAGCCTGGCGGCACGCTCATGTACTCCACCTGCACCACCCACGTGCGCGAAAACGAGGAACAGACCGCCTGGGCGCTGGACACGCTGCCCCTTGCGCTCTCGCCGCTGCCCGCGCCTGCGGGCTTCAGCCCGCGCGAGCCCGCGCTGCCCGGCCTTTCCGGCGTGCTGCGGGTGGGCGGGACGAAGTCCGACCGGGAGGCCGACAACACAGAGGCTGACAGCGGCGGCCAGGGGTTCTTTCTGGCGCGCTTCGTCAAGCAGGACGGTGGTGACGATGGTGCGGGCGGTGAGGATGAAGGAGGGGACAGCCAGGAACAGGCCAAGGAGCTCGGCGGACACGTGCTCTCGGCCAGGGACATCGCTGCAGCCGGGCCGCTTGCGCCGGGCAATCTTCCGCCGGGCGAGGTGCGCGACTTCGGCGGAAAGGTCTATTTTCTGCACCAGCAGGCCCTGGACCTGCTGGGCCAAAGCCCGGGCTTGCGCTGGCAGGGACTGCCCCTGGGCTCGGCCTCGGCCGGGCGCTTCCGGCCCGACCCACGCGCGCGGCTGCTCCTGCCCCCGGCGGACCAGCTCGAGCCCTCCCAGCGCCTGGATGTGGACGAGCCCAAAGCCATCCTGGACCTGCTCTCGGGCCGCAGCCTGGACCTACCGGGCACAGGCAATCTGGTGGGCTTGTACTTCCGGGGCCTGCCGCTGGGGCTCTTGACCCGCAAGGGCCGCCGCCTGCTCTGGTCGGACAGGTAAATGGGCAGGTAGCCGGGCAGAGAATCGGGGGAGGGCTCAGCCAGCGCCGTCGGCCGCCCTAGCAGGCCCCGCTCGCGGCCTGCCCCTGGCGCACGGCCTGCCTCTGGCGATAAATCGACAGCCCCCAGGGCAGGGCCAGCAGGACCAGCGTGGCGCTCCAGGCCCAGGCCGCCTGGTTCACCAGCCCCTCCTGCACCGGAATCCACACCGCACCCAGCGCAAACACACCCACCAAGAGCCACTCCTCGCGCGGGGTGCCCACGGGCCGCGGGGCCTCGCGCGTGGCCAGCATCCGGCCCAGCATGCACAGGGCCACGGGCAGGAACTGGGCCACCCGGAAGTCACGGTAGCGCGGATCGATGATTAACCCCACGATGAGGGCCAGGCCAGCCAGCCCGAACACGAGGTCGAGCCAACCCACGGCCAGGGACGACCATGTCTCTCCCGGGCATGCGGGCGCAAAGCGCCGCGAGCGCAGAGCCTCCAGCCGGACGATGACGGGCGCTAAGGGCGCCGGGCCGGTGCCGCGTCCGCTGGCGACGTCGGCCAGCTCGCTGAACACCAGCAGGCACAACAGCGCGCCGCCGCCGGTCATGAGCACGCCGCTGATGACGCCGCCCGCGCCAAAGGCCAGGCGCAGGGACTGCTCGGCGCTGACGGCCAGAAGCGTGCACAGGCCCTGGGCCGCCAGGGCCACCAGCGCCGTGCGCCCGAAGCTGGTGGGGCGACGCAGAAGCAGCGCCAGGGCGCAGAGCAGCACCGCAGCGCCGGAGGACAAAGAGAACGCCAGCAGCCAGTAGGGCTTCTCGGACACCGGGCCGGTGAGCGGGAACTTCAGGTGCCGCGATCCGTCGACCAGGCCCCAGTTGCCACCCACGGTGCCCTCCTGCCCGAACTTCCAGGGCTCGTCGTAGAGCTCGAAGATGTTGTAGTCGATGCCGCGCTCGTGGGCGGTGTTGATGATATCACGCACGAAGCGGGCCTGGGCCACGCGGCCCGGCACGGCGTCCTTG
The DNA here is from genome assembly GCA_018817515.1 of Pseudomonadota bacterium. Lineage (GTDB taxonomy): Bacteria > Desulfobacterota > Desulfovibrionia > Desulfovibrionales > Desulfovibrionaceae > Humidesulfovibrio. Next base: position 49,101 of record JAHIUD010000085.1, read on the forward strand.
CGCACGCGCCCGGCGCTGGGCCAGCCTATTTCGCCGATGAGAATGGGTTTGCCGGGATAGGCCGCCTTGATCTTGGCGTGGGCCTCAAGCATGTGCGGGATCACGCGGTCCAGCGGGGTGGGCGTGTTCTCCCAGTAGGGCAGGATGTGGATGGTGAGGGAGTCCACCTCGGCCGCGACCTTGGGGTTCTCCAGCCAGTAGGCCCAGACGTCGGCGTAGGTCACGGGCTGCTTCACCGCAGCCTTGACGCGGCGGATGTAGTCGATGAGCAACGCCGGGGTGATCTCCCGGCGCAGCAGCACCTCGTTGCCCACCACCACGCGCTCCACGGTGTCGGGATAGGCGTTGGCGAGCTTGATGAGCCCGGCGATCTCCAGCTCGTTGTCCGCCAGGTTCGCACCGATCCAGGCCCCCAGGATGACCTTGAGGCCGTGCTGCTGCGCCAGCTCCGGCACCGGGGCGAACTGGGCGCCGTTGGCGTAGGTGCGGATGCGCTCGACGTGCCTGGCGGCCAGGGCCACGTCCTCTGCCAGCTGGGCGCGGCTGAAGGGCTGGCCAAAGGGGCTCTGCCCCGTGCGGTAGGGGCTGAAGGAGGCGCTCTTGACGCGTGGGGGGCCACCCTCGGCGCTCACGGCGTCGGGGATGTCCACCGGACGGCCCTGGACCAGCCAGAAGGCGTAGTTGAGGGCTGCGGCAATGGCAAGGGCCACAAGGGCTGCGGCCAGGGTGGCCAGGGCGGACGGGTTTCGGGAAAGGGGAGGCATGCGGTTCTCCGCCGGGGCCTTGGGCTGTGGCGCGTGCGTCGCAGGCCCCCGGTGAGGCCTTGTCTACGCTTTCGCCTCCAGGGACTCAAGCCCCGGGACTGCGCAAACTTCCATGGACTCGGTGGCGAAGACAAAGCGGTTCTTGCCGCCGCGCTTGGCGCGGTACATGGCCTGGTCGGCCAGCTCCATGAGCGGGGCAGGCTCCTCGGCGTCCTGCGGGGCCAGGGCGATGCCGATGGACACGCCCACGTGCGCCTCCTTGTCGTCGATGAGCACGGGCTGGTTCACGGCGGCGATGACGCTCTCGGCCAGGCGCACGGCCCCGTGGCAGTCGCAGGGCCAGGTCTCCAGGAGCACGAACTCGTCGCCGCCGAGGCGCACGCAGTTCTCCGGGCGCGAGATGCACTGGCGCAGGCGCTCGGCCACGGTCTGCAGCAAAACGTCGCCCGCCTGGTGCCCCAGGGTGTCGTTGACCTGCTTGAACCCGTCCAGGTCGAGGAACATGAGGGCCAGGATGTGGTCGTGTTCCGCGGCGGCCTCAATGAGCCTGGGCAGCGCATCGGTGAGAAAGAGGCGGTTGGGCAGGCCTGTCAGGGTGTCGTGGTAGGCGGCGTGGCGCAGGTCATGCACATCGCTTAGGTCTTTGACTATGCAATAAAATATTTCACTGTCCGGGGAGAAGAGCACGTTCCAGTTGAAACGCTTGAAATCCTCGTCCGCGCAGCGGAAGCGGAAATCGAAGGTTGTGGTGGAGGCGTCGCTGGTGTTGAGCGACTGGAACTTGGCCAAGACGCGCTCGCGGTCATCAAAATCCATATATTCCAAAAGGTATTGCCCGCGCAGAGTCTCGGGCCAATGTCCGGAAGCGCGCGCCCAGGCAGCGTTGGCCTCCAGGATGCAGCCGTCCATGTCCACGGCCAGGGCCATGTCATAGGACAGCGCCATCCAGGCATAGCGCTCTATGCTGAATAGATGCGAGAGGTATTCTCCGCCCGCTCCATCCTCCAACAGTGCCTTTACATTCATGATGGGAGTCGCTAGCATTTGTTTCGAAATAAGTCCATGTCCACCAACCAATATAGCGCGATACGCCGCCGGGGACCTTCGAAAAATGATGCGCCAGCCCCACTATGAAACGCTGTTCGTGGCCCGCCAGCCCGTGCTCGACTCCGCTTTGAACACTTGGGGATATTTCCACTACTACCGGCGCTGCATGGAGCATACGTATTCCGAGTTCTCGGACCCGGTCCAGGCCACCCTCTCGGTGATCCAGTGCCTGCCCGCCTGCATGGACACATGCGGGCTCAAGCACAAGGCCCTGGTCCACCTGCCCGGCCCGGCCGTGCTCACCGCCGTGCCCAAGGCTCTGGGGCCGGACTGCGTGACGCCGGTCATCGCCCTGGACGACCTCGCAGACGCCGCCTACCTGGAGGCTCTGCACGGCCTGCGCGAGGACGGCTTCACGCTGGCCCTGGACCTCACCTCCGCCCTGCCCCCGGACAGCCCTCTGCTCGACCTTGTGGACATCGTCATCCTGGACCTGCGCGAGCCGCTTGGCGGGCTCGAAGGCCTTGCCTCCATGACCAAGGCGCTCTCGGCCAAGGGCCTGACGCTCTTGGCCAAACGCGTGGAAAGCCACGAGTCCGCGCACCTGGCCCGGGAGCTTGGGTTCGCCCTTTTCTCCGGCTACTTCTTCCGCGAGCCCCAGACCCTTACCCAGCGCAAGGTTTCCGCCGCGGAGACCACCCGCCTGAACCTGCTGGACCTGCTGTCGCACCCGGAACCGCCCACGGACCAGCTGGTGGCCGCCATCGAAGCCGACGCCTCGGTGTCCTACCGGGTGCTCGGCATGCTCAATTCCGCGCACTTCGGGCTGCTCAAGAAGGTCTCCTCCGTGCGCCAGGCCCTGCTCCTGGCCGGCTGGACGCACCTCTGCGCCTGGCTCAGGGTCATGGTCATGGCCGACATGACGCCCACCACCAAGGCCCGCGAGCTGCTGCACCTCTCGGCCCAGCGGGCCAAGTTCTTCGAGCTTCTGGCCCAGGCCTCGGACCGCCGCGAGATGGCCGAGAGCCTGTTCCTGGTGGGGCTGTTCTCCCTGCTCCCGGCCATGCTCGACATGCCCATGGACTGCGTGCTGGAAAAACTGGCCCTGGATGAGGATATGCGCGCGGGACTCTGCGGCCAGCCCGGCCCTTACGCCGCATGGCTCGGCATCGCCCAGGCCATCGAGGACACCCGCTGGGACGACATGGCCGAGCACGCCCAGAAGCTCTCCCTGCCCACAGGTTCCGTGGCCGATGCCTACAACGCCTCCTTTCAGTGGGCCGACAAGCTTTTGTCCGCCCTGCCTGCCCCGGCCAACGGCAAAGGCAGAATACCGAAGCACTAGCCACGGACACGCCCGCTTCCGAGGAGCCTCATGAGCGACCATTCCCCCTCCGACGTGATGACCCTGGCCGGACTCGCACTGGCCAACGGCCCCTGGCTTGCGGTCCGCCTGCGGAGGTTGGCCGAACACTCGGAGTTGCCGCTTGCCGAGGACACCGTGGAGAGCGCCGTGTCCGGCAGCTCGCGCGTGCTGGCCCAGGTGCTGGATGCGGAGGGCCGCCCCTCGGCGATCGCCGACCACAACACCGACCCCGCCGCGCTGCTGGGCCGTGAGCAGGCCACACAGCACCGGCAGGCGGGCCTGACCATGCCCACCTCGCTCAAGAGCCTGCGCCTGCTGCGCCGGGCCTTTGATGACCTCGTGCGCGAGTCCTGGGTGGAGAAGGACTCCCGCGCCCGTGCCCACGAGGACGTGGAGCGCTTCTTCGAGCGCGTGCTCATCGGACATTTCCTGGCCTGGGCCGAAAACCCCGCCGCCCCGTCTGCCGGCGCCGCCCCGGCCAGCGCCGCCGAAGCCGCGCGCCTGAACGCCCTGGTGGCCCAGCGCGAGGACGAGCTCCGCCGCGCCATGGACGCCGCGCGCCAGGCCACGGCCTCCCTGCGCCAATCCAGGGAACGCGCGACCTCCCTGGCCGCCGAACTGGCCCAGGCCCAAACCTGGGGCAAGACCCAGCTTGGGGCCCAAGAGGCCCTCAAGGCCGAGCTCGCCGCCGCCAAGGAAAAGGCCGCAAGACTCACGGCAGGAGCCGGGGCCGAGGCAGGGGAGCTGGCCGCCCTCAAGACAAAATTCGACGCCGCACAGGAGCGCCTGGACACGCTGGGAGCCAAGGCCAAGACCCTGGAGGCGCGCAGCGCGGAACTGGAGGCCCGGCTGGCCGAGGCTCAGTCCTCCCTGGCCGCCCAGCGCGAGGTTGAGGACGCGCGCGAAATGGCCCTCAAGGAGATCGACAACGCCAGGGCCGAGGCCGACGCCGCCCGCGAGGAGCTGCGCAAAGCCAAGGCTCAGGCCGACCAGGCCGTGGCCAAGGCCGAGAGCCAAACCCTGCTGGCCCGGCGCGAGACGGAAGAAGCCCAGGCCCAGACCGAGGCCGCCCGCGAGGAACTGCGCCGCGCCCACGAGGCCCACGCCACCCTGGCCTCCGAGGCCGAAGCCATGCGCACCCGCCTGGCCGAAACCGGCTCGCGCATGGACGCAGCCCGCCGCACCGAGGAGGCCGAGACCCAGGCCCGCCTGACCCAGGCCCAGGAGCGCCTCAAGACCCTGGAGGCAGAGGCCAAGGAGGCCGTGAAGAACATCGAGACCCTGTCCGCCCGCCTGGCCGAGCAGGAGAGCCTGCACGCCTTCAAGGACGAGCGCATGCGCGAACAGTCGCGCGCCGTGCTCGAAACCCAGGAGCTGCTGGTCAAGCTGGGCGCCACCAAGAACGAGATCGTCGCCCGGGCCCAGGCTGCGGACGCCGAGCGCGAACGCCTGAGCGCCGAGCTGGACGGGCTCAACCAGTCCACCAAGGCCGAACGCGAAGCCCTGGCCGCCGAGCTGGAAGCCCTGCGCCAGACGTTGACCACCGCCGAAAAGCAACGCGACGCCAACCGCGACAGCGCCAAAACCCTGGAGGCCGAACGCGACGCCCTGGCCGCGCGACTCATCGAGACCGGCAACAGCCTGGACGAGGCCACCCGCAACGGCAAGGCCGCCGCAACCGCGCGCGACGCCTGCACCAGCCTCTTGTCCACGCACCTGGCCCTGACCGAAGACGCCGTGGCCGCCGTGGACGCCACCGGCGCCATCGCGGCCTGGAACCAGCGCTTCCCGGAACTCTTCGGCCTTGCCGAGGCCGACCGCGCAAGCAGCCTCGACACGCTGCTGCCTCGCCTGGCCAAGCACCTGCAACGCCCCGAGGCCTGGCTCGCGCGCGTGCGCGAACTCCTGGCCGACACGGCCAGCACAGAGGAAGGCCTGACCCTCGCCAGCACCACCGGACAAACCCTCGTCTTCCGCTCGCATCCCACGGCCAGCGTGGCCGGGGCAGAAGCCGACGGACGGCTGTTCAACTTCCGCGACGTGAGCCTGGAACACGACATGGAAAACCTCGTGCGCGAAATCGAGGCCATCACCCGCTACGAACTGGGCCACTCCCTCACGGCCTTCATCCACCTGCCCCAGGAGCTGCTGGACGACCCCGCCACAACTCCGGAGCAGACCCAAAAGCTTACCGTCATCCGCGACTCCGGCTACCGCATCGTCAACACCGTGAACATGGCCGTGGACATCTTCCGCATGGAGCGCGGCCTCTACACCATGCCGTCACACCGCAACCTCGACCTGGCCGTGGTGGCCCGCCGCGCCGTCAAGGACGTCAGCACCCTCGCCGCCAGCCGGCACATCGACCTGGAACTGTTGCTGGAAAACTCGCCCCTGCCCCAAAGCACCACCCTGCCAGGACCCGGCGACCCCATCCCCGCGCACGCGCTGACCGTAAACCTCCTGCGCGACGCCCTGGAGGCCGCACCCCGGCAGTCCGGCGTCCAGGCCTCGCTGCACACCGACGACAAAGCGAAACTGCTCTGCCTGGACATCACCCGGCCCGGAACCCTGACCCCGGACGAACAGGCGCGGTTCTTCGACAAGCCCGTGGGCAAAGACCCCGGCGATGGCCTGGCGCGCGCACGCTACGCCGCGAAACTTATCGCTGGCACCTTCCACGGCAGCCTGACCGTCTCCTCCTCCAACGACACCACCACCATGTCCCTGCGTCTGCCCAAGGCCTAGCCAGGGGCGCTGCCCCTGGACCCCGCCAAAGGGCCTGAGGCCCTTATCGATGCTGTCGCCATCCGTAAGGCTCGCGTTGAACCGCTCACCTAACGGCTGCCGCTGGTATCCCCATAGCGCCGAACGGGCTGTTTCAGGAG
>JAHIUD010000086.1 GCA_018817515.1 Pseudomonadota bacterium
AAGGTCAAGACCGTTGGCGGGCTTCCCTTTGCAGTGGCGGGCAACACCGCCAATCCCATGAGCAAGGGCGGCGTGTGCCCCGTGTGCGCGGCCGGCGCCCAGCTCATGTACAGCCCGGCTCGCGTCAAGTCGCCCTTGAAGAAGGTCGGCGAGGGCAAGTTCGAGGCCATCAAGTGGGAGGACGCCGAGGCGCTCCTGGTTGAGAAGCTTACCGCGCTCAAGGGCCAGAACGGCAAGATCGCCGCCATCAACGGCGACGAGACCGGCACCGCGGGCGAGGTCATCTCCGGCCTGCTGGCCGGGCTGGGCAACTCCGGCTACTACATGATGCCCGGCGAGAAGTTCGTGGCCGAGAAGGGTGTGAAGCTCATGGGTGGCTCCGGCCAGCCCGGCTTCGACATCGCGGGCGCGGACCTGGTGCTCATGATCGGCGCGGACGCGCTCGACTCCTGGGGCGCCACCGTGGCCAACCAGAAGGCCTTTGCCGCCACTCGCCCCACGGGCGCTGCGGCCACCGCCAAGTTCGTCTACGCCGGCCCGGTGCTGAACCACACGGCCGCCGTCAGCGACAAGTTCCTGCCGGTTCCGCCGCAGGCCACCGTGGCCTTCGCGCTGGGCCTGGCGAACCTGCTCATCAACGATGGAGCCGTGTCCTCCGCCTCCGACTTCTCCGAGTACAAGGCCCTGGCTGCCAAGTACACGGCTGAGGAAGTGGAGAAGGCCACCGGCCTCAAGGCCGAGAACATGAAGGAACTGGCCGCCATGATCAAGGCCGCCAAGGCCCCGGTGGTCATCGCTGGCGCTTCCTTCGGACAGGGCGGCGGCGCGCTGGACTTCGTGGCCGGCGCCTCCCTGAACGTGCTGCTGGGCCGTGTCGGCAGCGGCATGACGCTTCTGCCTTCGGCCCCCAAGGCCGTGGCCGGCGTCAGCGCCTCCGACAAGGACGCCGGGAGCTTCCTGGCCGATGTGGCCACGGGCAAAGCCGCTCCGGGCGCGCTCATCGTGTACGAGGCCAACCCGGCCTACGCACTGCCCCAGGCCGACGACATGGCCAAGACCCTGGGCAATATCGCCTTCAAGGTCTCCTTCAGCACCTACATGGACGAGACCGCAGCCCTGTGCGACCTCATCCTGCCTGCCCCGCACCCGTATGAGCGCTTCGACGACGCCCTGAATCCTTACGGCGTCGCCAAGTCCACGTACCTCGCTGGCAAGCCGGTGGTGAAGAAGCCCGTCATGGACTGCAAGGACCCCGTGGACGTGCTCCTGGGCGCGGCCACCAAGCTTGGCCTGTCTCTCGGCTTTGACACCTACGCCGACGTCATCAGCGCCAAGGCCAAGGCCTTGGGCGCCGACCTCGACGCCCTCACCGCTGGCGGCATCTGGACCGGCGACGCCAAGGGCGGCTCCCTGAACCTGGGCGCGAGCGCCCTGGCCAAGGCCGCTGTGGTCAAGACCGACGACAAGACCCTGGCTGTGGCCCCGGTGAGCAACCTGGCCTTCGGCACCGCCACCCTGGCCACCCCGCCCGCCAACCTGCTGGCCATCCGCGAGACCGAGCTCGTCGGCAAGGAACTCCTTGTGCAGATGAACGCGGCCACCGCCAAGAAGGCCGGTGTGGCCGAGGGCGCCAAGGTCAAGCTCAGCGCTGGCAAGGGCGAACTGAAAGCCCGTGTCCACCTGAACGAGGGTGTGGCCCCGGGCACTGTGGCCGTGCTCCTGGGCTTTGGCCGCAGCGCTTGGGACGAGTACACCAAGGGCAAGGGCGATAACGTCTACAAGATCCTCACGGTGAGCGACGAAGCAGGCACGGGCCTGAAGGTGTGGGCTGGCTCCACCGTCACCGTCGCCAAGGTCTAGGGGGACAACGATGAAAGCCAAAGAATTCAAAGTCACGTGGGGTATGGTCATCGACCTGGACAAGTGCACGGGCTGCGGCGCGTGCATGACCGCCTGCCAGGTCGAGAACAACATCGCCCCCATGGTTGATGCGTCCAACAAGATGCGCACCTTGAGCTGGATGCTCGTTTACGAGCTGTCCAACAAGAAGTCCGGGGCAGAGGCCGAGGTGGCCTACCTGCCGCGTCCCTGCATGCAGTGCGGCAACCCCGCCTGCGTGCCGGTCTGCCCGGTCATCGCCACCGACAAGAACGAGGAAGGCGGCATCGTCAGCCAGGTCTATCCGCGTTGCATCGGCTGCCGGTACTGCATGGCCGCCTGCCCGTACCATGCCCGCTACTTCAACTGGGAAGATCCGATTTTCCCGAAGGGCATGGAGAAGGCGCTCTCCCCGAACACCTCTGCACGTCCGCGCGGCGTGGTCGAGAAGTGCAACTTCTGCCACACCCGCTTCATGCAGGCCAAGGACAAAGCCCGCCAGGACGGCGGCGACCCGGAAGCTCTGGCCGACGGCGCGTACATGCCCGCCTGTGCTGAGATCTGCCCCACGGGCGCCATCAGCTTCGGCGATGTGAAGAACAAGGAACACAAGGTGTTCGATCTGGCTCAGGGCAAAGACGCCTTCCGCCTGCTCGAGAAGCTGGGCCTGAATCCTCAGGTCTACTACGTGAGCAAGCGCGAGTGGGTGCGCAAACTGGGCGATAACTACGCCGCCACCGGCAAGCCCGGTGCCGCCAAGAAGCATTCCTAGGGGGCGCAAATGGATAGAGCACTCTTTCCCGACGGTGTGGAGCGTTGCTCCTTCGGTAAATTCGTACTGTGGATGGGTTTTGTTACGGCCTTCTTCCTGTTCGGGCTGTACGCCATGCTGCTCATCTTCTACAAGGGCATCGTGGTCACCGGTCTGGACAACTACTTCGGATTCGGCCTGTGGATCACCTTCGACCTGGCGGTCATCGCCCTGGGCGCAGGCGCATTCTTCACGGGTTTTTTGAAGTACATCCTGAAGATCGACCAGCTTAAAAACATCATCAACCTGACGGTCATCGTCGGGTTCATCTGCTACTCGGGCGCCATGCTGGTCCTGACCATGGACATCGGCCAGCCGATCCGCGCATGGTTCGGCTACTGGCACCCCAACGTCCACTCCATGCTGACGGAAGTCATCTTCTGCATCACCTGCTACTGCCTGGTGCTCGTCATCGAGTTCGTGCCCCTGGTCCTGGAGCAGAAGCAGTTGAACAAGATCCCCTTCCTGCACCACCTTGCCCACAACATGCACGTGAACATGGCTCTCTTCGCCGGCATCGGCGCATTCCTGTCCACGTTCCACCAGGGTTCCCTGGGCGGCATGTACGGCGTGCTCATCGGCCGTCCGTATGCCTTCCGTGAAGGCTTCTTCATCTGGCCCTGGACGTTCTTCCTGTTCGTCCTGTCGGCGGTTGGCTGCGGCCCCATCTTCACGGTGCTTTGCTGCACCCTGATGGAGAAGATGACCGGCCGCAAGCTGGTGGACTTCAAGACCAAGGCCCTCATGGGCAAGATCGCAGGCACCATGCTCACCGTGTACATCTTCTTCAAGATCCTGGACACTTACGCCTGGGCCAACAACTACCTGCCCAGCATCGGCATGACCTTTGACCAGATGTTCTACGGCGTGGTGTACGGCAAGTGGCTCATGTTCACGGAGATCATCCTCTGTGGCCTGGTCCCGGCCATCATGCTCATCACCCCGAGCATCCGCAACAATCCGACCCTGCTGTACACCGCAGGCATCCTGGACTGCATCGGCGTGTCCCTGAACCGCTACCTGTTCACGGTCCAGAGCATCGCCATGCCGATCCTGCCCTTTGACACGTGGCAGGTCTACGCGCCCAACTGGGCGGAGTGGGCTACCTCCGGCATGATCGTGGCTTACGGCGTGCTGGTCATGAGCCTGTCCTACCGCTACCTGCCGGTGTTCCCGCAGGAACGCGGCCTGAACCGGTAGACGAGCACCCTCGCAAGATTGATGGAGCCCGGCCGCAAGGTCGGGCTCTTTTTTTGTCCTGCGCCCTTGGGCGGGTGCACCAAGCAGACGGATACGCCTGGACCACAGGCTGCGTTGCTCTTTGCACCTGCCCGCCAACGAACGCAGACGACCGCCAACGAACGCCTCCATGTTCGGGACTTCGCTTCGCTGGTCCCGCCGGCACAGAACGCTCCGGTTCGTGAATGGTCTGGCGATGAGCCCTGGATGCCGTCCTGAATGCCGCCGCTGTCCTGCGTACCACCCAGAGTCCACACCCCACCGGAGCACCAGGGCCGTTTCTCCGTTGGCGTCAGGACTTGTCCTGGCCTTCCGCACTGTGGTCGCTCTGCCAAAGCCGATAGCCCACGAAAGCTGCCAGGCCGACTATCCAGCCCTTGCCGTCACAACAGGAAAAGACGCGGCCGCCAGCGGGTGCCGGTGGCCGCGTCTGATGTGCGCGGGTCGCTGGGGAGGTGCGCCTGGCTATTCGGCGTCGTTGATGTCCTGGGGTGGACGCTTGCTTCCGCCCTCGTCCTTGCGGTCCTTCATGACCACATTGCGCAGGCCCTGGGCCATGTCCTTGGGATCGGCCTTGAGCGGGTGCCGCAGCTTGTACATGCGCTCCCGCAGGGTCTGCCGGGCCTTGGCGGCGTGCAGCAGGATCCGCTCGCGCAGCGCGGGCACCTTGTCGGCCAGCCTGCGGTACAGGGGCAGGTGCGACAAGAGCCCGTCCAGCCGCCCCACGGCGATGCAGAAGAGCTCGCCCAGGCGGTGCAGGCGCGGGCTCTGGCGCAGGTGCTGGTACAGGCCCACAACGCCGCGATGGCGCATGAAGTCCTGGAAGTCGTCCATATAGGTGTAATAGACCGGCGTCAGGTAGAGCGTGACCACCTGGGAGAGGATCAGGCCGCCCACGACCACCAAGCCGAGCGGACGCCGGGCCTCCGCGCCCACGCCGATGCCCAGCGCGATGGGCAGCGCGCCCATGATCGCCGCAACCGTGGTCATCATGATGGGCCGGAAGCGCACCATGCAGCCCTCGAAGGCGGCCTCGGCGGGAGTCATGCCGCCTTTTTCCGCCTCGATGGCGAAGTCCACCACCATGATGGCGTTCTTCTTCACGATGCCGATGAGCATGATGATGCCCACAAAGCCGTACAGGTGCAGCTCCTGGCGGAAGATGAGGAGCGAGAGCAGTCCGCCCATGGCCGCCGAGGGCAGGCCGGAGAGGATGGTCAGCGGGTGGATGAAGCTTTCGTACAGGCAGCCCAGGATGATGTAGATGACCACGATGGCGATGATCAAGAGGAAGCCCGCCGTGCCCATGGAGCTCTTGAAGGAACTGGCCGTGCCTTCGAAGTCGGCGTTCACCGTGTCCGGAAGATGCTGGCGCGCGGTCTTCTGCACGTTGGCCATGGCCTGGTCCAGGGCCACGCCGGGCGCGAGGTCAAAGGAGATGGTCACCGAAGGCAGCTGGCCCGAGTGGTTCACGGTCATGGGACCGGTGCCCTCGGTGATGTCCACCAGGGTGTCCAGGCGCACGAGCTTGCCCGAGGTTGAACGCACGTACAGCATGGACAGGGCCAGCGGGTTGCTGCGGAACTGCGGCAAGAGCTCCAGGATGACCTTGTAGGAGTCATTCTCGGCGTAGATGGTGGAGATCTGGCGCGAGCCGTAGGCCGAGTACATGGCTGTCTCGATGGCCTCGGCCGTGACGCCAAGGCTGGCGGCCAGGTCGCGGTTGATCTTCAGGTCCACCTGGGGTGCGTTCACTTGCAGGTCCGTGGACACGCGCAAAAGCCCCGGCACCTTGTTCAGGGCGGCCACCAGCTCACTGGTGGCCTGGTACAGGATGCTGGTGTCCGGGCAGAGCAGGGTGAACTGGTAATCGCCCTTGGTGGGCTTGCCCCCCATGCGGATCATGGGCGGGTTTTGGACAAAGGCCAGCAGGCCCGGCTGGGATTGCAGCCTGGGCTGCAGGCGGGCCAGCACGTCATTGGTGGTGGACTTGCGGTTCTCGTTTAAGAACACCACTGTGTAGCCCTGGTTGGTGGTGCCTATGCCCGCCACTTGGATGACGTCGCGGACGTCCTTGTCGGAGAGCAGAAGCGGGGTCAGCGCGTTCTGCGACTTGGACTGGTCCTCGAAGGAGTTGCCCTCCGGGCCTTGCACGATGCCGAAGAGCAGCCCCATGTCGTCCGAGGGCAAAAAGCCCTTGGGCACGATGATGAACAGCACGATGGTCAAGAGGAAGAGCACGCCCGAGGAGATCATGGTCCAGCGCCGGTGGTCCAGGGCGAAGTGCAGCGTGCGGCGATAGAAGGCCAGCGCCTTGTCGAAGATGGGGTCGGAATGCTCCAGGTGCGAGCCGCTCTTGAGCCAGCGCGAGCAGAGCATGGGCGTGAGGCTCAGGGAGACCACGCCGGAGACGAGGATGGCGGCGGTGATGACCACCGCGAACTCGTTCAATATGCGGCCGATGATGCCGGGCATGAACAGGATGGGGATGAACACCACTGCCAGCGACAGGGTCATGGAGATGATGGTGGGGCCGATCTCCTTGGCGCCGTCAAGCGACGCCTCCATGGGCGTCTTGCCCATTTCCATATGGCGCACCACGTTCTCCAGCATGACGATGGCGTCGTCCACCACGAAGCCCACGGCCAAGGTCAGGGCCATGAGCGAGAAGTTGTCCAGGGTGAAGCCCATGAAATGCATGACCGCGAAGGTGGAGACGATGGAGAAGGGGATGGCCACGGCGGTGATGACCGTGCCGGGGATGTTGCGCAGAAACAGGAAGACCACGAGCACAACAAGGGCCACGGCCAGGGCCAGGGTGAACTTCACGTCCTCCACGGACTGGCGGATGGGCTTGCTGCGGTCGAAGAGCTCCTTGAGCTCGATGCTGGCCGGGAGCTGCTTGCGGATGGTGGGCAGGAGCCGGTTTATGTGGTCCACCACCTCGATGGTGTTTGAGCCCGGCTGGCGCTTGATGGCGATGACCATGGTGCGCTCGTCGTTGAGCCAGGACCCGCTCTTGACCGTCAGGGTGCTGTCCTTGACGTTGCCCAGGTCTTCCAGACGCACGGGCACGCCGTTCTTGTAGTCGACGATGATGGGGCCGTAGCGTTCGGCGCGTTTGAGCTGGCCGTCGGCGTCGATGGTGATGCTTCTGTGCTGCCCGTCCAGGCTGCCCATGGGCAGGTTGACGTTCTGCGACGACACGGCCCCGGCCACCTGGTCGAGCCCGATGCCCAGCGAGCCCAGCTTGCGCGGGTCCACCTGGATGCGCACGGCGTATTTCTGCTCGCCGTAGATGATGACCTGGGCCACGCCGGGCACCATGGACAGGGTCTGGGTGACGAAGGTTGTGGCGTAGTCGTTGACGGTCGACAGCGGGAGCGTCTTGGACTTGATGGCCAGGTAGAGGATGGGCGAGTCCGCCGGGTTGACCTTGTCGTAGGTCGGCTCGTCGGTCATGGTGTTGGGCAGGCTGCCGCGCGCCTTGGTGATGGCCGCCTGGACGTCCATGGCCGCCTTGTCGATGTCCTTGTCCAGGTCGAACATGAGCGTGATGGAGGTCGAACTTTGGCTGCTGGTGGAGCTCATGGCCGCAAGCCCGGAGATGGCCGAGAACTGGCGCTCCAGGGGCGAGGCCACGGATGAGGACATGGTCTTGGGGCTTGCGCCGGGCAGGCTGGCCGAGACCTGGATGACGGGGAAATCCACCGCCGGCAGGTAGCTCACGGGCAGGTTGTAGTAGCTGGCGACGCCGAAGAAGAGCAGGCCCAGCATGACCAGCGTGGTCATCACCGGGCGGGTGATGAAGAGCTTGGTGTTCATTTTGCGCTCTGGTCGGCTTTGTCGCCGCTTGCGTTGGCGGTGGCGTTGCCGGTTCGGGCCGCCGGGGCGGGCTCAGCCGCGGGTTTACCGCCCGTGTCCTTGCCGGGGGCCTTGCCCTTGTCCTCGGCCTCCATCACGGCCGCGCCGGGGTACAGGCGCAGGTGGCCCTCGGTGACGACCACTTCCCCGCCGCTCAGGCCCTTCTCGACGATGATGGAGTCGTGCACGCGCACGCTCACCTGCACGGGCCGCATTTCCGCGTGGCCGTCCTTGATGACGAACACGAAGGTTCCCACCGGGCCGGTCTGGATGGCGTTGGAGGGCACCAGCACGGCGTCCTTGATGGTCTTGAGCACCAGGCCGACGGTGACGAACTGGCCGGGCCAGAGGCGTCCCTCGGGGTTCTCGAAGCGGGCCTTGAGGCGGATGGCGCCGGTGCCGGACTCCACCTGGTTGTCCATGAAGGTGAGCTGGCCGATCTCGGGATGGGCCTCCATGCCCGGCGGCGCGGCCTCGACGGTGAGGGTGCCCTGGGTGTACTGCCTGCGCAGCTCAGCCAGGTAGCGCTCCGGCAGGGAGAAGCTCACCTCAAGCGGGGTGGTGGTGTTGACCACGGCCAGGATGTCGTCCTTGTCCTTGACGAAGCTGCCCTCGTTGAACAGGGTCGCGCCGATGCGGCCATCGATGGGCGAGGTGATGGTGTTGTACGACAGGGTCTGGCGGGCGATGGAGGCTCCGGCTCCGCTGGCGCGCATGGCGTTCCTGGCGCGCACGGTGGCGGTGTGCTTCTCCTCGTACTGCTCGCGGCTGATGACGCCCTGGTCGGCCAGGGCCTTGTAGCGCGCGAGGTCGCGCTCAAGCTGCTCGTAGTCGGCGCGGTCGCGCTGGTAGGTGGCCCCGGCCTGTTGCTCGGTCAGGGCGTTCACCGCCGGGTCGATGGTGAAGAGCACCTGGCCCGCCTTGACCAGGCTGCCCTCCACGAAATGCACCTTCTTGATGTTCGCGGCGAAGCGCGACTTGATGTTCACGGACACGGCGGCCTTGATGGTGCCGACGGTGGCGAGCACATAGGGCGCATCCTTGACCTCGGCCTTGGCCGTGACCACGGGAGCGGGATGTTTGGTTTCCTTTTTGCCCCGGCCGCAGCCGGGAAGGACCAACGCAAGAAGCGTGAATATTAAGAATAAATGAAAATGCAATGGTTTACGCATATGCTTTCTCCGGCGGTGCGCTATTGAAACACGTGTTTAACACGCGCGGTACAGCAAGGCAAGCGTCTTTGGACGGCTTGCCAGACGCCACGGCCTCCTTGACCCGGCGTTTGCTGTAAGGCTACAAGGCTACAATACATCGCGCCGGAGTTCCCGGCGATCATCCGCGCCCCGGCCGCCTTGTCGACGCCGGGACGCTTCTGGAGCACGCATGGCGTTCATCGAGATCAAGGGGCTGCACAAATGGTTCGGCAGCTTCCACGTATTAAGAGGCATCACCGAGCAGGTGGAGCAGGGCGAGGTGCTGGTCATCTGCGGCCCCAGCGGTTCGGGCAAGAGCACGCTCATCCGCTGCGTCAACCGTCTGGAGGAATACCAGAAGGGCACCATCCACTTCGACGGCCGCGACATCCACGATCCCGGGCTTGACGTGAACAGCCTGCGCGCCGAGATCGGCATCGTGTTCCAGCAGTTCAACCTCTATCCGCACCTCACGGTGCTGAAGAACGTCACCCTCGCGCCCATCAAGGTCCGGGGCGTGCCCAGGGCCGAGGCCGAAGAGAACGGCTTGGCGCTGCTTGAGCGCGTGGGCATCCACGACCAGGCCCACAAATACCCGGCGGAGCTCTCCGGCGGCCAGCAGCAGCGCGTGGCCATCGCCCGGGCCCTGGCCATGAAGCCCAAGGCCATGCTTTTCGACGAGCCCACCAGCGCCCTTGACCCGGAGATGATCAACGAGGTGCTGAACGTCATGAAGGACCTGGCGCGCGACGGCATGACCATGCTCTGTGTGACCCACGAGATGGGCTTTGCCCGCGAGGTGGCCGACCGCGTCATCTTCATGGACGCGGGCGAGGTGCTGGAGCAGGCGCCGCCCCAGGAGTTCTTCAGCAATCCCAAGCATGAGCGCACCAAGTTGTTTTTGAAGGAAATTCTGTAGCCGGTGACAACCAGCAAACCAAGGAGAGCGATGTGAAAAAATTGAGCATTCTTTTGGCTCTGGCCCTGACCATGGCCCTGGGCG
The DNA here is from genome assembly GCA_018817515.1 of Pseudomonadota bacterium. Lineage (GTDB taxonomy): Bacteria > Desulfobacterota > Desulfovibrionia > Desulfovibrionales > Desulfovibrionaceae > Humidesulfovibrio. The sequence goes on from JAHIUD010000086.1 coordinate 9,989, forward strand.
TCACCGCCTGCGGCGGCAGCAAGCCGGGCGAGAAAAAGGCCGACGGCACCCAGACCAGCAGGCTTGATGAAGTGAAGAAGCGCGGCGTTCTCGTGGCCGGCGTCAAGGACGCCACCCCGCCGTTCGGCTTTGTGGACGATTCCAAGCAGCTGGTGGGTTTCGAGATCGACCTCTTGAAGAACATCGCCGACAAGCTGGGCGTGAAGCTTGAGCTCAAGCCCGTGACCTCCTCCACGCGCATCCCCATGCTGACCCAGGGCTCGGTGGACATCGTTTGCGCCACCATGACCCACAAGCGTGAGCGCGAGGGCCAGATCGACTTCACCATCACCTATTTCATGGACGGCCAGTCCCTGCTCGTGAAGAAGGGCAGCCCCATCAAGAACGTCAAGGACCTCACGGGCAAGAAGGTCGGCACGGCCAAGGGCTCCACCTCCGAGAAGAACGTCATGGCCGCCAACCCCCAGGCCCAGGTGCTCTCGTTTGAGGACTATCCCCCGGCCTTTCTGGCCCTTAAGCAGGGCAAGGTCGTGGCCGTCACCACGGACTCCTCCATCCTGGTGGGCCTGAAGAACAAGGACGAGAACCCCGGCGACTGGGAGATCGTGGGCGGCACCTTCACCGAGGAGCCCTACGGCATGGGCGTGCCCCAGAACGATTCCAAGTTCCGCAACTTCGTCAACGGCGCGCTCATCGACATGTGGCGCAGCGGCGAGTATGCCAAGATCTACGAGAAGTGGATGGGACCCAAGACCAAGTACTCCATCCCCCTGACCTGGAAGATGGACATCTGGCCGTAGGGCCGGGCAGCCGTTTCCAGATAGAGCGAGACACCTTGCGGGGCGCGGGATTTCCGCGCCCCGCGTTCATGAAAGCGGAGCGTTGAGTGGGATATCAATTCAACTGGAGTCTGGTGCTCACCGGCGAGTACCGGGACTGGCTGCTGGACGGCTTCGTCCTGACGCTCAAGATTTCCGGCATTGCCGGGGCCTGCGCCCTGGCTCTGGGCACGCTGGTGGCCATTATGCGCCTCTCCCGCGTGAAGCCGCTCATGTGGCTGAGCCTCTCCTTCACCGAGTTTTTCCGCAACACCCCGCTGTTGGTGCAGATCTTCTTCTGGTATTTCGGCAGCGAGGCCTTTCTGCCGACCTACGTGAACCAGTGGCTCTACAGGCAGGACTTTGAGTTCGCGGCGGGCACCATCGCGCTCACGGTGTATTCCTCGGCCTTCATTGCCGAGGAGCTGCGCTCCGGCATTTTCTCCATCCCGAAAAACCAGCTGGAGGCCTCGCGCGCCACAGGGCTGAACTTTCTGCAGGCCTACCGCTACGTGATCCTGCCCCAGGCGTTCCGCATCGTCATCCCGCCGCTCATTTCGCAGCTCTTGAACCTGCTCAAGAACTCCTCCCTGGTCATGACCATCGGCGTCATGGAGCTGACCTACCAGGCCCGGCAGGTGGAGAGCTTCACCTTCCACGGGTTCGAGGCCTTCACCGTGGCGACCCTGCTGTATCTGGCCGTGTCGCTCACCGTGTCCTTCATCATCACCATGTACAACAAGCATTTCCTGCATCAGCTCAGGTACTAGGTAGGCCGCCGTGCGTTGGGATATCGTTTACAACAATCTGGACTACCTGCTCTGGGGCAGCTTCCCGGACGGCCCCCTGGGCGGCATCGCCGCGAGCATCATGCTGGCCGTCATGGGCATCTTCGGGGCCTTCTGGCTGGGCCTGGGCTTCGGACTCATGCGCCTGTCCCAAAGCCGCATCCTGCGCGCCGTGGCCATGGTCTACGTGGAGGTCATCCGCGGAACGCCGCTTCTGATGCTCATCTTCTGGTTCTATTTCCTCGGCCCGGTGATCTTCAACTACCACCTGCCGGAGTTCGAGAGCGCGCTCATGGCCTTCATCGTCTTCACGGGCGCCTTCGTGGCCGAGATCGTGCGCGCCGGGGTCAACGCCCTGCCCGGCGGGCAGATGGAGGCCGCGCGCGGCGCCGGGCTGACGCGCATCCAGGCCATGCGCTACGTCATCCTGCCCCAGGCCCTGCGCAACATGATCCCGTCCTTTGTGAACCAGTTCGTGAGCCTGACCAAGGACACGTCGCTCGCGTACATCATCGGCGTGAACGAGCTGACCAAGGCCGCCACGCAGATCAACAACCGCGAGGTGGTGGCCCCGGCCGAAATCTTCCTGGCCATCGCCGTGCTCTATTTCCTCATCTGCTGGGTGCTCACCGCGTTCAGCAGGCGCATGGAGCGCCACCTGGCGCGCTACCAGGCCCGGGGACGCTGATGGACGCCCGCGTGGCCGCGCCGCTTCCCAGGACTCCGGCAGCCCTGGCCGCCTGCATCGACCACACCCTGCTCCGGCCCGACGCCACCTCTGCGGACATTGAGGGTCTCTGCGCCCAGGCCGTGCGCCACGGCTTCAAGTCCGTGTGCGTGAATCCCTGGCACCTGCCCTTGGCCGTGCGCTGCCTGCGCGGCCAGGCCCAGAAGTCCGGGCCTTTCGCCATTAGCGTGGCCGGCTTTCCGCTGGGCGCGTCGCAGACCCTCATCAAGGCCCGCGAGGCCGGCCTGGCAGTGGAGCAGGGCGCGGCAGAGGTGGACATGGTGCTCAACCTCGGCGCGCTCAAGTCCGGGGACCTGGCCCTGGTGCGCCAGGATGTCTTCGAGGTGGTGCAGGCCTGCGGCTCCGCCCCGGTGAAAGTCATCCTGGAGACCTGCCTTTTGACCGATGCCGAGAAGGAACTGGCCTGCCGCCTGGCCGTGGACGCGGGCGCGGCCTTCGTCAAGACGAGCACCGGCTTCGCCGGGGGCGGGGCCACCGAGGCCGACGTGCGGCTGCTGCGCCGCGTTGTCGATGAGATCGGTGAGGCGCATGTCGGCGTCAAGGCCAGCGGCGGCCTCAAGACCCTGGACGACGCCCTGCGCATGCTGGCCGCCGGGGCCGACCGCCTCGGGGCCTCGGCCTCGGTTGAGATGCTTTCCCAAATGCTTTCTGGAGGTGCCGCGTGAGCGGAGCAAAGGTTGTGGATATTCGCCGGGGCGAGGACATCGAGGCCGAGAGCCTGCGCATCATCGAGTCCGAGGTGCCGGAGCCCAGGCCGTATGCGGGCGGCGAGTGGCTCGTGGTCCGGCGCATGATCCACACCACGGCGGATTTCGAGCTGCTTGACCTGGTGCGCTTCCACCCGGAGGCCGTGGAGGCGGGCAGGAGCGCCCTGGCTGGCGGCTGCACCCTGGTCACGGACACGGAGATGGCCCGCGTGGGCATCCCGGACCGCCGCATGGACGCTCTTTCCTGCAGCGTGCGCTGCCTCATGCGCGACCCCGAGGTTCTGGCGCTGTCCCAGGCCCAGGGCACCACCCGCGCCCGCGCCGCCGTGGACTTCGCCGTCGAGCGCATCGACGCTCCGCGTGGCCCGGCCATCTGGGTCGTCGGCAACGCGCCCACCGCGCTCTTGCGCCTGCTGGAGCACGTGGAGGCCGGACGCGCCGAGCCCGCGCTCATCATCGGTATGCCCGTTGGCTTCGTCAACGCCGCCGAGTCCAAGGCCCTGCTCATGGCCCAGACCAAGATCCCCTACATCGCCATCCAGGGCCGCAAGGGCGGCTCGGCCCTGGCTGCCAGCGCGGTGAACGCCCTGGCCGAGCTGGTGCTGTCCGCGAAGTGATTCCCCGGAGGCCCGCATGAAACTGACCCTGTCCACCGTGACCCTTGGCGTGGCCGACCTGGCCCGGTCCAGCGCCTTCTACGAGCAGGGCCTGGGGCTTATCCCCTCCAGCGCCAGCAGTGGCAACATCCGCTTCTACCAGTGCGGGCTCATGGTGCTGGCGCTCTATCCGCGCAACGAGCTGGCCGAGGACGCCTGCCTCCCGGCTGGGCGCGTCGGCGATCCGTCCTTGTTTGATGGCGTGACCCTGGCCTGCAACTGCGCCACGCGCCAGGCCGTGGACGCGCTCATGGCCCGGGCCGGGGCGGCCGGGGCGAAGATCGCCAAGCCCGCTCAGGAGGCCTTCTGGGGCGGGTATTCCGGGTATTTCGAGGACCCCGACGGACACCTCTGGGAGGCCGTCAACGTGCCCTTCTTCGAGCACGGTCCAGAAGGCAATCTCATCCTGCCCAAGTAGCGCGCACTTCATTCTTCAGGGGGAAAGCCACATGACGAGCAAACGCACGCGTCTTTTGACCCGAACGGCGCTCTTTCTGCTTCTATCCGTCCTGTTCTGCGTTGGCTGCGCTGGCGGCCAGCCACGGCCCCTGGGCGGCGCGGACATGACCGGACCCTCGCGGCAGCTCTTGCTCGTCACGGCTGAAAGCTGGGACTCCACCAGCGGCGAGCTGCGCCGGTTTGAGCGCGCCGAGGCCGGGACCGAGTGGACCGCTGTGGGCGGGCCCGTGCCCGTGAACCTGGGACGCCACGGCCTGGGCTGGGGCCGGGGGCTGCATGGCCTGGCCCTGGGGCCTGGCCCGGTGAAGCGCGAAGGCGATGGCCGCGCGCCCGCAGGGCTGTTCGAGCTGGGCCAAGGCTTCGCCTACGACCCGGCCGAGGTGGGGAGCGTGCGCCTGCCCCTTCTGCACGCTGACGCGAACCTGGTCTGCGTGGACGACAGCGCGTCGCGCAGCTA
>JAHIUD010000087.1 GCA_018817515.1 Pseudomonadota bacterium
CACCGGATCGCGGTCAGCCTCGCGCAGGATGCCCACCATCTGCTCCTCGGAAAATCTTCCCTTCCTCATGGCTCCCCCTTCTTCTCTGGGGGTCACTCTCTCAAGTTTCAGCTGGTCCGAAAAGGGGCAGGCAGGTCAGCCGTACCCAAAAATTAGAACGTATAGAAAAACAAGCACTAATATACAAAAAGTATAGAATAGAATTCCGATGATGGTTTCATAAACGTAATAGAAGAAGCCTCTACTCTTGCTGGTAACGGTGTTATCATTGATGTTCTTTGTGTACTTGACGTTCATCGTGTGGCACCCTTGGTTTGGTGTTTTTGCTTATTATACCAAACTGAGTAGGGTAAAAGTCAACCCTGAGTCCAAAATAGTTTAAAGTATTTTGAATTTGTGGTTGTTTGCTAAAGCAAGTGAGGCCTTGAGTAATGATACAAGCGAAGCTGATGACGGCCATCCTAGCTCAATACAAGCTGAACCCTGACCATGAGCATGGCCTGGCTCACTGGGCGCGTGTTCTTGAGAACGGACTCAGGCTGGCTGAGGTGACAGGAGCAGACAAGAAGGTGGTGGCCTTGTTTGCGGCCTTCCATGACGCCTGTAGGCTCAATGAACACAAGGACCCAGAGCATGGGGCTAGAGGTGCTGGCCTGGCTTCCGACTTCAGGGGAAGATTCTTCAGTTGCTCTGACGCTCAGATGGCACTTCTGATGAGGGCCTGCTCAGGACATACCAATAGTCCTCCAGGGGAGAAGGATGTGACGGTGTTGACGTGCTGGGACGCGGATAGGCTAGATTTGGGGCGGGTGGGAAAGACGGTTGACCCGAATAGGCTCTGTACAGATGCGGCCAAAAGCTTCTGCTACTATCGTCTCAGGGAAATACAAGGATAGAGATGAAGAGTCTAAGAAAGAACATCACCTTCGATTAGAAGAATGAGAAGCTCAATCCCTAGGGCTAAGCAAAGTTGTCTGTGGATACGTTGTAAAGGGTGACGGCTTCATTGAATGTCTCTTGAAAATCAGGAACCACTTGATTCTCCAACTGTGATATGTCTCTATCCGTAATGAAGCTGCACTCTGTATGTTTTAGAGCTTGAGGGTTATCTTTCGTCCTGGCTATGAAAATAACTCCTGGGATGTTGCGGTGCTGCGACTCGTCTTTGATAGAGTAAACCTTTAAAGGTAATAGCCGTTTGCCAAACTCAAGTTCGATATTGAAATCAGCTTTGTAGCTTCTTGTTAGGCACTCTTCAATGCTCTCATTCTGGCCAAGTTGGCCACAACCAAATTCCCAGCACCTTGGGAATCTGCGCTTGTGTTCACCCCTGCGAGCCACAAGAATAGCGCCTCCTTCCGAAAAAACTATAGCAACACAATGTATTTCAGCTTGAAGACAGGATGGTACTTCAAACGGTTCAGATTCACCAAAATCTTGCTGAGTTTCAGGAATCATCTCTAGCATTGTATCAATAGCTTCTGCTCTGCCAATGTCTTTAAAAATCTTTAAAATGTACTTTAATTCTGAGTTTGGAGGTAGCTCGTTAGACAGAGACTTAACAATACCTTTCGAGTTATGCTCATCATAGAGAAACGAACTCTTTATGGTACTCCAATCGTTTTCGTACCAAATGATAGGGTACAATCTTTCATTCCATATTCCTTTAAGGGGTTCCAGGCTAACAATTCTAAGCTTGTCCTCCATCTGTTCTGCGTCACTACGCAGCTTATACAGCATATACCCAAGGTCGGCACCGATTACCAGGCGCTTACGTATGGCATGCTTGGCAATTCGAAACCCCGCATCGATATCAGGTCCCAGAAAATCTATGAACGCGGTGTTATGGTCTGAAGGCTGAACGTACACTATGTTACGACTGCCCAGCTTTTCATACTCTTTAGGGCTTGAAGACATGTCATGAGGTTCAATATGTAACACATTGGCAATCCATGCAGTAGCTTTCGTAGACAAATAATTCTTAGCTTTCACATCTACCCTGTCAAGGACACCAATCGATTCTATTAGTATGTCATAGATTTTAGGTATGGACTTGTGTATGTCGGGGCGGCAGGAAACTCTTGAGTAGAACAGAACTTCGTCACCGACATATTTCCAGACTTTAGCATTCGTAAACCTTTTGTGAACAGCCTGCTCAAGGTACTCATAAAACTTTGTAATCGTTATCGGCCACGAATCTTGGTTAATCATTTTGTACTGCGTAGAATTAACCAAATCAAATGAGAAAAACAAGTAAACCCCACCAAGATTACTCTTCCTAGGCGGGGTTTGCTGTTTATGGAGAGACGTTACTAGGTCAGCTTTGTAATCTGGTGTTTCCATACTTTACCATTGAAAAATCCCTAGCCACTTGCCTCTTGTCGCGACCGCTTCTGCTGACACATGGAGTTCGTGAGCAATCTGCTGAACCTTATACGAATTCCCTTCCCTGTGTTTCTCTGCAATTTTCCGAAACTCTGAGGCGGGCATGAGCAGTGCAGCAGCAAATTCGTTAGCTTCATACTCTTCAACACTATACCCATACCTGTAATATACGGAGTCAGTGTAGTTTTCTATGGACTTCCACTTATCATCATCCACAAGGTATCCCATGTGCAAGAACAGATGCCCAAGCTCATGGGCAACGGAAAACTTCTTTCTGTTTTCATCTGAATCTACGGACAAGGAAATGAGAAATCCGTTACCTTTTTTCTCAATCTTGGCCTCATAATCCACAGATGCTTCGCTCACAATCTGCCCCCCCAGGCGGGCAACCGCAAGCTCTACGTCGACAGGAATAGTCAATTGGCACGCGGTTCTAACGGACTCAGCAAGGCTGTTGATTTCTGTCCGCCTCGAATTCATCATGCGGGACCTCACTTTTTTTCTTGACAAGTCCATATTGCCCAATTCCCTTTTGGTCAATACCTAGGGCGGTTTTCTAGAAATTATTTAAAGATTCATCGGCGGGTGGTTGTACCTTCCTTCATCAAGTTGTGATTGGGCAATTACGTTACCTCCTGAGACAAGACACGAGAAACGACCTAGTCACAGCTTTCCCTTTCTCCTAACACAATCCGTTCAAGGTCAATGAGAGCCGCTCGTTGACTTGCCTCGTTTGAATGGGTGTACCTGAGAGCCATCGCAGCAACCTTCCACCCCATGTAGTCCATGAGGTCTCTCAGGGTCATCTTTCGGGCAAGAGCAGTAGCGGCCCCATGCCTAAGGCTGTGGAAGCTAAAACGGTCAAGCTTTGAACGCCCCTCATTCAGTCCAAGGGCCTCAACGGTATCTCGGAATACCGCCGGAGAGTCAGTGTAAGGCTTCCCTTTGGAGTTAAGGAAAACATAATCTGTTGCCTTGCCTGGGGGTATTCCACGCAACATTTCAACCAACCCCGATTCGATGGGAATAGCCCTGGCTGTACCGTTCTTAGTCTTCGGAAATGTAACAGCCTTCTCTTCAAACTTTACATTGCGCCAGGTCAAAGCCCCTAACTCTCCAAGACGGCACCCCGTTAGCGCTGCAAACAGTGCTATTCTCCAGGCGCAAATATCTTTCCTTTTAAGCTCAGCCAGTAGGGATTCTAGCTCCTCTCGTTCCAGTACACGGACCCTACGGTTGTTCTTGGGAGCAGTTGAGCCAATGACCCTGCCAGAGGGAGGTATTAAGCTGGTAACCTGTCTTTCAACCGCATGGTTCACAATCCTACGAAGAGTGCCTGTGGCGTACTCTCTTGTTCTCTCTGACATGCCAGCTTTTGTCATGTCCCGAACCAAATGGTCCCACTGCTCCAGTTTGATATCCCGTATGGGCATATTCCCCAAAGCAGGCAGTATCCAAGCCCTCCACAGAGAATCTTCACGCTTGAACGCTTTTTCCTTTGTAGACAGCCCCCAGGGCTTGTACGTGGATTCATAGTAGGATTCCAGGGTAACAGCAGCCCTGGCTTCTTGTCGCTGACGTAGTTCCTCAGCCTCACGACGAGCAATGGCAAGCTGTCGTTTCTCCCTGAGGGAAGCAGGGCCTTCACCAGTGCGATGAGCCTCTTTCAGCTTAGACAGTTCTATCCGTGCCTTCTCTAGGGTCACGCCTTCTGAAGCCCAGCCCAAGGGCTCTTGGACCTTCTTCCCACCCACGGTAAACCTGAGAACATAATACTTGTCTGGGCCGCTCCCGTGCTTACGCTTTGGATGTTCACGGTAGCGAATACCCATAGCAACTTTAACCCACTTGTCAGCCATAATGATGACCCCTAGCTTTACCCATAGAATACTGTGCCACTTCTGTGCCACTTTCCATGCTAAATCAAGCATGGTTTAGCAAATCAAATGAAGCCAGTGTCACAAGATAACAAGCTGGGTTAAAAGCATAAACACTAATTTCCGTAAAGCTATTGAGGTAACGAGCGTAGGGCTGAAAATCCCCGTGTGGGGAGTTCAATTCTCTCCCTCGGCACCAGAAAGATCAGCCCCTTACGATGGAAGTCGTAAGGGGCTTTTCGTTGTGGGCGGGAGTTGCCCATCTCCTGTATGCCCTCAGGGATGACAGGCACGGTGCGAAACGGCGTTGGTCAATTCTTCGCTGTTGACTGGTCTATTTGCCTTCCCACCCGTGCCAGGGTCTTCTGAAGCTCTTCAACCTGCACCGGTTTCGAGATGTAATCATTCATGCCAGCAGCAAGGAAGTTTTCCCGGTCACCGGTCATGGCATAGGCCGTCATGGCGATTATGGGAACCTGCGCGTTCAGCGAACCGGCTCTGCCGTTCCTGATTCGGCGCGTGGCCTCCACGCCGTCCATGACCTCCATTTGAACATCCATAAGGACACAATCATACGCGTCGTTCTGTAGCGCCGTCAGGGCCTCCGCGCCATTGGTGGCAGTGCCGACCTGGTGCCCCACCCTCTCCAGAGTCAGCCGGGCGCTCAACCGGCTGATCTCCTCGTCCTCCACAAGAAGGATTCGCAACGGCTTCTGTTCTGGCGCACCCGGACTCGGCTCCGCTGCTGCTGCAGGGGCGACCTGCTGCGTGACGTGACCAAACGGGAGCGTCAGGTATACCGTGGTGCCCTGGCCTTCGGTGCTGTCAAAGGTCAGGGTTCCGCCCATGACGACAACGAGATGATGGGCGATGGCCAGGCCGAGCCCTGCCCCCTGGTATGACCGGGTGTAGTCTCCTTCGACCTGGGTGAAGGGGCGGAAGATCTGGTCCATCTTGTCATCGGGAATGCCCAGGCCCGAGTCGCTGATGATGAACAGCAGCCGCGCTTTGCCCGAGGGGTGCGGCAACAGTTGCGAGATTTCGAGCCGGACTTCTCCGCGCTCGGTGAACTTCATGGCGTTTCCGATGAGGTTGAACAGGATCTGCCTGACGCGAACCTCGTCCCCCTCAAGGGTCGGCGGGACGTCTGGAGAAATATTCGTGATAAATGACAGTCGCTTGCTGAAGTTCGACGGGGAAAATGTCTCGGACAGGGCGAGCAGAATGTCCGCCATGGTGAAGGGCTTCCGCGCAACGGGCATGCGGCCCGCCTCAATGCGCGAGAGGTCAAGGATGTCGCCCAGCAGGCTGGTCAGCCGGTGGCCAGCCCGCAGCGCCATCTCCGCAAAGACCTCTATCTCGCTGGACACGGCGCTGCCCTTGATGAGGCCCAGCATCCCGAGGACGCCGTTCAGCGGTGTCCGGATCTCGTGGCTCATGTTTGCCAGAAACTGAGACTTGGAGAGGTTGGCGGCCTCGGCGGCAAGCCTGGCCTGCACGAGTTCCTCCTCGCCACGCTTGCGTTCGGTGATGTCGCGCGAAATGCCGAACATCCCCAGCACATTGCCTTGAGGGTTCAGCAGCGGGCCCTTGGTCGCCAGATAGGTGCGGGGCCCCTCCTTGGTGGTGACGTGCTCCTCTTGGGTCTTGACCACCCCCCCGTGCATGATCAGACGGTCCTGGGCCATGAGCCACTCGCCTTCTTGCAGGGGAAACAGCTCCCTGTCGTCCCTGCCTAGGATGGCCTCCACGGGTCTGCCCAGCACCCGGGCCGTCTCGGAATTGGCCAACAGGTAGCGACCCTGCAGGTCCTTGACGAACACCACGTCGGAGGTGCCCTCCACCACGGAGGTGAGGAGGATGCGCTGTTTTGCCAGCTCCTCTTCCCCCTTTCGCTGCTCTGTCACATCCCGGAACAATCCCAGGATGAGCCGCCGCCCGTTGATTTCAAAATTGCTGACCTGGACCGAGGCCAGACGCAGCACCCCGCCGGCCGCCAGAAGCGAGACATCCTCGCTGGGCGCGAGCCGCTGGGAGGATTGCCGACGGAATGAATCCGTCTTGCCCTCTGTCTGGGCGGTTTCCGGCGGATGCAGTTCGCGCTGGTGCATGCCGATGAGCTCTTCGCGGGTACGGCCAAACAGCGCCTCCGCGGCCTGGTTGCACTCCACCAGAATGCCCGATTCCACGTCAGCCACAAGAATCGGGTCGACCACTGCGGCGAACAGGGCCCGGTAACGCTCCAGGCTCTCGCACAATTCACCTGTGCGGACCTGGGCCTCCTCTTCAAGCTGAGCCTTGCGGTGTTCCAGCTGCTCCTTTTGATCCGCGCGCTCCAGCAAGAGCGCAAGCATCTGCACCGCGTTGTTCAGAAGCTGGCGGTCTTGCACGGGCAACTGGGCGTCGGAGCCCTTGGTGAGAATCCTGCCGTAGTCTCCGGACCTGGTCCGCACATGCAGGCAGGGCTCGCCCGGGGTTTCTGGTCCATCGGCCCATTTCAGGGCAAGCGTTGGCCACATGGCTTCCATGGCCTGGGTGAAAATGCGCACCACAAGGTGCCTGTCTTTGATCTGCGACAGGTTGATGAGGAGCAGGAACAGGTCGTGGTCTTGCGGGTTGTTACTTGTCACGGTTCATGAACTCTGGAGCGTTCTTGCTCAGCCAGATGTCCGGGTCCACGAAGAAGGGGTTTGCCGAGATCACGCCCTGGCTGATGATGAAAGGATGCGTCTGCAGCACCTGCATGATCGTCTTCCCGTCGAACTTCGTCAGATTGTACAGACAGATGCTGATCCAGGGCTTGCCCTTGATGAAATAGTTGAGCCGGGATTCGTAGGCCATGAGGTGCTCCACCCCTGGAATGGCCTCCAGGGCCCAGACCATCTCTGCCGTGGCACGGATGTTTGGGCTCCCCTGGGTCCGGCTTTGCTCGTAGAAGGCGTTCAGGCCGTCATCCATGGCCCAGGGGGAGAAGGTGCCTTCCGGGTAGTAGAGCTCCTTGGCCGAGCTGATGCGGAACACCCCATGGTCCTTCAGCTTCGGCCCGCAATGCGGACAGGCCTCGCTGATCTTGGACTCGAAGTCTTCACGGCTGCGTTCGGCAGGGCAGTACAGTTGAAGATCACCGGCTTTTGCCCCCTGCGCGAGAAAGCCGAAAATTATGCCGTCCCGCTCTTCCTCGGTTTCATAAAGGCCGCACAGGTGGACGCCCCAATTGCAGGTGTATTCGCCAAAGCCGAGTTCAAGCGTGGCCTGTTCTGACGTGTGGATGTGCATATACCCTCCGGACTGCAGCAGGGGGGAAATCTATGCTATGACTTTATGCCGAGATATGCGTTTGAAGCAAGGTGTTTCGAAAAGTCCCGACAACATGCCGATTTTTCTGCGTAAGCGCAGAGACAGGTATGGCAAGCAGCATTGACGCTGCGACCGCCCCCCTCCCGCGCGGAGAGTTCTATTCTCTCCCTCGGCGCCTGGAAGATCAGCCCCTTGCAGCCATAGCTGCAAGGGGCTTTCGTTGCGGGCGTGATGTGCCCGGCTACTCGATGCCGTAGCTCTTGAGCTTGCGCCAGAGCGTGGTCCGGGGCACGTCGAGGATCTAGGCCGTGAGCCCCTTGTTGAAGCGGGTCTTCTCCAACACGCGCGCGATGTAACGCTTCTCCAGCTCCTCCAGGGTCAGCAGGCCCTCGCCCTCCATGGTGTCGAACTCCAGCTCCTGCAGGTCCGGGGGCGGCTCAGTTTCCCCAGCCGCCGCCCAACGCCTTGTACAGGGTCAAGGTGTTGCTGGTGCGCGCCAAGCGCGCGGAGATGAGGCTCTGCCGCGCGGTGGCATACGAGCGCTGCGCGTCGAGCTTGGACAGGAAGCCGTCCACACCGGCCTCGTAGCGCAGGGTCGAGAGTTCGTAGCTCGTGCCCGTGGCCTTGGCCAGGGAGCTCTGGGCCTCGGCCTGCTCGGCCAGAGAGGTGCCCTGGGCCAGGGTGTCCGAGACCTCGCGGAAGGCCGTCTGCACCGCCTTCTCATACTGGGCCACCATTATGTCGCGGTCGGTCTCGGCCACCTTGACCCCGGCGCTGATGGCCCCGGCCTGGAAGATGGGCAGGGTGATCTGCGGGGCGAAGGACCACAGCCCGGACCCGGTTTTGAACAGGCCGTTGATCTCGTTGCTGGCGCTGCCAAAGGCCCCGGTGATGCTGATGGACGGGAAGTGCCTGGCCCTGGCCGCACCGATGTTGGCGTTGGCGCTTTTGAGCTGGTGCTCGGCGCTTTGCACGTCGGGCCTGCGGGTGAGCACCTCGGAAGGCAGCCCGGCCGGCACCGGGAGCAGGGGCGCCACCTCGGCCAGGGACTTGGCGGGCAAGAGTTCCGGCGCCAGGGGCATGCCCACCAGCAGGGCCAGCAGGTTCTCGTCCGCCGTCACCTGGGCCGTATACGTGGCGACCTGCACCCTGGCGGTGTCCACCGTGGTCTGGGCGCGGCTCAAGTCAAGCTCGTTGGACACGCCGAAGTCGAGACGCTGCCGGATGATCTCAAAGGAATCCCGTTCTGTGGCCAGAATCTCCTGGGCCAGGGCCAGATGCTCACGGTTCGCCGCCAGGGTCAGGTAGGCCGTGGCGACCTCGGCCACGAGGCTCAGCTCCACGCTTTTGTGCGAGGACTCGGTGGACAGGTACTCCTCCAGGGCTGCGTCCTTCAGGCTCTGGATGCGGCCGAAGAGGTCCAGCTCAAAGGAGCTGAAGCCCAGGCCAACGCTGTAGGCGCGGGTGGTGACGGGCACCCCGGCGCCCGAGAGCGTGGCCGGTGTGCGCTGCATGTCCGCCCCGGCCGTGCCGTTGATCTTGGGCAGCAGGTCGGCGCGCTGGATGCGGTACTGGGCCTGGGCCTTCTCGATCTTCAGGGCGGCCACGCGCAGGTCGCGGTTGCCAGCCAGGGCCAGCTCCACAATATGCGCCATGGGTTTGTCGGTGATGATCTGCCGCCAGTCGGGCAGGGTGGCGTTGGCCTGGGCCTGGTCTTGGAGCACTGGCTGGCTGGCCGCGCCGCTGGTCCAGTTGACGGGCAGCTGCGGCGAGGGCCGTTCATACTTCGGGGCCATGGAACATCCACCCAACGGCACGGCGAGGACGGCGGCCAGGCTCAAAGCCGTCAGAGTGCGGACTGCGCGGCGCATTACTTCTGCTCCTTGGAATTGGCAGGGGCTGTGTCCGCCTGCTGTCCGTCCGACCCAGAGGCGTCATTCGGACCAGATGCTTTTTCCAGTTCCGCTTCTTCAGCCAGTCCAAACGCGCCGTTTGGTCCCCCCGGCGCATGGGCCGGGAGATTCTTGCGCATGGCGAAGCTGTACACGAGGACAAAGAACACCGGCACAAAGTAGATGCCGAGGAACGTGGCCGAGAGCATGCCGCCGATGACGCCGGTGCCGATGGCCTTCTGGCTGCCGGAACCCGCCCCGGTGCTGATCGCCAGAGGCAAAACGCCAAGAATGAATGCCAGCGAGGTCATGAGGATGGGGCGCAGGCGCAGGCGCGAGGCCTCCAGTGTGGCCTCGAGCACGCCCCAGCCCTTCTCCACCAGGTCCTTGGCGAACTCCACGATGAGGATGGCGTTCTTGGCCGCCAGCCCGATGGTGGTCAAGAGGCCCACCTGGAAGTACACGTCGTTGGTCAGGCCCCGGCCCATGGTGGCCAGCACCGAGCCGACAATGCCCAGGGGCACCACCAGGATGACCGCCGTGGGCACGCTCCAGCTCTCGTACAACGCGGCCAGGCAGAGGAACACCACAAGAATCGAGAGGGCATACAGCATCGGTGCCTGGGAGCCGCTCATGCGCTCCTGGTAGGACAGGCCCGTCCACTCCAGGCCGATGCCCGCCGGGAGTTTTTCAGCGATCCGCTCCATGGCGAGCATGGCGTCGCCGGAGCTCTTGCCCGGCGCGGGCATGCCCTGCACCTCCACGGCCGGGAAGCCGTTGTAGCGCTCCAGGCGCGGCGAACCATAGGTCCAGCGGCCCGAGGCGAAGGCCGAGAACGGCACCATGCCGCCCAGATTGTTGCGCACGTACCAGAGGTTGATGTCTTCCGGCATCATGCGGAAGGGCGCGTCACCCTGCACGAAGACCTTTTTCACGCGGCCCCGGTCGATGAAGTCGTTGACGTAGGACCCGCCCAGCACAGTGGACAGGGTGTCGTTGATGTCGCCCAGGCTGAGACCAAAGGCCCCGGCCTTGGCCTGGTCGATGTCGATCTGGTATTGCGGGGTGTCCTCCTGGCCGTTGGGACGCACAGCCATGAGGTTCGGGTCCTTGGCGGCCATGCCGAGCAGCTGGTTGCGGGCATTCATCAAGGCGGCGTGGCCCAGCCCGGCGCGGTCCTGCAGGAAGAGGTCAAAGCCCGAGGCGTTGCCAAGCTCCATCACCGCAGGCGGGGTGAAGGCGAAGACCATGGCGTTCTTGATCTGCGAGAAGGCGCCCATGGCGCGTGCTGCGATGGCTCCGGCGCGGTTGGCCTCGCCCTTGCGCTCGCTCCAGTCCTTGAGCTGAACAAAGGCTATTCCGGTGTTCTGGCCGCTGCCCGCGAAGCTGAAGCCCGCCACGGTGAAGATAGAGTTTACTGAGGCCTTCTCCCCCTCCATGAACTGGGTCTCCACCTTCTTCAGCACCTCCAGAGTGCGTTCCTGGGTGGCGCCCGTGGGCAGCTGGATGAGCGAGAAGATGACGCCCTGGTCCTCCTCGGGCAGGAAGGACGAGGGCAGACGCAGGAACAAGAGCACCAGGCCGACCACGATGACCACGTAGACGAGCATGGCCCGCTTGGAGCGGCCCAGCAGGCCTTTAACTCCGGTGACATAGCCCCGGGAGCTCTTGTCAAAGAGGCGGTTGAACCCGCCGAAGAAACCGTGCTGGCTCATCTGGTGCTCGCCCCTCTTCACGGGCTTGAGGAAGCTGGCGCACAGGGCCGGGGTGAGCACGATGGCCACCAGCACCGAGAGCGCCATGGCCGAGACGATGGTCAGCGAGAACTGGCGGTAGATGACGCCGGTGGAGCCGCTGATGAAGGCCATGGGGATGAACACCGCCGAGAGCACCAGGGCGATGCCCACCAGGGCGCCGGTTATCTGCTCCATGGATTTCTTCGTGGCCTCCCGTGGCGGCAGGCCCTCCTCGCTCATTATTCGCTCCACGTTTTCGACAACCACGATGGCGTCGTCCACAAGCAGTCCGATGGCCAGCACCACGCCGAACATGGTCAGCGTATTGATGGAGAAGCCGAAGGCGGACATGACCCCGAAGGTGCCGAGCAGGACCACGGGCACGGCGATGGTGGGGATGATGGTGGCGCGAAAGTTCTGCAAGAACAGGTACATGACCAGGAACACCAGCAGGATGGCCTCGGCCAGCGTCTTGACCACCTCCTCCACCGAGGCGCGCACAAAGGGCGTGGTGTCGTAGGGGAACACGCAGCGCACACCTTCCGGGAAGGTCTTGGAGAGCTGGTCCATGGCGGTCTTGACTGCCGTCACGGTGTCCAGGGCGTTGGCGCCGGTGGTCAGCTTCACGGCCAGGCCCGCAGCGGGCTTGCCGTTGAAGTGGGTGGCCGTGCTGTAGTCCTCGCGGCCCAGCTCGCAGCGGGCCACATCGCCCAGGCGCACGGACGAGCCGTCCTGGTTCACGCGCAGCAGGATCTTCTCAAACTGCTCCGTGGTTTCCAGGCGCGTCTGGGACAGGATGGTGAAGTTCATCTGCTGGCCTGGCAGGGCGGGGCTGCCGCCGATCTGGCCTGCGGAGATCTGGGCGTTTTGGGCGGTGATGGCGGCATTCACGTCCGCCGGGGTGAGCTTGTAGCTGTTCAGCTTGTTCGGGTCGAGCCAGACGCGCATGGCGTACTGCGCCCCGAAGAGGCTGGCCTCGCCCACGCCGTTGACGCGGCTGATGGGGTCAAGGACGTAGGCGGCCACAAAGTCGGCCAGGTCGCCGCCGTCCATCTTGCCGTCGTCGGAGACGAAGCCCAGCACCATGAGGAAGTTGCTGGCACTCTTGGCCACGGTGATGCCTTGGCGCTGCACCTCTTGCGGCAACAGCGGAGTGGCCAGGGCCAGCTTGTTCTGCACCTGGACCTGGGCGATGTCCGGGTCCGTGGAGGAGTCAAACGTCAGGGTGATGTTCACCTGACCCGTGGTGTCGCTGGTGGACGACATGTACCGCAGGTTGTCGATGCCGTTCATCTTCTGCTCAATGACCTGGGTGACGGTGTCCTCCAGGGTCTTGGGCGAGGCGCCGGGATACGCGGCGGAGATGCTGATGGAGGTGGGCGCGATGCGCGGATACTGCGAAATGGGCAGGCGCATGATGGACAGCGCGCCAGCCAGCATGATGATGATGGCGATGACCCAGGCGAAGACCGGGCGGTCGATGAAGAACTTGGCCATGGTGTGTGCTCCGACTCCCTACTGCTGGTCTGTGGCGTGTGCGGATGCTGATTCTGGCGCGGCGGGGCCTGTGGACCCGGGCCAGGGCTCGTCCTTGGGCGGCGAGTAGACCAGGGGGGAGTCCTTGGGCTTGGCGGCCTGTTTCGCGGAGAGCTGGCGGGCGGGCTTGGGGCCTGGCGTCGCGGCGACCTTGGCCGCAACCGGAGCGGCATCAGGCTTCACAACCGCCGCAGCGACGTCCTTGGCTGCCGCCGGGGCCTCAGCCGGGGCCGCCGCAGGCGTCTGAGCCATAGCCGCCGCTGGGGCTTCAGCCGTAGTCGCGTTCTGCTGCCCAGCCGGAGCCGGGGCAGCGCCGAGTTCCAGGGCCTTGACCTTGGCGCCGGGGCGGGCCATCTGCAGTCCCTCCACGATGACCCGGTCGCCAGCGGCCAAGCCGCTTTGCACCAGCCACTTGTCGCCCACCACGCGGTTCACGGCGATGGGGCGCGCCTCCACCGTGCCGTCGGCCTTGACCAGCATGACCAGGGGCTCGCCCTTGGAATCGCGGGTCACGGCCTGTTGCGGCACCAGAATGCCCTGGTCCTCCACGCCCTCTTCAAGCACGGCGCGGACGTACAGTCCGGGCAGCAGCTCTCCGTTGGGGTTGGGGAACACGGCGCGCATGGTGACGGCTCCTGTGCCCTGGTCCACGGTGATGTCCGAGAACTGGAGCAGGCCCTCCCGCGCATAGGCGCTGCCATCCTCAAAGAGCAGCTTGACCTTGGCTCCGCCCGCTCCGGCCTTCTTGAGCTTGCCGCTGGCCAGCTCGCGCCGCAGACGCATGAGCTCGCCGCTGGACTGGGTCACGTCCACGTAGATCTGGTCGGTCTGCTGAATGGTGGCCAGGGCCGCGCCCTGGCTGGCGGTGACCAGCGCGCCGGGCGTCACCGTGGACTTGCCGATGCGCCCGGCGATGGGCGCGCTGACGCGGGTGTAGGAAAGGTTGATGCGCGCGGCATCCAGGGCGGCCTTGGCGGCTCCCACCTCGGCCTCGGCCTGCTGGTGGGCGGCCTGGGCGTCATCGTTGTCCTGCTGGCTCACCGCGCGAACCTTGGAGAGCCCGGCGAAGCGCTCGGCCTTGAGCCTGGCCGGCAGGGCGTTGGCCTCGGCCTTTGATAGGGAGGCCCTGGCGCTGTTGTAGGCGGCCTGATAGGTGGCCGGGTCGATCTGGTAGAGCAGCTCGCCAGCCTTCACCAGGGAGCCCTCGCGGAACAACCTCTTTTGCACGATGCCGCTGACCTGGGGCCGCACGTCGGCCACGAGGAAGGCGGAGGTGCGGCCGGCCAGCACGGTGGAGAGGGTCACCTGCTGCGGGGCGATGGTGACGACATTCACCTCCGGCGCGGACGCCTGGGGCGGGGCGCCCGCCTGGGAAGACTGGCCGCAGCCGGAAAGGGCGGCCGCAAACATGAGGGCGATGAACGGGGCAATGAAACGCAGTTGCATACGCATGGGGTGTCCTGATCTTTATTTGTGGGGTGGGGGATTGCTCTGCCGAAAGATGGGCCGGGGCTCAGGTGGGGCTGCCCTCGCGGATCTGCTTGATGCCGCCCAGGGAAAATTCCATGATGAAATCCGTGATGCTGTCGATGTTGCTTGCCTTGAGCTCCAACTCCGGGGTCATGCGCGTGATGGCCTCCTTGGCGAAGTCAAAGAGCACGCACTGGCCGATGATGCTGGAGGCGCAGCGGGAGATTGTGCTCTCGTCCTTGCCGGGCAGCATGGCCCGGACGATGTCCTGCAGCATTTCATGGGTCGGGCGGCAGTGGCGTTCAAAGATCCTGGAGAAATGCTGCGAGGGCTCGATGATCTCCTGGGTGAGCCGCCTGCCCAGGCACTCATTCACCGGGTCGCCGTCGCCCACGATCTGGAGCAGGAAGCTTTTCACGTACACGCGCAGCCGCTCCACCGGGGTACTTTGCGGCGTCACGCCCTTGTCGCGCGGGTGCCGCCGCTCCTCGCCTTCAAGGTAGTCCTTGAGCACGGCCACATAAAGCTCCTCCTTGCTGCCGAAGTGGTAGCAAACCGCTGCGACGTTGGCTTGGGCGATGTCGCAGATCTCGCGGACAGTGGCGTTCTTCAGCCCATGTTGGCCGAAGACCTGACGCCCGGCCTGCAGCAGGCGGGCCTTTGTTCCGTGCGGGGCGGCTTTCTTCATGCGTGGCTCCAGTAGACAAGAGGTTTTCATAAACGTCGTTTCAAATTCAAATTGAATTTTAATTTGTGTTTTGTCAAGCCCCGCGGTGCGGGAAATTTTGGGTAAGCCGCCCGCTGCAGGCTCGAGGCAAGGGCCCCTGTGCGCTTGGGAGGTTCGGAAATTCAGGGGGGGGTGTCTTCTTTCCTCTCAGCGATGGCGGCTGCTCGTGGCGAACTGGAGTGCCTGCGCCGGGCGGCTTGCGGAAATAGGCCGGGAGCATCCCCCCGGCTCTAGGGTTTGAGTGGAGCTGCAAGTCCGCTTGAGACGACCTGCGCCATAATCCGGCGGGGATGTCGGGTCTGTCCGAATTGATCTGCCCTACGCTGCGGGCGATGCCGCTCCGCGCACAACAATGGGTGGCCCCGGCCCGCCGTGGCCGCACGGCCTGAGCCCTTGACCATGGCCGATCGATGTTCTATCTGATGGGCGTCTTCGTCAGGCGGCCTGCGGGAAGTCCCGCAGGCTTCCTCTTCTTTTTGCCTGCGAAGGCTGCGGCATATTGGCCGCGTGAGTTTCAAGCCAGAGAGTTGCCCATGTCCAGCATCCCCATTTCCCAGGAAGGCTACACGCTCATGCAAAAAGAGCTGGAAAGCCTCAAGAAGCAACGTCCAGAGGTGTCCGAGGCCATCCGCCTGGCCCGTGAAGAAGGCGACCTGCGCGAAAACGGCGGCTACCACGCCGCGCGCGAGCGCCAGGGCATGATGGAGGCGCGCATCGGCTTCATCGAGGGCCGTATCGCCCAGTACAATGTCATCGACATGAAGACCATGAGCGGCGAAAAGGTCTGCTTCGGCGCCACCGTCGAGTTGGAGGACGTGGAGAGCGGCGAAAAGAAGCGCTACACCGTGCTTGGGCCCGACGAGACCGGCTTCTGCAAGGGCAGCGTGTCCGTGCTTTCCCCGGTTGGCCAGGCCATCCTGGGCAAGACCGTGGGCGACGAGGTCGTGATCATGGTCCCGCGCGGCCGCGTGGAGTACGAGGTCCTGAGCATCGAGTTCAACGGCCCGGCCTTCTCCGCCGCCGACTAGCCCCACCCGACAGGGGGGCGCGTCCCCCGCACTGTTGGGGCCGCCCCTCTGGCCGGGGCAAGAACGGCCCGCGCCGCCCCCCCCAAGAAAATCCTTCCCGAATACTGGCGCCCTTGCCTGCCCTGGTTCGCCGCCTTAGCGGTCCCGGCCCGCCCTGGTCTTGGCCCCGACCTTGGTGTTGACCCTGGCTCCGGTGCCCTGATCCTCGAAGAGATCGTCGTAGACGCGGTTGTCGCCAGGCACACTAAAGTAGCCGTCTTCCACGGTCTCCGGCACGCCCGCCTGCAACAGCTCGCTGACCGTGGCCGTGGCGTAGCCGCGCTGGCGCAACAGCGGCAAGAGCGCGCGCACCAGCGCCGCGGTGTCCTTCGGCACCTGGTTGGCGTGCAGCAGCACGATGGACCCCGGCCGCACGGCCTCGGCAATGGCGCTGGCCCTGGCCGCCACGCTGCCGCCGCCGCCCTCGCCCACCACATCCCACTGGATCACCGCCAGGCCCAGCGCGTTGACGGCGCCCACGGCCTCTGCCCCGCCCCGGCCATAGGGCAGGCGCAAGAGCGTCATGGGCTGCGGGCCGAGCGGCGTCTTGCCCGCCTTGACGCGCCGGGCGTCCAGTTCCTCGCGCAGGAGCTCGGCCTGGGCGCTGGTCCAGAGCACCTGGTCCAAGCGCTTTTGCCCCTGCATGACGCCCAGGTTGGCGTGGCTCCAAGTGTGGTTGGCCAGCTCGAAGCGTGGGTCGGCCATGAGGGAGAGCGTGGCCTCCGGGTGCGAGCGCATCCACTTGCCACCCGCAAAGAACGTGGCCTTGGCCTCGCCCTGGCGCAAGACCTGCACCAGCGCGGCATCGTAGCCGGTGACGTGCACCGTGCGTTCGCAGAGGTCAAAGGTCAGGGCCAGGCGTTTGTCGCCCATGGGCAGGGCCACCCGGCGAATGAGCCCGCGCAACCTGTCGGGCAAGGCAGGCTGGGCATTCACGGGCGCAAGGCGGGCTGGGGGCGCGAGGTCGGGCACGGCCAGGTGGCGGATTGCGCCGTGCGGCTTGCCAGTAGCTTGGGCGACCGTCTGGGCGCCGGTCCGCTTTGCGGTGGCGGCCTGGCAATCCGCGCCGGTCATGGCCTGGCAGGCAACCGCAACCATCAGCAACAAGAACAGCAACGGGGACAGCAATGGGGCTGTTTTTGCGCGCATTGGACCTCCGGGAAAATGCGTGGAGAACATGGAGCCAGAGGTACGCCTGGGGGCGGGTGGGCGTCAAATGGGGGAGAGAGTGGAGAGAGAGAAGGGAGGAGGAGAATATGCCGCCGGTGGCCAAAGCGCCCCCCAAGGGGAGGCATGGGGAACCCCCTCAGAGGAAGCGGAGCTAGCCTAGCCGCGCCTGCAGCTTACAGGAGGAGGCATGGCCGGGGTCAAGCGCCAGGGCTGCCTCGACGAATTTCTTTGCGGCTTTGATGTCCTTGAGGTGATAGTAGGAATTGGCGATGTTGTAGCTGACAACCGGGGCCTGGAGATGGAATTCCTGATCGCCGTGAAGGATCTTCTCATAGATGTCCACAGCCTTCCTGTGCTGCTCGCCATCGGCGTAGGCCAAGGCGTAGTTGTACAACAGGCGCAGATCATCGGGTGCTATCTTGAGGGCGGTCTCGTAATTCTCCAGCGCTTCGCGCCATTTGCCCTGCTTGCGCATGGCCATGCCGCGGCTGTTGAAAACGACGATGTCGTCCTTTGACAGGTCGGTGCCTTTGACCTCGAAATACTGGGAGTAGTATTTCTCCGAAAGCTCCGGTGAGGTTTCGAGGACGGCGTTGGCCATGTCGGCGAGGAGGGAGCAAAGGTAGCGCTTGGCTTCCTCCTGCGCGCAGGCGATGGCCTTGTCGAAGTACTCCTTGGCGAGATCCGGCGACTGCTTGCGGGCGTAGCACTTGCCGATCTCGCACTTGCGATCCACGTTCAGCGGGCTGATGTTGTCCAACTGCAGCATGTAGTTGAGAAACTGGTCCTGGTTGCCCTCCCGGTGGACATCCGCCAACTTCTTGAGAGGCTCGAGGTATAGGGGTGAGGACTGGTGGGCCTTCTCAAACTCATCGACGGCCTCGGTCTCGTTGCCGCCGCGCATGAAGGCCTCGCCCCGCAGCATAAAGGCGATGGCGCTGTCCTGCTTCATGCCGAGGATGGCGTCGCAAACCTTGAACACCTTGTCGTATTCGCCAAGGTCCAGATGCATGCGCGCATCCTGCACAAGCTGGCTGAGCTTTGTCTGCGGCTTGATGACCGAGGCCATCTTCTCGATGATCATGTCCACGGACACCGGCTTGGTGAGGACATGGTCCACGCCGATCTCAAAGAGCAGAGACAGGGCTTCCTTGGTGGTTTCGTAGGTCAGGAGGATGACCTTCTGCTGGGGATACAGCTGCTTGACAGAGCGCACGAAGTCCAGGGTCGGCTTGCCAGCCAGGAGGCGCTCGGTCATGACCAGCATCGGGCCGTTTGTCTGCGCCCGGCTCCGAATCCCCCTCAGTGCGGCTTCTGCATCCCGAAACGACTCCACGCAGTCGCGCGCGATCTGCAGGGTGCGCAACACCCCCGTGCGCATGGTCTTGATGAACAGCGTATCATCGCTCAGGATCATGAGGGTGCCGCCCTGGACCTCCAGAAAGCACCGGATGTCATTATCATACATCGGTGACGCGGGCGCGGCCTGTCGTATCTTCGTCGAGGGGACAATCTCCGCCAGCCAGGAAGAAATCTCGTCCATCGCTACCCCTTGTGCCGCTGAACACTGGACAGGAATGCATAACAATCTTGGCTTATTGCTAGCACAAGGCGTGTTTGTTTGTCGACTCCTATCTACTAGACCGTTGCATTTTCTCTCTACTCTTTGCGGTGCTTTTGCCTGGGCCGAGGCCGAGCAGGCTCGCGCCGCTGCTCAAGAGCGGCTGCCAGGCCA
Source organism: Pseudomonadota bacterium (assembly GCA_018817515.1). Taxonomy (GTDB): domain Bacteria; phylum Desulfobacterota; class Desulfovibrionia; order Desulfovibrionales; family Desulfovibrionaceae; genus Humidesulfovibrio. Next base: position 18,893 of record JAHIUD010000087.1, read on the forward strand.
GGGTTCCAGCGGGCGGCTAGCGCCGGAAGCGGTTGCGCACGGCCAGGGCGAAGAGGGTGCCTTGGATGATGATGAGCAGATGCCAGATGCCCTGCGCCACCTTCACCCAGCCGTCGCCACCAATGTCCTTGGTGAAAGGAATGAATTGCATGGCCGCTGTGGCGTTCATGGTGTCGCGGAATTGGGTGAGCTGCCCGGAAAGGCCGTGGAGCCAGGGCATTTGGCTCCAAATTCCTTGAAAAACTGCATGCCCAAAGGGGCTGCACGCTAGAAAAGGTAGCACCGTCAGGAGCCCCAGCAGACCTCCTGCGCGTATCATGCCCTCTCCAAAGCCGCTGGTGATGCAGTACCAAAAGGTGAGAGAGAAGATGCACCTAGGCAGAGCTACAAGAGAGGACAACATCAGCACGGTCAAAGCCTGGAGCCTTGTAAGCCACGAACAACTCGCGCAGAGCACTGTGTCCAGATTGGCAAGCCAAAATGGAAATAAGGACAGTTGCTTGAGCCCCATAAGCTTCTCGCGGTAGTGCCACTCGGAGACCATCTTGCGGTCATGTTCCTCGTCGGCCCGCTTTTTCATAGCCCGGTAGAGCCGTTCACATCCAAGCAAATTACCTAGACTCTTACCGCCGTGAATTTCCAGCCCCAGGCGGTTTGGCCAGTGGTATTGGTTGAGGGTGAAAAAGGGTAACTCAGCGGGAGTGAAGATAATGTGCTTAAGGCTGCTGGGCTTCATGCCCAGCAGGAGCAAATTACCATCCTTGGCGGACTTTACACCAGTGAAGCTCGCAGTGTTTGTGAACGTGACCTCATGAAAACTCGTAGGCCCTTTAAATGTGGCCCCATGAAAATCCACACGCTCACTGAAGTGAGATTTAAAGAATGATACTGAACCATTGAACGTAGCCTCGAAAAATGAAATTGATGGCAACTGGCGCTGACCCTCAAACGCAAAGAACAGAATATCTCCTGGGAAGCAAGTGCGACTCAAATTGCACCTTGCTTCCTTCTCGTCACGCAGTACTCTCAGGATCACATTCTCAATGCGGTCGATAATGAGATTGTTGAACTCTTCTAACGTATAACAGTCTTCACTGCCCAAACCCTTCCGCTTCTCATCCTTCGGTGCATGGAAAATGCAATATCGCTTACCGTCAGCCGGGTCTTCGAAAACAATAGGCTGTGCATCTTGCCAGCCATTAACCCTTGCATCACATAAACAACACACACGCTCCATCACCCCGCACCCCCTTTCCCCAACCTTCCCATATCCGATACCGAATACCAGCCGCCATGCAAAGGGCCAAATCGAGCCCAGGTGCCGCCCCCTTCCAAAGCGCAATCAATTGGCGTAAGCAAACCAAACGTATGGTGCATCTGGAACACGTGAACTGCATATTGGGCGGAGCCCAGGCCCTGAAGGACGTCACGCTGCATGTGGAGCGCGGCGAATTCGTGTTTTTGACCGGCCCCTCGGGCGCGGGCAAGACCACCCTTTTACGCGTGCTCTACGGCGACCTGAAGCCCAAGAGCGGCGCGGCCGACGTGGCCGGGGTGGACCTCATGCGCCTGCGCGGCGCGCAGCTGCCCGAGCTGCGGCGCAAGGTCGCCGTGGTCTTCCAGGACTTCAAGGTCCTGCCCGAGCGCACCGTGTTCGAGAACATCGCCATCGCGCTGGAAGTGCGCGGGGTGTCGTCCGTCAGCATCGACAAGCGCGTACGCGCCGTCATCCGTGCGCTGGACCTGGAGGAGCGCTCCTACGCCCGCTGCGGCGAGCTCTCCGGCGGCGAGCAGCAGCGCGTGGCCATTGCCCGCAGCATGGTCGTCAACCCGGAGCTGATCCTGGCCGACGAGCCCACAGGCAACCTCGACTCCGACCTCTCGCGCCACTTGATCGAGCTGTTCAAGCAGTTCAACACCTACGGCACCACCATCATCATGGCCACGCACAACCGCGAGGTGCTGTCCTGGGCGCCGGAGGCCCGGCAGGTGCATCTGGTGCGCGGGGTCATAACCGAGGCGCCGCCCTCAGCCGCTGGCTGGGTGCTGGACACCAAGCCCATCATCGGGGGCCGCGCGTGAGCACCACCAAACTTTTCCTGCGCGGCGTGGCCGACATGCGCCGCTTCCCCCTGCCGCAGCTGTGCACGCTTTTGACCGTGTGCATGGTGGCGCTGCTTGCGGGCACGGGCCTTTTGATTCTGCACAACGTGCAGAGCGAGGTGCTGCGCACCCAGGGCCAGGCGCGCTTCCAGATCTACTGGAAGGTGGGCGCGGACCTGACGGCTGTGGAAGCCCAGTGGACGGACCTGAAGCGCGCACCCGGCATCGCCGAGGTCAGCACCTTCACCCCCCGCGCGGCCCTGTCCGAGCTCATGCGCGGCCTGGCGCCCAAGAATTCCGGCGGCGGGCTGGCAGCCAGCAACGGCGCCAACGGAACCTCCGGCGCAAGCGTCGGCGAAGACTTTGCCTGGCTGGAGGGCGAGAACCCCCTGCCCGCCACGGCCCTGGTGAGCTTCAACATTCCGCCCGACGAGCAGCCCGAGCCCTGGATGGGCCGCATGTACGCGCGCCTGAAGGGGCTCGAGGGCGTGGAGCAGGTGACCTACAACCCCACGCAGCTGACGCTCGCCACTGGCTGGATAGCCCTGGTGCAAAAGGCCGCCTGGCCCGCGCTGGGGTTCTTCGCGCTGGTGGTGGGGCTGGTGGTGGGCAATACGCTCAAGCTCATGATGCTGGCCCGGCGCGACGAGGTGGAGATCCTCTCCCTTGTGGGCGCGCGGCCCTGGTTCATCCGCGCCCCGCTCTTCGCCAATGGCGTGGTGCAGGGCCTGTGCGGCAGCGTGCTGTCCCTCTTCTGCCTCAAATTCCTGCAGACCTGGCTGCGCAGCGTGCTCGACGTGCCACCGCTGTTCCTCAAGGTCGAATTCCTGCCCCTATGGCAGAGCGTAGCGCTGGTGCTCTGCACCACCTGCGTGGCTGGCCTAGCCAGCCTCATCGCCGCCAGAAAATAACCCGCCCACGAATTTCCCAGCGCCCCGGCGCTAATCTATCAGGAGGAATCCCATGCCCGTCACCAAGACCAGCAAGAAGATGACCGCCCGCAGCTCCAAGATGACCAGCGGCCTGGAAAAGGCCCCGCACCGCTCGCTTCTGTCGGCCCTGGGGCTGACGCACGAGGAGATGCGCCGCCCGCTCATCGGCATCGCCAACGCCGCCAACGAGATCATCCCCGGCCACATGCACCTGGACCGCATCGCCCAGGCCGTAAAGGACGGGGTGCGCATGGCTGGCGGCACGCCCATGGAATTTCCGGTCATCGGCGTGTGCGACGGCCTGGCCATGAACCACGAGGGCATGCGCATGTCGCTGCCCAGCCGCGAGATCATCGCCGACTCGGTGGAGATCATGGCCACGGCGCACCCCTTTGACGCCCTGGTGCTCGTGCCCAACTGCGACAAGGTCGTGCCGGGCATGCTCATGGCCGCGCTCAGGCTCAACATCCCCACCATCGTGGTGTCCGGCGGACCCATGATGGCGGGCGAGGTGCGCGGCAAGCGCGTGGACTTGATCAACGTGTTCGAGGCCGTGGGCCGGGTGAAATCAGGCAAGATGGACGAGGCCGAGCTGAGCGAGCTGGAAGAGAGCGCCTGCCCGGGCTGCGGCTCCTGCGCGGGCATGTTCACAGCCAACTCCATGAACTGCCTGTCCGAGACCATCGGCCTGGCTCTGCCGGGCAACGGCACCATCCCCGCCGTGCAGGCCGCGCGCCTCCGCCTGGCCAAAGAGGCCGGCATGCAGATCATGGAGCTTCTCAAACGCGACATCCGCCCGCGCGACATCGTCACTGAGAAGAGCGTTAAGAACGCCGTGACCCTGGACATGGCCCTGGGCTGCTCCACCAACACCGTGCTGCACCTGCCGGCCATCTTCCGCGAGGCGGGCCTGAATCTCGACCTGACAATCTTCGACGAGGTCAGCCGCAACACGCCGAACCTCTGCCGCCTGTCTCCCGCCGGGCAGCACTACATCCAGGACCTGCACGCCGCGGGCGGCATCCAGGCCGTCATGGCCGAGCTGGCAAGCGCCGGGCGCATCGAGACCGGGGCCATGACCTGCACC
>JAHIUD010000088.1 GCA_018817515.1 Pseudomonadota bacterium
CCACCGTCTGGCCTACATCGCCTACGGCGACCTGCTGGCCCAGGACACCCTGGAGGGCATCGTGGACCACGCCGGGCTCACCACCTGGAGCGTCACCGGGCCCGGCCTGCCCGAACTTTCCGAGCGCCTGCGCCCGCTTCCCGGCGTGGAGCAGGTGGTGGCCTTCGGCAACTCCCTGCACATCAGCGGCCAGGACCCTGTGGCGCTGGAGGCGGCCATCAGCCCCTACAAGGCCGAAAACGGGCGCGAATGGACGCTCATCCGCACCAGCCTGGAGGAGGTCTTCATCCACCTCATGCGCGGCCAGCAGGCCAAGCAGAACAGCCAGGCCGCCAAGCAGGACGGCAAGCCATGAGCGCGGACAACAACACGGAAAAACGCGTGAGCAACGTCTTCTGCTTCCGGCGCTTCGCAGCCATGGTGTACAAGGAGTTCATCCAGATGCGCCGCGACCGGGTGACGTTCGCCATGATGATCGGCATCCCGCTCATGCAGCTCATCCTCTTTGGCTACGCCATCAACTCCGACCCGCGCCACCTGCCCACGGCGGTGCTCTCCGCCGACAACTCGCCGTACGCCCGCGGCATCGTGGCGGGCATGCAGACCAGCAGCTACTTCAACGTCACCGAGCATCTGGCCAGCCGCGCCGAGGCCGACAGCGCGTTGAAACAGGGCCGCGCCCAGTTCGTGCTGACCATCCCCGAGGACTTCTCACGCAAGCTGTTGCGCGGGGAACAGCCGGTGCTGCTGCTGGAGGCCGACGCCACGGACCCGGCCGCCACCAGCGGGGCGCTCTCGGCCATGCGCGAGGTCGTCAACCAGGTGCTGGCCCGCGACCTGCCCGCCTCGGCAGGCTACGTCCCCACGCCCTCGCCCGTGACCTTGCGCGTGCACGCCGAGTACAACCCCGAGGCCGTGACCCAGTACAACATCGTGCCCGGCCTCATGGGGGTCATTTTGACCCTGACGCTGACCATGATCACCTCGCTGGCCATCACGCGCGAGCGGGAGCGCGGCACCATGGAGAACCTGCTGTCCACGCCGGTGCGCCCGCTGGAGGTCATGGTGGGCAAGATCATCCCGTACATTCTGGTGGGCTACATCCAGATGACGCTGATCGTCCTGGCGGCGAAGTTCCTGTTCGGGGTGCCCCTGCGCGGAAGCGTTCTGGCGGTGTTTGTCTTGTCGCTGGTGTTCATCGCGGCCAACTTGAGCGTCGGGGTGACGCTGTCGACCATCGCCAAGAACCAGCTGCAGGCGGTGCAGATGAGCGTGTTCTTCTTCCTGCCGTCGCTCCTGCTCTCCGGCTTCATGTTCCCGTTCCGGGGCATGCCGGGCTGGGCCCAGACCATCGGCTCTGTGCTGCCGCTGACGCACTACCTGCGGCTGGTGCGCGGCATCCTGCTCAAGGGCAACGGCCCCATCGAGTCACTGACCCACGTCTGGCCCATCGCCCTGTTCCTGGTGTTCGTCATCAGCATCGGCATGCGGCGGTACAGGAAGACGCTGGACTAGTCGAACTCCACCGTCCTAAACGCGCGCGCCTTCTTCTCCGGGCCCCACAGGGTCGGGGCCGGGGGCGGGGCGGTGGCCGAGTTCAGGGTCACGCCCTCCAGGGGCTTTACGATCTCGGTCACGCCGCCATCGTTCTTGATGTACACACCCTTGCCCGAGATGAGCAGCACGTTGATCTCATCCGTGCCCAGGTACCCGCCCCAGTATTCCGTGCCGCGTATGCCGATGGTGCCGAGGGGCGTGCCGACCTCAAACGGTCCGCCGCGCAGGGCCGTGAGTTCGCCGGTGGCCACGCGGAAGGCCCCCTTGGTCAGCTTGAGCAGCACCGCGCCCGCGCCCTGCTGGCGGCCCAGGTCGTAGCGCTCGAGCGCGAACTCCGTGTCCGCGCCAAGGGTCAGCTTGGTCTCGTCGAGCAGGGTCAGCTCCAGGCGAGAGTTCGCCGCGGTCTTGAGGATGTCCTCGCGCTTCACCGGGGAGTTCAGGTTCAGCCGCTCAAGAGCCTGCCCCCGCTGGGCAAAGGCCGCGCCCTGGATGCGGCTCACGTGGCCCAGGTTCTCCCCGCCAGCGGCCAGGGCGTTTGGCGCGAAGTCCGCAAAGGGCGCCAGCGCCAGCAACGCGAACACCCCGGCCAGATGCAGCGGGAACAGCAGGAATTTGGACACGGCCTTGCGCGATTCCATGAGACCTCCCCTTGAAGCCTGCATATGCAGTTCTTCCATTCGTCCATCTATACCCGGAGCAAGCCGGTTTGTCGACCTGCGCACCGAAACGGACAATGAACGGGCCCTCGGCGAACCCGCCGCCAGCCGACACGCGCGCTGAAGCGACGCTTGCCCGAAGCCTCCCGGCAGGGTATGTAGAATGATCGACACCCTCAAGCGCGGGAGCAGGCATGGCGACAAAAAGCAACACGACGACCGGCGGCAGGCAGCTTTGCCTGCACGGGCATTTCTACCAGCCCCCCCGGGAAGACCCCTGGATGGATACCATCTTCCCCGAGGGCATCGCCGCCCCGGCCAAGCACTGGAATGAGCGCATTTGCGGCGAAAGCTACGCCCCCCTGGCCTGGGCCAGGCGCACCAACGGCGGCAACCACATCATCGAGATCGTCAACTGCTACGAGTGGATGAGCTTCAACTTCGGGCCCACCCTGCTCACCTGGATGCAGCAGCAGGCCCCGGACATCTATGCCCGCGTGCTGGAAGGCGACCGGGCCAGCCTGGCGCGGCTGGGCCACGGCAACGCCATCGCCCAGATCTACCACCACATCATCATGCCGCTGGCCACGGACCTGGAGAAACGCGCCGAGATCGACTGGGCCCTGGCCGACTTCGAGGCCCGCTTCGGCCGCCGGGCCGAGGGCATGTGGCTCTCCGAGGCCGCCGTGGATACGCGCACCCTGGAGCTTTTGGCCGAGGCCGGGGTGAAGTTCACCATCCTGGCCCCGCGCCAGGCCAAGGAAGTGGCCGACCTCGGTCCTGCTGGAGAGGCCGCCAACTGGACCGCGGCCAATGAAGGCAACCTGGACATACGCGAGCCCTATCTGGTGGAGCTGCCCGGCAGCAAAAGCATTGCGGTGTTTTTTTACGATGGCCCGCTGTCCCAGGCCGTGGCCTTCGAGGGCCTGCTGCGCCACGGCGACATGTTCTGGGGCAAGCTCTCCGGCCTGGCGGGCAAAGGCCTGCTGGCCCTGGCCACTGACGGGGAAACCTACGGTCACCACTTCAAGTTCGGCGAGATGGCCCTGGCCTTCGCCCTGGCCCAGGCCAGAGACGGTGTGGACGATGTGCGGCTGACCAACTACGCCACCTACCTGGCCGAGAACCCGCCCAGGCGCCGCGCGCGCATCCACGAGGACTCCTCCTGGAGCTGCGTGCACGGCGTGGAGCGCTGGCGCTCGGACTGCGGCTGCTGCACGGAGCACCGGCGCGGCTGGAACCAGCGCTGGCGCGGTCCCCTGCGCGACGGCCTGCGGGCCGTGAAGGAGCGCATGGACGACCACTATCAGGCGCTCGGCCAGGAGCTGTTCACCGACCTCGAGGAGGCTGTGGTGCAGTATGGCCGGGTGCTGTCGGGCCTCATGGAGGCCAAGGCCTTTGAGCAGGCGCACTTCCGCAAGGACCTGTCCGAGGCCCGGCGCGACACGGCCTGGAAGCTTCTCAACATGCAGAAATGGGCGCTCTCGTCCTTTGCCAGCTGCGCCTGGTTCTTCGACGACCTGGGACGCATCGAGCCGCTCAACGCCCTGACCTTCGCCCTGCGCGCCATGGGCCTGGCCCAGCGCACCGGCCTGGAGGACCTGGAGCCGCTGCTCTTGTCGCACCTGGGCAAGGCCAGCTCAAACGACCCGGCCCTGGGCAGCGGGCACGACCTTTGGACCCGCGAGATACGCCCCCGGCGCGAGACCACCGAGAGCATCCTGGCCCAGGCCTTGGTGCGCCTGTGGGCCGAGGACCGCCTGCCCGCCCCCGGCAAGACCGCCACAGCCGCCTGGCCGGGGCTGGGCGTCACCCTCAGCATGGGCAAGGCGGCCGCGCAGGACAACACCCTGTCAGGCACGGCGAGCATCAAATGGGCGCATGAGTCCGGCAGCGACGACTGCGGCTGGAAGTGGGAACGCACAAACGGCGGCGGCCCCCTGGCCGGATGCGTGCAGATTGAACACAAGCTCTCGCCCCAGTCGACCAAATGCGTACCGGCCTCGTACCTGTCCTGGGGCAAGCGCCAGGACCTGGCCCTGGCCTGGATCCGCCGGGCCGAGGCCGATTCCTGGACCGAGCTCTGCGCAGAGGCCAGGCAAGGCGCGCACCTGTTCATGCCCTATCGCGAGGCCCAGACCACCCAGACCGCTGCGGACCTCTGGGGACGATTCTGGTCAGCCCTGTGCTGGCAGTGCATAATGGGTGAGATTGTGCCTTCCGGCGACCTCCTGGCCTTCCTCAAGGGCCTTGGGGAGACCCACCCGGAGCGCGGGCTTTTGGCCAAGCGCGTGGGCGAAGCCCTGGTGGCCCTGCTCGCGGCCAATACTCCAAACTGTGCCGAGGTGCGGCGCATCCTGGAACGGGCCGCCACCGTGGGCGCCGAGCCGGACCTCTGGCCCGCGCAGAATCTCTACTGGTCGCGCCTGCGCGGCAAGACTGCAAGCCGCGAGGCCGGGCTGGCCCTGGGCTTCGAAACGGACTGAGCGCGCCGCCCGGCTCTTGCCCTGCGCCCCAAGGCAGGGTAGAGGCGGCTGACGTCATCACGCCCGGAGGTTCGCCTTGCTCACGGAAGTCATCTCAGAATTCGCCATCCGCATCCTGGACACCACCGGCTACGCCGGGGCAGCCCTGCTCATGGGCCTGGAGAGCATGATCTTTCCCGTGCCCAGCGAAGCCGTGATGCCCTTTGTGGGCTTCCTCGTGGCCGACGGCAAGTGGGGCCTGTTCGAGGCCATCCTGGCCACCAGCATCGGCTCGTTTCTGGGCTCGTACCTGTCCTACCTCATGGGCTACTACGGCGGACGGCCCTTTGTGCTCAACGTGGGCAAGTACCTGCTGCTGGACGTGCACGACCTGGAGATGACCGAACGCTTCTTCCACCGCCGGGGCGGCGCGCTGACGCTTTTCGCCTGCCGCTTCATTCCTGTGGTGCGGCATCTGGTGAGCATCCCGGCGGGCATCGGCAAGATGCGCTTCTGGCCCTTTGCCCTCGCCACCACCCTGGGCGCCACCATGTGGAACGGCTTCCTGCTTTACTGCGGGTTCAAGCTGCGCGAGAACTGGAGCATGGTGCAGACCTACCGCCACCACTTCGATGCGCTCATCGTGGGCATGCTGGTGGCCAGCATCGCCTGGTACGTGTGGTACAAGCTCAAGCGCAAACGGGCCATGCGCGCCCAGTAGCCGAATCAAAAATCATAAAGCCCCCGGCCCTCCATATGCGGAGAACCGGGGGCTTTTTCGTTGGCCGCAGCGAGTGCTAGCGGAACATGATCTCGGCCCGGGCGGTCTCGGGGTCCAGCACCTGCACCTTGATGCCCACCGGGGTCTTGAAGAACTCGGCCGCGCCGGTCAGGATGCCCTCGAAGTAGTGGTGGTAGCCGCGCCTGGACTTGTAGATCATGGTCAGCTTCTCACCCCGGTCCTCGTAGCTGAACCTGGGCGGCACGATGCCCGGGTGGGCCTTGGTGAGGGCCGCGTGGGTGTCGTTCATGGTCAGGTAGAATTCCTTCAGGGTCTTGGCCTTGAAGTAGGGTTTGTACATCTTGTGGAACTGGCCGATGGTGTACTTGCCCAGTTCCAGGAAGACCGCGCGCGCGTCCTTGCCGGACTCACGGGCCAGGATGTCGGCCATCTGGCCCAGCACCTGGTCGGGATAGCTCTGGGCTGGCAGGAACACCGGGTTGCCCAGCTCCGCTGAAACCTTCTCGTAAACCTTTTCGCCATACTTGACCTTGGCGAACTCCAGCATGATCTTGGGCAGGATGCCCTTCATCTCCCCACGCGAGGCGCGCAGCTTGCTGGCGTCGGCCTTGGTGGCGGTGAAGGTCATGGACATCTGCAGCAGGTTCTGGGACAGCTCGGCCAGGTCGCGCGTGGCGCTGGCGGCCTGCCCCGCGCCTTCCTCGGTCTCGCTGGCGATGCCCGCGATGTCCTCGATGTTCCTGTTGATCTCCTCCGCTGCGGCAGACTGCTCCTCGGCGGCGGTGGCGATCTGGGCCACCCGCGCGGTGACGTCGTCGATGCGGCGCATGATCTCTTCCAGGGCCTGGCCAGTGCGGTTGGACAGATCGGTGCTGAGCTCAACCTGGCGTTCGGTCTCGCGCATGGTGGTCACGGCGTGCTGGGAGCGTCCCTGGATCTCGCGGATGGAGTTTTCCACTTCCTTGGTGGCGGTCATGGTCTTCTCGGCCAGCTTGCGCACCTCGTCGGCCACCACCGCGAAGCCGCGCCCGGCGTCGCCGGCTCTCGCGGCCTCGATGGCGGCGTTCAGGGCCAGGAGGTTGGTCTGGTCGGCGATGTCGTTGATGACGTTGATGATGCGGTCGATCTCGGCGGCCTGGGAGTCCAGCTGCCCCAACACCTGGGCGAGTTTGCGCGAGGAGTCGGCCACCTGGTTGATGCCGGTGACGCTCTCGCGCACGAGCCGCACGCCGTCGTTGGCGGCAGTGCTGGCGGTGGCGGCGGCCTCGGAAGACTGGGAGGCGTTCTGGGCGACCTCAAGCACGGTGGCGGTCATCTCCTCCATGG
>JAHIUD010000089.1 GCA_018817515.1 Pseudomonadota bacterium
ATTATCCGCCTAGAAGATGTAGTCCGTGGACAGGAAGGTGGATTTGCGGCCGTTCAGGATGGCCGTGAGCATGGTCTTGTTGTTTTCCATGTTGCGCGCAGCCACCAGGGAGCGGATGGAGAAGGCGCGCAGGGCGTCGTGCACGGAGAGCGTGCCCTCGGCCGAGTCCTTGCGCCCGGTGAAGGGGAAACTGTCCGGCCCGCGCTGGCACTGGCTGTTCAGGTTCACCCGGCTGACCTGGTTCACCAGCGGGTCGATGAGCGCGGCCATGCGGTCCGGGTCGGAGCCGAAGAGGCTCACCTGCTGTCCGTAGCTTGATTCTGAGACATACTCCAGCGGCTCTTCGATGCTCGAAAAGGAGGCCACCGGCACTACCGGCCCGAACTGCTCCTCGTGGTACACGCGCATGCACGCGTCCACATGGTGCAGCACCGCCGGGGTGAAGATCGTGTCCTGCACGGCCCCGCCGCCCGGGTTCACCAGTGTGGCGCCATGGGCCAGGGCATCGTCCACCAGGGCGCGCAGATAGGCCACCTTGCCGGGCTCCGGCAGCGGGGTGATGTCCACGCCCGGCTCCCAGGGCATGCCAACCTTGAGCCTGGCCACCCCGGCGCAGAATCCTGCCAGGAACTCCTCCACGCGTTCGCGGGCCACATGGATCATCTTGATGGCCGTGCAGCGCTGGCCGTTGAAGGCCAGCGACCCCCGCAGGCACTCGCCCACGGCCTGGTCCATGTCGGCGTCGGCCAGCACGATGGCGGCGTTCTTGGCCTCCAGGCCCAGCACGCAGCGCAGTCGGTGGGGCTTGGGGTGCAGGGCGCGCATGGCGTCGGCAGCGCGGCTGGTGCCGATGAAGGCCAGCACGTTCACGCGGCCCGAGGCCATGATGGGCGCAAGCATGTCGCGGTCGCCGGAGACGATGTTGATAACGCCCGCCGGAAAGGCGTCGCGGAAGCACTCCATGAGCGGAAAGATGAGCAGCTTGCCGATCTTGGGCGTTTTCATGAGCACCGTGTTGCCCATGATCAGCGCTGGGATGAGGGTGGCGAAGGTCTCGTTGAGCGGGTAGTTGAACGGCCCCATGCACAGGACCACGCCCAGGGGCGAGCGCCGGATTTGACCCAGGATGCCCTCCTGCATGACAAAGCCTGAAGAGGCGCGGTCAAGGTCCTTCAGCGCCGCGATGGTGTCGCGGATGTAGTCCACGGTACGGTCGAATTCCTTGCCGCAGTCGGCCAGGGACTTGCAGATCTCCCACGACATGAGGCGTACAACCTGTTCGCGCCGGGCCACCATGCGACGGCTGAAATCCTCCACCGCCAGAATGCGGCCTGCAACGCTCAGGGTGGGCCAGGCTCCGCGCCCGTTGTCGAAGGCGCGGCAGGCGGCGTCCAGGGCGGCCATTCCTGTGTCGCCATCCAGCACCGGGCAGGAGCCGATGCGCTGGGGCGTAAGCTCCGCACCGCGCCGCACGAGAATGGGGGAGTGGATTTCCTGGGTGGGGCCGCCCCAGGCGCGCAGCTCGCCGCCTACGAGGTACTGCCTGCTGTCGCAGGGCAGCGCGTCGGCGTAGTCAGCTGGGATGGCGGTGGCTTCGGGGAAGATGTTGCTCAGGACTGGGGGCTTTGACACGAAGCACTCCTTGCGTCTGGTATGTGTCGAAGTGATGCGCCAGTTAGGCCAGGTCAAGGGGCCAGGTCAAGGGAGCAGGTCAAGGGAGCAGGTCAAGGGAGCAGGTCAAGGGAGCAGGCCGAGGGGCCATGCCAAGGGGGCATCCAGCGAGCACGCCAGGGGCGGGCCAACAGGACAGCGTGGCCGCATGCGGGGATGATTGGTGGGGTGGCGATCGCTTGTATCCTGATGCGGATTCCGGCAGCTTCAGGACTCCGTGACGGCTTCCGTGAATTCTCCGGTGCGGGGCGTGCGCGGCTCAAGCTGGAGCATGCCGCACAGCGCAGCCTTGCCCTGCACGTATTCCTGCGCGCCAAGGCCGCAGAAGGGCAGGCAGCGGTTGGTCTGGGCGTTGGTGGGGCGGGGGTCGATCCCGCAGGCGGTGCGAGGATCTGTTTTCATGGCGACCTCGATACGTTATGCGTTTGTTATGTCCAGAATGACACAACATGACGCAGCCGTCAACCGTCTGCGGACATGAGCCCCGCGCAATCCTAGAGGCTGCTCCAGGGGTGTTCGGCCAGGGGCTTGTAGCCTTGTTGGCGCGTCTGGATCTCAAGCGGCAGCATGGTCAGTGCGGCCACGTCCAGGTCCGGGAGCTCGGCCAGTTCGGCCGTGTCCAGGCAGAGAACAAAAGCCTTGCAGCGGCTGCAGGCATCGGCCCGCTCGTGCGCGCGTGCCGGGTCGCGCAGGTTGAGCAGCTCGTCGGGCTCCTCGCAACCGCAGGCCGGGCAGGACACGCGCTTGTGCTTCCACTCCGTGGTGCAGCAAGAGCAGCGCAGAAAGCGCTGGCCGCCCTTGGCCTGGATGAATTCGCTCTCGTCTTCCTTGCGGCGCAGCACGCTCATGTTTGGCGCGCCTCCGCACACCGGGCAATGCGCCTGGTTCCAGGGCAGGACCTTGACCATTGCGGCGAGGTCCTCTGCCTGGCGCTCCACAAAGGGCCGCACCAGTTCACTGGCTGCGAAATTCAGGGTCATCGGCGACACTCCCGGCACCTCGACGCTCTCGCCGAAACCTGCTCCGGCCAGGGCCTGAGGGGTGAGCGCGCCGGACTCTATGGCCGCGCCAAGGGTCGTAAGCTCCTCCGCGATGGCCGGGAAGGAGCGCGCCATGACCGGCAGAAGCGTGCGCGCGGCCTCGGGCAAAAGCTCGCTCATGTCCTCGAAGCCGCCGCCGAACTCGGTCTGGGCCAGGACGAAGGCGCCCTGGTTGAAGCGCTCGGCGTCGATGCTGAGGGCGGGGCCGGTCCAGCCTGGGGCTGTCTGGCGCAGGCGCGCGCGCTCGGTCAAGAGCGGGCCAAAGGCCTCAAGCAGCGGCGTAAGCGCGGGGATGTCCTTTACGGCGCGTGATAGGGCCGTCTCGATGCAGCGCAGGGCCGCCGGGGTCTCAACTTCTATGGTCTGCATCCGTGTATCGCTCCTTGTCTTGGTGCTGTGCTGCAAGTGGCAGGGCCGCCCGGCTCTGGAGTGCCGGACGGCCCTGTTGCTTATGGAGTCCCGGCCTTGCGTTCCGCTACCCCTGCAAGCTTTGCGCTATCTTGCGCAGCGGGGAGAAGGCCCCGGCCAGCATTTCCTTGCGGGTCATGCCGGGCGCGTTCGTGGAGTCGGAGGCGTCGGCCACGGCGAACTTGTGGTACGTGGCTGGCGCGTCGGCCACCAGGTAGATCACCGACACATCCGCCATGTTCAGCAGCTGGGCCTTGGGGAATTCCTGCTGCACGGTCGCCAGGCGCTTGGCGGCAAGTTTCAGCATGTCGCTGCGCTCGCCGAAGTTCATGGCTCCCATGGCGCAGGTCTTTACGCACATGGGCAGCAGGTTGGCCTGCAAGCGGTCAATGCACATGTCGCACTTGACGATGCGCTTGGTTTTCGGGTCCTTGCGCGGAATGTCGTACGGACATGCCGAGCGGATGGACGCGAAGTCTTCCTTCTTGCTCTTCTCGGTGTAGATGATGGCGCCGGTGGCCTCATCCTTGATGATGGCCCCAGGCACTGCGGAAGCGGCCAGGCAGGGGGCGTCGATGCAGTGGCGGCACTGGTCCGGGAAGAAGTTCCAGTGGACCGTGCCGTTTTCCATGTGTTCGCTGAAGCGCACCAGCTTGAAGTTGTAGTGCGTCAGGTCTGGCGGGTTCTGATGGGTGCCGTGCTGCTTTGTAGGCACAGCGGGGAAGTTCTTCCACTCCTTGCAGGCCACCTGGCAGCCCCGGCAAGCCGTGCAGCGCGAGGTGTCTATAAGAAACGCCTTAGGCATCGTTTTGCTCCTTTGGTCTACGCGCGTTTATGGCGGGCGCGCCGTTGTCGTTGTGCTCGGGCGCGCCCGCCCGTTTGCGCATGCGGTTCAGCGACTACAGTTCCGTTACCTTGGTGGCCTTGCGGATGTTCACCAGGCTGGCCTTGTACTCCGGGATGGTGGTGTTGGGGTCGCCCACCGACGGGGTCAGCCTGTTCGTCGCGTCGCCACATTTCGGCGTTGTCCAGCCGAAGCAGAAGGGCATGCCGATCTCGTGGATGATTCTGCCCTGGATCTTGAAGGGGCGCATACGGATGGTGACCATGGCCACCGCCTCCACCTTGCCCCGCGCGCTTTCCACGACGACAAAGTCGCCGTTCTTGATGCCCTTTTCCTCGGCCAGTTGCGGACTCATCTCCACATACTGCTGGGGCTCGGCCTCCAGCAACGCGGGGGTGTTGCGGGTATCGCCGCCACCGCACCAGTGCTCGGTCATGCTGTAGGTGGTCAGCACGATGGGGAAGCGCGGGTCGGCCGGAGCCGCCAGCACGTCCATGTCGCTTATGGCCCGCTTGTACACCGGACTGCTGAGCTGGCCTGAGAAGGCGTGGCTCTTCACCGGGGTCTCGGCCGGCTCGTAGTGTTCGGGGAAGGGCCCGTCCTCGCGGCCGGGGCCGTAGAGCTGGCCGTGGCCTTCGGTCTGCATGATGAAGGGGTACTTGCCCTTGCCCGTGGACATGGGCGGCCAGCCGCCGTCGGGCACATCTCCCACCCACTTGCCGCCTTCCCAGGCGATGACCGCCTTGGCCGGAGCGTAAGGCTTCCCGTTCAAGTCCACCGAGGCCCTGTTGTACAGGATGCGCCGGTTCACCGGCCAGGCCCAGGAGAAGTTGGGGAAGAGGTTGATGGCTGCCTGCATGGGCGTCTGGCTCAGGTCGCGGCGCTTGGCAAGATTGCCCGCTTCGTCGGTGTAACCGCCGCAGTAGAGCCAGTTCAAGCTGCACGTGGAGCCGTCGGCCTGGAGCAGGGCAAAGCTTGGCACCTGGTGTCCCTTCTTGAACTCCTTGTCGCCGATCTTCACGTCGCGGGTGAACTGGCCGTTGATTTTCTTGGCCAGGGCATCCGGCTGGTATGTGGCCGGGAAGTCCAGCTTGAGGATGGGATCGGGGTAGGCGCCGCCCTCGGCCTTGTAAAGCTTGCGCACGGTGTTCATGATGTCGACCACCATGGCGCCCATGGGCTTGCTTTGCCCCAGGGGCTCGGCGGCCTTATAGTGCCACATGTGCCAGCGGCCGGAGTTGGAGATGGTGCCTTCCTTCTCGCCGCGCTGGGCGCTTGGCAGCAGGAATACCTCGGTCTTGATCTTCTTGGGGTTGGCCCCGGGCCGGTGCCAGAAGTCGCTGGTCTCGGTGTGGTGGATTTCGCCCACCACCAGCCAGTCCAGCTTGTCCATGGCCTTGCGGATCTTGTGCGTGTTCGGGGCGCTTTGGGCCGGGTTGGTCCCGTAGACGAAGCCGCCCTTGATCTGGCCCTTGTACATGCGGTCAAACAGGAAGATGTACGAGTAGTCTTCGCCCGGCTCAATCTTGGGGAGCATGTCGTAGCCGAAGCCGTTGGCCTCGGTGCCATTCTCTCCAAACCAGGCCTTGAGCAGGCTGACCATGTACTTGGGCTTGTTCTGCCACCAGTTGGCGCTCAGCGGGTCTTTGGAAACCGGCGTGTTGGCCTTCTGGTATTCCGCCAGGTTGGTCCAGCCCGCGTGGGGCATGGCCATGTAGCCCGGAATGATGTGGTACAGGATGCAGTGGTCGGTGGAGCCCTGCACGTTGGGCTCGCCGCGCAGGGCGTTGATGCCGCCGCCAGCCACGCCGATGTTGCCCAAAAGCAGCTGCATGATGGCCGACAAACGGATATTCTGCACGCCCACTGTGTGCTGTGTCCAGCCAAGGGCGTACAGCACGGTGCCGGCCTTGTTCGGCTTGCCCGTGGCCGAGTAAGCCTTGTACACCTTCAGCAGGTCGTCCTGGCTCACGCCGGTGGTCGAGGAGACCTCCTCCAGGGTGTAGCGCGAGTAGTGCTTCTTGAGCATCTGGAACACGCAGCGGGGGTGCTGCAGGGTCGTATCCCGCTTGGGCGAGCCGTTCTCGTCTTTCTCAAAGGCCCAGGAGCTCTTGTCGTACTGCCGTTTCTCCGCGTTGTAGCCGGAGAACAAGCCGTCTTTGAAGGTGAACTTTTCACCCACAATGAAGGCGGCGTTGGTATACTCGGTCACATACTCTTTAAAAAAGAGTTCGTTTTCCAGAATGTACTTGATCATGCCGCCCATGAACGGAATGTCCGTGCCGGAGCGCAGGGGCACATGATAGCTGCTGCGCGCAGAGGTGCGCGAGAACTTGGGGTCAACGTGGATGACTGGTGCGCCCTTGTCCTTGGCGCGCAGAACCCATTTGAAAGCGATAGGGTGATGCTCCGCTGCATTGGAGCCCATGATAAGCACCGCATCGGCGTTGCCGATGTCGGCGAAGTGATTGGTCATTGCACCGCGTCCGAACGACTCTCCCAGAGCCGCAACTGTGGCGCTGTGTCAAATACGGGCCTGATGGTCCATGTGGACCACGCCCAGACCCCGAAGCATCTGGTGCGAGACGGCGCATTCCTCGTTATCCATCTGGGAGGTGCCCAGCTGGAAAATGGACTCCAAGCGGTTGACCTGGCGGCCCTTGGAATCTTTGGCGATGAAGTCCCGGTCGCGGGTTTCCTTCACCTTCCGTGCGATGCGGTCCAAGGTCCAGTTCCAGTCCTTTTCCACCCACTTGGTGCTGCCGGGAGCACGGTACAGGGGCTTCTCAACGCGATGCTTGTTCACATGCATGGACAGAAGCGCCGCGCCCTTGGCGCAGAGGCCGCCTTCGCTGACCGGGTAATCCGGATCGCCCTCGACGCTTATGATCTTGCCGCCCTTGACGCTGAAGATGGTGTTGCAGCAACAGGAACAGAACGGGCAGATGGAGAGGACCTCCTTGCAGCCCTCGGTCTTCAAACTCGTGGCATACGCCAGCGCCGGCTTGAGATCGAGCCCCAGTTTCGACAAGCCCAGACAGGCTGTGCCTGCTCCGAGCAGTTTGATGAACCCTCGCCGTGATACGCTCATTGATCCTCCTTGTGTCATCCGGTCGGGCCTCGACCGGTTGGACGAAGCCTTGGCCCCAATGCGGACCGTATTGTGTCATCCATGACATAGGTGCGGGGTTGCGTCAAACTTTATCCAATTATTTTCATATGTTTTGTGTAGCAGAAATGCTTATGGAAGCACAGCAACCAGGGCCGGAGGGCTTTGCGCTGCGTTTGCGCTCCTGAAATCGCTGGCACAGGAAGGGAAACAGTGCGCCCGCGCGGCTGACGGCATGGCGCTCCACTTCGCCGAACCAGGTGCGGTAGGCCTCGGCCAGGGAGATGCCCTCCTGCGTCAGGCGGCAGCCGGACTTGTTGCCCCCGACCTTCTCGACCAGGGCGATGCCCAGGGCTTCTTCCGAGGCCTTGAGCTTGCCCCAGGCCGCGCGGTAGCTCATGCCCAGCTCCTCCGCCGCAGCCTTGAGCGAGCCGCAGGTGTCGATGCGCTCCAGCAGCTGCAGGCGGCCCATGCCGAAGACCGTGCCGCCGCCGCGCTCCAGCCACAGGTGCAGGCGGACGGTGGTCCGCCCGGTGTCCATGGGGACCATGGAGTCTTGCTTCTTCATGGCGTGTCGTCCTCCTTGCGGCCTAGTGGCCAAAGGGGCATTTGGGGAACGTGCACGACTTGCACTCCATGCACATGCCGCCATGGCCCAGGCGGGCCAGGTCGTTTCGGGTGATGTCCAGACCGGCCAGTACGCGCGGGAGCACGATGTCCAGGCTGGTGGTCTTGAAGAACAGGGCGCAGGCAGGTACGCCGATGAGCCGGACCGAGCCGATGCGTCCGAGCAGCAGCATGGTGCCGGGCAGCATGGGCAGGCCGTAGAGCAGGTCCGTGGCTCCGGCCTCGACCAGTCCGCGGCGGGTCACGTCGTCCGGGTCCACGCTCATGCCCGCGGTGGTGCTGATGAGGTCGCTGCCCGCCACAAGCAGCGAGCGCACGCAGTCGCTGATCTGGGTTGCATCGTCCGGGGCGAAGAGGGTGCGTGTGATGCTTGAGCCCAGCGCCAGGGCCTTCTTGGTGATGACCGGGGCGAACTTGTCCTCGATGAGGCCCTGGAAGACCTCGGTGCCGGTGACCAGGATGCCGATCTTGGCGGCCTTGAGCGGCAGCACGCGCACCAGCGGGCCCCCCATGGTTTCGGCGTCCAGCAGGCGCAGGGCCTTGCCGTACAGATCGCGGCGCAGGTGCAGGGGAATGGCGCGGGTACCGGCAATGCGCATGCCGCGTTTGACCAGGGAGCCGTCTCGCCTGGTGGCGGCCATGACGTCCGGGATGAGGTTGAAGGCTTCCAACCGGTCACGATCCACCACGAGCAGGCCGTCCTCTTCAGCCTCCAGATTCACCTTGCCCTCGCGGGGGGGGAACACGGGCCGTGTGCCGGGACCGGCCAGGGCCTCGGCAAAGGCCTTGGCTGCCTCGTCCTCGTGGACCCAGCCGGTGAGGTCCTGCTCGTCGTCGGCCACGTAGAGATTGTGGCGGCCCATGCGCTGCAGGCGGCAGACATCGCCGGGTTCGAGGATCTGGCCGCGCACGAAGGCCGCGTCCTTGGACACCCCAGGCTCAATGCGCGTCATGTCGTGCGCAAGGCGTTGGCCCACGGCCTCATGCGTCGAGACCAGGCGCAGGCGCGGGCCGCCGCCAGGATGCTCCGAGTCGCGCCCATCGTCGTGCCCGGCAGGGCCCGCCTCAAAAGGCGTTTCGCCCCGGCAGGGGCGGCAGAGCTTGCCATGGGCGGCGGGATAGGCATCGCCGCAAAGCGGGCAGGTGGCGATGGCGCCTTTGCTGCGCTTCTCCATGTGCTCGGGCCGCACCTGGACGGACGTGATGGAGCATACGGACGCCCCGGCAAGGCGGATTTCCTCCAGGAGCGCTGGCGTGTCCTGGTCCTTCTTGGGCTTGAGCTTCAAAAGCCAGCTCTGGATGTTCGGGTACGACCCGAGCAGCGCCGGGTCCAGGCGCACGCGCACGCCCTCGCCGGTGTGTTTGTTGAACAGGGTCACGGCATAGATGCCGAAGCTGCGTACCTTGAGCCAGCCGTTGCCGATGGTGCAGGGGGTGAGCATCTGCACGGCGTCGGGCAGGCACCAGCCTGTCTCCACCAGGGCGTCGTAGAGAATGCCTTCAGGCAGGGCGTCCTTGGCCGCCTCGACCATGAAGAAGCCGAGCACCACGCCGGGTGCGGGATAGCCATGGAAAGCGCGTACTCGCTCCAGGATTCGTTCAAAGTCTTCTGGGCTTACCTGTCGTGTGTCAATATTTGGCACGGACGATTGTGTCGTATTCACCGAAGAGTTCCCCCTGTCTGCCAGGATGTCAGGTGTTCCTGTACGGAATTGTTATGTCATGGCTGACATAGGTCGTATGAGTGAAGGGAGGCTTCCTGTCGAGCTGTGCAGTCTTGCGCATACTTTGGCACAGGGAGGCTCAGGCAGGCCTCGTTGTGCGAAATGCCAGCCGAAAGGAAGGGCTCAATACCGAGAGGAAGGGTTCCATGCAAAAGAAAAGGCTCCATGCCGAGAGTCGCCTTTCGTCCATGAAGCTTCACTATTTCTTGGTGCCCCGAGCGGGAGCAGATCCGCATGACTGACGGCTGATGGCATGTGGTTTCATACGGATAGGCCGCACAGCTCGTTGGGACAACGGCCGCACGCGCCGGTCACCCCCCCTGCCCCTCGGGGCAGGATCCTCCCCTTTGGGGACCATCACTGGACTTGAGGAGTCAGCCTGCCACCCGAAAACCCGATCAGATTTTCGGGGGGCAGGTTGTGAGACTGTATCATAAACTGACGTCCTGGATGTGCCAGAAGATCAACTGGGTGAATTGACCGCTCCGTGAGGCTTGCTGCCTTGAAGGGCTTCGACGATGTTTTCCGCAGCCTCCATGGCGATTTGAAGCCGGACCCGCTCCACAGCCGAGCCCAGGTGTGGGGTGAAATGAGTCCGCAGTTCAGGGTCCAGCAGGTCCTTGCCCACTCCCTGCGGGCGTCCCGGCAGCACCCAGTCTTCGAACTCGAACACGTCTGCGGCATACCCCCCCAGACGGTCCTGACTCAAAGCGGTGGCCACAGCCGCCTCGTCCACGCAGGAACCTCGCCCTGTATTGACGAGAAAGCTGCCAGGCTTCATGAGTGACAGCTTTCCGGCATTCAAGAGGTGGCGCGTACCCCCGGTCAGCGGGGTGACAAGGAGCACGAAGTCGGATTGCTGGAGCAGCTCATCCAGCCCCGTCTGCTCCACACGAAGTTCCGCAGCCCGGCTAGGCGCAAGGGGTTGGACATCATGCCCCATCAGACGGGCCCCCCAGCCCTGGAGCCGTTCCAACACGGCCTGCCCGAGCCTGCCCAGCCCGATGATGCCCACGGTCGCCCCTTGCACGCCTGTGCCGTAAAGGGCGGGTCGCCAGCCGTGGAATTTTCCGCCCATGACTGTCTGGTCGCCTTGGCGGAAATTGCGACCGAGGGAAAGCATGAGCCCGATGGTCAACTCCGCGGTGGGAACCGTAAGCAGGTCCGGCACGTTGGTCAGCCAGACGCCCCGCTCTGTGATGGCCTCCACGTCGTAGTTATCGAACCCCTTGAGCGCAGCGCCGATGACCTTAAGCTTGGGGGCGTGGTCCAGAAGCTCCCGGTCCACCCAGTCGGGCATGAACATCATGGTTGCGTCTGCCTGTGCAAGTCGGACGAAAAGCTCTTTTCGTGGCAAGGTTTCGCGGGTGTCGTTCTGCAGGAGGCGGCAGTGCTCGCTCAGGTATTCAGCGACCTCCGGATGAATCCAGTGCGTGACAACGACAAGAGGCTTTTGGTTCATGCGAATTTCCTTCTCAGCCAGGAGCCCTGCGCATCCACGAGAGTGACCATAAGCAGGATGAGCAGCAGGATGGCCGACACCTCCTGGTATTGCATGATGCGCAGGGAGGCCATGAGCTCAAAGCCGATGCCCCCTGCGCCAACCATGCCCATCACGGTGGAGGCGCGGAAGTTGTACTCCCAGCGGTAGATTGTGATGTCAGCCATCAGGGGCAGGACCTGGGGTAAAATGCCGTGGAGGATGACCTGCATGGGCGTGGCGCCCGTGGCGCGAACAGCTTCCACCGCACGCTTATCGCAATGCTCCACCGCCTCGGCGAAGAACTTGCCCACCATGCCCACGGAGTGCAGGCCCAGAGCCAGCACACCCGGCAAAGCGCCAAACCCGACCGCTGCCACGAACACGATGCCCATGACCAGCTCTGGCACAGAGCGCAAGATGTTGAGTATGCCCCTGGCCAGACGCTGCACCAATGGATGTGGCGAGGAGTTAGACGCCGCAAGAAAACCAAGAGGCACGGACAGGAGCACTGCCAGGAAGGTGCCGGCCACGCTCATGGCCAGTGTGTCGATGAGGGGCTTGCCCCAGCTGACCAGGTTGCTGAAGTCCGGGGGGGTCATCTCCCCCAGCAGCCCAAGCAGGGCAGGTCCGCCCTCAATCAGCCTCTCAGCATCAAAGAGGCCAGCGTGAGCCAGACAAATGCCAATGGCCAGCAGGGCCACCCCAGTCCTGGCGAGGTTTGCCTGGTAGCCCCGCCTCAGCTCGAAGATTGTCGTCTCGTACGCAGCGGACATGTCAACTACATCTTGGCCAGGTCGAGGTTGAGGATCTTGGCCAGGTCACGCACCACGTCATAGTCCTTGTCTGCAATGGGTGCGAACCCGTCAGCCTTGAAAGGCTTGAGCACTGCAGAGTCTTTCATGCCCAGGAAGGCGGCCTTGATCTTCTCTTTGAGGGCCGGGTTCAAGTTGGAGCGCATAACCCAGGGATACTCTGGGAATTCACTGGACGCGGCCAGCACCTTGACCTTGGACAGGGAGATGGTGCCTTTCTCCACGAGCATATTGAAGATGGACTCGGAGAGCCCGCCCGCCTGGGCATTGTTGTTCTGCACGTTGAGGGCCACGGCATCGTGGTTGCCTACGAAGTGCTCCTCGTAGTCGCGCTTGGGCTCCAATCCCTTGGCCTTGAGCATGGACTTGGGGATCAGGTGCGAGGACGTGGAGGCGGTGTCGCCATAGGCCATCTTCTTGCCCTTGATGTCTTCGATACGGTTGATGCCGGACGCCACGCTAGCAATGACCACTCCGCGATAGGTGGTCTTGCCCTTCTTCAGCATGGCCGCAAAGGGTTCAATGTCACTCTTGGATTTGGCCAGAACATACGACAGGGGCCCGAAGAAACCCAGATCCAGTCTGCCGTGACGCATGGCCTCAATCATGGAAGAGTAGTCAGTGGTGACAACCAACTCCACCTTCTTGCCGAGGGTTTTCTCAAGGTAGTCCTTGAGGGCCCGATTGTTTTTGATGACGGTGCTGGGACTCTCGTCCGGCAAAAGGGCCACCTTGAGCGTGTCCGGATCAGGGTTTGCGGCAAAGGCATGGGTGCCAAGGATAATACTCAAGAACACCAGAAGAAGCGTTGCAATGCGTTTCATGGATCCCCCTAGGGTACGTTTTGGGTTTCGGATGGAGATTCAGGCGGCCTTGGCTTCAAGAACGGCAAGCACGTCTTCACCGGTCTCTTCCTTGGGCCGTGACGAGACATCAACGCCAGAGGAGTAAATTTCATCGAGAGCGCTTTCACTCAATTCGCATGGTGGAGCATCGAAGACGACTCGCCCGTCCTTGAGGGCAATGACCCTGTCGGCGAATTTTCGAGCCAGTTCGACCTGATGCAGGCTCACCACCGTGCAGATACCGTCCTCACGGCAGATATTCAGGAGCAGGTCGAGTATCTCTTCTGACTTGGTGGGATCCAGGCTGGCCACGGGCTCATCGGCCAGGATGATGCGCGGGTTCTGCGCCAGGGCGCGGGCAATGCCCACACGTTGCTGTTGGCCGCCTGAGAGCCTGCCGGCGCGAATGAGGGCGAAATCCAGCAGCCCCACGCGCTCAAGGCAACCGAGGGCCTCAGTGACATCCTTGCGCGACCAGGGGAGCAGGCTCCTCCAAAGCGGCGTGCAGCCAAGGCGCCCGTTGAGCACATTGGCTAAGGCTGTCTGGCGCAAGATGAGCTGATGCTGTTGGAACACGAACCCCGTCATGCAGCGCAGGGCATGGCGCTTGGCAGCAGTATCGACAATCCCCAGATCCTCGACTTCCACGGTCCCGCCAGTCGGGACAGTCAATTGATTCAGGCAATGCAGTAATGTTGACTTCCCTGCTCCGGAGGGCCCGAGAAGAACGCTGAATTGGCCTGCTTTAAAGGCCAAGTCAGTAGGATGCAGCGCTGTACGTGTTTGGTATTGTTTCGTGAGGCCATGGATTGTGAACATAGAGAAATCCTCCCTTACTAGGAGGTACATTATTACAAAGGTGAAGTGGCATTGTCCCAGGGGCGTCACGAGCATGTGACAAATGGAGGGATAGTGGCGCTGACCTGCCCCCTACTGAACTCAGCCCTATACCTAACGTACCTGGGGACAGTTGGCTTTGTCGCACCGGCGTGGGGTGTCAGGAAGGCAGAGGTGCTACGGGGGAGTACAAAATGCCACTGGAATGAGAGACGTTCAGCTGCGAATATCTCATTCACATGTGGAGATCACTCTCATAATGGTGCGCAGGCTTGAGACTGGCCCTTTCCTGTTCCATTTGGTGAGATGAATGGAGCAAGATTGGAACAAATGTGATGAGACAGATATAGAGTAACCAGATATGGAGGCTAAACTAAATAATTCTATTGGTGCCCAGGGCGGGGCTCGAAGCCGCATAACCTGAAGGATGAGGGATTATAAAACGCTATTTTGATGATGTAATTACTACATGGAGTAATGGCGAAGCTAATAATTTCTGACGGTTGCGTACGCATGCGCATTGACGAATGCTCACGGGTTTGCACTCGCAGTGGAGCAAAATTGGAGCAAGGTCATTAGCCTTCTCCGTTTGCCTGACGGTTTCGGGTTGCCCGGGGGAGACTCCCAACTCGGCCCAACTCTGCTGCGGGCGATGGCGGAGTGACCTGCCGGGTTTCTTCGGACCACTCAATTCTTGAGGGTGGCCTCCCGGTTGGTGTTGGCCTGGGCGATGCGGCTATATGCCGCTGGCGTCATGTTGCCCAGGCTTGAATGTGGCCGCACCGAGTTGTAGTGCTGCC
>JAHIUD010000090.1 GCA_018817515.1 Pseudomonadota bacterium
AAGTACACGCCTGACGGCACGTCCCGCGCCATTCCCGGCCACAATATTCCCATGGTGGCTCTGGGCGTGTTCATCCTGTGGTTCGGCTGGTTCGGCTTCAACCCGGGCAGCACCACCGCCGCCCAGGCCAACATCGCCCTCATCGCCGTCACCACCAACCTGGCAGCCTGCACCGCCGGTGTGGCGGCCATGGTCGTCACCTGGTTCCGTTACGGCAAGCCGGACGTCTCCATGAGCCTCAACGGCGTTCTGGCCGGCCTGGTGGCCATCACCGCCGGTTGCGCCAACGTGAGCCCGGCCAGCGCCATGATCATCGGCATCATCGCCGGTGTGGCCGTGGTCTTCTCCGTTGACCTCCTCGACAAGGTGCTCAAGATCGACGACCCGGTGGGCGCCATCTCCGTGCACGGCGTCTGCGGCGCCCTGGGCACGATCTGCGTGGGCCTGTTCGCCAGCCCCGACTACGGCGGAACCAACGCTGTGGCCGGACTGTTCAACGGCGGCGGCACCGCCCTGCTCGTCACGCAGCTCATCGGCGTGGGCAGCGTCTTCGTGTGGGCGTTCGGCACGGGCCTGGTGCTCTTCCTCGCCCTCAAGCTCACCATCGGCATCCGCGTGCCCGCCGCGGAGGAAGTCAAGGGCCTGGACATTACGGAACACGGCCAGGAAGCTTACAGCGGCTTCCAGATCTTCACCAACGAGTAGCGTTTGGCCGGAAGTGCGCAATACGAGGAGGAAACAAGAATGAAGCTGATCATCGCATACATCCGGCCTGATCGCCTGAACGCGGTCAAGCAGGAGCTGTACTCCAGAGAAATATACTCTCTCTCAGTGACCAACGTGTTGGGCGCTGGTCGCCAGAAGGGATTCACCGAGACCTACCGCGGCGTCGCCATGGAAGTGAACCTGCTCAAGAAGGTGCGCCTGGAGATCGGTGTCAACGACGACTTCCTGAACAAGGCCGTCGAGGCGATCAACAAGGGCGGCCAGACCGGAAACGAGGGCGACGGAGTCATCTTTGTCGTGGATCTGGCGCAGGCCATGCGCATCCGCACCGGCGAACAGGGAATTCTCTAATCCCCTTAATAATCAACGAAGGGGCGGCTTTGGCCGCCCTTTTTTTTGGTCTGTTGGAATACTGCCGTGTTATCCGTCCTGCCCGGGGCGAAGCTTCCCCTTGAGTTGAACGTCAACCATGTTCTCGTCCGGCACCGTGCAGGCCTCGGCGGGGTGGGACACTGCCGTTTTCCAGGACTCTGGCCCGGCAGCGGTCTCCTGAGCGCGAACTTACAATTTTGGCATGTGGCAGCCAGGTCGTCCGTCCTTGCCCGTTTGCCTTTGACATCTTCCTGGCTCCCGGGCCAGACCGGAAGTCGTTGCAAGCACATAGCCTTGCCGGTGCGACGGCCTCAGCCCCACAGAGACCGCGCGGCTGTGCCAGGCGCGGCAGACCCTGACGTGGCCTTCGCCTGGTCGGTCTTGACTTTTGCCGAGGATGATGGTGCCGAACAGCGATGCAAACCCATACCAATAGCGTCCGTGGTCGCCTGGCCCCCAGCCCCACCGGCCACATCCACCTGGGCAACGCCTGGGCCTTCCTCCTGGCCTGGCTGGCCGCTCGGTCGGCCGGGGGTCAAGTCGTCCTGCGCATGGAGGATATCGACCCGGAGCGCTCGCGCCCGGAGTTCGCAGCGGATATCCTGCGCGACCTGCGCTGGCTGGGCCTGGACTGGGACGAGGGGCCGGATGTGGGCGGTGCGCGCGGGCCTTACGAACAGGGCGCGCGGCTGGATGACTACGCCGCCGCAATCGCCCGGCTGGAGCGCCACGGGCTGGTCTACCCCTGCTTCTGCACGCGCAAGGAGCTGCGTTCGCTGGCCTCCGCGCCGCATGGCCCGCCTTCCCCCCTGGCGGACGACGGCTCGCCCGTGTATCCCGGAACCTGCCGCGAGCTCACCGCCGCAGAGCGCGAAACGTTTCTGCGCCAGGGACGGCGGCCCGCCCTGCGCCTGCGCTGCGCGGACA
>JAHIUD010000091.1 GCA_018817515.1 Pseudomonadota bacterium
CGCGCGCCAGTATGCCTGCACGGAAGCCTGGCCGTTCTCCCAGACCAGGCTGTGCCCGGCCGGGAGCTGGCGGATCTGCGCGAAGATGCTCCTCGGGGCGCTGGTGTTTTTGAGCCCCAGGTACTGGAACAGGGCCGCCGGGTCCAGGCCGCGCCCGACTTCCGGGCACAAGAGCAGGCTCTTGATCTCCGAGGCGAAGTACAGCTGTCCGCCTGTGATGGCGTAGTACAGCGGCTTCTTGCCCACACGGTCGCGACTGAGGGTAAGGCGCTGCCTGGGGGCGTCCCAGATGGCCGTGGCGAACATGCCGTTGGCGCCCTCGGGCCAGTCTGCGCCGCGCTCCTCGTAGAGGTGCACGATGGTCTCGGTGTCGGAATGGTCGGTGCGGAACAGGTGCCCACGCGTGACGAGCCCGCGCCGCAGCTCCATGTGGTTGTAAATCTCGCCGTTGAAGACGAGGTGCACATCCCGGCCCTCGTTGGCCACGGGCTGGCGGCCGCCGGAGAGGTCAACGATGGACAGCCTGCGCATGGCCATGTTGATGCCAGGGGCTTCGAAGAAGCCATCCTCATCCGGACCGCGGTGGGTGATGGCCCAGCTCATGGCCCGCAAGAGCTCAGGCCGGGCCGGGCCGGTGAAACCAACGATGCCGCACATGTCATGCCTCGATTGTTCTCATATTGCTCAGGATTAAAGCAATTTCCAATGAGGCCGTTTGAGGAAGATATCTCGGTTGAGCTCAAAATCTTCTGATAAAAGGGAGATGAGGCGCACCTTGCGTTTGATTTTGCTTTCTGCAATGCGCGCCAATTCATCCAGACGGGTGCGGTCCACTTCGCCAACCACTAGTAGGTCGATTAACCCAGTGTCTTTTCCGAGTGCGTAATCGTCAAGGATGTAAACGGCCTCAACTTTGCCCAAGCTCGCAATGACCTCTTCCACCAGCTTGTCAATGCCGATGGTCTTGCGCACGATGGAACTGATTTCCGGGTAAAAGGGATGGTTGGTGTTGGCCCGAAAATACGCGCTGCGGCCATTTTGTTCACGCTCAAGGTACCCGGCCTGGCTCAGGCTGTCGAGTTCCTCTTTGAGGGCGTTGGGCGAGAGTGCGAATTCCTTGGCCAGTTCCCGCAGGTAGCAGGATACTCCAGGGTTCAGAAATAGCTTCAGGAGAAGTTTGATGCGCGTCTTGGATGTGAATAGCTGTGTGAGCATCTTGAGTTTGTACAGAAAAACAGGACAACAGTCAACGGGGATTATCCTGAAATAGCATCTTGTCCCCTGGCCCTCCGCCCCTTGCCTCTTGCCCCGCGCAGGCGTACTCCCACTGTCCATGCGCATCAAGCTGATGATTCCGTGTTTGGTTGAGGACTGCCTGCCCGAGATCGGCCTGGCCGTGGTCTCCGTGCTGGAGCGCCTGGGTTGCGGTGTCGGCCACCCAAAGGGCCAGACCTGCTGCGGCCAGATGGCCTTCAAGACCGGCGATGCGGCGGGCGCCCGCGCCCAGGCCCTGCGTTCGCTGGACGTATTCGCCGGACCGGAGCCTGTGGTCTGTCCGTCCGGCTCCTGCGCCAAGATGCTGCGCACCTACCCGCAGCTCTTTGAGCCCGGCACCCCGGACCACGCCCGCGCGCTTGCTCTGGCCGGGCGTGTCGTTGAGTTCTGCGAGTTCGTGCTTACGCTGCCGGGCGCGCCGGACTTTGGGGCCAGGCTCACGGCCCGGGCGGCCTTGCACCGTTCCTGCCAGCTCGATGGCTCTGACGCGCCGCAGCGCCTGCTCGCCGCCGTGCATGGCCTGACCCTGCTTGAGCCCGAGCGCCCGGAGCGTTGCTGCGGCTTCGGCGGACTGTTCAGCCTGCAATTTCCCGCCGTGTCCGAGTCGCTGGTGGAGGACAAGGCCCGCGAGCTCCTGGCCCTGAACCCGGACATCCTGGTCAGCGCCGAGCCCAGCTGCCTCATGAACATCAGCGGGTATCTCTCTCGCAGCGGCAGCCCTGTGCGCACCCTGCACGCGGCACAGCTTCTTGACCTCGCCTTGAATGGAGCCCTGACCGGAGGTGTGTCGTGGTCCTGACCTCCACCTTCACCCCGCGCAACTTTCGCGAGCAGAGCGAAAAGGCCTGCCACGACGCCACCCTGCGCGCCGTGCTGGACCACGCCACCCGCTATTTCATGGGCAAGCGCGGGGTCGCGCTGGAGGCCTTTGCCGACCGCGACACGCATTTCGCCCGTGCCCGCGCCGCCCGCCTGACAGCCCTCTCGCGCCTGCCGGACCTGCTGGAGCAGCTGGAGCAGCGCGCCACCGCCGCCGGAACCAAGGTCCACTGGGCGCATGACGCGGCCCAGGCCCGCGAGATCGTGGCGGGCATCGCCCGGGGCTGCGGGGCCAAGGTTGTGGTCAAGGGCAAGAGCATGGTCACGGAAGAGATCGCGCTCAATCCCGCGCTGGAAGCGGACGGAATCGAGGTCTGGGAGACGGACCTGGGCGAGTTCATCGTGCAGTTGGCCGAGGAGCCGCCCTCGCACATCATCGCGCCCTGCATCCACAAGTCCCGCGCTGATGTGGCCGCGCTGTTCCGCGAGAAGCTCGGCCTGGCCGGATTGTCGGGTCAGGAGGACCTGGAGGACTCGGCCAGCATCCCGGAGCTGACGCTGCTCGCCCGCCGCGCCCTGCGCGAGAAGTTTCTGGCCGCGGACCTGGGCGTCACCGGGGTCAACATCGCCGTGGCCGAGACCGGCAGCGTGATTTTGGTGGAGAACGAGGGCAACATCCGCATGTCCACCACCTGCCCGCCGGTGCACGTGGCCATCATGAGCCTGGAGAAGGTCGCGGCCAGCCTTGAGGACGCGGCGGACATCCTGCGCGTGCTGCCCCGCAGCGCCACGGGCCAGAAGATGTCCTCCTACGTGTCCGTGCTCACCGGGCCGCGTCGCAGCGGTGAGCTGGATGGCGCGCGCGAGACGCACCTTGTGATCCTGGACAACGGCCGTTCCGAGATCCTGGCCGATGCCGTGCTGCGCGAGGCGCTGTTGTGCTTCCGCTGCGGTGCCTGTCTCAATTCCTGCCCGGTGTACCAGACCATCGGCGGGCACGCCTACGGCTCGGTATACTCCGGCCCCATCGGCACGCTCTTGTCGAGCCTGCTGCTGCCCGCAAAGGACACCCGCGACCTGCCCTTTGGCTGCACGCTCTGCGGTGCCTGCAAGAAGACCTGCCCGCTGGGCATCGACCATCCGAAATTGATGCTGCGCCTGCGCGAAAGGGTGTGCGCGGGCAGCCCTGGCCTGGCCAGCGCGGCCCACACCTTCCTGGCCCTGCATCCGCTGGCCTACCGCCTGGTCATGGGCGCGGCCCGGGCCGTGGATCCGCACCTGAACCTGTTGCCGCGCCTGCCGGGCCTGCCCTCGGGCCTGGCCAGCTTCGTGGACTCGCGCCAGCCGCCGGAACTCAAGAAACCGTTCACCGCGCAGCTGCGCAATGCTCGCAAGAAGCGGGGGGGAGCATGATGAGCGTCGATGCCCGCCAGCGGATTCTCGACACCCTGCGCGCCGGTCTTGCGACCGCGCCCCTGACCGTGCCCGCGCCGCCTGCCCGGCCTGCCTCTTTGCCCGTGGGCCCGGACGCCTGGGCGCTCCTGGCCGAGGTGCTCGCGCCGCTGGACGTGCGCGTGCGCCTGGCCAAAACACCCGCCGAGGCCGCAAACCACGTGGCGGACATCGCCCGCGAGCGCGGCGCGCAAAGCTACGCCCGCTGGGAGCACATGCCCCCGGCTTTGGACATGGACGATGCCCTGGCTGGGCTCTCCCGCGTGCTTCCGGACTGCTGCCAGACCCTGGCTCATGTCGACATCGGCCTGACCTTTGCCCAGGCCGCGCTTATCGATTCCGGCAGCCTGGTGCTGGTGGCCGGGCGAGAGCGCCCGCGCGCAGTGTCGCTTTTGCCGCCCACCCATGTCTGCCTGGTGCCGCGCTCGGCCCTGGCGCCGGATGTCTCGGCCCTGCCGGAGCTCTTGCGCGCCCACGCCGATGCTTCCCCCTCGCTGCCCGCTGGCAAGCTCCCCTCCTGCCTGAATCTGGTCACCGGCCCGTCCAGCACTGCGGACATCGAGCTGGTGCTGGTGCGCGGGGTGCACGGCCCCGGCGCGCTGGACATCGTCGGGCTGGACTGGGACATCTAGCGGCAAGAACTCCCCCCGGCCTGCCAACAGCGAATCGCGCCAGTTTTTCCTTGAACGCGTCCCGCGCCTGATGCTATGCCTTGGGGCTGATAGTCCCCGCATCTGTTCCCCGCATCTGTATTCAAGGAGGTTCGCATGAAACGCGCAACCGGGCTCCTGGCCCTTTTGCTTTGCCTCGCCTTGGCCGCTGTCGCCGCATCCGTAGCCTTGGCCTGCACCACCACCATCGTCGGCAAGAAGGCTTCGGCCGACGGCTCGGTCATGGTCTCGCATTCCGACGACGGCCTGAGCGACGCCCGGCTCGTCTACGTGCCCGCCAAGGACCACAAGCCCGGCTCCATGCGCCCGGTGTACTACTCGCACTGCGCGCTGGACTTCAAGCCGCAGTGGGGCGGCACGGTCAGCCACCGCATCGTGGACGCCAAGCGCGCGCCCCTCTACGGCACCAAGGGCGACCCCAAGAGCGTGCCCCTGGGCTTCATCCCGCAGGTGGCGCACACCTACGCGTACTTCGACGCTAACTACGGCATCATGAACGAGCACCAGCTGTCCATCGGCGAGTGCACGGACAAGGCCAAGGTCGAGCCTGAGCCGCAGCCGGGCAAGCGCATCTTCTACTCCGCCGAGCTCTCCCGCGTGGCCCTGGAACGCTGCAAGACCGCCCGCGAGGCCATCACGCTCATGGGCGCGCTCATCGACAAGTACGGCTACTACGGCACCGGCGAAACCCTCACCGTGGCCGACGCCAACGAAGGCTGGGTCTTTGAGATGGCAGGCTACGACAAGGACGGCACCGACGGCGTCTGGGTGGCCCAGCGCGTGCCCGACGACGGCTTCTTCGTGTCCTCCAACCAGTTCCGCATCCGCGACATCAAGACCAATGACCCGGACCAGATGCACTCGGCCAACATCTTCGACGCCGCCAAGAAAAACGGTTGGTGGAAGCCCTCCGACGGTCCGCTGGACTGGACCCGGGTCTACGGCGACGGCGAGTTCCACCACCCGTACTATTCGCTCAGGCGCGTGTGGCGCGCGCAGTCCCTGGCCGCGCCGTCCTTGAATCTCCCGGCCTGGGTCCAGGGCCCGTTCACCCGTGTCTATCCCTTTACCATCAAGCCCGACCAGAAACTCGCCGTGGCCGACATCTTCGCCATCCACCGCGACAACTACGAGGGCACCGAGTTTGACCTGACCAAGGGCCTGGCCGCCGGTCCCTTCGGCGATCCCAACCGCTACGAGGGCGGGGCCGAGTCCGCAGGCGACAGCCCGCTCTCCACCGTCAAGGGCAACTTCGAGCGCCCGCTGAACATCTACCGCTGCGTCTACGCCTATGTGAACCAGTCGCGCTCCTGGCTGCCCCCGGCCATCGGCGGTCTCACCTGGTTCGGCCCGGACCGCCCGGCCACCTCCACGCTCATGCCCTTCTACGCCGGGGCCAACGACCTGCCAAAGCCCATCCAGACCAGCGACATCCTGAAGTATGATCGCGGCAGCATGTGGACGGCCTTCAACTACGTGGCCAACCAGGTCGAGCTCAAGTACTCCTTCATGATCAAGGACCTGCGCGCCGTGCGCGATCCCTTCGAGAGCCGTTTCTTCGGCCTGCAGAAGGACCTTGAGGCCAAGGCCCTGGCCCTGTGGACCAAGGGCGACGAGAAGGGCGCCAAGGCCCTCTTGACCAAGCACTCCGACAAGCAGGCCGCCGATGTGCTCAAGAGCTGGTGGACCCTGTCCGAACAGCTCTACGTGCGCTACAACGACGGCTACCGCAACGACAAGGACGGCATCGCCCAGCCCGTGTTCTATCCCGCGTGGTGGCTCAAGCTCGTGGGCTACGAGCAGGGCCCCCTGAGCTACCAGAAGCCCGCGCCCAAGTAACGCGGCCAGTCAATTGACAGGGGTCGGCCCCGGAGCGATGGTCATTTGAACCCGCTCCGGGGCCGCTTTGCCTGCAGGCGGCCACAGCACACACAGGAGAACGCATGCGCCGATCCGCCCCGACCGCCGTCGCCATCCTCTGCCTGCTCAGCCTTTCTCTGTCGCTCTGCGGCTGCGCGCCGAAAACCACAGCCACGCCCGAGCCCGCAACCCCCAGCGTCCAGAGCGTGCGCGTGGGCGACACAATGCTCGACTACCGCGACCTGGGCGGCACGGGTCGACCATTGCTGCTCGTCACAGGTTTCGCCGCGACCATGGACATGTGGGACCCGGCGTTTGTGCGCAGCCTTGCCGCCAACCATAGGGTAATTCTCATGGACAACCGGGGCATGGGCGTGTCCAAGGCGCCAGACGGACCCCTCAGCATCAACCAGATGGCCCGGGACGCCATCGGCCTGCTGGACGCGCTTGGCATCGCCCGGGCCGATGTGCTGGGCTGGTCCATGGGCGGCTGCATCGCCCAGGAAATGGCCCTGGCCAGGCCAAACCTCGTGGCCTCGCTGATCCTCTACTCCACCATGGGAGACAGTACCGGCATCCTGCCCGTGCTCGACCGCATGGCCGCCATGACGCCTGCTCAACTGCAACAGGCCCTGTTTCCCAAAGCCTGGGCCGATGCGCATCCCGACGTGTTCGCGCGTCTGCCTGCCCGCACCCGGCCGCCGGACATGAACATCATCGCCCGGCAATACGCGGCCATCGGCCAATGGCGCGGCGCCCTGCGCGACCTCCCGAGCCTGCGCTGCCCCGTGTTGCTTTTGGGCGGCCTCGACGACTGGGTCACCCCGCCCGAACGGCTCCGGCAACTGGCCCAGGCCATCCCCGGCGCACAACTCGAAATGCTGCCCCAGTCCGGACACTGGATGATGCATCAGTACCCGCAGCAAATGGCCTGGCTCATCAATGCGTTCCTGACGCGCACCGCCCTCGCCGGATCGCACGAGCCAGTCACGCACCTCGCCTTGCCGGGTGCCGGGGTTCGTGCGGAGATGGCCCCTGGGGCCTGAGCCACGAGGCTCCGGCGGCCTGAGCCAAGAGCCTCCGGCGGCCTGAGCCAAGAGCCTCCGGCGGCCTGAGCCACGAGGCTCCGGCGGCCTGAGCCAAGAGCCTCCGGCGGCCTGAGCCAAGAGCCTCCGGCGGCCAAAGGGCCTGAGGCCCTCTGGACTCCCCATAGGGCCTGGGCCGGGGGTGGTCGGGGCAGAGGCGTTGGCTGGGCTTGGCCCTGGCAATGTGCGCGAGTTTTGGAGCGAAGACGCTCAAAAACTCGCGCACGGTTGGCCCCCCTTCCGGGGGAGGAGTGCCGGGGCAGGGCCGGTAGTATTGGTGAGCACTGCTGTGGAGCAGGAGAGTGCGCTTTCTAAGAATCTTTCCATGACCACCCAAAGCGACAGGAACCCTTCGCGTACTGGGGGGGCTGGGGGGCCTCAGGCCCCACAGCCGCCGGAGGCTATCCTTTCTCTTTCTCTTGCCCCACGCCCAGAGCTGCCCACAGGTTGGGGGTTTGGGCGGCGAGGCTGAAGCGTTGTTCAGCGGTTTGGCGTGCGGCCCAGGCCATGCGTTCCAGCAGGTCCTGGTCGCTGGCCAGGCGCAGGATGTATTTGGCCCAGTCGCCGGGCTGACGGACGAGAAAGCCGTCCATGCCGTGGTGGATGATCTCTTTGTTGAAGCCCACGGCCGAGGCTATGGGAACGACGCCGGTGGCCATGTATTGCAGGATTTTGAAGCCGCATTTGCCGCGCGTGTATTCGTCGTCGGTGAGCGGCATGAGCCCGCACTGGAAGCCGCGCAGCTGGTCGGGCTCCAGAGTGGGGCTCCAACGTTCGAAGCGCACCAGTTCTTCTAGTTCGCCCTGATAGGGCTTGTCGGCCACCACGCGGATGTCCAGGCCATCCTGGTGCGGTGCGAGTTCGCGCAGGACTTCCGGCAAAAACCAGAGGTTGCCGGAGGTGCCCATCCAGCCCACGCGGAAGGGCGGCACGTTGGCTGCGTCGGGCGGGGCCGGGGTGTATTTGCGGGTGTCGATGAGCGTAGGCAGGATGAAGATGTTTGGCTGGTGCTCGCGGGCGCGCTCGGCCAGGTAGTTGTTCCCGGCGACGACGAGGTCCACGCGCGCGCAGGTTTCGGCGAAGCGCCGGGCGATCTTGGCCGACTTTTCGGCCATGCCGGGCTGGCCGATCTCCGCCGGGTGCAGGGCCCAGAGCGCGTCGTCCACGTCGTAGGCCAGGCGCTGGCAGCGGCGGCGGATGAGCGCGAGTTCGAACGGCGCGAAGAGCTTCTGCTGGATGACGATGACCCGGGCGCGCGGCAGGGTCAGCAGGAACAGCAGGCGCTTGTGGATGGCCTTGGGCGCGCGCCTCCAGCCGATGGCCAGGCCCGTCTCCCGGCCCGCCTCCACAAAGGGCAGCACGCGGAAGCGCACGCTGGGCAGGGTCTCGCCCGAGGGTGTGAGGAAGAGGACGTCGAGGATGTTTTCTGGCGTGCTCACGGGCGAATCCCTTTTTGGGTCAGCAGGTCGCGCACCATGTCGAGGTATGGCGCAAGCCCGCAGGGCCGGTCCTCGGGCCAGACAAACGTTGGGCGGCCTGCCGCGTGGGTCGGTTCGGCGGCGGCATCCTGGATGAGCCGGGCCAGACCCTCGGCGTCGGCCGGGTCGGCCAAAATGTGGCGGGGCGGCACGAATACGGCGCTGCCGTTGCGCGAGCTGGAGATGGACGGCAGGCCGCAGGCCAGGGCCTCCAGCACGGCGTTGGAGCAGGCGTCGTAGTAGGTCGGCAGGGCGAAGACGTCCGCCGCGCCGTAGAAGCCCTGCATGTCGCTGACCTTGCCCGCGAAGCGCACGCGGTTCGCAACGCCGAGCTCCCGCGCACACGCCAGCCAGCGCTCCGGCCCGCGCCCACCGGCCACGGCCAGCCGGAAGTTCGGCGGCAACAGCGTCAGCGCCCGGATGAGCGTGCCCACGCCTTTCAGGGCGAAATTCGTGCCGGCGGTGCAGACCACAACATCCGAGTCCGCGAGGCCCTGCCCGGCGCGCAGTTCGGCCCGGCGCTCGGGCGCTAGAGGCGCGAAGCGCGTCAGGTCCGGGCGGTTGTAGACCACGCTGACCCGCGCGGGATCAAGCGCCGGGTGGGCCTCAAGCAGCCAGTCGCGCACCAGGTCCGACACGCAGACCACCTGCTGGTTGCGGCTTTCGGGCGCGTCGAACTGGCGGGCTTCCAGCCAGGAGATCACGGCGGAGGAGGGCGAAAGGGCGCGGCGCAGGCGCTTGAAGGACCGGGCGAGGCCGTCCCCGTAGGCCGCCTCGGTGAGGCGGTTGAACACCGTCTGCGGCCCGCCGCCCACGCGCAGAATGTCCTGGCGCCAGGTGCGGCCCAGGCCGATGACCACATCATACCCCTCGCGCTCCAGCCGCCTGTCCACGGCCCAGGCGTACCAGAGGTTTTTGAGTGCGCGGCCCAGCGGCGGGCGGCCCAGCACCACCGGGGTCACCCCGGCCGGAGGCGTGCCCTCGGCGCGGCCGCAGAGGAAGTCCACGCTGTGGCCCTGGGCGGCCAGGGCCTCGGCCAGACGCCAGCCAAAGCCCTCGGCGCCTCCGTAGAGGCCCAGGCGGGGCATGGTCAGGGCGATTCGGGCCTTGGGCATGTGCGCAATTCTCCAGAAGGTCGGGTGGCCGCAGTCTTGAACGAAATCGCCGCCTTTGACAAGCCGCGCACGGCTGGGGCATAGCCGGGGGGAGCCTGCTCGCATACGGCCCGCGCGCCAGGGCACAAGGAGTCCATCATGTTTCTGACCCTTCCGGCAGACCACGCCCTGCTCCTTCTGCTGAACCAGGACTGGCGCGCGCCTGTGCTCGACCTGCTGCTGCCGGTGTTCTCCCTGCGCTCGGCGCTCTTCGCCCTCCTTTCCGTGCTCATGTTCTGGCGCTGCCGCAAGCTCGGCAAAAGCCAGACCCTGTACTTCATGCTGATGGTGCTGGCCATGGGAGTCACCGATCTGGCCACAAACCAGGTCAAGCACGCCGTGGGCCGCCTGCGCCCGGAAAACGCCGTGGGCGGCACCTACCGCATGGAGTCTGAGCAGTGGCTGCGCCTGCCCGCCGACATGGCCCCGGACCGCGAACGCGGCACCAGCTTCCCCTCGGCCCACGCCGCCAACTCCGCCGCCCTGGCGTTCATGGCCGCCATGCTCTGGCCCCGCCTGCGCAAAGGCATCTGGGCGCTGCCTGTCCTCGTCGGCTGGTCGCGCATCTACCTTGGCAAGCACTACCCCACCGACGTCCTCGGCGGTTGGCTGCTCGGACTGCTCATGGGTTGGCTGTTCTGGCGGCTCTGGCAAGAAGTGGCCAGACGCTGGTGCCTGCAATTGCGCGCCGAACCGGCGGAAGAGTAGGGGAGCTGCCTCCGGCGGCCTGGGGCGCTGCCCCTTGGACCCCGCCGTGGGCCTGGGCTAGGGCGGCGAGCGCGAATGCGTCGGCTTGGCTTGGCCTTGGCAATGCACGCGGGTTTTCCGAGGGGGGACCCTCGAAAAGGCCGCGCGCGGTTGGCCCTTTTTTGAGCCTTGGCCAAGAACCCAAGGTGCTCTCCCATGATCCCCACAAGCCGAAAGGGCTGTTTCAGCAGGGACCCGAAACAGCCCTTTCGGCTTGTGGGGGCTAAGAGAATTAACCGAGCGCCTGGGCAATGAGGCCGCAGATGCGGTCCTGGTCCTGTGCCTCCAGATAGGGATGGAAGGGCAGGCTCAGCACCCGCTGGCAGAGGTCGACGGTCACGGGCAGGTCCGCAGCCTGATAGCCCAGCTTCCGGAAGGCCGCTTGGGTGTGCAGCGGTCGGGGGTAGTAGATGGCTGTGGGCACGCCAGCCTCCTTGAGATGCGCGGCTACGGCATCCCGCCGGGCGTTGTCATCGAAGCGGAGTGTGTACTGCGCCCAGGCGCTGAGCACATTGGCTGCCACCTTGGGCGCGGTGACGCCGGAAGGGGCCTCCAAGCCCTGGGCATAGCGCGCGGCTATGCGTTGGCGTGCTTCGATTTCCGCAGGCAACGCGAGCGCCTTGGGCAGCATGATGGCCGCCTGGAGGGTATCCATGCGTGCGTTGAGTCCGATGCGCACGTTCTCGTACTTGTCGTCGCCTTTGCCGTGCACACGCACGGAGCGCAGCTTCTCGGCCAGGTCGTCGTCATCGGTGAACACGGCCCCACCGTCGCCGTAGCAGCCCAGCGGCTTGGCCGGGAAAAAGCTGGTGGCCGCCACATCGCAGCCCAATCCGCACACCGGCTTGCCGTGGTACGAACCGCCGAAGGCCTGCGCCGCGTCCTCCAGCACCAGCAGCCCGTGCTTATGCGCGAGGGGCAGAATGGCGTTGTAGTCCGCAGCGGCACCAAAAAGATCCACCGGAATAACTGCGCGGGGCTTGAGCCGACCCTCGTGCGCGTGGCGTGGCAGGGGGTGCAGGGTCGGGTTCGAGGTTAGCACGGCCTGAATGGCGCGCTTAAGCGCTGCCGGGTCCATGTTGAACGTGACCGGGTCGCAGTCCACGAACACTGGTGTGGCGTGGGTGAGGGCGACCACCTCTGCCGTTGCGAAAAAGGTGAAGGAAGGCACGAACACGGCGTCGCCGGGGCCGATGTTCCAGGCCATAAGTGGCATGAGCAGGGCGTCCGTGCCGGACGAGCAGGTGATGCAGTGCCGGGCCTGGGCCTGCGCCGCCAGGATGGCCTCCAGTTCTGCGACTTCCGGCCCCATGATGAATTTGCCATGGGCCAGGACCGCATCGATGCGCTGGCGGATGGCGGGTTCAAGCAAGCGGTATTGGGCTTCAAGGTCGATGAATTTCATGTGACCACCCGATATTGTTGATGGTGTCATGTGCCAAGGTGGGGATTCTCGTACTCAGCCAAGGTCGATGCCCTGCCACCGGAGGTTATCCCTCTTCCGCTTCTTCCAGGTCCATGCCTTCGCGTTTGTAGGCGCGGTACACGGACATGCCGAGCCAGGCCGAGGCGGCCAGCAGGGTCACGCTGACGCCGATGGACAGGACGCGGCCCAGGGTTGATTCCGCGCCCAGGCCAGCGCCGAAGATGGCGAACACGAGGCTTTGCGGCAGGTAGCCCAGGGCCGAGCCCAGGATGAAGTAGCGCGCCGGGATGCTGGTGACGCCCGCAGCGATGCTGGTGAGCAGGTTGTGCCCCACGGGCAGCAGGCGGATGGCCAGCGAGGTGCGGACGGGGCCGGTGCGCAGGAAGGCGTCGAGCTTGGCGGCGCGTTTGCCGAAGCGCGCCAGCACGAAGTCGCGGCCCAGGTAGCGGGCCACGCTGAAGTCCAGGGCGCAGCCAAGCGCGGTGCCCAGCGTGGCCAGAAGCGTGCCCCAGAACCAGCCGAAGGCGTAGCCGCCGAGGAAGGCCGTGAGCTGCCGGGGAACGCCCAGGCTGGTGGCCAGGCCCGTGACGCCGAGGAAGAAAAGCACTCCGGCGATGCCGTTGCCCTGCACCTGGGCCAGGATCCACTGGCGGTCGGTGAGGTGTTGCTCCAGGCCCAGGTTGCGCGCCAGCAGGATGAGTCCGCCGAAGACAGCCAGCATGGCCAGGCCCTTGAGCACGGGCTTGAGGCCGCTTGGGTTACTCACCTGTGGCGTCCCCGCGTTTGGCCGCGCGTTTGGCCGCGCGCCGTTCGCGTCTGCTCAGGCCGGCCAGGTCCGGGTCCTCGGAGTCGGGGCCTTGATTCCCACGGGTGCTGGTGATGAGGCAGTAGCCCAGGAACAGAGCCAGGCCTTGCGCCACGCCGAAGACCAGGTCCAGCTGGATGTAGGCGTACCAGACGCCTGCCCCGGTACCCAGGAGCAGCGGGATGAGTGGCCAGCGCGGGCGGCGCGTGCTGATCTGCGGCAGGCCGAAGAGTCCCCGCCAGAGCACGGCCATGACGGCCACGAGCTGCATGAGCACGGCAAAGGAGATCAGCTGCGTGGGCAAGGGCACGTAGACGGTGTTGGGCATGGTGACTCCTTGGCGGGGGGGCGGTGTCAGGCGCGGCTGCGCGCCTCGGCCTTGAGCGCGTCTTCGTGGCGGCCCTGGCGGTTCAGCGAAAGCACGAGGGTATCCCAGAATTCCTGGCGTTCGGGCATGAGGGCTGCGGCTTGGCGGGCCAGCACCTCGGCGATCTGCGGATCTTCGGTGCCGTCCAGGTACAGCCGCGCCAGCATGTGCAGGGCGTGGGCGTCGTTGTGGTTGGCCGAGAGCGCCAGGTGCAGGCATTCGCGGGCGCGCGCCGCATCGCCCTGGGCCAGGGCCACGCGGGCCAGGGGGCGCAGGGCTGCGGCCTCGGTGCCGGGCATTTCCAGGGCCTTCTGGTAGAGGTCCTCGGCGGAGGACAGGTCCCCCGCGGCCTCGGCCAGGGTGCCCAGGCGCACCAGGCTGAAGCCGTGGCCGGGGTCAAGGGAGAGGCAGCGCTCGTAGGCCTTGCGGGCGCAGGAGGTCTCGCCCAGGCGCTGGCAGGCCCAGCCCAGGTTGTAGTGGGCCATGACGTTGTCGTCCTCTGCGGCCACCACCTGCTCGAACTCACGCCGGGCCAGGTCGGCCTTGCCCATCTGGGCGTAGCAGATGCCGAGTGAGTTGCGCGCCAGGGCGTTGTCCGGATCGGCCAGGAGCGCCAGCTTGAACTCCTCCACGGCGGCGTAGAGGTCGCCCTCCACGAACAGGCGGTCGGCGGAGACGTTGAGCGAGAGGCTGTCGAACATGGCCACGCGCGGGGCGGGCAGCAAGAGGGCGTGCTCCAGGCCCTTGCGCGCGCAGTCCAGCGCGTCGGCCTTGGCCAGGTGCAGAAAGGGGTGCCGGGCCAGACCCACGGCCAGGTCCAGGCCAAGCTCGGCCGAGGCCTGGCGGCAGAGCTCCAGGGCGCGCCGCTCCATCTCCGCCGGGTCGACGCTAGGCAAAAAGTGCGCCAGTCCGCCCAGGCCGAAGCGCCCGCCAGCGGCCCGAGCGGGCTTGTCGCCTTGGCGTGCGGGCTTGTCGCCTTGGAGTGCGGGCTTCGCGTCCGAATCTGCCAGAAAGATGCGTTCGGCCAGGGCGGCCACCTGGGCCACCTGCGCGTCCAGGCGCTGCTGGAGCCCGCCGGCGCGCGCCCCCAGGCCTTCGCCCGGCTGTTCCGGGTGCGCCTCGGTGTGCCCCGTTCCCTGTGTCGGCCCCTGCGCGCCCCCCTGTGACGACCCCTGCGAGGGCAGAATGCGCGTGAGCGCCACGCAGAAGTTGTCCGAGCGGGCGCGGGCGCGGGCGAAGAAGGCGAGAAAGTCGCGGTAGCCGTAGAGCCCGGTGAGCAGGTCGCGGCTGGCCGCGGCCAGGCCGTCGCAGGCGGACTCGGAGGCGAAGAGGCTGTCGCGCTCCTGGATCAGGGTCAGCCGGTCTCCGGGCTGGGGAACCCAGGTGGGGTCGCCAGCGTGAAGCACCTCGGCGAAGGCCATGTCCTCCTGCACCTCGGAGAGCACGATCTCGCCCTTGTACAGGGTGGGCGAGCGGCCAAGCAGGCGCTCGTCCTCGGACAGGTGGGCCTCGATGGTGCGCTCCTGGCGGGGCGACCAGATCAGGTAGCGCAGACCCTCCTGGGCGCCCACGCTGCGGCCCAGGCCCACGGCCAGGCGCTGCATGGGCAGCACTTCGAGGATGCGCCCGCCGGTCTTGACGATGTCGCCGAAATTGAAGACGCGGTTGCGGCCATGGTCCTTGCTGGTGGCCACGGCCTTGCCCGCCGCGCGCAGGAGGATGCGCGCCTGTTCGCGCGGTGTGCGCTGGAACTGGCGGCCGCGCAGGCTCTGGGGATAGTTGGCGAAGCCCAGGCTGGCCGAGACGCTGATGTTGTCGCCGGTGACCTCGTCCTGGAAGCTCAAGGCGGCGATGGCCTTGCGCACGGTTTCCGCCAGCTCCAGGCAGGTCTTTGGGCTGGCGTCGGGCACGAGCAGGGCGAAGGTGTCGTTGTGGATGCGCGCGCTGGTGACGTGGCGCGGGCAGGTGGCGGCGATGGCCCGGCCCACCTGGGCGTTGATATGATCGCCCACGAGGTAGCCGTAGCGCTCGTTGATCCACTGGAAGGAGTCGAGGTCGAGCAGGATGACGCCCAGCGACGCGCTGAAG
Source organism: Pseudomonadota bacterium (assembly GCA_018817515.1). Lineage (GTDB taxonomy): Bacteria > Desulfobacterota > Desulfovibrionia > Desulfovibrionales > Desulfovibrionaceae > Humidesulfovibrio. The sequence goes on from JAHIUD010000091.1 coordinate 15,228, forward strand.
CCCTGCAGCTCCGGGTCGGAGCGCCCCCCTGTGGTGGCCTGCAGGCTGTGCTGGATGAGGTCGATCTCCTGGGCCAGGCTGCCCACGAAATGGTCGCGGCTGGACAGCCCGGTGAGGGCGTCGGTGACGCTGCGCTTGTAGAGCAGGAGTTTCTCCAGTACGCAGGTGGCCAGATGCTGGAGCAGGGGCGGCAGGGCCTTTGGCGCGCGGAGGCGCACCCCGCGCCCCACGAACACGCCCAGGGTCTCGCCGTGCAGGATGAGCGGCAGCACCAGCTCGCGGGCCTTGTGGTCGTAGCTCAGCGCCGGGCAGCCTTCGTCCCCGCGCGGGAAGAACAGCGAGTATGACGCGAAGGCCAAAAACTCGTTGATGCCCTCCTTGAGGGCGTGCTCCAGGTCGATCAAGTCCTGCCGGGTCAGGCTTACGGCCCTGTCGGCTGCGGTGGGGGCGAAGATGTTGGCTGGCGAGCGCATGTGCGGTTGTCTACCCCGTGGCGGGCCGCAGCACAAGAGGTTGCCCGCCCGGCACCGGAAAAATCTGTGGACAGCGCCTGGCCTTCGTGCCATGCCTGACTTCCCAAACGAGACCGAGAACCATATGGACCTCCTCAGCGACCCTACTCTCCTCAGACAGCACTGCCAGAAGTGGCATTCACAGGGCCTCAGCGTCGCCCTGGTGCCGACCATGGGCTTCCTGCACGCCGGGCACACCTCGCTTCTGGACCACGCGCGCACCCGCGCCGACAAGCTGGTGCTGAGCATCTTCGTCAATCCCACCCAGTTCGGCCCCAATGAAGACCTGGACCGCTACCCGCGCGACCTGCCCCGCGACCTGGAGCTGGCCCGCGCCCACGGCGTGGACCTGGCCTTCACGCCCGAGCCCCAGGCCATGTACCAGCCGGACCACGCCACCTGGGTAGACGTGCCGGAGCTGGGCCAGGGCCTGTGCGGGGCCTCCCGGCCCGGCCACTTCCGGGGCGTGTGCACGGTGGTGACGAAACTATTCGGCCTGGTCCGGCCCGATGTGGCCGTGTTCGGCCAGAAGGACTGGCAGCAGCTGGCCATCCTCCGGCGCATGACGCGCGACCTGGACCTGGGCGTGGACATTGTCGGTCGGCCCATCTTCCGCGAGGCCGACGGCCTGGCCCTGAGTTCCCGCAACGTCTACCTGACCCCGGAGGAGCGCGCCCAGGCCCCGGCCATCCACGAGGGGCTCGCCCTTGTGCAGGGCGCCGTGCGCGCGGGCGAGCGCGATGTCGAGCGTCTGGGGCTTATGTTTCGCGCACATCTGGCCGAAAAGCTCACTGGAGCAAGCGTCGACTACGCCGACTTCGTGCACCCGGTGGCCATGAGCCCCGTGGCCTGCGTGGAGGCTCCGACCCTGTTCGCAGTGGCCGTGTTCCTAAGCCGGGTGCGCCTTATAGACAACATCCTGCTGGAGGTATAAGAGCAAGTGCCCAGACGGACCTTTTTAAGCGCAAAGATCCATGGCGCCACCCTCACCACGGTGAATCTGGATTACGAGGGCAGCATCTCCGTGGACACTGCGCTGCTTGAAGCGGTGGGGATCCTGCCCTTTGAGCGCATAGACGTTTACAACCTGACCAACGGGGAGCGGCTGACCACCTACGCCATTCCCGGCGGGCCAGGCGAGATCTGCCTGAACGGCGCGGCCGCCCACAAGGGCGAGATCGGCCAGAAGGTCATATTAGCGACATACCTGGAGCTTGAACCGGAGGAGATCCCCGGACACAAGCCCAGGGTGATACGTGTGGATGCCGCCAACAGGCCCGAGGCGGCACACTGATTCAAATCTTACCTGATATACTGGAGGACTTTGCATGATTTCACCGAAAAGCCGTTACATGTTCACGTCCGAGTCCGTCACCGAGGGACACCCGGACAAGGTGGCCGACGCCATCTCCGATGCCGTGCTTGATGCCCTCATCGGCCCGGACCCGACCTCGCGCGTTGCCTGCGAGACCCTCGTGACCACCGGCATGGCCTTCATCGCCGGCGAGATCACCACCAAGGCCTACGCCGACCTGCCGACCATCGTGCGCGAGACCGTGAAGGAAATCGGCTACAACAGCTCCGAGATGGGCTATGACTACGCAACCTGCGCGGTCATGTCCTCCATCGACAAGCAGAGCGCCGACATCGCCCAGGGCGTTGACCGTGTGAAGCCCGAAGACCAGGGCGCCGGCGACCAGGGCATGATGTTCGGTTTCGCCAGCAACGAAACCCCCACGCTGATGCCCGCGCCCATCTACTACGCGCACCAGCTCTCCCAGCGCCTGACCAAGGTCCGCAAGGACGGCGTGCTCAAGTTCCTGCGCCCCGACGGCAAGACCCAGGTGGCCGTGGAGTACGAGGCTGGCAAGCCCGTGCGCATCGACAACGTGGTCGTCTCCGCCCAGCACGACGAGAGCATCGCCCACGGCGATCTGGTCGAGGCCATCAAGAAAGAGGTCATCTACGCCACGCTGCCGCAGAACCTCATCGACGACAAACTGAAGATCTACGTGAACCCCACCGGCCGCTTCGTCATCGGCGGACCCGTGGGCGACTGCGGCCTCACCGGCCGCAAGATCATCCAGGACACCTACGGCGGCGCTGGCGCCCACGGCGGCGGAGCCTTCTCCGGCAAAGACCCCTCCAAGGTCGACCGCTCGGGAGCCTACATGGCGCGCTACGTGGCCAAGAACATCGTGGCCGCAGGCCTGGGCGACATCGCCGAGGTCCAGATCGCCTACGCCATCGGCGTGGCCGAGCCCGTCAGCGTGGTCTGCACCACCCACGGCACCGGCAAGGTTGAGGACGACGTGCTGACCAAGGCCGTGCGCGAAGTGTTCGACCTCAGGCCCTACTTCATCCTGAAGCGCCTGGACCTGCGCCGCCCCATCTACAAGCTGACCACCAACTACGGCCACTTCGGCCGCGAACTGCCCGAGTTCACCTGGGAAGCCACCGACGCCGCCGCCGACCTGAAGACGGCCTGCAAGGTCTAGCCTAGAGACACCATGGAACGCCAGCGGGGCGGGGAGTTTGTAAGCTCCTCGCCCCGCTTTTATTTGGGCGCGGCCTGGGTTATGAGGTGCGGATGACACAGCTCGCCAGCCCTGCCGACCCGAGTCTCACCGCCCTGTACCGCAAGGTCGACCTGCGCCTTTTGCCCTACCTGTTCCTGCTCTATGTGGTGGCCTACCTGGACCGCGTCAACGTAAGCTTCGCCGCGCCGAGCTTAAGCCTGGAGCTGGGCTTTTCCAGCTCCGTGTTCGGCCTGGGCGCGGGCATGTTCTTTGCTGGCTACGTGCTCTGCGAGGTGCCGAGCAACCTCATTCTGCGCCGGGTGGGCGCGCGGCTGTGGATCGCCCGGATCATGGTCACTTGGGGGCTGTGCGCCTGCGCCATGGCCCTGGTGCACGCGCCCTGGTCCTTCCACGCGCTGCGCTTCCTGCTCGGCGTGGCCGAGGCGGGCTTTTTGCCCGGCATCATCTACTACCTGACCCTCTGGTACCCCGCGCCCAGGCGCGCCCGGGCCGTGGCCCTGTTCATGGCCGCGACACCGGTGGCGGGCATCGTGGGCGGGCCGGTCTCGGGCCTGCTCCTTGAGATGCACGGCGCGCTCGGCATGTCGGGCTGGCGCTGGCTGTTCTTGCTGGAGGGCGTGCCCGCAGTGCTGCTGGGCTTCTCGGTGCTGCGGTACCTGGCGGACGGCCCGGCGCATGCCCCCTGGCTCGACCCTGCCGAGCGCGAGGCCCTGGCAGGCGAGCTGGCAGCCGAACAGGCTGCGGACACTGTGTCAGAGGGCGCGCGCCACGGCCTGTGGACCGTGCTGCTCACCCTGGCGCGCGACGGGCGGGTCTGGCTGCTCAGCCTGGGCTATTTCGCGCTGTGCGTGGGCATGTACGGGCTGGTCATGTGGATGCCGACGCTCATCGGCGAGATTTTGGGCCCTGGCGCGAGCCCGGAGCGCGTGGGCCTGCTCTCGGCCATCCCGTACCTGGGCGGGGTGGTGGGCATGGTGCTCATCGGGCGGCACTCGGACCGCACGGGTGAGCGGCGCTGGCACACTGCCGGGCCGCTGTTCGTCAGCGCGGCGGGGTTCGTGCTGGCGCTGTGGCCGGGCGGCGTTGCCCTGACTGGCCCGTGGTGGAGCCTGGGTTGCTTCACCATCGCCACCATCGGGCTGTGGGGCATGCTGGGGCCGTTCTGGACCATCCCCACGGGCTTTCTCTCCGGTGCTGCCGCTGCTGGCGGGGTGGCGCTCATCAACTCCGTGGGCAATGCGGGCGGCTTTGTGGGGCCGACCCTCGTGGGCTACGTGCGCGACCTGATGGGCAGCCACGTCATGAGCTTTCTGTCCATCGCCGCCATCATGGTGCTGGGCGGGTGTTCGATTTTGTGGGTCACGCGCAGGCGGGGGTGATTGCCTCCGGCGGCCGGGGACCTGAGGCCCCGGACCCCCCAGCATTGGCCTGGGGCAGGGGTGCCCTGGGCAAAGGCCTCGGCTGGGCTGGGCGCTGGCAATGTGCGCGGGGCTGGCCCTATTTAAGAGGGTTGGTGAATAGATAAAGGCCCCCCTCAGCGGGTTTCCCTTGATCCTTACAAAGCCGAGCGGGCTGTTTCAGGTCCCTCCTGAAACAGCCCGCTCGGCGCAATGTGGGGGTCTGGGGGACTTCAAGTCCCCCAGAAAAACTCCCTCGATTTATCTTATTTACACACCTGCATGAAGCCCTTGCTGTCCCCGCCTGCGTCGATGTGCCGGATGAGCGCGCTGCCGAACACGGCGGCGTCCACCAGGCCGTTCCCCCTATCGTGCGGTATTGTCGAGTTTCTCTTGTCTTTGGAGACTGGCACCCAATGCCGCGACCCAGGCAAGGAGCGGGTACTCAAGCGGAAATACATAGCGATTATCCAGAGTGACCAGGAGCAGATAGGGCAGGATGCCCATGGCAGTTCCGAACACTACCAGGCCCATGAACCTGCCCTGCCAGGTGTTTGTGCGGTTGGAGTGGATCAGGCCGAGTGCCAGAAGCACGGCGATAAGACTGTAGAACAGCGGCTGAGAGTCGTATACCTTTCGAAACAACAAGTTGAGGTACTCCGGCGTGCGCTTATTCAGCAGGGTCAACCCCATCTTCAAGGCCAGTCCGTCTGCCGAGTCCTCGCCACCTTCTGAAACACGCGCTAGCTCACTGCACAGAGGGACAACTGCCTCGGTGTAGATCCTGTTGATGCTCATGGGAATGTGGGAGGCGGTTTTGTCCCACTTCCTTTGTGTGTAGCCTTTTTCCTCCGCTAGCTGGAGAGCTTTTTGAAAGAGTGTGCGTTGGCCACTGTCGCTAAACATGGCTGCGTCCTCAGGGTGTGCGACATACAGCATATTCGTCAATACGTGCCTGCCGAGAGTTGAGGCGATGTGGGAACTGCCTGTGAGTCGGACCAAGATATGATTCTGGACAGTGTTGGCCGCAACAAGAGAGACGAGCAGAAATACTAAGGTGCCGACATGAATAAGTTGCTGGCGCCGAGCGAATTGCCAAAGCTCGATCATCCCGAAAAAGACTGCAAGGGGGAGTAGTTGAGGCCGGAAAATGACGAGCAGGGCGCAGAAAAAGGCAAGGCTCAGAGCGCGCCAGATTCCAGGGGCAAGGTAGTATTCAAGGAAGCATACCCAAAAGAGGCTGACTCCAGCATACAGCAATGGCTCGGTCAGGATATTACCGGCAAAAAATAGCCCCGGTAGTGAGATCAACAGAAACAGAAAATATCGCCAAGCCCTGTCCAGGTTCAGGATATGCCCGATGCGCAAGGCGAAAAAGGCGGCGGTGGTTGCAATGCAAGCGCCCTGGAATCGGGCGACCCAGTTCAGAAAGGAGTCTGCTGGGGCAGCGTGGCGGAAGAGGTCCAGCAGCAGCGGATAGATGACGCCCCGTTGTGGGTCGAACGCTAGATAGGTCGCTGTGTCAGGCTGGATGCCGGGGGTGACAGTCAGCAGGGCCAGGATGGTTGCCACAGAGCATACCACGAGCAAGAGGTGGGATGTGGGAATGCTCTTGATCCAACTCATCCAGATATGACCTCCATTGACAGCGTCCTCCCTCGGCTTGTAGCCATAGTCGTCAAAAAATCGGTTTTGCTCCTGCGCAGTATCGTGAGCGGCGAGGATCTGGCGTATGCTTCGCCCAGTGTGCCAGCGGTGTCAATGATCTCCCTCTGCTCGTGCTGTTGCTTCGGGTTTGGCATTCATGCATTGGCCGTTGAATTCGCCACAAAGAAGATTTCAGGGGCCTCAGCCCTTCCGGCGCAATGTGGGGGTCTGGGGGACTTCAAGTCCCCCAGAAAAGCTCCCCCGATTTATCTTATTTCCACACCTGCATGAAGCCCTTGCTGTCCCCGCCTGCGTCGATGTGCCGGATGAGTGCTGAGCCGAACACGGCGGCGTCCACCAGGCCGTCGAGCGCCTTCAGCTGGTCCGGGTGCTTGAGCCCGAAGCCCAGCGCCACCGGGATGTCGAAGGCGGTCTTGGCCTTTTCCAGTCCGGCGCGGATGTTGGCGGGCAAGCCGGTGTCGAAGCCAGCTTGCACGCCGGTGGTGCCCAGCACGGACACGAAGTAGGCGAAGCCCTTGCCGCCCTTGGCGTAGAGCGCCATGCGCTCCGGCGTGGTATTCAGACCGACAAGCGGGATCAGCACCAGGCCCTGCGGGTCAAAGGCCGCGTGGATGGGCCCGGCTTCCTCGAAGGGCACGTCGGCCAGGATGATGCCGTGCACCCCGGCAGAGGCGGCGTCGTGCGCGAAGCGGGTGAGGCCATACTGCAGCACCGGGTTCAGGTAGCCCATGAGCACCAGTCCGGCCTTGTAGCGGCCTTTGCGCGCGGCCAGCTCGCCCAAGATCCAGGCGAGGTTCACGCCCGCGTCCAGGCATTTGAGGGAGGCGTGCTCCACCACGGGTCCGTCGGCCACGGGGTCGGAGAAGGGCATGCCGATCTCGATGATGTCGGCCCCGGCCTCGTCGAGCTGGTCGATCTCGGTCCAGAAGCGGGCCTTGTCCGGGTAGCCTGCGGGCAGGAAGGGAATCAGGCCCAGGCGGCCTTTGGCCCGGGCGTCGGCAATGCGTTTGGTCAGTATGTTGGTGCTCACGTGCGCCCCCTAGGCCTTTGCGGCGAGGTAGTCGTTGACGATGTCCAGGTCCTTGTCGCCCCGGCCCGACAGGCAGACCACGACATTGCTGCCGGGTTGCATGTCCTTGGCGTTTCGCAGCACCCAGCCCAGCGCGTGCGAGCTCTCCAGCGCGGGCATGATGCCCTCATGCCGCGAGAGCTCGATAAAGGCGTCGAGCGCCACGTCGTCGGTGACGGACACGTATGTCGCACGGCCCGAGGCCTGGTGCGCCGCATGCTCCGGGCCCACGCCGGGATAGTCCAGGCCGGGGGCGATGGAATGCGAGGGCAGGATCTGGCCCTCAGGCGTCTGGATGAGCTGGGTGTGCATGCCGTGCAACACGCCGGGCGAGCCAGCCAGCGACAGCGGGGCCGAGTGCCAGTCGCCGGGCTTGCCCGAGCCTGCGGCCTCCACGCCGATGAGGTTCACCGAGGCGTCGCCCACGAACTCGTGGAACGCGCCGATGGCGTTGGACCCGCCGCCCACGCAGGCCACCACGTAGTCGGGCAGCTTGCCCGCCTGGGCGAGCATCTGGCTCCTGGCCTCGCGGCTGATGCAGGATTGCAACTCGCGCACGAGCAGCGGGAAGGGGTGCGGCCCGGCAGCGGTGCCGAAGCAGTAGTGGGTGGTCTCCTGCTCGGCGATCCAGGCGCGCAGGGCGGCGTTGATGGCGTCCTTCAGGGTTTTCGTGCCGGACTCCACGGGGACGACCGTTGCGCCGAAGAGCTTCATGCGGCGCACGTTGAGGCTCTGGCGCTCCACGTCGGTCGCGCCCATGTAGATGACGCACTCGAGGTTGAAGCGCGCGGCCGCCAGGGCCGTGGCCACGCCGTGCTGGCCCGCGCCGGTCTCGGCCAAGAGCTTGGTCTTGCCGAGCTTCTTGGTCAGCAGGGCCTGGCCGATGGTGTTGTTGACCTTGTGCGCGCCGCCGTGGGCCAAATCCTCGCGCTTGAGCCAGAGCCTCACGCCCAGCTTGGCCGAGAGGTTGGGGCAGAAGGTCAGCGCCGTGGGCCGGCCCACGAAGTGCGTCAGCTCGCTCTGCAGCTCGTCCTGGAACTCCTTGGAGGGCAGGATGCGGGCCATGGCCTCCTCCAGTTCGAGCAGCGGGGGCATGAGCAGTTCGGGCACATACTGCCCGCCGAAATCACCGAAATAGCCTTTGTTCACGGGGTCACCCCTTGCGTTTGAGCCGCGCTGGCCGCCTTGATTGCAGCAAAGGCCGCGCGCAGCAGTGTTTCGTCCTTGAAGCCGGGCGCATATTCCACGCCCGAGTTGATATCCACGCCAGCCAGCCCGTTTCCTTGCGCAGGCAGGGCAGGCGAGCGGTACCGGGAAATCAGGCCGGGGGCGTTGTCTGCGTTGAGGCCCCCGGCCAAAAGCCATGGTCGCGGAAAGTTCGCGCCCGCCAGGATCTCCGCAGCCTTGCCGCCGTCTCCAGAGGCCTCAGCGGCACCGATGGCCCGGCCATGCCCGCCGCCGCCTTTGCCCGCGTCCACGAGCATCATGCCGCAGTAGGGCGCATAGCGGTCCAGCTCGGCCTGGAAGGCCTCAAGGCTGGCGGCTTTTTCCGGCCAGAAGACCTTGATGATGCGCGAGGGCCCCATGCGCTCGGCCAGCACCGCGCAGAAGGACTCGGTCTGGCCGCCGTGGAGCTGCGCCAGGTCCAGCCGTCCTTCGGCCATGAGGCCCAGCGCCTCCATGGGCTTCTGGTCGACGAACAGGCCGACCTTGCGCACGCCGGGAAGACGCAGGCCCGCCGGGAACTCCGGCGTGGTGTTGCGCGGGCTGCCCGGGTGGAAGATGAAGCCCAGCAGGTCGGCGCCAAGCTCGGCGCAGAGCAGCGCATCCTCCTCGCGGGTCATGCCGCAAACCTTGACCAGCAGTCCGTTCGTCGCCATCTTCGTCATCGGGCGTTCCTTGTTTTGGCCACGGCGGAGAGCCTTCTGAGCGCCTCGCCGGGATTCGTCTGGCTCATGAGCGAGGTGCCGATGAGCACGGCGTCAAAGCCCAGGTCGGCCATTTCTTCGAGTTGTTCCGGCGCGTCCAGGCCCGAGGCGCTGATCCACAGCTCGCCCGCCTGCTTGCGCGGGGCCAGGCGGCGCGAGGTGCCGAGGTCCGTGGTAAGCCGGTCCAGGTCGCGGTTGTTGACCTGGATGATCTCGGCCCCGGCCTCCCGCGCGAGGTCGAGGTCGGCCTCGTCGAACACCTCGCACACGGCCTCCAGTTCATACTGGCGGCAGGCGTCGAGCATCTCGCGCACCGGGCCTGAGCCCTTGAACATGCGCATGATGAGCAAAAGCGCCGAGGCTGGCGTGGCGGCGGTCTCGACAACCTGCAGCGGGTCCAGCAGGAAGTCCTTGCGCAGCATGGGCCTGTCCGCAAAGGCCATTTCCGCCAGGAAGCGCAGGTCGCCCTGGAAGTGCGCGCGCTCCGTGAGCACGGAGAAGCAGGCGGCCCCGCCATCGGCGTACATGCGGGCCGCGTCCGCGGGCGTCAGGTCCAGGTTGATGACCCCGCGCGAGGGCGAGGCGCGCTTGTACTCGGCGATGACCGCCGGGGCTCCGGCTGTGCGCAGGGCCGCGGCAAAGCCCGGCCGCGCGTTGATCTCCGAGAAGTTCCAGGGCGTGGGCAGCTGGCCTTCTTCGGCCTGCCTGCGCAAGAGCGCGATGGATCCGGCCTGGGCGGCCCGGAAGCGGTCAAGCATGTTGCTCACTGGCCCGGCCCTCCGGCGAAGCGGCTGGCGGCGCCGTCGGCCACGGCCTGCCTGGCCTCGCGCATGCAATCGGCCAGGGCCTTGCCCGTGGCCAGGTGCAGGGCCGCGCCCAGGTTCAGCGCGGTCATGTCCTGCATTGCGGCGCCCGCCTTGCCGGTGAGCACGTCCCGGATGGCCGTAAGGGCGGCGGCCTTGTCGGCCACGCGCACCTCGTCGGGGTTGTGGACGGGGATGCCGAACTCGCGCGGGTCAAGGCTGAAGGGGGTAACGCGGCCCCGGTCCAGGGCGAAGCCCAACGCCAGGCCAAAGGGCGTCAGTTCGTCGAAGCCGCCCGCCTTGCCTGCGCCGTCATAGCCCACCTGTCCGTGGATGACGAAGGCGGTGAGGCCCGGCGCGGTGAGGGCCAGGGTCTCGGCCATGAGCTTGAGCGCGCGCTCCTGCCCCACGCCCAGGAGCTGGTGCGAGGGCCGGGCGGGGTTCAACAGCGGCCCCATGAGGTTGAACAGGGTGCGCACGCCGAGCTCCCGGCGCACGGGGGCGATGTGCGCAAACGATGGGTGGTAGCCCGGCGCGAAGAGGAACACGAAGTTGTCGCGGGCCAGCTCGCCCGCCACCTCGTCCGGCCCGGTGTCGAGCCGGATGCCCAGGCCTTCCAGGGCGTCGGCGCTGCCGCTGGAGGATGACACGGCGCGGTTGCCGTGCTTGACCACCCGGTGGCCCAGGGCCGCCAGGTACAGCGAAACCGCCGTGGAGCAGTTGAAGCTGTTGGAGAGGTCGCCGCCGGTGCCCACGATGTCCAGGATGGGCCGGTCTGTGGGCAGGCCGGTGACCAGGCGGGCGCGCTCCAAACCGGCGCGCGCGGCGGCGGCCAGTTCGAGCGGGGTCTCGCCCTTGGCCCGCAGGCCCATGAGCAGTGCTCCGGCCTGGGCCGGGGAGAGCAGGCCCTCGAAGAGTTCGCGGAAGGCGAAGGCCGCCTGCTCCGGGGTCAGGTCGACGCCGTTGCCGAGGGCGTCCAGGATGTCGCGCATGGAGTAGCTCATGTGTCCTCCCGGCCTTAGGCGGCCTGTTTGCTGCGTTTGAGGAAGTTGGCCAGAAGCTTGGGCCCGTCCGGGGTCAGGATGGACTCCGGGTGGAACTGCACGCCGCTCCAGGGCCGGTCGGTATAACACATGCCCATGACTTCACCCTCCTTGGTCTTGGCCGTCACGCGCAGCTTTTCCGGCGCCTCGTGGGCCAGCACCAAGAGCGAATGGTAGCGGCAGACCTCGAACGGGTTGTCCAGGCCCTCGAAGACATCCGTGCCGTCGTGCTCCACCGGGCTCGTCTTGCCGTGCATGATGCGGTCCGCCCGGACAACGCTGGCCCCGGCGAAGTGGCCCAGGGTCTGGTGGCCCAGGCACACGCCCAGGGTGGGCACGGCCATGCCGGTCTTCTCCAGCAGGGCCAGGAACTTCAGGCAGTTGCCCGCGTTCTCCGGGCGGCTGGGTCCGGGCGAGAGGCACACGCGGGAGAGGCCCGCCACGAAGGCCGGGTCGAGCAGCTCGGCGCGGTCGTTTCGCAGCACCACGGGGTCGGCCCCGAGCTGCTGGAAGGCCTGCACCAGATTGAAGGTGAAGGAGTCGAAGTTATCGATCAGCAAAAACATCGCCAACCCCCTTGGAGGATAAAATCTCGCGGATGATGCGGGCCTTGTTGTTGCATTCCAGCCATTCCATTTCCGGGTCGGAGTCGTACACCAGCCCGGCCCCGGCCTGCCAGTTGCACACGCCGTCGCGCATCCACATGCTGCGGATGGTGATGCCCGTGCCCACGTTGACCGGGCCCTTGCCCACGCCCAGCCAGCCCATGGCCCCGGCGTAGGGGCCGCGCTCGCGCTGCTCCACCCGGGCGATGGTCTCCATGGCCCAGATCTTGGGCGCGCCCGCCACGGTGCCCGCCGGGAAGGTGGACTGGAGCACGTCGATGGCGTCCAGGCCGTCCTTCAGGTCGGCCTCCACGTAGCTTGTCAGGTGCATGACGTGGGAGAAGCGCTCCACGCACATGAACTTGACCACCTCAACGCTGCCCGGCGTGGCGATGCGGCCCAGGTCGTTGCGGCCCAGGTCCACCAGCATGACGTGCTCGGCGCGCTCCTTGGGATCGGCCAGAAGCTCCTTCTCGAAGGTCGCGTCCTGGGCCTCTGTTGCGCCGCGCGGACGTGTTCCGGCGATGGGCCGGACTTCCAGCCTGCCCGCCTCGCACTTGACCATCATCTCCGGCGAGCTGCCCACCAGGGTCTCGTCCTCGAAGCGCATGAAGAACATGAAGGGCGAGGGGTTGGCCTGCTTGAGCCGCCGGTAGACCCCGAAAGGCTCGCCGGAGAACGGGGTGGCGAAGCGCACCGAGAACACGAGCTGGATGCCCTCGCCCTCGGTGATCAGGCGCTTGGCCTCGCGCACCTGCTCCATGTAGGCCTCGCGCCCGGGCGTTGCGGTGGGCTCCTCGGTCTTGAGCTCAAAGCCGCTGGACTTGCCCAGCTTTGCGGGCTTGGGCCCGCCCCTGCCGTCGCTGCCCTTTTCGTCCAGGGAGAGGTAGCAGCAGCGCGCGCGCAGGTGGTCGTAGAGCACCACCTGGCCGGGCAGCACCAGGCGCGCCTCGGCCTTTTCCGGGGGCATGCAGGCGGCCAGCTTGGGCTCCAGCATGCCGCCCACGGAGTAGCCCAGGTAGCCCAGCATGGAGCGGGTGATGGCGGGCAGGGGCTCCTTCAGCGCGGGCTGGTCGATCTCGATGGCGCGCAGAAGTCCGCGCACGCCTTCCATGTAGTCGCGGCCCTCAAACTCGCGCAGGGACTCCAGGCGCGGATCGCGGATGTTGAGCGCGAGCTTGCCGTCCTTGGGCTCGGCCAGGAGGCGGAAGTCCCAGGCGATGAGGCTGTAGCGTCCCAGGCGGCCGTCCACTTCGGCGCTTTCCAGCAGGATGCCGGGCTCGTCGCCCACCAGGCCCAGGTACAGGCTGATGGGCGTCTGCACGTCGGCCGGGAGCCATTTCCCGTAATGCTTCAGGCGAATTTCCATTGTTTCCTCCGTATCTAGAAAAAAAGCCGCGACCCAGTGCGGGACGCGGCATACACTTCGTCAAACTTCGCCCCAGGGCGAAAGCCGCGTCCCTATGCCTTGTCGCGCCACCACCAGGAGGCCCTGGCGGAGAGCAGGTCGAGATCGCCCCCGGCGGCGATGTCCAGGTAGGCCGTGAACTGCCGCACGGTCTCCTGCATGAAGGGGTTGTCCTCGCTGATGAGCTGGAAGAGCTCACGGTCTTGGGTGAGCATCTTGCGCGCGGCTTCGAGCCTGCGCTCAAAGGACGGGGTGAGGAATTTCTCGATGCCCGGCACCTGGCGCGCCGCTGCCAGGTAGGCCACGGTGGTGATGAAATTCAGGCCCTGCACGCAGGCCATGGCCCGGTCATGCTCCTCGGCGGTGCTGTCAAAGGGCGAGAACCCGGCGCGGGCGAACAAGCGCGACACGGCCCCGGCGGCATCGCCGTTGGCGTTTTCGCGCCCCGGAGTCACGGCCACCCTGGGCTCGAAGCCGTCCGGGATCACCGGGCCGAAAAGCGGATGCGTGCCCACCACGGGCCCTGCGTACGCGCCGAGCATCTGGCCCAGCGGGTGCACCTTGACCGAGCAGACGTCGGCCAGGATGGCGCCCGGCTCCAGGGCGGGGGCCAGGGTCCGGGCCACGTCGCCCATGGCCGTCACCGGCACGGACAAAATGACCAGTTGGGCTCCGGCAAGGGCCGCCTTGATGGCGTCGCCCGTGGCGTCCGGGTCGTAGGGCCGGTCCAGGGTGGCCACGTCGAGCCCGGCCTTGTGGAAGGCGCGCACGAAGAGCGCCCCCATCTGGCCCCGCGCGCCCACGATGGCGACCCGCGTTATGTCCTGCCCTGGCTTCATGTTCCTTACGCCTTCGCCGCGCCAGCGAGCACAGCGCCGAAGCGCTCCCAGAAGTCCGGGAAGCTCTTGGACACGCAGCCGGGGTTGTCGAACTGGGCGTCCACGCCACCCAGGGCGAAGAGGGCCGGGCCCATGACCATGCGGTGGTCCCCGCGCGATTCGAAGAGGATGCGCTGGCCCTTGGTCAGGGGCGCGGGCGTGATGGTCAGGGTGTCCTCGGTCATGGCGGCAAGGCAGCCGGTCTTGGCGATCTCCGTGGCCAGGGTCGCCAGGCGGTCGCACTCCTTGATGCGCAGGTGCGCCACGTTGCGGATGGTGGTAGGGCTCTTGGCGAAGCAGGCCGTCACGGCCACGGTGGGCACCAGGTCCGGGCAGGCGCCCATGTCCACGTCCACGCCGCGCAGGCCGCCCGCGGGCGCCAGCACGGTGACTTCGTCGCCGCCCTCACGGCCATGCGAACCGCTGGTCCAGGCCATGCGCGCGCCCATGGCCGCCAGGATGTCCAGGATGGCGCGGTCGCCCTGGAGGGAATCGCGCGAGAGGCCGCGCACGGTGACCGGGTGGCTGCCCACGGCCCCGGCGGCCAGGAAATAGGAGGCGTTGCTCCAGTCGCCCTCCACGCACAGGCTGCGCGGCTGGTAGGTTCCGGGCTCCACCAGGAAGCGCAGCTTGCCGGGCTCGGCGCGGGTGACGCTCTCCTGCTCCACGGCGGTGAACCGGCCGCCCTTCAGCACCTCCACCACCACGGGCACGCCGAAGTCGCGCATGGTTTGCAGGGTGAGCGAAACATAGGGCCAGCTCACGGCCTTGTCGCCGGAGATGGTCATGGTCATGGCGCTTTTGGCCAGGGGCGCGGCCAGCAGGATGCCCGACAGGTACTGGCTGCTCTCCTCCAGGCGCACGTCGATGGCGCCGCCGGGCAGGCCGGAGGTCGCAATGGTCACGGGCGGGTAGCCGGGCTTGCCCTCCCAGTGGAAGACAACGCCCTGGGAGGCAAGGGCCCGCGCGGGCTCGCCCAGGGGCCGCTCGTGCATGCGCGGCGCGCCGTGGATGTAAAAGCGCCCGCGCCCGCTGGTGACGACCCCGGCCAGCAGGCGGCAGGTGGTGCCGGACTCGGCGACATCGAGATCAGCCACGCCTTCGCCGCCCCCCTCCTGGGAAGTCGGGCCGTGGTGCATCCCCTGGACCAGATACTCACCCTCACTGAGACGGGCGAAGCCCGCGCCGCAGGCCGTGAGGCAGCCCATGGTGTGGGTGGTGTCCACGCTCTCCAGCACGCCGGTGAGGCGGGACTCGCCCGGGGCCAGGGCCGCGCCGATGAGCGCGCGGTGCGACATGGACTTGGAGGCCGGGGCGGTGACCAGGATGTGGCTTGAGGTGGTGCTCATGAGCGCCCTCCAGCGTCGAGGTGCGGGCCCGTGGGGTAGGACCCGAGGATGCGCAGGGTGTGGCAGCGCTCGCGCAGGGATGCCAGGAAGCTCTCGTATTCCATGTGCGAGAGGTCGCATTCCAGGTCGGCGAAGAACACGTACTTCCACTTCTCGCCGCGCAGGGGGCGGCTCTCCAGCTTGGTCAGGTTGATGGCGCGGCCCGCGAACGAGTCCAGCACCTCGGCCAGCGCGCCGGGCTTGTCCGGCACGGTGAAGAGGATGGAGGTCTTGTCGCGCTGGGCCTCGGTGCCGGGCCGGGGGCCGATGACCAGAAACCGCGTCCAGTTGTCGGGCAGGTCCTCGATGTGCGCGGCCAGGACGTTCAGGCCGTAGCGGTCGGCCAGGCGGATGTGGCCCACGGTGGCCACGGTTGCCCCGCGGGCCGCCGCGATCTCTGCCGCCGCCGCGGTGCTGCTCTCGGGCACCAGGGTGCGGCCGGGCATGTTGTCCCGAAGCCAGCCGCCGCACTGGTCCAGCGGCTGCGGGTGCGAGTGGATCTCCGTGATCTCTGCGGCGGAGGCGGCCTTGCCCATGAGGAAATGGGTGATGCGGCTGTAGAGTTCGGCGTGGATGTGCACCGGGAAGAGCATGAACAGGTCCACCACCTGGCCCACGGTACCCTGGAGCGAGTTCTCCAGCGGGATGACGCCGAGCTCGGCCTCGCCGTCGGCCACGGCGCGGAAGATCTCCTCGAAATTGGCCTTGGGCGTCAGCTCCGCGCTGCGGCCCATGTACTCCAGGCCCGCGAAGTAGCTGAAGGTGCCCTCCGGCCCCAGGTAGACCACCCGCTCCGGTCTTTGCAGCCGGCGGGAGCTGGACATGATCTCCCGGTAGATGGCCTGCAGGTGGCTTTCGGGCAGGGGGCCGGGATTGTTCTTGGCCAGGCGCTCCATGACCTCCTTCTCGCGGAAGGGCTTGAACACCGTATCTTTTGATCCCTGCTTGGTGCGGCCCACGCCTATGCTGATGGCCGCGCGGCGGTTCAGGAGGTCGACGATGCCGTCGTCCAGGGCGTCGATCTCGGTCCGCAGCGCGGCCAGATCCAGCTTCTTGTCGTCGTTCTCCGCCACGCCTAGCCCTCCTTGATGTCCTCTTTGATGCGCATGCCGAAATGCCTGCCGGCCGCGTCCGTGCGGCAGAGGATCTCGTCTCCGGGCTTGAGGTTGACCACGCTGATGGGCGTGCCGTCAACTCCCGTGACGCGGATGGTCTCGGCATTTTGCAGGAACACCTGGCCGGAAACCTCGGCGCCGCCCTTGTCCGCACCCTCCGGGGCAAGGACCTTTGCGGTGATCTTGAGCATGGGCCGGACCTCGATCTTCACGCGGCCCACGGTGGCCAGGCTGGTCTGTCCGTCGGCCCCGACCACCAGCACCTCGCGCCCGGCGGAGAGCTCCTCCAGGTAGCAGGTCTTGTCGCCGGGCAGCACTGCGTAGGCGTGCACCGCACCCGCGTTGATGCGGAACGGCCGGGCGGCCACGTAGGGGTTGCTCTCGGTCTCTGCGTGCACCAGGAAGGTGAAGGCGCTGGAGTTGCCCACCAGCATGCCCTGGCCGCGCCGGAGCATGGAGATGGTGTCCACGCAGACGCGGTGGCCAAGGCCGGCGGGGACGATCTCCGTCACCACGGCGTGCTCCAGGGCCATCTGCCCCTGGGAGAGCTTGAGCTCGGCCACGATGGCCTTGAGCTCGCCTGCGGCCTCGGGCAGGACCACGATCATGTCCGCCCCGCGCTCCAGGATGCCTGCGGCCAGCACGGCGCGGTCAAAGCTCTCGCACTCCAGCCCCAGGCCCGTGGTCTGGGCCAGGATGTTCTCCACCGGGATGATCTCCCAGCCCTTGGCCAGGGACGCCTGCTGCCCGGTCTTGAGCAGGGCCGTGGCGGCCTCTTCGTCGGCCTTGGAGCCAAGGGGCAGAGTGGGCAGCTCGGCCTCGGTGAGCACGGTGACGCGGCCCAGGGCGCGCACGCTGTCGGCCTTGGCGGCTTCGGTGAGGATGGCGTCCACCCCGGATTCCAGAGCCAGCGTCACGAGCTTTTTCTGGAAGGGGATGGCCTTGAAGATGATCTGTTTCATGATGTCGCTCGCCTATTCCTTGCCCTTGAGCATTTCCATGACCTCGTCCACGTCCATGTCGTCATGCACGACCTTGGACAGGGCCTGGGTCAACAGCGCCGGGTTCTTGTGCTGGAAGATGTTGCGGCCGACGGACAGGCCCGCGCCGCCCGCGCTGATGGAGTCGTGGACCATCTGCAGGAATGCCTTGGTGCTGTCGAGCTTGGGGCCGCCGGCGATGACCACGGGCACGCAGCAGGCGTCGACCACATGGCCGAAGGTGTCGATGTCGCCGGTGTAGGGCACCTTGACCACGTCCGCGCCGAGTTCCACGCCCACGCGGGCGCAGTGGGCCACGATCTCGGCGTCGAACTCGCTTTTGACCTTGGGGCCGCGGGCGTAGACCATGGCCAGCACCGGAATGCCCCAGCTCTGGGCGATGCTCGTCACCTGGCCGAAGTCGGTGAGCATCTTGGCCTCGCTCTCGTCGCCCAGGTTCACGTGCACGCTCACTGCGTCCGCGCCGAGGCGGATGGCGTCTTCAACAGTTCCGACGAGGGTCTTGGCGTTGGGGAAGGGGGAGAGGGTGGTGCTGGCGGAGAGGTGGACGATAAGCCCGATGTCTTTGCCCTGTGTGCGGTGTCCGCATCTGACCAGGCCCTTGTGCATGAGCACTGCGTTGGCGCCGCCCTCGACCACCGCGCCCACGGCCTCGCGCATGTCCACGATGCCTGCGATGGGCCCCACTGTGGTGCCGTGGTCCATGGGCACGATGACGGTGCGTTTTGTGTTGCGGTTGAAGATGCGTTCGAGCCGGATGGCTTTTCCAAGATGCATGGTGTCTCTCCTTGTCGTCGGTGCGGTTGCGCCTCCTGGCGGCTTTGGGCTTTCTTCCGGCGGTGGAAACAAAAGAAGGGCCGCCGGCTTTCGCCTGCGGCCCTTCCTGAAGAGGCTTTGGTTAACGCTTGGTCGTCAACAAACCTCTCCCCGGCCGCAAGCGCAGCTAAACCAATAATACCAGTACTGGCAAAAAGAGGTATTGTTGGCGGCGAGTAGGTTCATGGGTTGAGTCTTTACCCGCGCTCCCGGTGTCTGTCAACGATAAATTTGGAAAATACCAGCAAGACTAAGCTTTGCTGTTTTTGTTAAACCTGACGCACGCCGGTGGACAATACTGTAGAGTATTTGTATTACATTCCAGGTGTCGCCAGCAATTTTTTGTTATATTCCAGCTAAATAATGCAGTGGCCCACGTCTTGCACATCTCTATGTTTCCGTCGGGGCATCTCCCCCCAGATCATCGCCCAGAGGGACCATGTTCGAAACCGCCGAAGCCATCACCATTGAGGAGATCCTGGAGAAGGAGTGGATATCCACCGCCTTCCAGCCCCTGATCTCCATCAAGCGCAAGGCCCTGCTCGGGGTTGAGGCTTTGGCGCGGTGCACGGCCCCCGGCGAGGACATCCCACCCACGGAGATGTTCCGCCTGGCGGCCGAGGCGGGCAAACTGCTCGAACTGGACCGCATGTGCCGCAAGAAGGCCCTGGAAGCCTTTGCCCCCATCCATGTCCAGAACAGGGGCCTCATAGTGTCCATCAACGTCGACGGGTACGCCATCGACTCCGACGTGGTGGGCTCCGGCACGCTGATCCACCAGGTCAAGGCGCTGGGCATCAGTCCCAACAACGTGCTCATTGAGATTGTGGAGTCCCGCGCCAAGGACTCCCAGGCCTTGGAGGATTTCGTCAGCTCCTACCGCAAGAACGGCTTCCTCATCGCCCTGGACGACATGGGGACCGGGCACTCCAACCTGGACCGCATCCCGCTGCTCAAGCCCGATGTGCTCAAGCTGGACCGTTCGCTTGTGTCCGGGGTGGCCGGGCACATGACCAGGCTTGAGGTGGTCAAGAGCTTCGTGCAGATGGCCTCGCGCCTGGGTTCCCTGGCCCTGGCCGAGGGGGTGGAACGCCAGGAGGACATCCTGTGCCTGCTGGAGATCGGCGTTGACGTGTTCCAGGGCTACTATTTCGGCCGACCGGCCATGCGCATGGCCAGGGATGAAATTGTGGCCGAGCGCATCGACCTCTTGGCGGCCAAGTTCAAGGAGACCGCCACCGAACGCTTCACCGCCCAAAAAGAGCTCTACGCCAGCCATGACGCCCTGGTGCTTGGGCTGTGCAAGCGTCTTGCGGACGTGAGCACGGTGGGACTGGACCGAACGCTGACATGCTTCATCGATGAAAGCGACAACATCGAGTGTCTGTATGTGCTCAACGCAAGCGGGGTGCAGATCTCGGACACCGTGTGCAACCCGGCCAAGCTGCGCAAACGCAAACGCTTCATCTACGAACCCGCCCGCCTGGGCGCCGACCACTCGCTCAAGGAATACTTCCTGCCCTTGCGCGCGGGCCTGCCCAAGTTTACCACCCAGCCCTACATCTCTCTGGCCTCCGGCAACCGCTGCATCACCCTCTCGGCCCGTTATCAGGCCCCGGACGGGCGCTCCTGCATCCTCTGCGCGGATATCGACCACAAAGACTGACTGGCCATTATGCCAAAAACGGCATACGCGATCGGCTCGACTGATTGCGCATCCGCGCGCGGGCCCGCGCGAGTTCACCGACCTGCCGAGCATCCCTCTTGCCTCAGACCTCGGATGCATCACCCTTTCGGCCCGCTATCAGGCCCTGGGCAGGCGCCCGCATCCTTTGCGCTGCTGTCGGCCTGAGGCGTGGCCTATTCCCATCCCAAATGCGGCATAGAAAGTTGTGTCGAAAATGCGCGCTCTTTCACTTTACAATCGGTGCACATGTGGTAACATAGGTATTGTGTAAGCCCTCACTTGCAAGCGGCGTCCCGAGGCGTCGGCTCGACGAGTGCCAACCGGTTGTTACTGAAGAGGTGCGCCATGACAATGAGAGACATGACCATACGGGCGAGGATTGTCCTTCTCATCTCCATCGCCGTGGCCTTCGCCGCGATAGTGGGCGGCGGATTCTACTACAAGATGCAGCAGCTCCGGCAATATTCCATCAATCAGACCCAAGGGACCATGCTTGAGGGCGTGAAGGACAAGTTGAAGCTTGTCGTGGACGCCCTCGCGGTGGCGACAGCCGAGGAGATCAAGGGCCTGCCTCAGGACAAGGAGACCATTGTGGCCGCCGTCCGCAAGATCTCCGCATCCGTTCGCTACGAGGACGACAACTCCGGCTACATCTTCGTGTATGAAGGCACGACGAACGTATCCTTCCCGGTCAAGCTGGAGAACCAGGGCAAGGACCTGGGGGGGCTTGTCGACAAGAACGGCGTCTATATGATCAAGGCTCTGCATGACGCGGCCGCCAAGGGCGGCGGATTCGTCGAATACGTCTTCGAAAAGCCCGGCAAGGGCCTGCAGCCCAAGATCAGCTACTCCACGCTCATACCCGGCACCCAGATGTGGATCGGCACCGGCGTCTACATCGACAACATCGACGCCGAAAAGGCCAAGATCGACGCGGCCATCTCCGGCATGGTGCACACAGCCAGCATGACCATCGCGGGCGTTGTCCTGGCCCTGCTCATCCTGGGTGTGCTGCCCCTGTCGCTGGTCATCTTCCGCAGCATCGTGCGCCCGCTCAACGCCGCCTCCAAGGCCGCCGAGGATGTTGCCAACGGCAACCTCTGCGTGGACCTGGAGGTGCGCGGCAACGACGAAATCACCGTCCTGGAGAAGGCGCTGTGCACCATGGTGTCCACCTTGACCACCAACCTTGAGCAGATCACGGCCAAGACCAAGGAGGCCGAAGACAAGGCCCACGCCGCGGAGCTGGCCACCATCGAGGCCAACGAGGCCAAGGCCCAGGCCATCCGCGCCCGCTCCGAGGGCCTTTTGGCCGCGGCGGGCCGCCTGGAGAGCGTGGTCGAGCGGCTGTCCTCAGCCTCGGAGGAGATCGCCGGGCAGGCCGAGAACATCGGCCGCTCCACCGACGTTCAGAAGGGCCGCATCACCGAGACGGCCACGGCCATGGAAGAGATGAACGCCACCGTGCTTGAGGTGGCCAAGAACGCCTCCCGCGCCGCCGAGGGCGCGGA
>JAHIUD010000092.1 GCA_018817515.1 Pseudomonadota bacterium
CGGCCGTTGGCGCGGGGCTGGGTCAGGGGCCGTTGATCGACGAATTCCGCATGTGCTATCATGACTCCGCTGACGCTTGCGCCTGCCGAAAACCATTGCCTGGTATGCTGATCCAGGCTGCGAGCGAACACGATCTGGACCTAGTCGCCTGCGCCATGGTGGGCGACCGGTGGCGCGACGTGGAGGCCGGCCAGCGGGCCGGGTGCTCCTCAGTGTTCATCGACTACGGCTATGATGAGAAGCAGCCTGAGGGCAGATTCATCCGCGCGACCTCCCTGGCCGAAGCGGCGGATATCCTACTGCGGACAGCAGTGAACTCTTACGTTACAAGGACCGTTATGAAGAGCATCGACCAACTGAGCGTGAAGATTTTCGCTGACGGGGCAGACAAGGCCGGAATGCTGGAGATGTACGCCAAGCCGTTCGTGAAGGGCCTGACCACCAACCCCACCCTCATGCGCAAGGCCGGCATCACGGACTACAAGGCCTTTGCCCTGGACATCCTGGCGGCCATTCCGGACCGTTCCATTTCCTTCGAGGTCTTTTCCGACGACTTCGCCGAGATGGAGCGCCAGGCCCTGGAGATCGCCAGCTGGGGCGAGAACGTCTACGTCAAGGTGCCCATCACCAACACCAAGCGCGAGTATTGCTATGACATGGTGCGCAAGCTGGCCAAGCAGGGCGTGAAGCTCAACGTCACGGCCCTCATGACCCTCACCCAGTTGCGCCATGTGGTGGACGTTCTGGACCAGAAGACCCCGAGCTACATCTCCGTGTTCGCCGGCCGCGTGGCCGACACCGGTGTGGACCCGGTGCCCGTCATGGCCGCCGCCGTGGAACTCATGAAGCAGAACCCCCTGTCCGAGCTCATCTGGGCCAGCCCGCGCGAACTGCTGAACATCTTCCAGGCCGACGCCATCGGCTGCCAGATCATCACCGTGACCAACGACATCATCAAGAAGCTGGCGCTGGTGGGCTACAACCTGGACGAGTTCTCGCTGGACACCGTGAAGATGTTCTACAACGACGCCCAGGCCGCCGGGTACAAGATCTAGCGCAGACCAACAGCCAAACAAGACGGCGGACGCTCCAAGAAGGCTGCCACCGCCGGGGTATGAATGCATGGAACCGACAGTCCGTTCACAGTACATTCCGCAGCTTGATGCAATCCGCGCCTTGGCCTTCACCCTTGTGGTCGTGGTACACTACTCTGTCCCGACATGGGAACCAGCTCTTCTGGATCGGGGTTTCCTTATCTCGCAGGTAGTTAGTTCCATTATCCATTGCGGCTGGTTCGGGGTGCCTGTTTTTCTGTTCGCTTCGGGTTATTCCCTGGCCAACGGGAAAACAGAGCCAGGGACCAGCATCAATTTCAAAGACTTTTACCTGAATCGCCTCCTGAGGTTGTATCCTCTGTACATTGTTGCGCTTGCAATTCTTGTGTATTGCAGAAAAGTCCCCGTCATCTCACTGATCGGGGCCACCTTTCTGCAAACGCAGGATATTTTTGACGGCAGCGCGTTCACTCCGCTCTGGTCGCTTCAGTTAGAGTCGGCCTGCTATCTATTGTTTCCAATCTTTATCGTTGCAATCACGAATCGGCAGCGATCGACCTTAAAATATTTCTTCGCCGCTATGCTCATGATTCGCGGGTTCCTGTTTTATCTGCCGGCTGGTCAGGTTTGGTTGCTCAGCTATGGCACCGTATTTGGGGGCGCGACGGTTTTCCTGGCTGGCATGATAGGCGCCGCACTGCCCAACATCGCCTCGCGGGCCAAAGCTTGGGCAATGACTCTCGCAGGAGGCATGCTGCTCATTCTTTTGACCTTGTTCGTGAGCCGGATCGGCGGATACCAGACCGCGTCCGGATTGCACGCCACCGCGTTTTGGCTCCTGTTCCCTGAGATCATGTCGACAATCTGCTTTCTATTGCTGAAAGGCGCCATAAGCTTAAGCCAAACACCAGCAGGGCGTAGAAAGCCTGGAATACTGCATTCCCTGGTCGTTCACATCGGCAGGGTTTCTTACTCCGGTTATGTGTTTCATCTTTTCGTGTTAGATGGTTATTCACATCTTGGCTTTACGTGGCAGTACGGCAGCCTCAAGCACTTTGCTGCCAGCTTCGTTCTCTACTACACGCTTTTGATTGCGTTCTCTCATGTCACCTATAACGCAATCGAGCTGCCGTTTTTGCGCTATCGGCGGGTTTATCAGAAGCACAAGGCGGCATGACTTGGGGCGAACAGCACCACACAAGCACCATCGTCACATCCGCGTGCTGTAGATGGAGAATATCACGGGAAAGCTTCTCATGCCAGAATGGCGCGAGACCTATAGTTTGCAAGACGGATTCGCGGACGGAGCAATGCATATTCCGACCCGTGATTACAGTCCATTGACTCCAAGCGGTGCAGCCGCACGGGAGGGCTCCCTGAGCGGACTCTTAGCTAGTGGGAGGATTAGTACAGTCAGCCCTAGCCCTCAAAACTCCGCCAACTGGTGGAGGGCAGTTGTTAACGCCCTGTTTTGTTGCAATGGTATAAATTTTTGGGTATAGTCCACACTGCTTTGGATCGTGCCGTCAGATCTAACGGATCAACGGAAGGGCATGGAGAATTGATGTTGGGTAAGCTCTCTGCAATCGCTATTTCGGCGTTTGGTGCCGTGCTGGCAGCTCTATTGCTTGGGATGTTCTCCACCCTTCCCGAGGGGGCCCTGGTTGTCGGCTTGGTCTATAAAGGATTCTAGACAATGAATGCCCTAAATTCTTCAATCGGAGAGATGGTCGTAGCCATTGTAGTTTATGCAGCCATTGCCGGTTTATGTTTGTCATATTTATGACCTGCCCCCCTAAACCTGAGCCAGAGATTTTGTTAGTCTCTGAGCCATGGAGGGAATGGACATGGGCAGGAAAGGACAGGCACCAGAGCAGATAATTGCCAAGCTGCGTGAAGCGGAAGTGGCATTGGCCAAGGGTAAGACGGTGGCTGAGACGTGCCGAGTTTTTGGCGTCTGCGAGCAGACAGTTTATCGCTGGCGCAACGAGTACGGTGGGCTGAAGGTCGACCAAGCCAAGAAGCTGAAGGCCTTGGAGCGTGAGAACACCCGGCTAAAGAAGGCTGTGGCAGAGCTGACCTTAGACAAGCTCATCCTCCAGGAGGCGGTAAGGGGAATCTTCTGAGCCCTTCCCGGCGCAGGCAGTGCGTAACTCATGTGCGTTCAACTCTCAGTGTGCCGGAACGGCGCGTATGCCAGGTGCTTGAGCAGCCCCGAGCAACGCAGCGATACCGTCCCAGCACAGGAGATGAAGAGCCGTTAAGGGCAGCCGTCATCCACTTCGCCAGCGAGTATGGCCGTTACGGGTATCGCCGTATTTAAGCCCTGTGCAGCGAGAAGGCTGGCTGGTGAACCACAAGCGCATAGAGCGTATCTGGCGTCAGGAAGGGCTGAAGGTTCCGCAGAAGCAGCCGAAGCGTGGTCGGCTTTGGCTCAACGACGGCTCATGTATCCGGCTGAGGCCATGTTGGAGCAACCACGTCTGGTCGTATGACTTCGTCATGGCCAGGACGCATGAAGGCCGAGCGTTTCGTATCCTTGTGGTCATTGATGAGTTCACCCGGGAGTGTCTGGCGCTCGTGGTGGCAAGGCAACTCCGCTCCGATGACGTGCTGCATTGTCTGGCAAAGTTGTTCGTTGAAAGAGGGACGCCAGACTTCATCCGGTCGGACAACGGCTCCGAGTTTGCTGCCGATGCTGTTCGGGACTGGCTCGGCAAAGTCGGCGTAAAGACGTTGTGCATCGCACCAGGTTCGCCCTGGGAAAACGGCTACTGTGAGAGATTCAACGGGAAGATGCGCTACGACAAGTTGGACGGAGAGATATTCTACACGCTCAAAGAGGCGCAGGTCGTGCTGGAAATGTGGCGCCAAGAGTACAACACGTTTAGGCCGCACAGCTCGTTGGGCCAACGCCCACCGGCACCGGTCGCCACCCTGCCCCTCGGGGCAGGGTGCTCCCCTTGGGGACCACTACTAGACTCGAGGAGTCAGTCCAGGCTACCACAATGAGTGGTACAACTCGTGGGGGCAGGTCACCTTGCTCATCTGTACGACAACGGGGTAAGCTTTGATGAAATCAGGATGTATCAGAATGAGATCAATTCGATTCTCAAAGACAAATTATCTTTAATTCACAAAAATGGCAACGAGCATCACAGTGAATATTGATGACGGCAATCTTCTGTGCTGCACGGGTGCTTTGTGACGATTACGCCTTAACTTAAGCTTCGTTACGGCATGCGTTCGTTGTTATGACCTCGTGAACCCTGCTGTATGCATCTGCAATTCTTGAAGTTTAGTCACTTTATTTGAACTAGGGAAGGGTATCTTTAGGTGTGATTTATCTCGGTCGTCCTGACTTCAACTCGCAAGATGAATGTGCTGAAGGGTAGCAAGCTCATGGAAATGATACAGGTGAATGCCACAATGACTATCGCGTCAGGTGAAAACTCCACAAAGCCACCGGAGATACCGTATGAAAGCTAACGGTAAACAAAAAGTCGTTTTGATCATTCCGAATAGTACTTGGTTCGGCAAGCGCAAGTGGCTGTGCTTGCCGTATGCAGCTCTGATTCTTACAGCAATCCTCAAGCAGAAATATAAATTTTCCATCCTTGATGCAAACGGAAACAACCTGACGCTTGAGGAACTCGGCCAACAACTCTCCACCCTTAATCCTGCTGTAATTCTGATCACCGCGGGGTCTGTGGAATATCACAAGCAGGCGCACGCCGCAGCCGAAGTGGCGCGTAAAGTTTGTCCGACCGCGATCACCGTCATTGGTGGCATCTACCCCACGGTGATGGCGGAAGAGGTGGCGACGGACAAGAATATCGATTGGGTGTTCATGAACCACGCCGAGGAGCGCTTCGACAAGTTCCTTGAGTTGGTGCTTTCCGGTGAGGTTGCGGCCGCGCGTGCCTTCCCCGGCATCGCCTACCGCGACGATCAGGGGAAGATCGTTGAACTTCCCGTGGACAAGCACGTCGGGGAAGTTGCGAACATGGTTCGCCCTGACTACTCCCTTGTGGACATGCATGCATACATCGAGCAGAACACCCTCGACTACCAGTTCAATTCGACCAAGCCCTCGGCATTCATCATCACGTCCTACGGCTGCCCGCACAACTGCCTGTTCTGCGCCTCCAGAACCATCAGCGGCCGGAGAACCATCTACAGACCCGTGGAGCACGTTCTGGACGAGATCCGCTTCCTTGTGGACAAGTTTGGCGTCGGCAACCTGATTTTTCTTGATGATGCTTTTCTGAATAAGCGCAAACGTCTTTTGGAACTGCTTGAGGGCATGAACGCTTTGGGCGCTGACTTGTCCTGGAAGGCGGCCTCTGTGGCTGCCTGGCAGCTTGACGATGAGCTTCTTGACATCATGAAGGCCTCCGGCTGTGAGCAGATCACTATTTCCGTCGAGTCGGGCAGTCAGCGGGTCCTCACAGACGTCATCCACAAGCCGCTAAAGCTGGAAATTATCCCCGGGATCGTCAAGAAGTGTCGTGAAGTCGGCATTTCATGTGGCGCAAACTTCGTCATCGGTCTTCCCGGAGAAACCTGGGAAGATTTGCGGCAAACCTTCGCGTTTGCTGATTCCTGTGACTTCGATGTTACGCATTTTCATATTGCTACACCGCTCCCCAAGACGGACTTGTATTATGTCTGCAAGGAAAAAGGCTATCTCCCCCCTGACTTCAGTTTCCTCGATCCTAACTTCTTTGGCTATGCATACGGGTTCATCACCACAGAGCACTTCACCCCGCTGGAACTTGCAATCCTGAGGGCTTACGAATGGGATCGGATCAACTTCGCCACGCCTGAGCGAGCCGCTCGGGCTGCGAAGATGTACGGTGCGATTCCTGAGCGTTTAGAGGAACATCGCCGCAGCACGCGTCGTAGGCTCGGCCTCCACGTTGAGGGCATGGATGAGGCGCTGCTTGCCAAGGCACGCTGGAAGATGTTGAACGACGCCGCCAAGTGATGCCGCGACGTGCCGATGCGGGAAGTGTCGTATTTGCCCTTCAAGGTTCGGCTTGGCGGTGGCACCTTGGCGATGCTTTGACAGCTAGAGTTCTGATGCTTAGACGGCCTCCGTGGTCACGCTGCCCAATAGAATGTGTAGCAGCTTGATGTTGAGCTGCTACACATTTTTGCTGATTGGACCGTTCTTTCCAATGTATCCGCACCGTCTGCAGAGATTAAAAGCAAGTTTGCTGAACGCATGGGGGCTTCGCAAAGAGGGACAGGCGACGCGGCGCAGTCATGATACTCCCGCGAACCGTGGATTATGCCTGCGCAAAGTCCGGTGGCGGAGTTGTGCCGCCAGGTGGGCATCACGGACACGACGTTCTACAAGTGGCGCAGCAAGTTCGCGGGCCTTGAGGTGTCCGAGGCCCGGCGGCTGCGGCAGCTTGAGGACGAGAACAGACGCCTCAAGGGCCTGGTGGCCGACCAGGCGCTGGACATCCAGGTGCTCAAAGAGGTGCTGGGCCGAAAATGACCGAGCCCGCCCTTCGCCGCCAGGCCGCGCGCCAGATCATCGAGGCATACGGCTACTCCGAGCGGCGGGCTTGTCAGCTGATTGAACTCAACCGCAGGACGCTGCGGCGTATTCCGCAAGACCGCGACGTGGCTCTGCGCAAGCGTCTGCGGGAGTTGGCCGATGAACGCAGGCGGTTCGGGTGCCCCAGGCTCTATCTGCTGCTGCGCCGCGAGGGCCTGGTAGTGAACCACAAGCGCGTTGAGCGCCTGTACCGGGAAGAGGCGCTGTCATTGCGCCTGAGGCCAAAACGCAAGCGCCAGAGCCACCTGCGAGTGGTCCAGCCAGCGCCCACAGGTCCGAACGAGCAGTGGGCCATGGACTTCGTGAGCGACAGCCTGGAGAATGGCCGCAGGATAAAGGTGCTGACGATCATCGATTTGTGGGACCGCCGCTGCCCTTGGCTCGAAGCGGACTCGTCGATCCCTGGCGAGGGCGTGGTGCGGGTGCTGGAGCAATTGCGCCAGCGTGGCGAATGCCCGAAACACCTGCGCAGCGACAACGGGCCGGAGTTCACGGGCAAAGCCCTGGACCAGTGGGCGACCAGCGCCGGGGTGCAACTGGAGTTCATCCGGCCCGGCAGACCGATGGAGAACGGCCATGTGGAGAGCTTCAACGGTAAGTTCCGCGAGGAATGCTTGAACGCCCATGCGTTCCGGTCCATGGCTGAGGCCAGGGATATCATTGAGGCTTGGCGGCAGGACTACAACACGGCCCGGCCACACAGCTCACTTGGCGGCTTGGCACCAGAGGAATACGGAAGAGCCATGAATGAGGAACATCAGACCGGCCAGAGTCCAAACTTACGCTTGGTATACTCGGCGGGGTAGGGTCAAAGCACGCAACCTGTCGGTATGTTAATTTTTGTATTGCGGTGCTTGCATCAGTGGCAAGATGGCTTTCTCTAAACGTCTATCCCATTCTTGTGTAGCCGAACTATCCATTTCATGGTTCGCCTGCGCCGGTAACCGTAAAAGCATAGGGGCTCAATGCCACAGGGAAAAATGACCAGCCGCACCTCGCACGGGTATTCTGCGGTTATTCTCAACTATGGGCAGTGGCAGGCGACCCTGGCCTGTCTTGAGAGCTTGTACTCGAGTTCTTTGCCGCCGGAACGCGTTGTCGTATGCGACAACCCCTCCGGCGATGACAGTCTGCGACACTTGGCCTTTTGGGCAGAGGCGCAGCTTCAAGCGGGCAGGATATCCTCCTGGCGGCTCGTGTCCAACCCGGCAAACACGCCCGCTTCTCCAAATGACAGCCAAGCCGAGCTAATCCTGATAGATAACGGGGCGAACCTTGGCTATGCTGGAGGCAACAATAGGGGGCTTCGCTACCTGTTGGACCTTGGCGCAGAATACATTTGGCTATTGAACAATGACACAATAGTGCTGCCAGACGCTCCCGCCGCACTTCTCGACTATATGGGAGAAAATCAGCGTTGCGGCCTTTGCGGGGCCTTGACCCGGTACATGGAAACCCCCGACATCGTTCAGTGCTACGGCGGCGGGTGGTATCACGAAATATGGGGTAGAGGCGGTCTCTATGGCGACGGCGACATGTTGCCACTTGGGCAAGTCCCTTTGGATTTTGCGCCTCCCCTGGACTACGTCAACGGCGCCAGCGTGTTTCTGCGCCGGGCTTTCCTGGTTGATGTCGGGCTCATGGAAGAACGATACTTCCTGTACTGCGAGGAAATCGACTGGGCTAGGCGGGCAAGGGGTTGCTGGGCGTTGGGCTTTGCACCCAGAGCCACAGTTTTGCACATGGAAGGATTGAGTACGGGCATGTCCAACAGACGGCGGTTAGGGCGATCCTTCAAGATTATGCTGCGTCTTGTGCGCAGCCGACTGCTTTTTACACTGCTGCATTGCCCCTGGTTTCTGCCCACCGTGGCCCTGGGACAGGCTGTCGCCGCCATTGGTAAAATCTGCAAAGTCGCCCTGCCTGTAAGAAAATGACATGCGCGCGCAGTCACCAGTCAAGACCCAGCGACAGCTCTTGAACACGCCGACTATGCCATCAGCTCTGTGCTCACATGGTCATTTGACCGTTTCGACGCCGTACACTGCGACGGAGCTCTTGCAGATTGCCAGGCATAAGGTACTTCGCTTAAGGACATCCGTGGCGAATCTAGACAACATGTTGCCGTCACATCGAGGGAGGCAGGAGACGCATGAGACTTCTTGATCACAACACTGCATGTGCAAAGGCGCTCCTAGCAGCGGCTTGCCTCCACGCCACTTTTTTCATCCCCTACGCCGTTTTTGTGCCGGGCGAGAGGACTAACCTCTTCACTACCCTTGCGGTGACGTTGCCAGCCCTTTGGCTGGCCATAGGATACCTTAGGCGGCCGCTACCTTGGCGTACACTGGCGCCCTGGCTATTGTTGGGCGCAGGCCTCGCGGCGTCGGCCTTCGCGAGCTCGGACCAACTGCCATCGACATTTCGGGCCTTGGCGTTCTTCTGCCCAGCCGTGGCCGGACTCGTCTGCGCTCACGGACTATTCCAGAGGCCAGAATCAAGGGTCTTCTTGTTCCATGTGCTAACCGCCTGTTTCACTGGGCTCACGTTCTCTCACTTGATATTCGGCGCGCTGCCCTCGTTCATGGGATTGCACCACCATGCGCTGGCGGGCACGCTGGTGCTGCTTTCCGCCGGCCCCATCCATATGGGCGGGCAGGAAGGCCGCTTCAGGCGCGCCGCCGCCGTGTGCCTGCTGGTGGCCGGTGGCGTGGTCTGCTTTATCGCGGGCTCCCGGTTCGTCATCCTGCTGCCCTTTGTCCTCATCCCCGTGTACGTGGCCTTTCAGTCCCTCTCCGTGCGGCGTGCGGCCCTGGCCATACTGGCGAGCGTCGTGGTTGCCGGGGTGTTCTTTGTGGTCTTTCCGGGAAAGATCCCCCGCGCGGTGAACTACGAGTCGACCTTCTACCGGGTCGAGGCCTTTCCCGCCACCTGGGCGATCGTGAAGCAGCAGGGTTTGCTGGGAGTTGGCATCCGCACACCACGCAGATCGTTCCTTGAATCATTTGAGCCGGTGTTCGGCATGGTCTCCCGGGACGGGTTTCTGGAAGTGGTCGACCGCAACGTGACCTGGGACAACCAGTACCTCTCCCTGTTGTGTGGCATCGGAGTGCCACTTTCGCTGCTGTATTTCCTGCTGATCGGGCGGCTTTTGGGCGGATACCTGCGTCGGGCCTGGCGGCAGGAAATCGACCACGCAACGGAACGCGCCATCACCTTCGCACTGCTGGCCTCGGTCATCCATTTTGCTGTTCACGACGGACTATTCTATCCGCAGATCAGCTGGTTTTTCAACCTGCTGCTGGGGGTAGGAGCGTACTATCTGCCAGGTGCGGTCCCGCGGTCCTTGCCATCGAAGCACACTGTCGAGACGGGCGGTCCGTCAGCTCAGCACATGGACGCCCCTCAATTCCGCGCGTCCAACTGAGGGCAGGGACATGTGCGCCACACGCATATCCGCAATGGGCGGTAGGGAGCCGCAAGGGGCGCAGTCTCTGCCGCTTGTCGTCGATCTGGACGGCACCCTCGTTTTGTCGGACATGCTGCACGAGTCCGTGTTGGCGTTGGCCCGGCGCAATCCGCTGGGCGTGCCGGGCATCCCGTTCCTGCTTTTGCGCGGCAGGGCCGGGCTCAAGCGCGCCCTGGCCAAAGACTTCGACCCGCGTCCGAAGCTTCTGCCCTACAACGAGCCTTTCCTCGCCTGGCTGCGCGAACAGCGCGCGGCGGGGCGCAGGCTCGTCCTGTGCACGGCCTCGGACGAGCGCCTCGCCACGGCCATCGCAAGCCACCTGGGGCTTTTCAACGAGGTGTTGGCCAGTGACGGCGAGACGAACCTCGGCGGCGCGGCCAAGGCGCGGGACCTATGCGGACGCTATGGCGAGCGCGGGTTCGACTATGCCGGAAACGCGCGCGCGGACCTGCCGGTGTGGGCCTGCGCCCGGGTGGCCGTGGTGGTCAACGCGCCGCAGTCCCTGGCCAAGGCGACTAGCGGGTTGTGCCCGGTCGAGCGGCATTTCCCGGCGCAAAAACCGGGCCTTGGCGTGTACTTGCGCATGCTGCGCGTGTACCAGTGGCTCAAGAACCTGTTGCTCGTCGTGCCCCTGGCCGCGGCCCACCGCCTGAGCCAGGCGGACAGCTGGCCGCCGTTGATCCTGGGCATTCTGTCCTTTTGCCTGTGCGCCTCGGCCGTGTATCTGGCCAATGACCTGCTGGACCTGGAGAGCGACCGGCGGCACCCGCGCAAGCGCCTGCGGGCTATCACCTCCGGCCGCGTGACTATTTTGCGGGCGGTGGGCATCGCGCCGGTGCTGCTGGCGGGCGGGGTGGGGCTGGGGCTGTTCGTCGGGCCGGGCTTCCTGCTCTGGCTGTCGTGCTATTTTCTGCTCACCTGCGCCTACAGTCTCTTCCTCAAGCGCATGGTGCTGGTGGACTGCCTGACCCTGGCCCTGCTCTACACCTTGCGCATCGTGGCGGGCGGCGCGGCCACCGGGGTCGTGCTGACCTTCTGGCTTTTGGCGTTCTCCATGTTCCTGTTCTTGTCCCTGGCCTTTGTGAAGCGCTACGCCGAGCTTGACGCGCAGCCGCCGGAGGCGGACGCTGCCGTGCATGGGCGCGGCTACTACAAGGACGACGCCCGGCTGGTGCAGACCCTGGGCATCGCCTCGGGCTACGCCTCGGTGCTGGTGCTGGCGCTGTATCTGAACACCGCCGCCGTGACCCGGCTGTACCGCACGCCGGAAGTCGTCTGGGCGGTGGTGCCCGTGCTGCTGTTCTGGATCAGCTGGATGTGGTTCAAGGCGAACCGGGGCGAGATGCACGACGATCCCCTGGTGTTCGCCGTCAAGGACAAGCCCAGCCTGCTTGCCGGGCTGTTGTTCGCGGCCGCCCTGGCCGCGGGGGCGTTGGTGCGGTTATGATGAAGGTCACGTCCTGGGGCAGGCTCGGCAGCCTGGAGCATGAGGTGTGTTTTCTCTCCGACAGGACCGGCGTGCCGGCCCAGGTGCGCGCTCCGCCCGGCGGGCAGGCGCCGGGCGTGTGCTACGGCATGGGCCGCAGCTATGGCGACGTTTGCCTGAACCCCGGCGGCCTGCTCTGGAACACCGCGGGGCTCAATCGCTTCATCGGCTTCGACGCCGACACCGGCGTGCTCACCTGCGAGGCCGGGGTGCTCCTGCGCGACATCCAGCGGCTGTTCATCCCGCGCGGGTTCATGGTGCCCGTGAACCCAGGCACGCAGATCATCACCGTGGGCGGGGCCATTGCCAACGACGTGCACGGCAAGAACCACCACCGGCACGGCTCGTTCGGCGACCACGTGCTGCGCATCCGCCTGGCCAGAACCGACGGCAGCGTGGCCGACTGCGGCCCGGACCTGCTGCCGGAGCTCTTCGCGGCCACGGTGGGCGGCATCGGCCTCACCGGGGTCATCATCGAGGCGGACATCCGCCTGCGCCGCGTGGCCGGGCCCTGGCTCGACACTGAGCTCATCGCCTTCGAGAACCTGGGCGAGTTTTTCCGCCTGTCCGACGCCTCCGAGGCGGGCTTCGAGCACACGGTGTCCTGGATCGACTGCGTGTCCTGGGGCGGCGGGCGCGGCATCTTCATGCGCGGCAACCCGGCCGTAGCCGGGGCGGGTGCGGGCCGCGCGCTGCCGCGCGCGGGGTGGTTCGCGGTGCCCTTTGTGCCGCCGGTCTCGCTCATCAACGGCCTGTCGCTGCGGCTGTTCAACATGTTATATTACGGCATGAAGAAGCGCACGACGGGCCCAAGCCTGTCCCACTACGAGCCGTTCTTCTGCCCGCTGGACAACGTGCTGGAATGGAACAGGATCTACGGCCCGCGCGGGTTCTTCCAGTACCAGAGCGTCATCGCGCGGGAGCACGGGCTTGAGGCCACCCAGGCCATGCTGGGCGAGATCGCCCGCTCGGGCAACGGATCGTTTCTGGCGGTGCTCAAGACCTTTGGCGACCGGCAGGGGCCGGGCATGATGAGCTTCCCCAGGCCCGGCGTGACCCTGGCGCTGGACTTTCCGAACAAGGGCGCGTCCACGCAGCGGCTCTTTGAGCGGCTGGATGCCATTGTGCGCGAGGCCAACGGGCGGCTCTACCTAGCCAAGGACGCACGCATGTCGCGCGACCTGCTGGAGTCGGGCTATCCCCGGCTGGCGGAATTTCTCAAGCACCGCGATCCGGGCATCAGCTCGGCCATGTCGCGGCGGCTCATGGGGGGGTAAGGGTGCGCAAACGGATCATCATCATCGGCGCCACCTCGGCCATGGCCGAACGCTGCGCCCGCCTGTGGCTGGCCGAAGGCCCGGCGGATTTCGTGCTCGTCGGTCGTGATTTGGCCAAGACCGAGCGTGTGGCCATGGACCTGCGCGTGCGCGACCCCAAGGCCGGCATCCGCGCCCTTGCAGCGGACTTCCGCGACCCGGCGGGCATTCGCGCCCTGGCCGACTGCCTGTGGAGCCAGGGAGCTCCGGACCTCGTGCTTATCGCCCACGGGCTTCTGCCGGACCAGCAGGCCTGCCAGATTGATCTGTCCAGTTGCGAGGAGGCGCTGCTAGTGAACGGCGTTTCGCCTGCGCTCTTCGCCGAGGCCTTCGCCGGGCACATGGAGCGCACGGGCGGCGGCACGCTTGTCCTCATCGGCTCCATCGCGGGCGACCGCGGCCGCAAGACAAACTACGTATATGGCGCGGGCAAGGGGCTGCTTACGCGCTATGCCCAGGGGCTGCAGCACCGGCTGGCCGCAACGGGCGTTGCTGTGGTGCTCATCCTGCCGGGACCCACTGACACGCCCATGACCGCGCATCTGAAAGGACAGGGCGGCCTCGGCATGGCCGATGTGGACGCCGTGGCGCGGGCCATTGTGGCGGGCGTGGCGAAGAAGCTTCCGGTATGCTATGTGCCGGGCAAGTGGGCGGTCATCATGATGGTCATCCGGCATCTGCCCCGGTTCATCTTCAACAAGCTGAACATCTGAGCATGGCCTGTTCCGCCGCGTTCACCCCCGTGCCCAGGCCGATCAGGACGCCCAGCTGATGCGGTTCGCCCTGGCCTATGCG
Source organism: Pseudomonadota bacterium (assembly GCA_018817515.1). GTDB lineage: Bacteria > Desulfobacterota > Desulfovibrionia > Desulfovibrionales > Desulfovibrionaceae > Humidesulfovibrio. The sequence goes on from JAHIUD010000092.1 coordinate 13,694, forward strand.
CTGTTCGCCGCGCTGGCGACCCTGGTGAACATCGGCACGCAGGACGTGGCCATCCGCTGCTATTCCGGCGCGTACGGCGTCACGCTTTCGGTCATGGCGGGCACGGTGGCGGGCCTTGTGGTCAAATACCTGCTGGACAAGCGCTACATCTTTCGTTTTAAGACCCGCGACGCGGTGCACAACGGCCAGGTGTTCGCGCTTTATACCCTCATGGGCCTGGCCACTACGGCGGTGTTTTGGGCGTTCGAGTTCGGCTTCGACTATCTCTTCCACGACAAGTGGTTGCGCTACCTGGGAGGGGGCATCGGCCTGGCTGTGGGCTATGTGACCAAGTACCAGTTGGACAAACGCTTCGTGTTCCGCTCCTGGGAAGCGCTGTAAAACGGACGCCCCGGCGTCTGGGCTATCCCTTCCGCGTCGGGCGTGCTAAAATGTTCGGAGCAAAAAGGACGGTTGGTCGTGCCCTGTTTGTCGGGCGCCGCGTCGATGTCGATTGACCGTAGCGCCCTCTGACCGATGGGGCGAGATTTTTGAAAGCGCGCGCGGGCTGCAGGCCGCAACGCGGATGGCTACAGCACTTTCCGGATGAGGTGACGATGCGTGTTTTGCTGGTTGCTCCGAAATTTCCCATCTCTTTCTACAGCCTTGGCGAGTTCTTCCCCGGCCTGGGGCGCAAGACCACCAACCCGCCGCTGGGTCTGCTCACCGTGGCCGCGCTTTTGCCTGCGGACTGGGAACTGCGCCTGGTGGACGAGAATGTGCGGCCGCTGGCCCAGGACGATTACGACTTCGCCGACACGGTGTGGATAGGGGCCATGCTGCCCCAGCGCGAGTCCGCGCTGGAGCTTGTGCGCGAGGCCAAGGCCAGAGGTCGGCATGTGGTGGGCGGTGGTCCCTTCGCCAGCTCCGTCCCGCAGGAGATGATAGAGGCCGGGTGCGACGTGCTGGTGCGGGGCGAGGCCGAGAACCAGGTGCCCGAGCTGGTGGAGGCGGTTTTGGCGCGGCGCACCGGGGTGCTGCTGGAGGCCGGGGTGCGCCCGTCCATGACCACCTCGCCGATGCCGCGCTACGACCTCATCGATTTTGCAAACTATTATTCCATGTCCCTGCAGACCACGCGGGGCTGCCCGCACAACTGCGAATTCTGCGACGTGGTGAACCTGAACGGCCGCGCGCCACGCAGCAAGACCTGCGACCAGGTCATCGCCGAGCTTTCCGCGCTGTTCGACCTGGGCTGGCGCGGGCATGTGTTCTTGTGTGATGACAACATCATCGGGGACCAGAAATACGCCCGCGAGCTGCTGGGGCGCATGGTCCACTGGTCCAAGGACCACGGCGAGCCGTTCCAGTTTACGGCCCAGGCGTCCATCGACCTGGCCCGGCACAAGGACCTCATCGACATGCTGACCGAGGCCAACGTGGGCGAGGTGTTCATCGGCATTGAGACCCCGGACGAGGACGTGCTGCGCAAGGCCAACAAAAGCAACAATGTGCGCAATCCGCTGGCGGAGTCGCTGCGGTTCATCGTGCAGAACGGCCTGCTGGTGCAGGGTAGCTTCATCATCGGCCTGGACGGGGAGCGTCCCGGCGCGGGCCAGCGCGTCATCGACTTCGCGCAGCGCGCGGGCCTGCCGCAAGTGATGCTGAACATGCTCACCGCGCTACCCGGCACTATGCTGTGGCACCGTTACAAGAAGGATGACCGAGTGCTGCCCTTTGAGAACACGCAGGACATGCTGCTCGGCGTGCGCATGAATACGATTCCCGACAGGCCCACGCAGGAGGTCATCGCCGAATACGTCGATGCGATCGCTTATCTATACAGCCCGACTAGATATATGAAACGCGTCTTCGATCACATTATGCTCATGCGGCCCACGCGAACCGCGCTGGCGCTACAGCAGGTGCTGCCAACCGTTGGAAAAGGCCAGCTTGTCACGGGCGGCGGACTGAAGTGGCTCGATGTGCGCGTGGGGTTGGCGTTCTTTTGGAGACACGGAATCAAGGCCCGGCACCGGGGCCAATTCTGGCTCCAGATTGTGACAATATGGAGAAAGAATCCTTCCCGACTCTTGTCCTACATCATGCTCTGCATCAAGTGCGAGGCGTTCTCCGGGTTTGCGAAGATGGCCCAGGCGCGCGCACTGGAACTGGGCGTGCCACTACTGCGTGTACCCGAGGCGTAATCTGCTGCATGTGCTTGACCTGCGTAGTAAGTTCCCTATCCTTGTTATGGTTGGAGGAATCTTGCAGAGAACGCTTGAGAACTGCAATTGCGAAACAAAAAGAATCTTGTTCTTGCCCTTTGACCTGTCCTTGACTCATTATGGACGCAATTATGCACACAAAACAAGGAGACCTGGCGTGGAAGAATATCGGAAGCTGATGCAGGAATACAGAGAGATAGAAATTAAGCTCAAGGATTTTTTTACCGCGTGCGATGCTAAGGCCGTTTCGCTCGGGCTGTCCGGTGCCATGGAATTGATGCATGACAACAAAGAACTTGACGAAGAAATGGAAAATATTCTCACTGAAGGCAGACTCTCGTTGAAAAGGATGAGCGACTACAGGGAGGAGAACAAAGAGCGAATGAACAGAGAGGAGGCTGCCCAGGCCAAGCCGATGACCTTGCGGCAGATGATCGACGACATTATCAGGACAAACCGTGCGCTGGCGAAGTTTGAACAGAAGCATGCGGAGAAACACCCGAAGGGGAAAGCCTCTGATTGCAACCTTTTCATGTTCGAATTTGGAGACCTCGACACTGACGCCTGTCAGGCCCGTTCGATTTTCGACAAGCACTCAATAGATCGGCCTGCCGAGTGGTGGACTCTCACGCACAAAAAGCCCAAAAGTTGACGCGGGCCGGTGTTTTCGGCAAAGAATGGCTTCGGAGGAGGCCCTGAGACGCACGTTTTAGAGCCGGGCCTTGCCTGCCCCCGCTTTTCGCCCTGGCTGGAGTTGCCCCTGCTAAACCGGACACCCTGCGGTTGCTGACGAACGGATGAATCTTCTGGGAGACCTCATCCGTAGCCCCTTGTGGGGATGCCTCTCGTTGTAAACCTCGAACCAGCCTGGGAGCTGGGCCAGAACCGTTTCCGCATTAGGTCGTTCGTTGACGAATACGTAATCCCGCTTGAAGGTGTTCACAAAGGCCTCGGCCATACCGTTGCTTTTTGGACTGCGCACTGGAGTGAACCGCGAGAGCAGGCCGAGCATAGAGGCGAACTCCACAGTTTCCATGGCCGTGTAGCAAGAGCCGTTGTCCGAGAGCCATTCAACCCGGTGTGGGGCCTTCAGCACCCCGAACCGCTTCTCCACGCACTCCAGTATCAAATCCTGCACCATCTGGCCGCTGATGCCCGCTGTGGTCGCTAGAGACCGCTGCAAGGCAAATCTCGAAGTTTTTGCTTCTAATCATCAGAGATGTTTGCTATATTCGCCCCATCGCAAGCGATGGAGGCGACGATGAAAGAGCGCACTTCACCCCGGCCGAATATCACCGACTATGTTGCTGACCTGAGAAGGAAAAAGCGCCCAACGTTCCTTGATGACATCGAGCAGATCGTCGACTGGCATCCGCTTGAGAAGTTTTTGCGCCGCAAGCTTCGCCGGAACAAAGACGCCGTCGGCAACCCCGCATATCCCCCGCTGCTCATGTTCAAAATCCTTGTGCTCCAGCGCTGGTACAACCTCAGCGACGAGGCCCTTGAAACGTCGCTCTATGACCGGATTTCCTTCGCCAGATTCACGGCCCTGTCGCTTGAAGGCGACGTCCCGGACGCCACGACCATCTGCCGTTTCAGATCCAGCCTAGCCGAGCGGGATCTTCTGACAAAGCTGCTCGGGCTCCTCAACCGGCAGCTCGAAGCGAGGGGCCTCCTGGTCCGCGAGGGTGCCATCGTCGACGCCACCGTGGTCATTTCCTCCAGGCGGCCAACCAAGATCATCGACATCATGCCCGAAGACCGCGAAGAGGACGAGGACAACGACATGAGCGCCACCGTCAGCTACTCCGACGACACCGAGGCCGCCTGGCTGCGCAAGGGAAACAAGTCCTTCTACGGGTTCAAGGTCCACGCGGCCACGGATTCTCGCTACGGCTTCATCCTTGGCGGCCATGTGACCCCGGCCAACCGCTCCGACACCGGAGAGTTCGAGCGTCTGGTCCTGGAGGCGGACGTGCCGCCCAAAAGCTATGTCTTCGCCGACAAGGGCTACACCAGCAAGGCCAACCGGGAGACGTTGGTCGGCCTGCGCCTCAAGGACGGCATCATGCACAAGGCGGCCAGGAACAGGCCGCTAACCGACCTGGAGCGCCTGGACAACCGCTTGGTGAGCAAGCGGTGCGGGCGACAGTGGAGAGGGGCTTCGGGACCCTCAAACGGCTCTACGGATTTGCACGAAGTCACCACGTGGGCATGGCCAAGGTCGATATGGAGTTTCACCTCAATGCCATGGCTTTCTATCTGAAGAAGGGCCTGCGATTTTGGACTTGCTGAGGCAGTTGTGCGCCCTGTGAACACGAAAAGGGCCTGCATAAGGCTTCAAGGGGCCGAAAAGGCCAGCCGGGAAGGCTGACCAGACGGGCTGCAGGAAGCAAATCAGGCATGGAAATGGCTGGCGCTCGATTGTGCAGCGGTCTCGGTTCAGGAATTCAGCAGCAGGCATAGCGCCCATTTGTTATGGTGATTGACGACATCTGTTGGGTGGAGTATTTAATTTAAACGGTTGGGCGCTTAACTTGTGAACATATTTTGTTAAAATTTATAGCAGTTCTGGTTTCCGCCAGGGTTTCGGTTGCCGTTTTACGCAGCGTTGCTGCGAACGCTGAACCCGCAGCAAGCGCAGCCGCACGCTAGAGGCCACGGCGTTGATACGGGGGGGGAGGAATGCAACCACGAGTACTTGTGACCGGCGGAGCTGGATTCATTGGCAGCCACACCTGCAAGGCCCTGACGCAGGCTGGCCTTACTCCTGTTGTATTAGACAACCTCGTCTACGGGAATCGTCGGGCCGTCAAGTGGGGCCCGCTCATCGTGGGCGACATCACCGACGGCGCGGCCCTGGACTGGGTATTCGCCGAGCACCGGCCCGTGGCGGTAATGCACTTCGCCGCCTACGCTTACGTAGGAGAGTCCGTCACCGATCCGGAAAAGTACTACAACAACAACGTCGGCGGTTCGCTTTCCCTGCTTTCTGCCATGCGCCGTGCGGGCGTTGGCGTGCTGGTGTTCTCAAGCACATGCGCCACCTATGGCGAGCCCAAGACCATGCCCATCCGCGAGGACCATCCGCAGCACCCGGTGAACCCATACGGCCGCACCAAGCTTTTGATCGAGCAAGCCATGGCCGACTATGGCCGGGGCTATGGCTTGCGCTCCGCAGCCTTGCGCTATTTTAACGCCTGCGGCGCGGACCCGGACGGCGAGATCGGCGAGCGGCACGACCCAGAGACGCACCTCATTCCGCGCACCATGATGGCTGCGACCGGCGGGATCCCACAGCTCGATCTCTTCGGCGAGGATTACGACACTCCCGACGGCACCTGCATCCGCGACTACATCCACGTGGTCGATTTGGCTCGGGCGCACGTGATGGCGCTGCAGCACCTGCTGGGCGGGGGGGAGAGCCTGCGGCTCAACTTGGGTACCGGCCGGGGCACCTCTGTACGGGAGATAATCTCGGCGGTGGAGCGCATTTCTGGGCGATCGGTGCCGGTTGCGGTTTTGCCCCGACGCGAGGGCGACCCGCCACTGTTGTACGCGGACCCGGCCATGGCGACCGAGGTGCTGGGCTTCCGCACGAAGTTTAACGACATTGACGAAATCATGCAGACGGCTTGGCGGTTCCATACGGGCGGCTGGAAATAGTCTGTTCTGTTCCGGCGCGGCCGTTTTTCGCAGGGCGCCTTCCGGTCCGGAGCCGAAGAGTCCTGAGCAACCTGCGGCCGAGGTGTTCGCGGCCGCCTCAGCCCCTGAGCGCTCACGCGCGCAGCCCCATTTTTCTAATGCCGTGTTCCAGCAAAGTCCGGAGACCATGCCTAATTTGGGGCAGAACGCTTGCGAATTGGATGATTTTTTTATAAGTTACCATAAATTTATTGTCCTCAAAATCAAGGAACACATGAACTCGAACAAACTCACGACTCTCGCCAAATTGACAGAGTCGGTCGGCCCGACCCAGCGGGAAGGCAAAAAGATATTTCTGAGCTACGGCAGCTATGACTTCCTGCATATCGGCCACATCCGACATTTGCGGCAGGCTCGCGCCCTGGGCGACCTCCTTGTCGTGGCGCTTGCGCCAGACTGTAAGCTCACCAGCTGCATGCTCCCGGTTCCCATCGAGATGCGGGCTGAGGCCATGATCCACCTCGACTTTGTCGACTTCGTCTGCACGGACGCTGAGGATCTGCGGGTTGCGCTGACCCAGCTGCAGCCTACCGGCTACGCGGCCATGGACGACAACGGCGGCCAGCCCTGCAACGAGGACGAGCAAGCCCTATGCGACGAGATGGGCATCCCGCTGGTGAAGACAGGCGGAATTCACTTTGACTCAACCGTGGTCATCAACCAGTCCTTGGCCAGCTTCAGCGATGAGGCACGCGAATACCTGGATCTGTTTAAGTCGCGGTTCTCACTGGACGATGTGAACCACACCCTCGACGCCATGAGCGGGCTTAAGGTCGCGGTCATCGGAGACACCATAATCGATGAATACTGCTATTGTAGCCCACTGGGCGCCTCATCCAAGGACCCCATCTTGGCCCTGCGCTACCAGTCGAGCGACATCTTCGCGGGCGGCATCGTGGCCGTGGCCAACCATGTGGCCAACTTCGCCACCGAGGTGGACATGTACACTGTGCTGGGCGACCACAGCTCCTATGAGAGTTTCGTCCGCGGCAAGCTCAACCCGCGCGTGAAGCCGACCTTCATGGTCCAGAAGAACTCGCCCACGGTGCTCAAACGGCGCTATGTGGAAGGCTACACCCAAAACAAGCTCTTCGAGATCTACTTCATGGAGGACATCGGGCTCGACGCCGACACAGATGCCCAGTTCCGCCAGTTGCTTGAAAAAGAGTTGCCGAACTACGACATCGTCATCGTAGCCGACTTTGGCCACGGTGCCATCAGCTCGGCCACCCGCGAGGTGCTGACCGACCATTCGCCCTTCCTGGCCTTGAACGCCCAGGCCAACTCCGGCAACCGCGGTTTCCACACGGTCACCAAGTACAAGCGCGCCGACTACGTGAGCATCGCCGAGCACGAGGTGCGGCTGGAAATGCGCGACATGCGCGGTTCGGTAAGAAAGATGATTGACACCCTGGCGCCCAAGCTCTCCTGCTCCAACTTCGTGGTGACCCGCGGCAAACGCGGTAGCCTGATCCGCGGCAAGAACGAACAGCACATCGAGGTGCCGGCCTTCGCCCGCAAGATCATCGACCGCGTCGGCGCGGGCGACGCCTTTCTCTCGGTGACGGCCATGGCGGCCAGGCTCGACACGGCGCCAGAGCTTTTGTGCTTCATCGGCAACATTGTGGGTGCGCTGGCTGTTGAGATTCTGGGCAACCAGAAGTCCATCGACAAGGCGGGCGTGAAAAGCTACGCGGCCACGCTGCTCGGCTAAGGTTACGGGCGCGCCAGGTATGAACGTCATTCTGCTTGCGGCGGGCTTGGGAACACGCCTTCTGCCCCTTACTGCGGTGCTGCCCAAGTGCCTAATGCCGATCCACGGTCGTCCGCAGCTGGAATACTGGCTGCGCGCGCTCTCCCAAACACAGGGCGCGTTTGAGGCGGACATAGTTGTGAATACCCACTATTTGCCGGAGCTGGTGCGTGAGTATCTGGAGCATAGCCCCTGGGATGGGCGCGTGCGTCTGGTTCACGAGGCGGAGCTTCTGGGCACCGGCGGCACACTTCTTGCCAATTCTTTCCCGTCCGGCGGGCCAGTGATGCTGGTGCATGCGGACAACCTGTGCAGCGCGGATCTGCAGGCCTTTATGGCTGCCCACGCGAACCGCAGCCCCGGAACCGTCATGACCATGATGAGCTTTCGCACTGACGCACCGAAAACCTGCGGCATCCTCGATTTGGACAAACGGGGGGTAGTGCGGGCCTTTCATGAGAAGGTGGCGGATCCTCCTGGCAATCTGGCTAACGCCGCCGTTTACATCGTGGAGCCAGAGGTGACGGCTTACATCGCCGGGCTTGGCAGGAGGGTGGTGGACTTCAGCACTGAAGTCATCCCGCATTTTCTGGGGCGCATCCAGTCCTGGGAGAATGACGGGTACCACCGTGATATTGGGAATGTGGACAGCTTTCTGGCCGCGCAGGAGGAATTTCCCGTGCCTGAGTCTAACCCCGTGGTCGAGCCGGACGGCTGGCTGCGCCTCTGCAGAAAGGACGGCGGCGCACTACCGCGCGCTTTTGCAAAAGCCCTGGCGCAGGCGCTGGACCTACCCATGGTGAAGGGCAATGTTACGCCGCCCAAGGACCCAGTCCTGCTGCTTCTGCCGGATGATCGCTCGCTGCTGGACAGAGCTGCGGGACGGAGGCAGTTCGCCCTTGCATCAGGATCGATAATAGCGATAGAATACTCAGCCGGCGAATCCGCACAGACCGCTTTGCCACTGTACGCATGGGGTTGGCAGGTTATTACCATCTGCGCCGTAACAAAAGAACGTCTTTAAGGAGACATGATGCTCGACCCCATAGCCTGGCTTGATACCCTTGGAACCATCAGCAAAACCACCAAATGCCGCCTCGGCGGCGAGAACGTGGCGCTGACGGCTGGCTACGAGCGCATTGCCGAGCTTTTTCGAGCCACGCGCGGGCGGGAAGGCAGCATTTGGTGGGTGGGCAACGGCGGCAGCTGCGCCATCTGCTCCCATTTGGCCCAGGATGCTTTGAACAAGCTCGCCGTGCGCTCCCAGGTACTCAGCGACGCCTCCCTTATGACGTGCATGGCCAACGACTTTGGCTATGATGAGGTGTATTCCCGACCGTTGAGACGGCTGGCCCGCCCCGGCGATACCGTGGTAGCCATTTCCAGCTCTGGTAATTCGCAAAATATAATTAATTGTGCTGACTTGGCTTTGGAAATGAATCTCGGGCTCATCACCCTCTCGGCCTTTGATGCGAGTAACAAGCTGTGGAACCATAAGAGCGACGTCGCCCTATTCCTGCCGCTGGCCCTGTATGGCCTAGCGGAGGTCGGACACGAGGCGCTTCTGCACGCCGCCATCGAATGCCAATACCTAACTGAAAAAGGATAACAAGGAACCATCCATGAACGAAAAAGTCGTCGTCATCGGGAGCAACTCCTTTTCCGGAGCCCATTTTTGCGATTACTGCCTGGAGCAGGGGCTTTCGGTCATCGGCATGAGCCGCTCCGACGAGCCACACCCGGCGTTTCTGCCCTACAAGAAGCGCGTCGGCGCGCCTTTCACCTTCATGAAGCTCGATCTGAACCATGACTTGGATCGGATGGTCGGGGTCATGAACGCCGAGAGGCCCGACTATGTGGTGAACTTTGCCTCTCAGTCCATGGTGGCAGAGAGCTGGGCTAACCCCGAGCACTGGTTTCAGACTAACACCGTGGCCACCGTGGCCTTGCACGACCGCCTGCGCAAGCTGGATTTCATTAAGAAGTACGTGCACATCTCGACCCCAGAAGTATATGGCACCTGCCAGGGCCTGGTGCCGGAGAGCGCGAACTACAATCCCAGCACGCCCTACGCCGTTTCCCGCGCCGCAGGCGACATGAGTCTCATGAGTTTTTACAAAGCTTACAAATTTCCCGTGGTGTTCACACGCGCGGCCAATGTCTTTGGCCCCGGCCAGCAACTCTACCGCATCATCCCGCGCACCATCCTATTCTTTCTCACTGGTCGCACGCTGCAGCTCCACGGCGGCGGCCACTCGGTGCGCTCCTTCATCCACATCCGCGATGTTTCCGACGGCACCCTCAATATTGCTCGCAATGGCCCAGCGTCGGAAATCTACCACCTGTCCACCACTCGCAACATCTCAATCCGCGAGTTGGTGGAGATGATCGCCGCACGCGTAGGCGTGAAGTTTGAGGATCATGTCGAAATTGTGAATGAGCGCCTGGGCAAAGACGCCGCTTATCTGCTGGACGCCGCTAAGGCCCGAACTACGCTGGGCTGGGCCGACCAGGTGAGCTTGGAGACCGGAATCGACGACACCATCGAATGGGTGCGTGAGAACCTAGGCGCCCTGTCCGCCCTGAACGCGGACTATATCCACAAACCTTAAATTGTTTCCAAGGGAGCACACATAATGCGAATTCTCGTCACCGGCGCCTGCGGCTACATCGGCAACATTCTCGTTCCCAAGCTTCTGAAACACGGGCACGAGGTTGTGGCCGTGGACATCATGTGGTTCGGTAATATGCTTGCGGCCGCCCCCGGCCTCACCGTGGTCAAGGGCGATGTCCGCGACATGGACACCATCCCCATGGACGGTGTCAACGCCATCATTCACCTGGCTAATGTGGCCAACGACCCCTGCGGTGACCTGAACGCCAAGCTGGTCTGGGAGGTCAACGCCCTGGCCACCATGCAGCTGCTGGAAAAGGCCATTGCCAACGGCGTTTCGAAGTTCATGCTGGCCAGCTCTGGTAGTGTCTACGGTCTGAAGGACGAGGACCAGGTCACTGAGGATCTGTCCCTGGTGCCCCTGTCCGACTACAACAAGACCAAGATGATCAGCGAGCGTGTGCTGTTGAGCTACAAGGACCAAGTTGAGGTTTTCAGCATCCGCCCGGCTACAGTCTGCGGCTATTCGCCACGCACTAGACTCGATGTTGCCGTTAACATGCTGACTATGCAGGCCCTGGTGAAGGGCGAGATCACCGTGCTTGGTGGCGCCCAGACCCGACCCAACGTGCACATCCAGGATATTACTGATATATTTATCCATTTCCTTGGCAAGGGCCGCGAGTCCACCGGCATCTACAACGCTGGGTTCGAGAATATCTCCATTCTCGACATCGCCAATATGGTCACCGAACTGGTGCCCGCCACCATCACCATCAAGCCATCCAACGACCCACGCTCCTATCGGCTCAATTCGGACAAGCTCCGGGCCACCGGCTTTGAGCCGAAATACGGCGTGCGCGACGGCATCACCGACATCATCAACGCCTATCGCGAGGGCAGGCTAGTGGATGACGACATTCATTACAATATCCGCACCATGAAGAAGCTTCAGGAGATCTAATACCCATGCTCGGCACCACGGACCAGACGCTGGCAACCATGCGCGCCGCCGCCAAAGACATCCGGCGGCAGGCAGTGCGCATGTCACACCGATCGCGCGCGGCACATCTGGGCTCGGCCATGTCTTGCGTGGACATCCTGGCCGCGGCTTATTGGGGAGTCATGCGCATCGACCCCACCGCACCCGATGATCCCGACCGCGACCGCTTTATTCTCTCCAAGGGACACGCGGCCTCGGCCCTGTTCGCCGCCTTAGCACTGCGGGGATTCTTCCCGCAGAGCGTGTTGGAGGAATACGCCCAGCCCGCGTGCCACCTGGAGGAGCACCCCACGCCGAAAGCTGCGCCGGGGGTTGAGGCGGCCACGGGCTCCCTCGGCCACGGCCTGCCCATCGGGGCGGGCATGGCGCTGGGCGCGCGCATAGCCGGGCGGCCCACGCGGGTGTTCGTGCTCATGAGCGACGGCGAGCAGAACGAGGGCTCCGTTTGGGAGGCCGCCATGTTCATTGGCGGGCAGAAGCTCACCAACATCTGCGCTATTATCGACTTCAACCGCTGGCAGGCCACGGGCCGTAGCTGCGAGGTGCTGGCCCTGGAGCCCCTGGCCGACAAGTGGCGGGCCTTCGGTTGGAACGTCGCCGAGGTGGACGGCCATGACGTGGGCGCGCTAGCGCTCGCCATGTCCGGCCTACCCGACCCTTCCGGCAAGCCGCTGGCTATCGTGGCCCACACGGTAAAGGGCAAGGGTGTCTCCTTCATGGAAGACGACAACAACTGGCATTACCGAATCCCCAACGAAGACGAATTGGCCCGCGCCCTGGCCGAACTGGAGGGTGCATGAGAAACGCGTTCGCCCGCACCATCACCGCGTTGGCCAAGGAAGACCTGCGTATCGTCCTGCTCTCCGGCGACATCGGTAACCGCATGTTCGACGAGTTCAAGGGGCTGTTCCCGAATCGCTTCTACAACTGCGGCGTCGCTGAGGCCAACATGACCGGCGTGGCCGCGGGGCTGGCCCTGTCCGGATTCCGCCCCGTCACGTACACCATCGCCCCCTTCAACACCTACCGCTGCTTCGAGCAGATCCGGCTCGACCTGTGTTACCACAACCTACCTGTGGTGGTGGCTGGTGTGGGCGGCGGGCTTTCCTACGCTGGGCTTGGTGCCACACACCACTCCTGTGAGGACATCGCTTGCCTGCGCGCCCTGCCGAACATGAGCGTCTTATGCCCCGGCGACGCAGTGGAGGTGGAACTGCTGCTGACCGAGGCGGTCAGGGGCCCTGGCCCCAGCTACCTGCGTCTGGGCAAGAAGAACGAGCCCGTGCTGCACCAGACCCGTCCTGATCTCACCATCGGCAAGGCCATCGTGCTGCGCGATGGCGCGGACGTCATGATCCTGAACACCGGCAACACCTTGCCCGAGGCCATGGGCGCAGCGGAGATCCTGTCCGCATGCGGCATCAGCGCCGGGGTGGCCAGCGTGCACACGGTGAAGCCCCTTGACCTGGACCTGCTGACCAAATGCTTCGGAACATGCAGCCTAGTGGTCACCATGGAAGAGCACGGCAGCGCGGGTGGCCTGGGTGGTGCGGTGGCTGAATGGCTGGTCGACACACGGCTGACGCGGGACGACAACCGTGCGCCGCTCTTGCGGCTGAACACCGGCGAGCACTTCCTCTCGGCTTGTGGTAACCAGAAGAGCGCGCGGGAAAGCTGCGGGCTTTCCGCCGCCACCGCGGCAAAATCAATCGCAGCACGGCTGGGCTAGGGGGGGGGGCGTGCGTATAGGCATCGACTTCGACAACACCATTGTGTGCTACGACCAAGTGTTCCACCTAGTGGCGAGGGAACAGGGGGAAATCCCCGCTGATCTGCCAAAAACTAAGGAGAAAGTGCGCGATCATCTGCGCGGCGTTGGTCGCGAACCCGTGTGGACAGCCATGCAGGGTTACGTTTACGGCCAGCGCATGGGCGACGTTGACCCGTTTCCCGGCGTTCTGGAGTTTCTGTGTGCCTGCCACGAAAAAGGCGTGGAGACGTTCATCGTCAGCCACAAGACCAAGACGCCCTATGCGGGCCCGCCCTTCGACCTCCACGCCGCGGCTTTGGGCTGGATGGAGGCGCACGGACTGTTTGACCCGGCGGGCATCGGGCTCCCACGTGAGTCGGTGTTCCTAGAGCCCACCAAAAAAGACAAACTTGGGCGCATCAGGAAGTTGGGCTGTACGCACTTTATTGACGACCTGCCGGAGTTTCTGGGCGAGGCGGAGTTTCCTGAGGGCGTTACGCGCCTGCTCTTCGCCCCCTCGGGTGCTTGCTCGAAAAACGCCTGCATCATCCCCTGCGGTTCCTGGGCGGAAATTGGGCAACGGCTACTCGGCGGCCCAGGGGATTCTTCAACCGGAAATCCGTCAAATAATCATGACTGAGGACCAGCGGGACCTGGAATTGCAGGCCGAGGCCCTGGCCGTTGCGGCCGGACTGAGTGGGCCGTTTCAGCTTGAGCCTTTGCTGGGCGGACGCAACAACCGCGCCTTTGTGCTGCGCGCGGGGACATCGTGTGCCTTTTTCAAAGCCTATTTTCGCCACCCGGACGACCCACGCGACCGGCTGCGCTCCGAGTTGGCGTTTTTGGCGCATGCCGAGACTATGGGCATCGAGGCGGTAACGCGCGTACTGGGGCACAACCGCGAGGCTGGGCTGGCCCTGTTCAGCTTCGTTCAGGGCCGCAGGCTGCACCCGGGTGAGGTGAGGTGCCCACAAGTGGCGGCCGCGCTAGATTTTTATCTGGCCCTGAACACGCTCCCGGCGGAGCTGCCCAACGCTTCCGAGGCCTGCTTTTCGCTGAGGCAGCACCTGGACTGTGTGGAGCGCCGGGTGGGGCGGCTTGCGCGTGCGGCTGCCAAGGGCCGCATGCGCGCCGACGCGGCCGGGTTTGTGGCAACGGATCTTTCCCCTGCGTGGGAGCGACTGCGCAGAAGCATCCTGGCCGATGCGCCAAAGCTTCTGGGCACGGACTTTGACGCGCCGCTAGCCCCGGACCTGCGCCGGGCATCTCCCTCGGACTTCGGGTTTCACAACGCGCTCCTAACCTCGGAAGGGGCGCTGGTGTTTCTGGACTTCGAGTACGCGGGCCTCGATGATCCGGCAAAGATGGTTTGCGACTTTTTTTGCCAACCGGAGCTGCCCGTGCCGCAGAAATTGTGGTCGCGTTTCCTTGCGCACGCCGCCGAAGCCTCGCCGGATGACGCGGGCCTGCCTGTTCGAGCGGCGCTGCTGCTTCCGGCCTACCGGCTCAAGTGGTGTTGCATCATGCTGAACGATTTTCTCGCCCTGGGCGCGGCCCGGCGCGACTTTGCCAGGAACGGCGAGACTGGGTCGAGATGCGACCGGCAGTTGGCCCTGGCGCGGCGCACGCTCAATTTCCACATAAAGCACTGAGGTGACGAACATGGCCGAGATTGATTTCCTTTCCCCTTTGCACAAGGCCACCACGCGCGACTACTTGGCGCGCGTGAACGACCCTGAGTTCCCCAAACCCAAGGCTGCCGAACTGGCCAAGAAGTGGGGCTATGACTACTGGGACGGCGACCGGCGCATTTGCTACGGTGGCTATCGCTACATGCCGGGCCGTTGGCAGCCGGTGGCGAAGGGCCTCGTGGACCACTACGGGCTAAAAGCCGGGGACAAGATCCTGGACATTGGCTGCGGCAAGGGCTTCCAGCTTGTCGAACTCACGCGCGTGGTACCGGGCCTTGAGGTCTATGGGTTGGACATCTCTAATTACGCGCTTGCCAATGCCCACGAGGACGTGCTCGACCGGCTTACCCTTGGCAACGCCAACGCACTGCCCTGGCCGGACAACTACTTTGACTTCGTGTTTTCCATCACCACGTTGCACAACCTGCACAACTACGACATGGATAAGGCCCTGCGGGAGATGGAGCGCGTGGGCAAGAAAAAATATCTGTGCGTTGAGTCATACCGCAACGAGACCGAGAAGGCCAACCTGCTCTACTGGCAGGTTACCTGCGAGGCCTTCTTCACCCCGGAGGAATGGCTTTGGTGGTTCAAGACCACGGGCTACACCGGCGACCACAGCTTCATCTATTTTGAATGAGCCGGGCGAAACCGGATAGCCGGGCCATCCGCTTGGGCGGTGTGAGGAAAGGATGACCATTCGCGACCAGCTCTCCCTTGTCGTCGGGGCCGATGGCGGCATCGGTCAGGCCCTTTGCGTTGCGTTGCGCAAGGACGGGCGCTACGTGGCGGGCACTAGCCGTCGGGACGGCTCGCCGGAGATGTTGTACCTTGACCTGGCGGGCGATCTTGGAGTCTTCGCTGCGCCCGCTGGCGTTGGCCAAGCCTTTCTGTGCGCGGCCGTAACCGCCACGGCCCAGTGCCGCATGGATCCAGCAGGAACCGCCTGCGTGAACGTGGACGGAACCGTGCGCCTGGCCGAGCAGCTTGTCCGGGCCGGGGTCTTCGTGGTATTCCCCTCCACCAACATGGTTTTTGATGGTGCGCTGCCGCGCCGCGCGGCGGATGACGCCCGTTGCCCGCTCGCGGAGTATGGCCGTCAGAAGGCCCGGGCCGAGGAACTCCTGCTGGCACTCGGCGGCCAGGTAGCCGTGGTCCGGCTCACCAAGGTGCTGGCCCCCGGTGTGACGCTCTTTTCCGGTTGGGCTGAGCAACTCCAGGCCGGCCGCATCATTCGCCCGTTTTCCGACATGCCCATGGCTCCGGTGCCCTTAGATTTCGTGGTGGGGGCGCTTCTGGCCATCGCCGCAAGCCGCAAGGGCGGGCTGTGGCAGATTTCGGCCAGCCGCGACGTGAGCTACGCCGAGGCGGCCTTGCGTCTTGCTGCCCGCTTGGGCGCGGACCTGGGCCTTGTGCGGCCGGTGAGCTGGCGTGAGGCCGCGCCGGACATGGAGCATGTGCCCGCGCACACCAGCCTGGACGCCTCGCTCCTGGAAAAAGAACTGGGCCTGGCCGCACCGGACCCGCTGGCTTCACTGGATCAAGCATACGGAGCGTACGAATGAGTGATTTCGTTTCGCAGGGTGGCCCACAGACTCTCTGCCACAGTTGCGGCTCCGACACGATGGAGCCCGTCCCCGGTCTTGAGGACCTTGGGCTCGTGACCTCGGACTGCCGCCCCTGGGACGGTCGACGTTTCCTTTCCTGGTGCCCCTGCTGCGGCCTGGTGCAGAAGTGCGTGGACCAGGACTTTCATGCCGACTGCTGCCGCATCTATGACAGCTACGCAGTGTACCACCAGTCCGGCGGGCAGGAGCAGAAGACTTTCGGCGCGGACGGCGCGGGCGTGGCCCGCAGCGAACACCTGCTGCGGGGGCTGCAGTCCCACCTGCCCTTGCCGGACTCCGGCAGGCTGCTCGACGTGGGCTGCGGCAATGGGGTGCTGCTCAAGTCCTTCGGCGCGCTGAATCCCGCTTGGACGCTTTGCGGCCTGGACCTGGACGACCGCAGCCGCGAGGTCGTCAAGGCTCTGCCGGGTGTGGAAGACTTCTATTGCTGCGACCTCATGGAGGTTCCCGGCAGCTTCGACGTGGTGAGCATGATGCACTGCCTGGAGCATGTTCTCGCGCCCGTGGAGTTCCTGCGCAAAACGGCGCGACTGCTGGAGCCGGGAGGACTGCTGCTGGTGGAGGTGCCCGACTTCGCCACGAATCCCTTTGATTTGGCCATAGCCGACCACTGCACGCATTTTACGCCCGAGACCCTGAAAGGAGTTGCCCGGCGGGCAGGATTCGAGCCTGTGCTCCTGGAGCGAGGGCTGGTCAGCAAGGAGCTGACCCTGCTGGCCCGTTTGACATCCGCCCCGAACCCGACCTGCAAGATGACCGATTCACGCAAGGAAGCGTTGCGCGCGCTGGACTGGATGACCAGGACGCTTCGGGTTGCGGCGGAGATACCCCCCCAAGAACTGGGCATTTTCGGCACGTCCATCGCCGGGGTGTGGTTGTTCAATTGCCTGGGGCGCAAGGCCGAGTTTTTCGTGGACGAAGACCAGAGCCGGGTTGGGCACCCGCTCTTTGGTTTGCCGGTTGTCAGCCCGTCCCAGCTGCAGTCCGGGCAAACCGTGTTTCTTAGTTTCCCTCCGGCCATAGCCAAGAGCATCGCCGCCCGCATGGCCGACAGTCCTGCGCGGCTCGTCCTCCCGCCGGAGCGATAAGCCGATGGCGAGCGGCGGTGGCGGCGGGGCCGCTACGAGTGGAAAAACTAGCGAACACACACGCCAGAAGGCAGCGCCTCTGCTTCACGTTGGAACGTTTTGAACGGATTTAAGGAAGCTACATCCCGCAGGTATCCTGGTCTGCGGCAGCCATACACGGATACGAGGCGCATGACGGAAGCCCAATACGACGAGGCCCGGCCGGGCCCCCACCGACCTCGGCTAAGCGTGGTCATACCCAACTACAATGACGGCCGCTTTTTTGAGCGCTGCCTTTGCGCCGTCATTTCCCAAAGCCGCCCAGCCGATGAAATTATCGTCTACGATGACGGATCCACCGACGACAGCCTGGAGCGCCTGGAGGAATTGCGGAGACGCTGGCCTCAGGTACGGGTAGTAGTTCTCGGCACGAACCAGGGCGTGGTGTCTGTGGTCAACCGGGCGCTGACCGAGATTACGGGCGACTGGGTGCATTTTCTCGCGGTCGATGACTGCCCGTTGCCCGGCCTCTATCAACTGGCCATGGAAAAGGCCGTCCAGCACCCCCAGTCCGGTGTGCTGTTCGGGGCCTTTGTTACCGCCCACGAGCAGACGGGCGAGCGTTTCACGGAGACGGCCGACAAGTGGATCGGACCGGGTTACATCTCGCCAAAGCGCATGGTCTGGAGCCTGTTTCACAAGGCACCAGCGTTGTTCAGCCTTGGTTACACCAACATCTGGCGCACCGAGGTTCTGCGCGAGGTTGGAGGTTTCATCCCGGAGTTGGGCCCCTACTGCGACACAGTAGCCTTCCGCTGCGCAAGCGCCAAACACGGAGGTGTGTATCTGGGAGGCTCTCCTGTGGTCTGCGTACGTGTTTCGAGCGACACCTACGGCGGGCAAGTATGGAAAGACATCCCAAAATATTCCAAAATCATGGCTTTGGCCGCGGAAATCATGAGGACGCGCTACCTGGACCTTTTTCCAGAGCGTTATCTGCGCAACTGGGAGGCCAAGGTATACTCAGAGATTGGGCTCAAGCCCTGGCCCAAGTGGCGCAGGGCTAAGCATGGCCTTTCCCTGGCCCTGTACCTGTTTTGGATATGGGCTACGCGAAGACTGGGGCGCTGACCCTGAACAACCTCATCGAATGAAACGCGGGGCCGGATGCTGAAATTGCGTCAGATGATCGTGCGGGGCATACGTCGATGTGGGCCGCTCTGCTGGCCTTGGATCGCGTCTTTTCCCAAGATCGGCAAGTACGCCCTGGCCCAGATTCTGGCCAACGAGAGATACCCCCGCAGGGCGGCTCTCCCGGCCTTGGTGGAACTGCTACCAGGCCTCAGCCAAGGCCGCCCGGAAGCCCTGGCCTTGGCTGATTTCCTGCTAGCTGACATGCCCCGCGCGCCTTTCGACATCTGGCCATACGCCATTGTCCAGGCCTCCCGCGGAACTGAATTCCGCGGGCGCAAGGTTGCGGTTATCGCGCATTGGGACCAGGACGGAATCATCGACCCGTATGTGCTCCATTATGCCGAGGCACTCTGCAAACTCGGCTACCGCGTGGTTCTCGCCTCTGACATGCCTGTGGGACTTCAGCCTGGGCGTCCCATCACCACGCCGGAGGAACTGCCGCAAGCATTCGACGCCATCGTCCACAGGACTTGCCCAGGATATGACTTCACAAGTTGGAAGGCTGTGTTGTGCGCTTTGCCGGAGATTTTCTCCGCCAGCGAACTTCTGCTCACCAACGACAGCATCTTCGCGCCGATATTCGACCTCCGGCCTATGCATGATGTGATGAACGCCCTGGCATGCGATTTCTGGGGATTGGTTGAAAGCCAGGACAGAAAGCCACACCTGCAGAGCTACTATCTGGTGTTCAGCCCCGTAGCTCTTACCTCCCTTGCGTTTGCACAGTACTGGGACCTTGTGGGTCCGCAGAACGATAAGCAGAAGGCCATCAGCTACGAGTTAAACCTGAGCCTGTGGCTGGCAAGACACGGCCTGAGACCCGGGGCTTACTCACCAAAGGAAAATCAGCCAGCACCCATGTTGAACCCGACGCACTGCAACTGGGAATTCTTGCTCGAGCAGTGCCACGCCCCCTTTGTTAAACGCGATCTCATCTTTCAGAATCCTTATCTCGTCTCTCTGGAGCACATGGAGGGTGTGCTGAAATCGCACGGCTATCCAGTTGACCTTATTCTTGCGTATGGCGCCAGGACAGGCCAGGTGCCCTACTTCTCTGGCAAGCGGCCTGGACACTGAACTGGTTTCGCCGTATAGAGTCTAGAAGAGATTGCCTACTTTAAGGATGTGCTTCACAGGGAGTGGGGGGCAGCGGTAAGGAATAAGCAGTGGGGCTGCTCCTTCCATTTTGACTGACTAAAGTGCGTCCTTCTGCAAGGGCTGACGCACCAGAAGGGATTTTACGCCCGCTGGAGGTGGCCAGCCCCGCCCTTTTGATCGCAGTGGTATTCGCTGTTTCTTTTTCACTCGCCTGGAGATGGTCATGGCTGTAACAGGTTAATGAAGTCCGTGCACTGAGCTATTCCTTGGTGCGCAATTTATTCTGGATGTGCAAGCCTCTGTAAGTAAAAGCATAATGATACGTCTTTTTCGGAGGGCACGCATGTATATTCTGGGTCTTTCATTCGATTACCACGACGCGGCCGCGGCACTGATCTCAGATGGGGCGATCGTCGCCGTCGCGCAGGAGGAGCGATTCAGCCGTGTAAAGCACGACGCGAGGTTGCCTAAACGGGCCATCGCGTTTTGTCTAGAAGAAGCGGACATCAACGCCGACCAGCTCGATGCGGTTTGCTTCTACGAAAACACTACGGTGAAGTTAGACCGCATCCTGCGCTCCAGCTTTTCCGGGTGCGGGATAGATGTTAGCGTCCTGAACCGCACGGTCCAGTCGTGGATGCAGGGAGGAAAACTATGCTTTCGGCAACGCATTGCGGAAGCCACGGGGATAGCACCCGACAAAATCTTCACCACCAGCCACCACCAGGCGCACACCGCTTCGGCCTATTTTTGTTCTCCCTTCCAGGAAGCCACCATCATCACCATCGACGGCGTGGGAGAGCTTGAAACCATGACTGTGTCCATAGGTCGGGGCAGTGTTATTGAAAAAGTTTTTTCGGTGAATTTTCCAGATTCCGTGGGGCTGCTGTATAGCGCCTTCACGGCGTTCCTCGGCTTCGAGGTGAACGAAGGCGAGTACAAGGTGATGGGCATGGGCGCTTTCGGCCGCCCTGTGCATGTGGAACGCATTCGCGCCCTGGTGGAATTGTTGCCAGACGGCGGCTTCCGCGTCGATCAAAGCTATTTCAATTTTAATGCGCCGGAAGTTTATCCCTTCACGGACAAACTGGTTAAAGCGTTCGGCGAACCGCGTGTGCCTGATACCGTCTTCGATGTTGATAGCAATGACCCGGAAGTGGTCAAGAACAGTCTCCATTACGCGGATATAGCCGCCAGCGTCCAGGCTGTAACCGAAGAATTGATCATGCACATTGTTTCCATGGCCATTGCGCGCACAGGTATCCGGCAGGTGGCAATGGCAGGCGGCGTTGCCCTCAATTCGCTGGCCAACGGCAAAATCCAACGCGAACTGGGTATCGAACTGTTCATCCAGCCCTCAGCCGGTGATTCCGGTGGCGCTCTAGGCACCGCGCTCTGGTATGCATATGCAGTGGCGGGGTTGCCACGGCACGCGGCCATGAACTCCGCATTTCTTGGCAAGTCCTGGACGAATGAAGGCGTCGAGGCGGAACTGCGCTCCGCTGGCGTGAAGTCCTACCGCCGGTTTGATGATATTGAGGAACTGCTGGATATCGTAGCCGGCCTGCTCCAGGAGAAGGCCATCATCGGCTGGATGCATGGCCGCTCCGAATGGGGGCCGCGCTCCCTGGGGGCGCGCACCATCATCGCAAATCCACTGTTCCCCGAAACCAAGAGCATTGTTAACGAGAAGATTAAATTTCGCGAGCCGTTTCGTCCCTTTGCCCCGGCGGTGCTAGCGGAACGCGCGCATGAGTACTTTGAAATTCCTCCAAACCTGCCGCCTCATGCGCCGGAAAGTTTCATGCTGGCTGTTGCGCCGGTGCGGGAAGAGCACAAGACGACGATACCGGCCGTGACCCATGCGGACGGTTCGGCCCGGGTCCAACTGGTGCACAAGGCTATTTCCCCCCGCTTTCACGCACTCATTGAACATTTCGGCCGCAAGACAGGGGTTCCGGTGGTGCTGAACACCTCCTTTAACCTCCGCGGTGAGCCTATCGTCAACAGCCCCTACGATGCGTTGCGCACCTTCTCATGGAGCGGTATTGACTACCTGGTCCTGGAGAACTTCCTGATCACCAAGAAGGATATAGCATGGCGGTAATTCTTGTCCTTCCTGCGGACACTATCGAAGCGGAATTGGCGACCTTCCTAGCCGCGCGGGTGCGTTCCTATTTCAAGACAGAGCATATCTCCGTCTATTGCGTTGGTGCCAATGAGGAGTGTTACCCGCAGGCTTGCGGTGTATCCGCCGTTTGCCCCCTTACCATGCTCACTCCATCCTTTGATGGCATTGCCGTCTCCGTGTTGGAGAAAGACGGCTCGCTTGCGACGGTCCCCGCCGCGTCCAAAGCTTCGCTGGGCTATTACATCGACCGCATGGGGCGCATCTTCTCCCGCGAAACGGAGATCACACGTGATGAATACCCAGAGCTTGAAACTCACGTTTTCAACCGTCTTGGGCCGCGCGGTGCAGGAAACACCTTCTATTATTATCCCTACGGGTATCTCTTCCGCGACAACAGCGTGGGGCACATCGACTCCCTCGGATTCCGGGTTCCGGACGACCTGAGTTTCCTTGAAGGCCGCCCCGTTTCGCACAAGCTCGCCATCGTCTACGGCGGATCGGCCGCGTTCAGCATGTACTCCACCCGTGAGGAAATGTTTCCCACCGTCGCGGAGAAAATTATCAACACAGCACTGCAGAAGTACGGCAAGGGTGAACGCGTCACTGTGCTGAACTATGGCATGCACGGCAACGTGCTGATGAATGAAATCCTGAACTTCGTCCTTTATTGCCACAAGTTGAAGCCCGACGTGGTCATCGCCCACGATGGCTGGAACGACTTTGCTTATGGCCTGATGTCTGACCCGCATCTACTGGATAAGTGGCAAGTGGCTTACCAGTATAACCTTGAGAACTGGAGCCAACTGGTCCACGCGACATTCAAGCGGCCGGTCAATCAGCCCGGTTCTCCGTTCGAACCACGCAATCTCCCCTTTTCCGTCCTGCGGGCCTATGCCTACCGCAAAGACCAGTTCGCGGAGATGGTCAAGGCCGCGGGAGCGCAATTTATCCCGGCCTTGCAGCCGTGCGTTTACAACAAGGCGACTTTGTCTCCGTTTGAAGCGGACAGGATTGATCTGCGCGCTCATGGGATGGACTGCTTCTCCAAGGTCTACCCCCGAATCAAGACGTTGTACGATACGTATCTCGCCTCGGTGCGGGCTGACGCGCCGGAGAACTTCGTGGACCTCCCCGCTGTGTTCTCCCGTTATGATGAGAAAACCACCCTGTTTGCCGACCATGTACATACCATGCCCAAGGGTGACCATGTGATCGCGGACGTCTATGCCGAGTCCCTAATGCCGCTGCTGTTCGGCAAGCAAATGACTAGGCCGGAGGATGGCCCCCATGCTGCGTAAGATATTCTGCATGCTGTGCAACAAAATGCCTCGAGTCTTGAATCCTTCCCCTCCTGCCGGACAAGCCTGCCAACAGCAGTCCAGGCCCGTGTACGATCCGCTCAGGGAACAATATATTGGAGAATTGCAGCGCACGACGGAAATGCTCTTGCCTTATCTTAAGGACCCATTGCCCTACGTAGTCGCCGCTCCGGGCGGCAGTCTTCAAGATCTTGTCCGCGGCTCCTTGGTGCTTCCCGCGTGGCAGCCCTTCGCCGTGGGCGGGGCGCGACGCGACGTTCCGGACGGAAGCGCAGGCCCGTATGCGTGGAACAGGTTCGTTGTTTCGCATTGCCCAGATCTCGGGAGTGCTCGGTGGGCCAAGATACAGGCGTGCTTGGCGACTTTGCACACGTCCAACCCAGACCTTTTCGAAAATATCAGGGAGCTGCTCAGCCTGGCTCCCACACCAGACGTCGACGGGTACCAGTACGATTGGTGGACCGGCCGCGCGCCAACCATCAGCGAGCAGATGCGCAGTACCCTCCTTGCGCTGATCGACGAGTCATTGGCAACCCCTGAAGCCTTGTTCGCCGGAGTTTTTTTGGCCATCAACTTCCGCATGCTTCTCGTGTCGATGGTCAACTGCGAGGTGAACGATCCGCGCTTCTATCAGCAGTTCGCTCCTTCGCCGTTTGTGTACATGATGGCATAATCGTCTCAACGACAAAACGGGATAATTCATTTAGCGACCAATTCGGCAAATTAAATATCTGCTCCGAACTGGCGCAGACGCCCTTCGGACAACCGTTTAGGCAGGGTGAGACATGAGCAGACCAGTGAAAACCAAGGCGGCAATTTTGGTGGAGCAGCGCGCTCCCCTGGTGGTTGACGAGATCACCCTTCCCGAGGAATTATGCTGCGGGCAGGTGTTGGTGCGGGTGCTGTACAGCGGCATTTGCGGTTCGCAACTGGGCGAAATCGAGGGAGTGAAAGGCCCAGATAAATATTTACCGCACCTGCTCGGCCATGAAGGTTCGGGTGAGGTGCTGGAGGTCGGCCCGGGGGTACGTCATGTTCACCCTGGCGACAAGATCGTGTTGCACTGGCGCAAGGGCCCAGGCATCGACAGCGTGGCCCCGGTGTATTCCTGGAATGGCAAGAAGCTTAACGCTGGCTGGGTCACCAGCTTCAACGAACACGCCGTGGTTTCTGAAAACCGTCTGACACGCTTGCCAGAGAATTTCGACCTCCGCTTGGCGCCGTTGCTGGGCTGTGCCGTGACTACCGGCTTTGGCGCGGTGGTGAACACCGCCGCCCTCAAACTGGGCGAGTCCATTGTTGTCCTAGGTGCCGGGGGCGTTGGTCTGAACGTCATCCAGGCTGCCGCACTCACCACGGCCCACCCCATCGTGGCAGTGGACATATTTGACAACCGTCTAGAGTTGGCGCGCGCCATGGGCGCCACGCACACCATCAATTCTCGCGGAATCGATCTCACTCACACCATCCGCGATATCATTGGCGCGGCTGGCGCGGACGTGGTGGTGGATAACACAGGAAACACAGGCCTCATTGCCATGGCATACGGCCTCACAGCCGGACAGGGACGCACCGTTCTCGTAGGGGTGCCCCGCGCCTCAGAGGACATCACCCTCCACTCTCTGCCACTGCACTTCGGAAAGATTCTCACCGGAACCCACGGAGGAGATGGCGATCCGGGGGTCGACATTCCTCGCTATGCGCGCTTGGCCCAGAGCGGGCGGCTCAGCCTGGCCCCCCTGGTGACGGAGAGCTACAGCCTGGATGAGATAAACACGGCCATCGCACGCATGAAAAGCGGTGAGGTCGCCGGACGCTGCGTCATCGAGATGTGCTGACGCGCTGGCCTGAGGTCGTAAATGTACCTTTCTCTTGGTTTCTCATTTCAGGGCTAAGGACATTGTCAGGCCAAGGCGCCGCAGTCTAAACAACTCGACTTTCGGACTTGATGTTTATGCTGCATCCACCACAGTTCTTTGACAATTGATAGGTTTCCAGCAGAAGAACTCAATCGTCTGGCCAAGGATAGCGTCTGCCATGGCTTGGTAGGCTTCCACGGGCCAGTGGCCGTCCTTGCGTAGCCGGTCCAGGGTCAGTGCCAGGATGCGCGTGAGCGATTCCAGGTAGCTCAGGTCGAGCATCTCACCGCAACAGGCGTGGAATAACTTCCCAAGTGTTCTTGGGTCGTCAGTTCGGCGCTGCTCCACGGAAAGGATGATGTAGCGCATGAGCACAATGGTCGCGTGAGCGATGAGAGCGTCGAAGTCTCTGGATTGGCAGCCCTTTTCCAGCCCAAGAAACTGTTTGGCCGTGCGGAAGAAAACCTCAATGTCCCAGCGTTTTCCGTAGATTCGCACCACATCAGCATCGGGCAGACTGGTGTCCGTGGACAGCAAGGCCAGCCAATCCTTCTTGTGGCGGTTTCGGACAAAGATAAGTCGGGCGCTTTGGCCGTCGTCCATTGTGACCACGGCACTGGCCAATACTTTTGCTAGGCCTCGGCGCTTCTTGAGTTCTCGGTAGATTCCGTCAAGGGAAAGGCGTTTGCCACTGAACCCGTAGAGTATCTTGGGCGTCTTCTTGACCATGCAGATGACTGGAATCAGGCTGCGCAGGGCCGAGATGATGGCGGGCAGGCCGAACCAACTGTCCATGAGCAGGTAACGGGCCTTAACCCCAGAGGCCAACGCACGACGGAGCATGGGGACGAGCAAGGCGGTAGATTTTGTAGTGGCTTCACGGCGACGCGTGGCCCCGCAAGAGCGTCTGTCCAGATTCTTGGTGGCGCCTTGATATCGGTTGCTCGGGTCAGCGGAGGAAAGAAGGGCAAAGTCCAGAGGGACCAGACTTGCTCCGTCTGACCAAGCCAGGGTCATCATGCGGAAGCCTTTGAGGAAACGATTCTCGCAGTGGTCATAGATTCTGGCGAGGAGTTCGACCTTCTTAGCTCTGGGTCGCTCGATGGCGGTGTCGTCGAGGATAAGCACGGATTCACGGTTTTGTTTGTCAGGGAATCGAGCATCGCTATGGCCTTGATGGCCAACTGGAGCAAAAACCGCCGCCAACTGAAATGGCTGGATGCGAGAAAGTCATACACGGCATCCTTGCCGATGCCGCAACGGGGGTTACTGACGACAGCGCGGAAGATGTTCTGCCCAAAAAACGGCAATGAGACGAGGGTCATGAGCAAGGTCCCAGGCGAAACTCCCTTTGTCTTTGATATCCCGTAGCGCCCGGCGAGTCTGACAACATTGAACTGCTTGAAAAACAAAGCAATTTTTGAAGTAGCCATCGCAGTGTTGCCTTGCTGAATGTAGCGAATTGCATTACTTTTCATGCGGGCACTTCCTGTTTTTGTTGCTGCTGCTTGGTAACAACAGCATACGGGAAGAGGAAGTGCCCTTCAACGAAAATAATTAATAATTTCTTATAATTATACTGTCACAAAAATGTAGTAACATCTCCGAAAGTCGAGTAACCAATATGAACGCCCAAGGCGAGCCCCAGTCCGGGGCGTTTTTGTTCGCTCGCCCGCCAACAGGGGCGCAGGGGCGTTGTATGGATGCAATTGTGGAACTATTGAACTCGACGCCCGCGCTGCGGCTTTTAAAGACGGTTTTTCGTCAACACAATATCAAGCATCGTAAAGAGCGACCTTTTCTATTGCTGTGGAGGTGTGAGTTGACATGGTCATCGGCATCAGGCAATATAAATGCATATTATCAAAGATAAAAGTGCCTATTTGGGCCGTTGGTTGAGGATGCCGAAGCCCGTTTCTACAAGAATTAATCACTCTTACATGGCAAGTCGCCATCAACCTACCAGTAAAGGTCAAGATGAACGAACGAACGCGGGAAGAACAGTACGGGATCGTATTCGACGTGATCAAGAAGCATGGTAGGGCGCAGCTCGGCCTTATGGTTAACGAGTCGTGGAACCAGGACCCACGCAGGATCGTTTTTACCCTCGCCCGGTACAAGTTCGTCTCAAAGATGTTGAGCGGAAGAAAGAACGTGCTGGAAGTCGGCTGCGCTGACGCATTCGGGACACGGCTTGTCCAGCAGGAGGTCGGAAGCATTACGGCCGTCGACTATGACCCCATCTTCATCGAGGACGCCATCTCACGAGCTAACCCGCATTGGCCCATGACCTGCAAGTTGCATGACATGCTTGAAGGGCCAGTCGAGGGCTCGTTTGACGGGGTGTATTGCCTGGACGTGCTGGAACACATTACGAGTAAGGACGAAACGAAGTTTATGGCCAATATTGTCGCGTCAATGACACGACAGGGAGTGGCGATCTTTGGCCTGCCCTCCCTTGAGTCCCAGGTATATGCCTCGCCGCAAAGCAAGGCCGGGCATGTGAATTGCAAAAGCGGTGGGTCATTAAAAGAATTCCTTCTGATGAGCTTTGAAAATGTTTTTATGTTCTCAATGAATGATGAGGTTATCCACACGGGCTACTTACCCATGGCGCATTATTTGATGGCTCTGTGCGTCGGACCGAAATCATGAGTATTCGGACAGCGGTTGATGACCTTTCGAGCGGTTTGAAAATTTACCACATATGGATCATGCTGGCATGGTCAGAGATTAAGCAGCGGTATAGAAGATCAGTAATAGGGCCATTCTGGCTTACCCTCAGCACTGCCATAATGATCCTTGCCATGGGGCCACTCTACGGAGGACTATTCGGTCAGAGTCTCAATAAATATTTTCTGTATCTCGCTACAAGTATTATTGTCTGGGGGCTCATTTCATCGTCCATCAATGATGCTTGTCAGGTTTTTATTGGTTCAGAAGGATTCATCAAGCAGAGTTCACTACCTCTGAGTGTCTATGTCCTGAGGCTAGTATGGAGGAATCTGATAATCTTCCTCCATAATGTTGTTGTTATTATTGGTGTTGCGATATTCTACCCGCCGGATATTAATTTGTCGACCTTGCTGGTAGTGCCAGGGTTGATGATATTAGCACTAAACGCTTTGTGGATAGGCATCGTCATCGGCCTTGTTTGCGCTAGATACCGGGATGTAACACAAATAGTAAGTAGTCTTGTGGGGATCGCATTTTTTATTACACCAGTTATGTGGTACCCAAGGATGCTTGGCGCGAAAGAGTGGATGGTCAACCTTAATCCGTTATACCATTTCATGCAAATTCTAAGGGCGCCAATTCTTGGCGAGCCGGTTGCGCTCATAAACTGGATTACCGCCGTCGCGGTAACCCTTTTAGGGTTTATGTTAATGATCGTGCTTTTTGGACGGTACAGGTCGAGAATCGCGTATTGGGTGTGAGGTTATGAGCATTATAGTCGCAGAAAATTTGATTGTTGAGTTTCCGATTTATGGAACAAGTGCACGATCACTCAAGAGTTCTGCTCTGAGGGCAGTTACTGGAGGAGTGCTTTCGCATGACGCCCATGATAAAGTCATCGTAAGGGCTCTTGATGACATAGGATTCAGTTGGAAATCTGGTGATAGAATCGGCTTGGTTGGGCACAACGGGTGTGGCAAGACGACTTTGCTGCGAACTTTGACCGGAGCCTATGAGCCCAGTGGTGGGAAGCTGCTTATTCAGGGGTCTGTTGCGTCAATGCTAAGCATTACCCTTGGAATGGAAGGGGATGCCACCGGTATTGAAAATATCTATTTACGGGGTACGCTGATCGGTCTGAACAAGCATGAGCTCAAGCGATTGGTCGAAGAGGTCACGGAGTTTTCTGAACTCGGCAACTATATCCACATGCCGATGCGCACTTACTCAACTGGCATGATGATGCGGATTGCCTTTGGCATATCGACAAGCATAACCGCGGACATTGTGCTGATGGACGAGTGGTTGAGTGTTGGCGATACCGATTTTGCAGAGAAAGCAGAGTTGCGGCTTCAGAAGTTGGTTGATCAGGCGAAGATTCTTGTCATTGCATCGCATAATTCCGGGCTCATCGAAAAGATGTGCAACCGTGTCATGCACCTGGAGCATGGGAAAATCGTTTCCCATCATACAATCAACACATAAGAGCATATGAAAATATTTCGGATTATGCCAGCACCTGGTCATTTGCCTGAGTTCAGAAAGGCAACGGGGTTAAGTGATCGCAGCTTCGCAGAGCAGGTGCAGATCCTCCGAGAGGAGAATTTCATGCTCCCCGGTGGATGGGCTGCAGGGATGGAAAGCCATGGCGTCGAAGTTTTTGAGACGCTCTACAATGATCCGCCGCTCATTGCAAAATGGGCCGAGGAAAACAATTCTGTAAGGCTGCTGCTCGGGGCAGATTTCTATTTCGACATACTCAAGGCCCAGATTGCTGACTTTCAGCCAGATGTCCTGTTCTTGTACGCTGGCGCTTTTTTCTGGGTCGACAGACAACTGAGGGCAGAACTTAAGAAGATCCTCGGCAACAAACTTGTCATCACGGGCTTCTGGGGCGACGAGTTGCCCCCTGATACAACTTACGCCAAGATGTTCGGCGATCTTGACCTTGTTTTTGCCAGTTCCTCGGCCTATGCGAAGCACTTTAACGCCATCGGCATACGGGCTGTCACCATTGGCAATTGTTACGACGACTCAGTGTGCTACACAGCAAGCGCAGCAAAATCCAAGGATGTGGTGTTCTGCGGAACCACAGGATTTGGTTATCCTGACCATGTTGGCAGGTATGAAAAGCTTATCGAACTGATGCGACGGACGAAGCTTCAGATTTTCACGAAAGAGCCTGAAAGAGTCATCGGTCGAAAGTCAATAATTAAAGCTAAAATAATCAAGGTGCTGGCGATGGTACCGAACATGGCTTGGCACTATGCCCGGCCATTTCTCCCAAATCGTTTGCACTATGTCATAAGCCTAGCCTCGCGAGTCAGGGAGACTTCGATTTCTCCAGAATACATTTTTGCTACATGCAAGCACAAGTTTGGGTACTATTTCATTAAAAGAAAGCCCCTGGCCAAGCTTTTCTCCCGTTCACGGGTGAAGAAGCCGTTGTTGCGCTGTTCTGACTACTACAGCCTGCTTGCAGACTCAAAGATCGTCTTGAATCTGCATCGTGATGAAGAGGCGGACATCGGCAACATCCGCTGTTATGAAGCCACTGGCGTAGGGTCATGCCTTTTGACGGACCATGGCGACTCCATGCGCGAGTTCTTCGACATCGACAACGAGATTGTAACGTTTACGACTGTTGACGAATGCTTAGAAAAAATCACCTATTTGCTCTCTCATCCGGAAGAACGGGAGAGAATTGCGAGAAACGGGCAGGCGCGTACCCTGAGTTCTCATACTGTGGCCAACAGGTGCCGGGATATCGTTCAAGAGCTCCGCAATTATTTGGCGCAGAATGTACCAAGAGGGGAAACCCATTTGGTCGCCACCTATGACATGAACAAGCACCCGATTTCTTATGACGTTTCGTTCTTCCTGCAAGCTGCGGACATACAGCGGAAACTCCTCGGGATTGACGGGCTGATAATTCAGCTCGTCAATCCCGATAACATCGATACACAGGCAGGCGTCTCCGAGGAAGTCAACAACGTGGTCGATGGGCAGGCGAGGATGTTCCGCGTTTTCCACATCGTCACGCAGATGTGCGAACTGCTTCCGAACTCCACGGTGATAAATGTCAAGGACAGGAACGTCACGACGAATCCCGAGGTCTTCAATGGCACTGTCGTAGAGTATCCGCCGAATGATGTCACTCACCATGCCGAATACTACAGACTGGTCAACCACAACCCGGACCTCATGGCGGGGTTTGAGGCGACTGTTGAGGCCCACCGTTTTGTTGATCGCTGGTTGTCCAGCTTCTTGTTCAACCGCGATTTGATCTGTGTGACGTTGCGGCAATATCGTGTCGACACGCAACGCAACTCCGACGTTGAAGCGTGGAGCAAGTTTCTTGGTAGCCTTGACTGCAGCAAATATGCTGTGGTTGTTCTGCCGGACACCGACCATATCGAGGAGTTCAAGAAGTCAGCGCTGGGTTGTTACCCAACGTTTGAGCCCGCTTGCTTCGATGTGGACCTGCGATTCGCCCTCTATGAGCGCGCATTCCTCAATATGAGCGTGAACAATGGGCCGACCGTCGCGGCGACGCTCAGCAAAAAGATCAGGTACCTGCTCTTCAAGTTCGTCGTGCCCTCCGTGCCTCATTGCAGCGTGGAATTTATGTCTTGGCTTGGCTTTCATGCCGATGGCTCGCCGGACTATGCTGGCAAGTTCCAGAAGTGGGTATGGGAAGATGACACCTATGAAGTTCTCAACCGAGAGTTCAAGGAAATGGTTCGGCTCATCAGGGCCGGTTAGTGCAGGCCAGCGCGGAATTTTTACCCGGCTGAGTATCCCTCATAGGAATTCGATGACAGTGGCAGTTGTTGCGCGTCTGCAGGTTGAAAAGAAACACTATGTCCGTCAGACGCGATGAAGAAGAATATTTCTATAGATGTGCAGCTACGTCAATGTTGTATTTTGAGCATTCTGATCGCGCAGAGTGCTGGGCAGCAATCGGTGGGGAGGTCTGTGACGATCCCAGTGCGCAGGCCAGACCGGTTGCTGCTCACTGCTTCCAGCCGTCTGATTAGAACTCAGTGCTTTTGGGGCGAATGCCAGTTACGTCCTTGTAGACTGTGGTTGCAGGGACGTTTTGTATATTGCCCGCGCCATAGTGTGAATCTTCCAATGTTTTCGAAATTCAGGTCGCACGGTTTGGGGTGTCTATAACTGCTGGTTGCCCTGCCGACTTTGGAGGCAGCATATCCAGAAAGATACAGTCATGAAAATATTAAAGAAAGTTTTTTTCAGAAAGGAGCACCCTGCTACTGCACCTGACCCAAGAACCGCATTTTTACAACGATGCCAAAAGGAGGACATTGAAAAGGACGAGAGGATTCTCTTGGATTTTAAATCACGGAATTACATGTCTGGGCAGATGTTTATTCAGATATCGAGAAGTTGCAACTTGCGGTGTGCCATGTGCGGTTGGAAGGCATGGACTAGAAACTCCGGCTTCATGGATTTTGGCCTGTTTAAGAAAGTCATTTCGGAGATGCTGCTTAATGGGTACACACATGTTAATTTCACGGGTGCTCAGGGTGAGCCAATGCTTAATCCGAGTTTTGAGTCGTACATGGGTTATGCAATGGACGCGGGGCTCAGTACATTCATCAGTACAAACTGCACAACACTTAATAGAAAAAATATTGCCAAACTTTGCGCGCTGACTTTCCGGGGAAAATTAAGCATGATTGGCTCTTTCGCCGGGCATGACAAGAAAAGCTATGAGTCAATGTATGTCGGTGGGAACTTCGAAACTGTGACTAGAAACCTGTGGGCTCTGCGTAGCGAACTTGCCAAGTTGGGTAAAGCTGAGTTGCTTTCGATTCGAGGAGTCGTGCTTGACGCCGAGCAGGCAGAGAACTCTATCGCGTTCCTCAAGACCCTCGGTTTCGAACCGGATAGGATTGATATGGTCGTGCCAGACAATTTCGCCGGGCATTCAACGCTCGGGGACGTTGATCCCTTTTCCAATCTGCGCACATGTCAGCAGAGCCTCGGTATTCGGCCGCTTAGATTGTGTGGATGGCTTTTGGACACGAACATGATCTATGATAATGGTGAGGTTACCGCGTGTGGGTGCAGGGACGCTGTCGGCGCGTTGCGTATAGGCAACATAACCACACAGTCTTTGGCGGAAATCAGGAATGGCAATGTGTATCTCGGATACCTAGCGAAATTTCTTTCCCGGGATTTGAGCGGAATGCCCCTGTGTGCGGGTTGCGACATCCCATACGGCGACCCGATCAAATACCCTGACTTCGTTCGGCAGGCGGACCACGCCATCGAAGATGGCGACAACGAACTCGCGATCCGACTTTTGCGCCAACTCCCCGACATTGAGAATGACGTACCCGCGCTTGACCGCCTTGTGAGGGCGCATGTCAATCTTGGCAGCCTCAAGGAGGCGCTTGTTGCAGTCAGACGGATGCAGGAAATCGCGCCATCTGACTATAATATTCAACTGAGTGAGGCGGATATATTGATCCGGATGGGAGAGTTCGCTCCGGCTCACAAAATATATTCTTGGGTTCTGACACAGTACTCGGCTTCCGTTGCGCGCCCGGTGAGCGACATCATTGCATCCAGAGACTGGATAGAGAGAAATATGGTCTAGACGCAAAGCAAAGGCGGGGAGGTTTCTGTTGAAACGTGACCGAAACTATTATAGCTGAACCAATCACAGGTGTGCGCACCGGTGAGACACATTCCGACATGGGAGGCAGGCGTTGCCGCGCCTTTAGGGCGCAAAACGTATATTTTTTATCCGCACACTTTTCTGGTCCAAGCAGAGCAACTGCGTGGCAGGCCCACGCGTCACGATCTCGTAGCGGGTCATCCCGCAATTTCAACGTGAAAATGAGGTAACACCATGATCATCGTCACTGGGGCCGCGGGATTTATCGGCAGCAATCTCGTGGACAGGCTTCTGGCCGACGGGCAGACCGTCGTCGGTATTGACAATTTTTCCACCGGCCAGCGGCGGTTCTTGGATAGTGCGTTGAAAAACGGTCGTTTCCGGCTCATCGAGGGCGACATGCTGAACGTGGATGGCATGAAAGACTGGTTCGCCGGGGCCGAGGCCGTGGTGCATCTGGCCGCCAACGCAGACGTGCGATTTGGCACGGAGCATCCCCGCCGCGACCTGGAGCAGAACACCATTGCCACTTACAACGTGCTGGAGGCCATGCGCAAAAACGGCGTGAAGCGCATCGCCTTTTCGTCCACGGGCTCCGTGTACGGCGAGGCCGACCAGATCCCGACGCCCGAGAACGCCCACTTCCCCATCCAGACCTCACTCTACGCCGCTTCCAAACTAGCCTGCGAGGGTCTCATCTCCGCCTATTGTGAGGGCTTCGGCTTCACGGGCTATATATTCCGCTTCGTGTCGATCTTGGGCGAACGCTACACCCACGGCCACGTGTTCGACTTCTTCCGCTCCCTGTCGCTGGCCCCTTCCACCCTGCGCGTGCTGGGCGATGGCCACCAGCGCAAATCCTATCTGTACATCCAGGACTGTCTGGACGCCATCCTGCTGACCATGGACAAGGCCACGGATAAGGTAAACATCTTTAACCTTGGAGTGGATGGCTATGTGGAGGTCAATGATTCCATTGCACGCATCTGCGCCAACATGAAGGCCAGCCCCAGGCTGGACTATGCCGGCGGTACGCGCGGCTGGATCGGCGACAGCCCATTCATCTACCTCGATACCGCGAAGATCCGCTCCCTTGGCTGGACACCCAAGCTGACAATCCTTGAAGGCGTCGACCGCACAGTGGCCTTCCTGGCCGCCAACCCCTGGTTGTTCGAGGCGCGTTCATGAAAATCTGCGTGCAAGGGCTGTGGCACCTGGGTAGCGTGACGGCGGCCTGCTTGGCCGCGCGCGGGCATGAGGTCTCCGGGCTGGAGGAGGACGCAGAAGTCGTCGCAGCCTTGGCCGGGGGCCGCGCGCCCATATCCGAGCCAGGCCTGAACGAATTGCTTCGCGAGGGCCTGAACGCCAGTCGGCTGTACTTTTCTACCGATCCTGCCAATGCATTGGCTGACTGCGAACTGCTCTGGGTTGCGTTCGACACTCCCGTGGACGAGGACGACAACGCCGACGTGGATTTCGTCGTTGAGCGTGTGGCACGCGCGCTGCCGCACCTGCCCGCAGGGGCCACGGTGCTTGTGTCTTCGCAGTTGCCCGTGGGCTCCGTTGCACGGCTGGAGGCACTGGCTGCGTCGTCCTGCCCGGAGAAGCGCCTCGGGTTCGCTTGCTCGCCGGAGAACCTACGCTTAGGCAAGGCCATCGACGTGTTCCTCAATCCCGACCGCGTGATTTTGGGCCTACGCCCCGGAACACCGCACGAGGCGCGTCTGCTCCAGGTCTTCGCTACCATCGCCGACCGGGTTGAAGTCATGGGCGTGGAAAGCGCGGAAATGACCAAGCACGCCATTAACGCCTTCCTGGCCCTGTCCGTCACCTTCGCCAACGAGATCGCCACGGTGTGCGAGGCTACCGGGGCCGACGCCAAGGAAGTAGAGCGCGGACTCAAGACCGAGCAGCGCATTGGACCCAAGGCGTATCTTTCACCCGGCGCAGCCTTTGCCGGGGGCACGCTCGCGCGGGACATCGCATTTTTGTCCCACGCGGCCGATAAAGCGAACCTAACCCTGCCGCTGGTACGTTCGGTCAAGGTGAGCAACGATGACCACAAGCTGTGGACGCGCCGCACGCTGGCCGCCCACTGTCCGGCCTTTCCGCGCGTGCGCGTGGCAGTGTGGGGGCTGACCTACAAACCTGGCACCGACACCCTGCGCCGCTCCATGGCCGTCGAGCTGTGCCGGTGGCTGCTGGACCAGGGGGCCGAGGTGACGGCCCATGACCCGGCCGCAGGCGAGCTGCCGCTTGCGCTTGCCGGTGTGCGCCGTGTCGCGGCTCCGCTGGAGGCCCTTGCTGGGGCACAGGCGCTGGTGGTCTGTACCCAGTGGCCGCTGTATCGAAATATGGCGCAGCAGGACGTGGCCGCCGCCGCGCCGGGAGTGGTGGTAGTTGATGCCGATCGCTTCCTGTGCAATCTTGCTGCAGAAGGGCAACTCACGTATAGAGCCGTCGGCACGCCGAAAGCGCGTGCGGGGAGCTGCATATGAACATTTCGCTCAAGGGCAAAGTCGCCCTTATCACCGGCGGAAATCAAGGTCTTGGCCTGGAGATAACCCGTGCGTTCGTAGCCGCCGGGGCCAGTGTGACCTTGTGTGCGCGCAACGCCGAACTACTAGCCCAAGCCGCCGCGTCTTTGCGCCTACACCTTGCGCCCGGGCAGCGCGTGGAAACCGTGGCCGGCGATGTCTCCCGGTTAGAATCGGCAAACGCCATGACGGCCGAGAGTCTGCGCCAACACGGCCGCCTAGATATTTTGGTAAACAACGCCGGCGTCTATGGCCCCATGGGCAACATCGAGGACGTTGATTGGGGCAAGTGGGTCCAGGCTATTGAAATCAATTTACTCGGCTCCATTCTCATGTGCCGGGCAGTGCTGCCCGGCATGAAGGCCCAAGGCGGTGGAAAAATAGTTCAGCTTTCCGGCGGAGGTGCTACAAACCCCATGCCTGGCGTCAGCGCCTATGCGGTATCCAAGGCGGGTATCGTGCGCTTTGTGGAGACCCTGGCCCTGGAAGTCAAGGAAAGCGGCATCGACGTTAACGCCATCGCCCCGGGCGCGTTGAACACCCGCTTGCTCGACGAGGTGCTGGCCGCCGGGCCGCAAAAGGTCGGCGAGAAGTTTTACGCGCAGTCGCTGAAGCAGCGCGCCAGCGGCGGCACGCCGCTCTCAAAGGGGGCCGACTTGGCCGTGTTCCTGGCTTCAGATGCCAGCAATGGGGTCACGGGCAAGCTGCTTTCCGCTGTGTGGGATCCCTGGAGCGAACTGCCCAAGCATCTGGATGAGCTGAACACGACCGATATTTACGCTCTGCGGCGCATTGTGCCCAAGGACCGTGGCATGGGCTGGGGGAACGACAAATGAGTGCGACAACTGTTTTCAAAGTCGCCATCGTCGGTTGCGGGTACATTGGCCAGCGACGGAGCAATAATCTTGACGGGGCGAAACTTACTGTGTGCGCGGACGTGAACCTGAACCGCGCCAAGGCCCTGGCGGCCACGGTTCCCGGCTGCGACGCCACCGCAGATTGGCGCGAGGCAGTGGCCCGCAAGGACGTGGACATCGTGGTGGTGGCCACCCTGCACGATGTCCTGGCTGAAATCACAGCAGGGGCCATTGCCCAGGGCAAACACGTGTTGGTGGAAAAGCCTGCCGCACGCCACCCCGACGAGCTGAAACCCTTGCCCGAGCTGGCGCGTCAAACTGGCTCGCTGGTGCATGTGGGCTTCAACCACCGCTACCACCGGGCCTTCCAAAAAGCTCGGCAGGTGGTGGATTCCGGCGTACTTGGCCCGCTGATGTTCATCCGCGCGCGCTATGGCCACGGCGGCCGCGTGGGTTATGAACGCGAGTGGCGCGCCAAACCAGAGCTCTCCGGCGGCGGCGAGCTCATCGATCAGGGCGTGCACCTCATCGACCTGTCGCGCTGGTTTTTGGGCGAGTTTACGGAGATTTCCGGCAGCGCTCACACCATGTATTGGGACATGCCGGTGGACGACAACGCCTTTTTGCTGCTCAAAACGGTGGAGAAGCGTGTGGCCTTTCTGCACGCCAGTTGCTCGGAGTGGAAGAATACCTTCAGCTTCGAGCTGTACGGCCGCGATGGCAAGCTCTCCGTGGAGGGCTTGGGCGGCAGCTACGGCACGGAGCGGCTGACCTGGTACAAGATGCTGCCCGAGATGGGCCCACCGGAGACGACCGCCTGGGAATACCCCATGCCCGACAATTCCTGGCTGGCCGAGATGCAGGAATTTCAAGAGGACATCCGCCTTGGCCGCCAGCCCGCTTCCGGCCTGGGCGAGGCCATTGCGGCGCTCACCGTTGTGAACACGATCTATCAGGAGTCCGGCTATGATCATTGTTCGTAGTCCGCTGCGCATTTCCCTGGGCGGCGGCGGCACAGACCTGCCCTCCTACTACCGCGATCACGAGGGCTTCCTCATCGCCGGGGCGATTGATCGCTATGTGTACGTCACGGTCATGCGGCCCTTCATCTCTGGCATCTTCCTCAAGTATTCCGAGCTGGAGCATGTGGAAGAGGTGCAGGATGTCAAACACCCGATCATTCGCGAGGCCATCAAACAGCTGGGCTTCAATACCCCGCAGCTTGAGATCACCACCCTGGCTGACATCCCTGCGGGCACTGGCCTGGGATCGTCGGGCAGCTTCACCACCGCCGTGCTTAAGGCCCTGTACGCCCATCGAAAGCACCTCATCCATCCGGGGGAGCTGGCCGAGTTGGCCTGCCATATCGAGATCGACCGTCTGGGCGAGCCCATAGGCAAGCAGGACCAGTACATTGCGGCCTTTGGCGGTGTCACCTGTTTCAATTTTTACAAGGACGACTCTGTGAAGGCCAAACCCTTGGCCTTGAGCGTGGACACCATGCACGACTTGGAGGACAATCTTCTGCTGTTCTTCACGGGCTTCTCACGCAGCGCGAGCAGCATCCTGAAGGACCAGAACACCCGCACCAAGAAAAACGATGGCGACATGCTGAACAACCTGCACTATGTCAAAGAGCTTGGCTATCGCAGCAAGGATGCCTTGGAAGGGAACAACCCGTTGAATTTCGGCGAGATCATGCACGAGCACTGGGAGCACAAGAAGCGCCGTAGCGGGGGTATGAGCAATCCGAAGATCGACGAATTGTACGAGTTGGGCATGAAGAACGGTGCTGTGGGCGGCAAGCTCGTGGGCGCGGGCGGCGGCGGGTTCTTGTTGTTCTATGCTTACGACCGCAGGAGGCTGCGCAAGGCCATGGTCAGCGCCGGCCTGGAGGAAATACGTTTCCATTTTGATTTTGAAGGCACCAAGGTCATCCTGGCATGAGCGACCCTGGCGCGATGCTTCCGGTAGCGATTCTCATGGGCGGCCTGGCCACGCGGCTGCGGCCTATCACCCTCACCATCCCGAAGGCTTTGGTCGAGGTGTCGGGCAAGCCGTTCGTGCACCGCCAGCTGGACTATCTGCGCGGACAGGGGGTCCGACGTGTGGTGCTGCTCATCGGACATCTGGGCGAGCAGATTGAGGCGAGCGTGGGCGATGGCTCGGCCTTCGGCATTGAGGTTGCCTATTCCCCTGACGGTCCCACACGCCTGGGCACGGCCGGTGCCCTCAGACGCGCGCTGCCGTTCCTGGGGCCAGCGTTCTTCGTGCTCTACGGCGACTCCTTTCTGCCCATAGATTTTGCGCCGGCGCAGGCCGCCTTCCACGCCAGCGGCAAGCTGGCCCTCATGACCGTGCTTGAGAACGCTGACCGCTGGGACAAGAGCAACGCTTACTACCGCGATGACGTTGTGATCGAGTACAATAAGGCGGCGCCACGACCGGAAATGCGCCATATCGATTACGGCCTTTCCGTATTCACGGATGGGGCTTTGCGTGATGTGCCGGAGGGACAGCCCGTTGATCTTGCAACGGTCTGTCATCGATTGTCTATAGCTGGACAACTCGCTGGATATGAGGTTACAAATCGATTTTATGAAATTGGCTCTCCTGAGGGCCTACGCGAGACTACGAACTACTTTGCCGTTAAGGAGAAATGATGAGCTACGCTGCGAACCACCTTGCCGAGGCCGTGGAGATCATCGGCAAATTGAATCTTGAGGACGTGGAGAAGGTCGCCGATCTTTTGGCCACGGTACGGGCCGAGGGCGGCCGGGTGTTTTTTCTGGGTGTTGGCGGTGGCGCGGGCAACTGCTCCCACGCCGTGAACGACTTTCGCAAGATCGTGGGCATCGAGTCCTACGCCCCCACGGACAATGTCTCTGAGCTGACGGCCCGCACCAACGACGAGGGCTG
Organism: Pseudomonadota bacterium; assembly: GCA_018817515.1. Classification (GTDB taxonomy): domain Bacteria; phylum Desulfobacterota; class Desulfovibrionia; order Desulfovibrionales; family Desulfovibrionaceae; genus Humidesulfovibrio. The sequence goes on from JAHIUD010000092.1 coordinate 53,352, forward strand.
GGCCACGGTATTCGTGGAGTGGCTCAAGACCAGCCGCCTGAACGCTAAGGACGCGCTCTTCGTGCTCTCGGTGGGCGGCGGAAACCTGGAGAAGAACATCAGCCCCAACTTGGTGCTTGCGCTTGAGCTGGCGCAGCAGGTGGGGGCCAAGGTCACCGGCGTGGTCGGCCGTGACGGCGGCTACACGGCCAAGGTGGCCCAGGCCTGCGTGGTCATCCCTGTGGTGAACCCGGAAACCATCACCCCGCATACCGAGGCTTTTCAGGCGGTCATCTGGCATCTGCTTGTGAGCCACCCCAAGCTTAAGGCCAACCAGACCAAGTGGGAAGGCGCGGCCAAGGCTTAAGGCCACAAGGGGCGAGCCATGCCTGTGCCGAGCAATCGCGCCATCTTTCTTGACCGCGACGGCGTCATCAACGCCTCAGTGGTGCGTGAAGGCAAGCCGTATCCGCCGTCCTGCGCGGCGGAGGTGGAGTTACTCCCCGGCGTGGCCGAAGCGCTCGCACGTTTGAAGACTGCAGGCTATCGGCTCATCGTGGTGTCCAATCAGCCCGACGTGGCGCGTGGCGCCACAACCCGGCAGGCCGTGGAGGCCATCAACGACGCCATCGTTGCGGCCGTTGGCGCGGGGCTGGGTCAGGGGCCGTTGATCGACGAATTCCGCATGTGCTATCATGACTCCGCTGACGCTTGCGCCTGCCGAAAACCATTGCCTGGTATGCTGATCCAGGCTGCGAGCGAACACGATCTGGACC
>JAHIUD010000113.1 GCA_018817515.1 Pseudomonadota bacterium
AGCTCCCGCCGGCGATGGTGGACGTCAACGTGCATCCCCAGAAGACGCAGGTCCGCTTTCGCAGCGAGCGCCTGGTGGCGGGCTTTGTGCGTTCGACGATGCAGAAGGCGCTGTCGGCGGCACCCTGGGTGGCGGGCAAGGGCCTGCGGACCTACCAATTGAAGTCGACGCCGGCGTCCCAGACGGCTCTGGAGCCCGGCGCACGTCCTGCGGAGCCAGGCGGACGTGCGGAGTCCGGCGGACGTCCTGCGGAGTCCGGCGGACGTCCTGCATCGGGGGGCGCGTCGCTGCCCGTGAAGGCAGCCATCACCCAGGCCCTGGCGCGCAACCGCAAGGGCGGGTCAGGGCCCGCATCGGCGCAGGTCCGATCATCGTCGCCGGGGAAGATCTCCGCACCGCCGCCGCCGGCCGTGTCCGGGCCGCCGCCGGTCCGGCCAAAGGCTTCCACGAGCGCCCGGAGCCGGATCGAGAGCCTGTTCGCTGGGGCTCCCGCCCTCGAGGCCACCCCGGTGCCGGATTTTATTGAAAAGACAAAGGGCAAAGAAAGCACCGCTACAAGAGTCGAGAGCAAAAAATCAACCCTCCCCGCCGAGGGGGTCCGTTATCTGGGCTGTCACGATGGACTGTATCTTCTGTTTTCCCTTGCCGGGACGCTCATCGTCATGGACATGCACGCGGCCTCCGAGCGCGTGCGTTACAACGAGATCCTGGCCAACCTCAGAGGCAGCCGGCGCCTCTGCCAGGGCCTGCTGCTGCCGCTCACCGTGGAAGTAGGTCATAGTTCAGATTGGGAGCCCTGGCTCGCCGAGCTGGCGCTTCTGGGCTTCGATCTCGACCTTTTCGGCGAACGCCAGTTGGTGATCCGGGGCGTTCCGGCGTCCCTGGGCACGCGCCCTGTGGAGCCGCTGCTCGCGGAGTTGTTCGAGGGCTTCTCGGCCGGCCGCGGGGCCGCCGAAGGCCTGCAGGTCCACGAGCGCATGGCGGCCACCATGGCCTGTCACAGCGCGCTGCGCAAGCACGATCCGATCACGCAGCCGATGGCGCTGACCCTGTTTCACCAGATCCGGACCCTGCCCTCGGGCGGGCACTGCCCCCACGGGCGGCCTGTGTCCATGGAAATCACCACCACGGAGCTGGAATCCGGCTTCCTTCGGCGGTAGAACCACTCATCATGGGCTTTGAACCTTCCCCCCTCTCCCGGATCATCGACGCCCTGTTGCGGCGCAATCCCCAGTTGATGCACCATTTCCAGTTGACGCGCATGCAGCAGGAGTGGAGTACGCTGCCGGCCCCGTTTCCCGAAGGGACCGCGCCCCTCTCCTACGACGGCGCCACGCTGGTGATCGCGGTGCGCAACATCATCTGGAAGCAGGAGATGTCCTTCCGCTCGGGGGATCTCGACCGGGCCATGCGCGCCTCCTGGCCCCAGTTGCGGTTTCAGAAGCTGGTCTTTCGCGTGGCGCCGCTGCCCGAGCCGCCGGCCCTGCCGGTCCCGTCCGCGGATCCCGCGCTGCGCCTGCGGACGATCCAGCGCACGACCGCCGGCTCTCCCGGGGAGCTGGAGTTCCGCCACCTCCAGGATGATCTCCAGGGAAGCGAGGAGCCATTCGCGCGCAGCCTCATGCGGCTGCTCGAGAGCCGCCTCCCCGAGGACAAACCGTAGGCCGTTTCTTGCATTCCCGGGTGAGTTGGACTACGGTAAACGGCCATGAACCGCCCCGCGTTCCAACTTGTGATCGTCGATGACGAAGCCAGCGTGCGCAAGATGCTCCAGATCGCGTTCTCCCGTCTGGGCCACCGGATCGAGACCTTCGGAAACGCCGAGTCCGCGCTGGCCTTTCTCGAGGAACATCCGGCCGACGTGATCATCACCGACCTGCGGATGCACGGCATCTCGGGCATGGAATTCCTGAAAAAAGTCAAGCAGAAATGGACCGGGATCGAGGTCATCATGATCACCGCCCACGGCACCATCGAGAACGCCATCGACGCCGTGCGCGCGGGCGCCTTCGACTTCGTGCAGAAGCCCTTCGAGATCGCCGAGCTCGAGTTGACCGTCGCGCGGGCCATCGACCAGCGGGCCCTGCGTCGCGAAAACGAGGAGCTGCGGCGGCAGCTGCAGAGCTCGGGCCCTGATTCGGTGCAGTTCGTCGCCGCGTCCCCGGCGATGAAGACGGTGATGGACCTCGTGCTCAAGGCGGCCCCGGCGCGGGCCGGCGTGCTGCTCACCGGCGACTCGGGCACGGGCAAGGAGCGGGTGGCCCGGGCCCTGCACCAGCTCAGCGGGCGCAAGGGCGGGCCGTTTCTGGCCGTCAACTGCGGCGCGATCCCGGAGACGCTGCTCGAGGGCGAACTGTTCGGTCACGTCAAGGGCGCCTTCACGGGCGCTGATTCCACCCACGACGGCCTGTTCCAGGCGGCCGGCGGTGGGACCCTGCTCCTCGACGAGATCGGCGACATGCCGCTGCAGTTGCAGGTCAAGCTGCTGCGCGTGCTGCAGGAGCGCTCGGTCAAGCCCGTGGGCGGCACCAAGGAGATCCCGGTGGACGTGCGCGTGGTGGCCGCGACCAACCGCAACCTCGAGGACGACGTGCGCTCAGGTCGTTTCCGCGAGGATCTCTACTACCGGCTCAACGTCGTGAGCATCCGCGTGCCGTCGCTCTCCGAGCGCCGCGAAGACATCCCGATCCTGGCCGATCAACTGCTGTCGCGGCTGGCCTCCGAGGCCGCGATCATCCGGCCTCGACTGTCCGATGAGGCGCACCTGTTTTTCATGTCCTACGCCTTTCCCGGCAACGTGCGCGAGCTCGAGAACATGCTCGAGCGTGCGGTGGTGCTGGATCAGGACGGGGTCATCGATCTGGCGGACCTGCGCCCGCCCGCGGCGTCCGGCGCCCATCCCTCCGTTTCCCCGGAAGGCAACCTCGACGAGCAGATCTCCGGGCTCGAGCGGGTCCGCATCCTCGAGGCCCTGTCGGCCACCGGCGGCAACCGCACCGAGGCCGCCCGGCGGCTGGGCATCACCTTCCGCTCCCTGCGCTACCGCATGGCCAAGCTCGGCCTGGGGGAGGGGTGACGTTTTGTGGCCCCGAAGTGACGTAAAATGTCATATATACACACGGCGCCCTGTCTGGAACAGCGGCGATGTCCATGTGTCCCGCGGCTTTTTCCCGGATGCGTCGATCTGGCCCGCGGCTTGCGTTGTTGAGCGACGCGGAGAGGTCTTTCGATGAAACGTACCGGCTTTACCCTTGTTGAACTGATGATCGTGGTCGTGGTGCTGGGTATCCTGGCCGCCATCGCCATCGTCTCCTTCCGCCGGCAGGGCAACTCCGCCAAGGCCGCCGAGGTGCCGGGCATGTTCGCCGAGATCAAGCGTTCCCAGCTGGCCTTCCAGGCGGAGAACGGCTATTTCCTCTCGTCGGCGGCGGCCGAGACCACCGTGTATCCGGTGCTGCTGGCCACGGGCGAGCCCAAGAGGAAAAAATGGGAGCCGGCCGCCAACTCCCCCTGGGCCAACCTGGGCGTGCGGCCTCCCGACAGTTGGATGTATTGCGGCTACGCCACCATCGCCGGCGCGGCCAACGTCGCCCCCGGTGGCACGTACGGCAAGAACATCTACAACCAGCAGACGCCCCAGACCCAGTGGTTCTATGTGCTGGCGATCTGTAACCTGACAGCCGAGACCGCGACGGACACGATCTACGTGTCCTCGCACGACCGCGAAACCACCGTCACGTACAACGACGGAGACTAGATTCGACTTTTAACCCGGGCCAACGGCCCAAGAAAGGTAGTCCAACATGAAAAAACAATCCGGTTTCACCCTCATCGAGCTCATGATCGTCGTCGTCATCATCGGCATCCTGGCCGCCATCGCGATCCCGTCCTTCCTGCGGTACATCGCCTCCTCCAAGGCCGCCGAGGTGCCCAACC
>JAHIUD010000093.1 GCA_018817515.1 Pseudomonadota bacterium
CAGGCCCAGAATGGCGTAGCGGCCGAGGGTTCTCATGGCGCGACCGGTACCTTGCGCTCGGCGCCCGGCAGGATCACGTGCAGGGTCGTGCCCTCGCTGGCCGAGGAAGTGAACGCGATGCCGCCGCCTTGGGCCAGCACGGCCAGGCGGGCGATGTGCGTCCCAAGGCCCGTGCCCGCCGTCTTGCCGCTGGTGGCGTAGCGCTCGAAAAACCGCCCGCGCACGTCTTTGGGCACCTCGCCCAGGTTGTGGATGACCACGTGAACCGCCTTTGCGGGATCGCCTTGCCAGAATTGCGCGGCGTGCCCGCTGACAGCGCCCTCGTGCGGGGAATCAACGCGAACGGTGACCGTGGTGCCCTTCGGCGTGGCCTCCAGAGCGTTCTTCAAAAGGTTGGACAGGGCGTGCTCCAACAGATGCTCATCGGCCCGAACCAGGCAGGAGCTCCCGGCCTGCGTGGCCTCGCCGTCCAGCAGCAGGCGCACCTCCAGGGCCTTGCGCCCGCTCAAGGTCGCATGCCACATGCGCACACGCTCCAGCACCTCCAAGAGTTCCACCGGGCCCAGCTCCGGGATGTAGGTTCCCTCCTCCAGGCGGCGCAGGGCCATGGACTCATCCGTCATGCGCAGGAGCCGCCAGCCGGTGTCCGCTATCATGCCGCCCATGTCGCGGACCGTGGGGGGCAGGGTCGTGTCCTCGCTGAGCACGCGGCCAAGCCCGAGGATGCCGGACAGGGGGGAACGCAGCTCGTGTTGCAGGATGCGCTCCACGTCCTGGCGCAGGTTCTCCATCTGCACCTGGGTGCTGATGTCGCGCAGGGAGCCGTTGAGGCGCTGCGCCTCTTCCCCTTGCGCTGGCAGAACGCTCAAGGACAGCCAGACCCGCATGCCGTCCAGGCGCTGGGCGGCCAGCTCGTGTTGCAGAACCTTGCTCCCTTCCAGGGCAGGCTCCACAACCTGCCGAAACTCCTGCGGCCCGCCAGGGAAGTGGCGGCTGAGCGGCTGGCCCAAGGCAAGGGCCGCGTCACCGTAGCCCAGGACCCTGGCAAAGGCCGGGTTTGCCGCCAGGATGCGCCCCTCGCGGTCCATCTGGAACAGGCCCTCGGCGGAGTTCTCCACAATGCCCCGGAACTGGGCCTCGGCCTCGCGCAGCTTGCGGGAGATCAGCGCGTACGGCGTGGACACGCCAGTGACGAACACCGCCCGGTGCAGGCAGAGCGCGGAAAAGAGCAGCAGCATGTGCCCCGTGAAGTTGGAGAGGTCATAGACCCCGACGTAGACCGAGAAGGCCACTCCGGCCAGCGCGCTCAGGGTGATGGAGCTGAGCAGAAGCGGCACGACCGTGGAGTCGAAATACTCCCTGCGCCGGTAAAAGAGCACCCCGGCCCAGGCCAGCATGAGCATGGCCGCGAACTCCGTCCTGATCTTGAACGGGGTCAGCCCCCGGCCCTCCACGAAGCAGTCCGGAAAATTACCCGTGAACACCGCCCAGATCAGGGCGGCGGTGAGCACGGCATAAGCGCCTGCGGCGATATCCAGCCGCACCTTGCGGCCAAGCAGCAGCGCGGCCAGCAGGAAGGTCACGGCGCTCATCTGCCGCAGGGCGACCCAGAGCTGGGTTGGCAGGTTGGCGTCGTAGCCGGGGAATACGCCCATGCCCTTGTAGGCCAGGGTGTGCAGCAGGTTGAGCAGTGAGATGGACAGGAAGGCCACGCCCAGAAGCCGCAGGGCCGCGTTCTCCAGATGCCTCCGGGCATGGACGGTCAGAAAGAAGATGCTCGCGCAGATCACCACGCTCACCATCTCCATCAAGCCGTGGAAAAGCAGATAGTCATACCGGGACACGACGAACAACGCCACGACCAGCAGGCCCAGCATCGCCACCGTGACGAAACGTTCTTCAGCATGAATGGTCTTCAGCATCGCGCACCCATTTGAAATTTTATACCATAAGCCAAAGGCGCCGTGCAAGGCAGGCTTTCCGGACGCGGGCCCACCGGCTTTACGAACCGCCCGGCGGGCGCGTATGCTTGGCCCACAGCCCCAAAAGGAGGACCCCATGGACGCCCTAGACTGCCTCATGACCCGCCGCTCCATCCGCAAATTCAGCGCCGAGGCCGTGGCCCCGGAAATGATCCAGGCCGCGCTGGAGGCCGCCATGGCCGCGCCCAGCGCGGGCAACGCCCAGCCCTGGCATTTCGTGCTCATGACCGACCGCGCCAAGCTGGACCGCGTGCCTGATTTCCACCCCCACGCGTCCATGGCCCGGCAGGCCCAGGCGGCCATCCTGGTCTGCGCCGAACCGGCCCTGGAGAAATACCCCGGCTACTGGCCCATCGACTGCGCCGCCGCCACCCAGAACCTGCTCCTGGCCCTGCACGCCCAGGGTCTGGGCGCGGTATGGGTGGGCGTGTACCCCGAGCAGTCGCGCATGGACAACTTCCGCGCGCTGCTCGGCATCCCCGAGGCCGTCATCCCGCACAGCTTCGTCCCCCTCGGCCACCCGGACATGGCCGCAGGCCGCGTGGACCGCTTCCGCCCGGAGCGCGTGCACCGCGACGCCTGGTAACCCGGAGCGTTGCGCCAGGCACGAAGAAGGCCGCCCCCCGGCTTGTCGGGGAGCGGCCTGTTGTCGCAAGAGGCAAAGGACGGAAAAGCGCGGCTAGAAGCGGGTGTCGAGCTCGTACACCAGGGTCTGCTCCAGGGCCGTGCGGCAGGTCGTCAGCGGGCAGTTGGGGACGGCGGCGCAGTCGTCCGTGGCGCGGCGGCCCACAAAGACCTCGCGCAGCGGGCCGGGACCGGCCGGGGTCAGGGTGACGAGCACCCGGCCCTGGCAGAAGGCGGGCTCCTGCTTGCCCATGGGCGCGTCGACATGGACTCCGGGGGCCCTCTCGTGCGGGGAGCCGCCAGCGCGCAGCCTCGGGCTCATCTCTTCACGCCTGCTCGCCAGGGTGCTCTGGCCAGGATTGGCCATGTCCATCTTCTGGTCGGGCAGCCAGTAGTGGATGTCCTCGCTGTAGCCCGCGCCCACGGCCTGTGCCGGGAGGCGCACCTCCTCGGCCACGAGGCCGAGGCTGGCCTTGCGCGTATCGGCGCAGAGCAGGTGGACCTGCATGGCGTAGCGCGCCGGGCCGGAGGCCTTGAGGATATAGCCCTTATCCGCCAGGGAGCGCTCGACGAAGCCGCGCGTGGAGGCGTCCTCGGAGGCGGCCAGCCTGGCATTGCCTGCGGCGTCCAGCTCATAGGTCTTGATGGTCAGGGTGTAGTCGCCCTTGGCGCGGCTGAACTCGCCAAGCCCCCGCACCAGGAGATTCGGATCGCGCTGGGCGCAGCCGCCCAGGGCCACCAGCGCGACGAGCGCCGCCAGGAGTACCTTACGCTGCATGTATAGCTCCTTGCCATTTGGTCTCCCACGGCGGGAGTGTTATTCAGGGGAGATAGCGCATCAGCCGCCACGGGGCAAGCCTTAAGAGGCGGCACCGGCCCACGGCCATCTTGCCAGCAGCCCTGGCGGAGGGTACAAAGCCCCGGTGCAGGCATGAGCGCATGCGGCACATAACCGATTGTGAGGACGCATGGCCTTCTTTTCCGTGCGCTCTGGCGGCTTTCTGGAGCACATGCTGCGCCTTGCCGGGCTGCTTCTGGTGTTTGGCCTGGTGGTTGTGGGCTTCTGGAAAAACAGCGAGCGCAACATTGAGCGCATCAACACGCGCTTCGGGCTCTCCGACGAGACCAAGACCCTGTCCAAGGTCGAGCAGGAGCAGGTCCAGGCGTTCATTTCGGCCCTGCGCAAAACATATGGGATCGAAGCCAGGGTGCAGGTGCGCCAGGGGGCCCTCAGCCCGCCCGAGCAGGACGGCAAGACCCTGTTTCTGGGCCTGAGCCTGGAGGCGAAAACCGCCGTGGTCATGCTGCCGCCGCTGGTGGAGCGCGCCCTGGGCGCGGACTTCGCCCGCAGCCTGAGCACCGAGCACTTCCCCTTCCACTTCGAGTCGGGCAGGAGCTGGCAAAAAGGCCTCATCCTGGCCCTGGATCTCATCCAGACGCGCCTGGCGTCCCTTGCGACCACAGAAGCGGCACCGGACAAGGCACCGGACAAAGCACCAGACAAGGCCCCGAACGAAATTTCAGCACACACCAACGCAACACAGAAGGATATCCCGTGAGCGAACTGCCCCCCGTGACCCTGTATACCGACGGCTCCTGCCTGGGCAATCCCGGCCCCGGCGGCTACGCCGCCATCCTCGTCTGCGGGGAGCACCGCATGGAGCTGGCCGAGGGCTTCTCCGGCACCACCAACAACCGCATGGAGATCATGGGCGTCATCAAGGGCCTGGAGGCCCTGAAGCAGCAGAGCATGGTGGAGATCTTCACGGACTCGCAATACGTCATGAAGGCCTTCACCGACCGCTGGCTGGTGGGCTGGCAGAAGAACGGCTGGAAGACCGCGGCCAAGCAGCCCGTGAAGAATCAGGACCTGTGGAAGCGGCTTGTGCCGCTCATTGCCACGCACAAGGTCACCTGGCGCTGGGTGCGCGGCCACAGCGGCCACCCGGAGAACGAGCGCTGCGACGTGCTCGCCCGCACCGCCGCCTCGGGCCGCAATCTGCCCAAGGACGAAGGCGCGGCCTAGTCCGCCGTCCCGCCCGGAATCCCGGCCAAGCCAGGGCCCACGCCCTCGCCCCACTCCCAGGTCTTGCCAAGCAGGAGCCTGAACGAACGCCTGCCGTGGACCATCTCGGCCAGGGCCGCTGGCGCGCTTTTGACGAAACCCCGGATGGGCCCGGCCCCGATGTTCTGCATGGCCCAGAAGAGCAGCCAGCGCAGGCGGTCGGACCAGACCAGCTCCGGGCGCACGGTGCGCGCAAGCAGCCGTTCGTACTCCGCTGCGGCGGCGGCCTCGCCGTGCTTCAGCCCGTGGAGCACGCCCGAGGCCGCGTGCGCGCCCGTGGCCAGGGCGTAGAAGATGCCCTCGCCGAACAGCGGCTCCACAAAGCCCCCGGCATCCCCGGCCAGGAGGAGCCGCCCGCTCGCAGGGCGGGCCAGGGCGTTCCCATAGGGCAGCGGATGCCCGTGCAGGGCCACGCCCTCGGGCTCGGCCACGCCGAGCAGGAGCAGGAAATCCAGAAACAGGGCCCCGAAATCGCGCCCGTCGCGGTCCGGGCGCCGCAGCCCACAGATGCCCACCTTGGGCCCGCGCGGCCCCGGGAACACCCAGCCGTAACCGGCGGCAGGCGAGCCCACGTGCAGCTCCGGCGCCAGCACCTCGCGCGGGAACTGCCCCGGCCCGCTGCCCACAGGCAGCTCCACCTCGATGGCCGCGGCCAGGTTGCGCCGCCAGAGCCCACGCTCTAAGTCGGCAGGAGCAAGCGCCCGGCGGGTCACGGAGTTGGCCCCGTCCGCGCCGATGACGAAGCGTGCGGCCAGCTCCCCGCCGCCGCGCAGGCGCACCAGGCCCGCGGCAGCATCGCAGGCCTCCACGGTGCGGCCAGGCAGATACTCGGCCCCGCGCGCCACGGCGACGGCGGTCAAGAGCGCGTCAAAGGCCGGGCGGTCCACAAAGCGGAAAGGCTCGGCAGCGGCCCCGCGCAACAACTCGCGGCCCCGGTGCAGAAACAGGTACTGCGGGGTCTGGTGGAACAGGCCGCCACGCCGGGTCAGGTCGGCCAGCCCGAGGCCGAAGATGCGCGCCAGGGCGTCCACGCTCTTGGCCGTCAAGAGCCCGCCGCAGAGCTTGGGGCGCGGGTGCTCCGCGCGGTCCAGCAGCGCCACGGACAGTCCACGCCCGGCCAGCACCGCCGCAGCAGCGGCCCCCGCCGGACCGGCCCCCGCCACCAACACGTCATAGCTCTTGACCACAGCCCCTCCCGATACTACTTGACCACGACCCGTGTACAGCGCTCCCGCCCCTGGGGCAAGACGCAGCCGCAAAGCAAAACCGAGGAACCATGCCCTCCCAAAACACCCCGCCGTTTCAGGCCATCCTCTTTGACTTCGACGGCACCCTGGCCAGCCTGCACATCGACTTCACGCGCCTGCGCCGCAAGCTGACCGCCCTGGCCGAGCCCTTCCTGGGCGAAGAGCCGGAGCCCTCCGAGCTGCCCGTGCTGGAGTGGCTGGACGAGCTGGCCGACGAGATCCGCGAGTTCGACCACCCCCTGGGCCAGGAGTTCCACTGCCGGGGCAGGCTGGTCATCCAGGCCACGGAGCTCGACGCCGCGCGCGAGGCCCAGCTCTTCCCCTTCACCCGGCCCCTGCTCGCCGAACTGCGCGCGGGCGGGATCAAAACCGGCATCATCACCCGCAACTCCACGGCCGCCGTGAAGGTGGTTTTTCCGGATGTCGCGGCCTGCTGCGACTGCTTCATGGCCCGCGAGGACGCGCCAAAGGTCAAGCCCGACCCGGCCCACGCCCTGGCCGTGCTGGATCGCCTGGGGGTGCGCCCGGAGCGCGCCCTGCTCGTGGGCGACCACCCCCTGGACATCCTGGCCGCCCGGCAGGCTGGACTTGCCGCAGCCGCAGTGACAAGCGGCCACTCGCAACGTGAGGCCTTCGCCGCAGCCCGGCCAGACTACCTTGCGGAGGACTGCCTGGCGCTTATGTCAAGTTTGCGTGAATTGTTCCTGTTGCCGCGAGCGCAGTGAGTGCTTACTATTATTCTGCATAGGAGCACGCCATGCAACAGCGGATCAAGCGCAGCGAACTCAAGGCGGGCATGTACCTCGTGAGCCACGGCCTGGGCACCTTTTCCAGCCCCCTGGTCCAGGTGGACAAACCCATCCTCACCCCCACGAACATAGATGAATACATCCCGGCCGACGTCGAGGATGTGCTCATCGACACCAGCATTCAGCTCTCCCTGCTCGGTCAGGTCAGGCCGGTGGGAGTGCCCATCACCACCGGAATGGGAGAGGAGCTGCACATCGCCAAGCGGCTGTATGCCGACGCCCTGGTGCACGTGAAGAGCTTCGTCGACGACGTGCGCAAGGGCACGGACATCGACTACCGCAAAGCCACGCCCCTGGTGCAGAACTTCATCGAGAGCGTGTTCCGCAACGAGGCCGCCGCCGTGACCCTGTTCAAGCTGCGCGGCTTCGACGAATACACCTACACCCACTCCATCAACGTGAGCATCCTGGCCGTGATCCTGGGCAAGCACCTGGGCCTGGACAAGACCGCCCTGCTCAAGCTGGGCCTGGCGGGCATGTATCATGATGTGGGCAAGGCGAAGATCCCGGAGAGCATTCTGAACAAGCCCGGCAAGCTCACCAAGGACGAGTTCCAGATCATGAAGAGCCACCCGCTGGAGGGCTACCGGATCATGCAGGGCCAGAAGGACCTGGACCCGGAGATTCTGCGCGCCGTGGTGGAGCACCACGAACGCCACGACGGATCGGGCTACCCGCGCGCCCTCAAGAGCGAGGACATCGGCAGGTTCTCGCGCATCATCGCCGTTGTCGACGTCTACGACGCCCTCACCAGCAGGCGCGTCTACAAGGACGCCATGGCCCCGGCCAAGGCCCTGGGCATGATGTACCAGCTGCGCGACAAGGACTTCCCGCACAACGCCATCGAAAACTTCATCCGCTGCATCGGCGTGTTCCCGGTGGGCAGCTTCGTGCGCCTTTCCGGCGGCGAGTTCGGCATCGTTGCCAGCGCCAATCCCACGCGCCCCACCAAGCCCGAGGTCAAGGTCGTGCTGGACGCCAAGATGCGCCCCCAGCTCTCGCGCCTGCTCGACCTGGAGACCCTGGAGGGCACGCCACAGGCCCAGGACATCGCCGAGGTGCTGAACCCGTTTGACTACAAGCTCGATCTGGAGCGTTTCCTCAACGCCTGAGCCCCCCGAAGTCCTGCCCTACGCAGCTCCATCAGCCCCTTGGCCAGCCGCCGGACCAGCCGTCGAACCAGCCGTCGAACCAGCCGTCGAACCAGCCGGCCGGCCTCTCCAGGCGGCTAAAATTACGTATTGCGGTTTCCCGCCGACGAGGTCATCTTCGCGCCGGAAACAGCAATGCAAAAGCACATCAAACGCAGCGAACTCAAGCCGGGCATGTTCGTTGTCAGCTACGGCCTGGGCACCTTCAGCAACCCGCTTGTCCGGGTGAATACCCACGTTTCGAGCCAGGCCGAGATCGACGCGCTCATGGTGGACGAGGCCGAGGCCATCCTCATCGACACGGGCAACACCCTCTTCCTGCGCGGCGAGCAGGAGCAGGCGCCGCCCCAATGCAGCCTGCATGAGGAGCTGCCTGCGGCCCGGCGGCTGCATGCCGATGCCCTGGAGTACGTGAAGGGGTTCTTCGAGAGCATGCGCCTGGGCACGAACCTCAGCTGCCAAGGGGCCGTTCCCCTGGTGGAGCGCTTCGTCCAGAGCGTCATGCGCAACTCCACCGCCGCAGCGACCCTGTTCAAGCTGCGCAACCACGACGAATACACTTTCTGCCACTCCATCAATGTCAGCGTCCTGTCCGTGGTCCTGGGCAAGCAGCTGGGCCTGGGCAAGGCCTCCCTGGTCAACCTGGGCCTAGCCGGGCTGCTGCACGATGCAGGAAAAGAGCGCGTGCCCGCGAGTCTTTTGACCAAGCCCGGCAGCCTCACCGAGAGCGAGCGCAGGGTCCTGAAGACCCATCCCCTGGAAGGCTACAAGGCCCTCAGCGGTCAGGAGGACATCCCCCTTGAGGTGCTGCGCGCCGTGCTGGAGCACCACGAACGCCACGATGGCTCGGGCTACCCGCGCGGACTCAAGGGCGACGACATCGCCGCGTTCTCCCGCGTCATCGTCGTGGTCGACGTGTACGACGCCCTCACCAGCGAGCGCGCCTACAAACGGGCCCTGCCCCCGGCCAAGGCGCTCAGCCAGATGTTCCAGATGCGCGGCAAGCAGTTCTCCGAGGACGACATCGACCACTTCATCCGCTGCATCGGCGTGTTTCCGGTGGGCAGCTTCGTGCGGCTCACCGGCGGCGAGCACGGCATCGTCATCAGCACCAACCCGGGCAGGCCCACCAAGCCGCAGGTCAAGGTCGTGCTGAACTCCAGGATGCGCCCTGTCCTGCCCCGCGTGCTCGACCTGGAAGCCATGGAGGGCACGCCCCAGGCCCAGGACATCGCCGAAGTGCTGAACCCCGCCGACTACAGGCTCGACATGGAGCGCTTCCTCAGCGCCTGAGCCCCCACAGCCCCCCGCCCATCTCTCCAGACCTCCAGGCTTGCCTGGCCGCACACATTTTTGTATTACACAGCAAAAAATGTATTGCGCTATTAGAGTAAAATAGACATAGTCCGTACCGGAAAATAATATGTACCTATGCATCAAGCGCAGCGAACTCAAGCCCGGCATGTACGTCGTCTGCCATGGGCGGGGCACCTTTGACAGTCCTTTTGTCAGGGTGGACTCTGTCACGCCCTATCAGGACAAGATCGACTCGCTTATCCCGCCAGACGCCGAGTTCGTGCTCATCGACGGAAGCAGGGCCGACGTCATCTCCACTGCGGCGGAGGCCTTGTCCGAGACAGCCAGCAGCCTGCAGGAAGATCTGGCCGTGGCCAGGCAGCTGCACGCCGACGCCCTGGATTATGTAAAACAATTCATGGAGAACGTGCGGCACGGCACGGACATCAATGTCGGCAAAGCCGCATGCCTTGTGGATCGGTTTGTCGAGAGCGTGCTGCGCAACGGCACCGCCGCAGTGACCCTGTTCAAGCTGCGCAACTTCGACGAATACACCTACACCCACTCCATCAACGTGAGCATCCTGGCCGTGCTGCTGGGCAAGCACCTGGGCCTGGGCAAGTCCTCCCTGCTCAAGCTCGGCCTGGCCGGGCTGCTGCACGATGCAGGCAAGGAGTTCGTCCCGCAGCACATCCTGAACAAGCCCGGCAAGCTCACCGGCGACGAATTCCGGGTCGTCAAGGCCCACCCCCTGGCTGGCTTCAACCTCCTGCGCAAACAGCGGGACATGCAGGTGGATGTCCTGCAGGCCGTGCTGGAACACCATGAACGCCACGACGGTTCCGGCTACCCGCGCGGCCTCCGGGACGACAGCATCGGCCTGTACTCGCGGGTGCTGGCCATTGTGGACGTGTACGACGCGCTCACCAGCAAGCGCGTGTACAAGGAGGCCCTGCCCCCGGCCAAGGCCCTGGCCCTCATGTACTCCATGCGCGACACCCAGTTCGCTGCGGACGACATCGACAACTTCATCCGCTGCGTCGGCGTGTTCCCCACAGGCAGCCTCGTGCGGCTCACCGGCGGCGAGCACGGCATCGTCATGAGCATCAACCCGGGCAGGCCCACCAAGCCGCAGATCAAGGTCGTGCTGAACGCCAGGATGCACCCTGTCCTGCCGCGCATGCTCGACCTGGAGGCCATGGAGGGCACGCCCGAGGCCCAGGACATCGCCGAAGTGCTGAACCCCGCCGACTACAAGCTCGACCTTGAGCAATTCCTCAGCGCTTAAGCCCCCACAGCCCCAGTCCAGCTTCTGGCCAAGGCCCTTTCCCCTTGCCCACGCGGGCGCTTCGTGCTAGCCGCAGGCATCATGCTTGAATCCGTATCCGACCAGATCGTCCGCATCAGCATTTTGGCAGTGCCGCTGCTCCTGGGCCTGACCTGCCATGAACTGGCCCACGGCCTCGTGGCCTTGTCCCTGGGAGACCCCACGGCCAAGCTCGCCGGACGGCTGACCATGAACCCCATCCGCCACCTGGACCCCATGGGTGCCATAGCGTTCATCCTGGCCAACATCGGCTGGGCCAAGCCCGTGCCCGTGAACCCCATGTACTTCAAGCGCCCCATGCGCGACATGATGCTGGTGTCCCTGGCCGGGCCAGGGGCAAACTTCCTGCTGGCCCTGCTCTTCGCCGGGCTGTTCCATGTGCTCCTGCCGCAGGCCATCACCCGCCCGGAGCTGGCTTCCGTGCTGCACCCGCTGGTGCTCATCGGCCAGGCCGGGGTGGTGGTGAACCTCATGCTGGCCTTCTTCAACCTGCTGCCCATCCCCCCGCTGGACGGCAGCAACATCCTGGCCTGGCTCTTGCCGGACAACCTGGCGTACAAGTTTCTCTCCCTGGGCCGCTACGGTTTCATGCTGCTGCTGGGCCTGCTCATCATCTCCCAACTGGCGGGCATCAGCCTGCTGGGCTCACTCATCTTTCCGCCCGTGGGCTTCGTCTCGGCCCTGCTTGGCGTGCCCCTGTAACCCTCCAACCCAAAAAGCAAAATAATGACCACCAACAAAGAACGCATCGTCTCCGGCATGCGCCCCACCGGGCCGCTCCACCTGGGCCACCACTTCGGCGTGCTGGCCAACTGGATCGAACTCCAGGAAGACCACGAATGCTTCTTCTTCGTGGCCGACTGGCACGCGTTGACCACCGAGTACGCCGACCCCAAGCGCATCAAGGGTTTTGTGCCCGGCCTGGTGCTGGACTGGATCGCCGCTGGCCTGGACCCGGCGAAGTGCGTCATCTTCCAGCAGTCCCAGGTCAAGGAGCACGCGGAGCTGCACCTGCTCCTCTCCATGCTGACCCCGGTAGGCTGGCTGGAGCGCAACCCCACCTACAAGGAGGTGGCCCAGGAGCTCTCCGGCCAGAAGGACCTGGCCACTTACGGCTTCCTCGGCTACCCGGTGCTCATGTGCTCGGACATCATCTTGTACAAGGCCACGGCCGTGCCCGTGGGCCAGGACCAGCTGCCGCACCTGGAGCTGACGCGCGAGATCGCCCGGCGCTT
Source organism: Pseudomonadota bacterium (assembly GCA_018817515.1). Taxonomy (GTDB): domain Bacteria; phylum Desulfobacterota; class Desulfovibrionia; order Desulfovibrionales; family Desulfovibrionaceae; genus Humidesulfovibrio. The sequence goes on from JAHIUD010000093.1 coordinate 11,737, forward strand.
CAACTTCCTGAACTGCCCCGAGGACGCGCCCTTCTTCCCCGAGCCCAAGGCCATGCTCACCGAAGAGGCCAAGCTCCCCGGGCTCGACGGCCGCAAGATGAGCAAGAGCTATGGCAACTCCATCGCGCTGGGCGAACCCCTGGACGAGATCGCGCCGAAGATCAAGACCATGCTGACGGACAAGAACCGCCTGCGCAGGGCCGACCCCGGCGACCCGGAGGTCTGCAACCTCTTCCCCTACCACAAGCTCATGACCAGCCCGGACATGTGCGCGGAGATCCGCGAGGGCTGCGCCAAAGCGAGCCTCGGCTGCGTGGACTGCAAGAAGCTGCTCATGGAGTCGCTGACGCGCTTCCTTGAGCCCGTGCACGAGCGCCGCCGCAAGCTGGAGGCAGACCCCGAGCGCCTCTGGGCCATTCTGGCCGACGGCAACGCCCGCGCCCGCGCCGTGGCGGCCAAGAATATCGCAGACATCCGCCAGGCCCTGAACTTCGAGTTCTAGACCGGCGAACTGGCACAAGAACAAGGGCCGGGGACAGGTCGCCGTTGCAGGGCGGACCGCCCGGTCTTTTTTTATTCGCACCGAGTCCACGCACAGCCATGGAGCACCGTCATGAATGAAGACGCCTGCGTCTGCAAACGCGCCCGGGAGATCACCCCGTTTCTGGTCATGGACATCCTGGAGGCCGCCCACAAGCTGGAGGCCCAGGGCGCTCATGTCATCCACCTGGAGATCGGCGAGCCGGACTTCGACACGCCCGAGTGCATCAAGGAGGCGGCCCGCAAGGCGCTGACCGACGGGCACACGCACTACACCCACAGCCTGGGCCTGCTTCCCCTGCGCGAGGCCATCTGCGAGGACTACCTCACGCGCTACGGCGTCACCGTGCACCCGGACCAGGTCATCGTGACCCAGGGCACCTCCCCGGCCATGCTGCTGCTCTTCACGAGCCTGCTGGAGGCCGGCGACCAGGTCATCCTGTCCGACCCGGCCTACGCCTGCTACGACAACTTCATCCGCTTCGCCGGGGCCAGCCCCGTGCGCGTGCCCGTGAGCGAGGCCGACAGCTTCCAGTACCGGCCCGAGGCCATTGAAGCGGCAATGGGGGCCGCGCCGACGGACAAGACAAAAGCCATCCTGCTCAACTCCCCGGCCAACCCCACGGGCACGCTGCTCTCTGCAGAGCGCATGCGGGCCGTGGCCGACATCGCGGGCCAAAGCGGCGCACACATCGTGTCCGATGAGATCTACCACGGCCTGGTGTACGAGGGGAAAGAGCACAGCGCGCTGGAGTTCACCGACCGGGCCTTCGTCCTCAACGGCTTCTCCAAGCTCTACGCCATGACCGGCTGGCGGCTGGGCTACCTCATCGCCCCGCCGCAGTTCATCCGGCCCATGCAGAAGCTGTGTCAGAACTTCTTCATCAGCGCGAACTCTGTGGCGCAGCATGCGGGCATCGCCGCGCTCAAGGAGTCCGCCGCAGACGTGGCGCGCATGAAGGCCACCTACGACGAGCGCCGCCGCTACCTCCTGCCGCGCATCAAGGCGCTGGGCCTGGGCGTGGCCCACGACCCCACGGGCGCGTTCTATGTGCTGGCCAATGCCAAGCATTGGGCGAAAGCGTTCGGCGGCAGCTCGCTCGCGCTTGCCTTCGACATCCTGGAAAAGGCCCACGTGGGCGTCACTCCGGGCATCGACTTCGGGCAGGGCGCCGAGGGCTTCTTGCGCTTCTCCTACGCCAATTCGCTTTCGAACATCGCGCAGGCCATGGACAGGCTGGCCGTCTACGCACAGGGCCTGGCGGGCAACGCCCAAGACATGGACAGCGCTGATACGTGTGGGGCCAAAGGCTGATATCACCTCGCGGGCTTGCTTCCGCAAAATGATGTGTTAGTATAGAAACTCACGCGCGTCGCAAGCGCGGGGAGCGGAAAATCGTCATGCGGCCACTGGTTGTATTGCTCTGCGCGGCGCTGTTGGCGCCAGCGCTCCTGAACCCGGCCCAGGCCGAACAGCCCGAACAGACCGGGCAGGCCAGGCACAAGGTCGGACAGAAAGCCGCGCGCGTGAAGAAGGCCCGGCAAAAGGTCTCGGCCAAAGCCCTGCAGGATCTCCTCAAGCCCAGGCTCAGCCGACGTGAGCTGCTTGAGCCGTACAGCGTCATGAGCAGGGAGAACGTGGGACCGGCCCCTGCCGACGGCCAGGGGGCTGGCAAGGCCGCCCTTGAGGACAGCTGGCAGGCCAACGCCACAAGCTGGAAGGTGGACCCGTCCCTGGACCCGAAGCGCCTGGGCGAGGAACAAGATGACGACGCGCCGTTGCGCTTCCGCCTGGGCCGCGAAAAGGTGCTTGATCCGCTGACGCACAAGGAGCTGACCCCGCGCGCGGACCCGCTCAAGGCCAGGCAGAGCTTGGAGGAGTTGAATCTCAAGGGAGCGCTTGAGAACCTGGGCGGCAAGGCCGAAGTTCAGGTTGATGTGCTGAAATTCTAGGGGAGCGATGGCATGGCCGTACGCCTGTTCGATTTTCTCACCGGGCTCTCCGGGGCGCTGGACCTCATCAGCCCGGAGGTGGTGGGCCACCACAAACGCGTGGCTTACGCAGCGGTGCGCCTGGCCAGGGTGCTGGATCTGCCGCGCGACGAGCGCACGGACCTCTACGTGGCCGGGCTCATGCACGACGTCGGCGGCTTCTCCCTCCAGAGCAGACTGGCGGCCCTGCAGTTCGAGACCGATGGCGCCAAGCACGCCGAACTGGGCTACCGCCTGCTGCGCGGGAACCCGCTGCTGCAAAACGTGGCCCTCCTCGTGCGCCACCACCACACGTCCTACGCGCAGTTCGAGAGGCTCAACGCCCCGCCGCGCAAACTCTACCTGGCCAACGTGCTCTGCCTGGCCGATCGCGTGGACGCCCTCCTCTCCCGCGAGGGCGAGCGTTCGCCCGACCAGGTCCTCAGCCGCATACGCTCCCTGGCGGGGTACAAGTTCGCCCCGGACATCGTGGACGCCCTGGCTGAGCTGGCCGGGGCCGAGCGCTTCTGGGCCGACATGGCCTTAAGCGACCCCACCGGCGCCCTCACCGACTCCCCGGACATGTTCGACGAACGCGCCATGTCGCGCGGGCAGCTCATGGCCGCGTCCCAGGCCTTCTCGCAGATCATCGACTTCCGCAGCCGCTTTACGGCCACGCACACGCGCGGCGTGGCCGAGACCGCGGTGCGCCTGGCCCAAAGGGCCGGATTCAACGCCCATGAGCTGGACCAGATGCGCCTGGCCGGAAACCTGCACGACCTGGGCAAGCTGGCCGTGCCCTCGGAAATCCTGGACAAGCCCGGCCCGCTGACTGCGGAGGAGCTCGGCGTCATGCGCCGCCACCCGGAACTGGGCCGCGCCATCCTGGCCTCGGTGCCGGGCCTTGAGCAGGTCACGGACTGGGCCTCGCAGCACCATGAGCAGCCGGGCGGCCAGGGCTATCCCTGCAAGCTCTCCGGCCAGGCGCTGTCGCTGGGCTCGCGCATCCTCACCGTGGCCGATGTGTTCACGGCCCTGCGCGAGGACCGGCCCTACCGCGCGGGCATGGGCTCGGAGGAGACCCTGCGCATCCTCGACAACATGGCCTCCACAGGCGCCCTGGACCCGCAGGTGACCTCGCTGATGCGCGAGCACCACGCCGAGCTCAACGAAGGCCGCCAGATCGCCCAGACCCTGGCCGCCGAGGAATTCCGCGAGTTCTATTCCAGCCTGGAGCAGTGAGCCCGCGCCGTAAACCGGCCTCCTACCGGCCTCCTACCGACTGGCAACCGACCCGCAATCATCCCGCCCACTTGCCATCGCCGCCGCCAGCGGCTACGGTCAGCAAAATCATTGTGGCCACCGGGCCGACAGGGGCAGCGCATGACCAGCTTCGCGGCGGACCTGCACATCCATTCGCGCTACTCGCGCGCCACCAGCAAGGGCCTCACCGTGCGCAGCCTGGCCGCCTGGGCCGAGGTCAAGGGCATCGGCGTGCTCGGCACGGGCGACTGCACCCACCCCGGCTGGCTGGACGAGATCGCCCGCGAGCTGGTGGACGACGGAAACGGGCTCTTGCGCCTGCGCGACCCCGCACACCTCGCGGGGGAGATTCCCGGCCTTTCCGGCCACCCCAACGGCCAGCTTTCCGGCAACGCCAGGTTCATGCTCCAGGGCGAGATCAGCTCCATCTACAAGCGCGGCGGCAAGGTCCGCAAGATCCACAACCTCGTGTACCTGCCCACCCTGGAGGCCGCCAAAAGCCTCAACCTGAAGCTGGCCCAGGTGGGCAACCTGGGCTCGGACGGTCGGCCCATCCTGGGGCTCGACAGCCGCATCCTGCTCCAACTTGTGCTGGAGACCCATCCCGAGGCTTTTTTGGTGCCCGCGCACATCTGGACGCCCTGGTTCTCGCTCTTCGGCTCCATGAGCGGCTTCGACTCCGTGGAGGAGTGCTACGGCGACCTCACCGAGCACATCTTCGCCATGGAGACCGGGCTCTCGTCGGACCCCGGCATGAACTGGACCCTCTCGGCCCTGGACCGCTACCGCATGATCTCCAACTCCGACGCCCACTCCGGCGAGAAGCTGGCGCGCGAGGCCAACCTGTTCCGGGGCGAGGCGAGCTTCACGGGCATCCGCCAGGCCCTGCGCGCCCATCTGCCGGGCGAGGTTCAGGGAGACTGCGAATTCCTGGGCACGGTGGAGTTCTTCCCGGAAGAGGGCAAGTACCATATGGACGGGCACCGCAAGTGCAACTGGTCCATGGAGCCCGGCGAAACCGTGGCCAACCGGGGCCTGTGCCCGGTCTGCGGCAAGCCCGCCACCCTGGGCGTTCTGCACCGGGTGCTGGCCCTGGCCGACCGGCCCCAGCCCGTGCAGCCCGAGGGCCAGCCCGGCTATGACTCGCTCATCCCGCTCAAGGAGGTGCTCTCCGAGGTGCTGGACGTGGGCGCAGGCTCCAAGAAGGTCGCCCAGGAATACTTCCGCCTCATCACCGCCCTCGGCCCGGAGCTGTTCATCCTGCGCGAGGCCCCATTGCCCGACATCCGCCGCGCCTCCCCGGTGCTGGCCGAGGCCGTGGAGCGCATGCGCGCGGGCAAGGTGCTGCGAAAGTCCGGCTTCGACGGCGAGTTCGGGGTCATCACCGTGTTCACGCCCGAGGAACGCGCCGAGATGCGCCACGGCGGGCGGCTGGTGGCGGCCAAGGGCCAGCGCGGACGCAAGCGCGCGGTTCCGGCCCAGGCCGCGGCCGACCCCGAGCCCGCGGGCGACCCCGAGCCCTCCCCCGCAGCAGAGGCCCCGGCAGAGCGCCAGGACGGCCTGAACCAGGCCCAGGCGGCCGCCGTGTACGCCGGGCCGGGGCCGGTGCTGGTGCTGGCCGGGCCGGGCACGGGCAAGACCCACACCTTGATCCGGCGCGTGGAGCGCCTGCTGGCGGACGGCGTCCCGACCGACGCCCTGGCCGTGGTGACCTTCACCCGTCGCGCCGCCAGCGAGCTGTCCGAACGCCTGGCCGCCGCGCGCGGACCTGGCGCGCCCCTGCCGCTCGCCGACACCCTGCACGCCCTGGCCCTGGCCCTGTGGACCGTGCGCCGTGGCCAGCCCCCGGTGCTCTTGTCCGAGGACGCCGCCAGAAAACTCTTCGTTGAGTCCTTGCCGGAAGGGCTGTCCAAACCGGAGCGCGAGGGCCTGTTCCGCCGCCACAGCCTGGCCCGCGAGAGCCTCAGCCCCCTCGAAGGATCCGAAGGTACTCTGGCCCTTGCCGCCCAGGCCGAGGTCAACGAGCTCAAGGCCACGCGCAACCTGGCGGACTTCACGGACCTGATCGAGTTTCTGCTGGAGGAGGTGCGCCAGCCGGGCTTCACGCCGCCGTTCTCGCATCTGCTGGTGGACGAGATCCAGGACCTCTCGACCCTGCAACTGGAGACGGTGCTCGGCCTGGCCGGGCCGCCCGGAGTGTTTGGCGAGGGCGGCAACGGCTTCTTCGCCATCGGCGACCCGGACCAGAGCATCTACGGCTTCCGGGGCGCGGCGGGCGATGTGCGCCAGCGCTTGGCCGAGCGCTGGCCGAACCTCGCGGTGCAGGCCCTGGCCGAGAACTACCGCAGCGGGCAGGGCATCCTGGACGCCGCAGCCGCCCTGCTTTCCTCAGCCCAGCCCCTTCAGGCCAGGCCCGGCATCGCCTGCCAGGTGGAGCTTGTGCAGACCCCGAGCGCCCATTTCGAGGCGCGCTGCATCGCCGAGCGCGCCAGCAAACTCCTCGGCGGCACAAGCCACACCCTGCTGGACGCCGAGGCCGCGCCGCTGGCCCCGGGCGACATTGCCGTGCTGGTGCGCTTCCGCGCGCTGATTCCACCGCTCAAGGCCGCGCTGGAGGAGGCCGGGCTGCCCTGCTCCGCGCCCGAGGCCGAGGTCTTCTGGGAGGAGCCGCGCGTGGCGGCCATCCTGCGCGTGGCCGAAAAGCTCTTCGGCCTGCCTGCGGTTTCCGATTCCCCAGAGGCCTCACCAGAGGCCTTACCGAATGCCTCACCGGATGCCTCAGGCGACCGCGCCGTGGCCGTGAACCTGCCGGAGTTCCTGCTGCTGCAAGGCCCGCGCGTGCTGCCCCCGGCCCTGCGCGAGAGCCCGCCCTTTGACCGCTTCTTCTGGGAAGGCCCGGCCTTCCGCGATCTTTGCCAGGAGTTCGATGCGCACCACGGCTGGGTCGGGCTGCTGGACTGGCTGCGCCTGCAGGCCGGGCTGGCCGAACTGCGGCAGAGCGCGCAAAAGGTGCGCCTCATGACCCTGCACGCGGCCAAGGGCCTGGAGTTTGAGGCCGTGTTCCTGCCTGCGCTGGAAGAGGGCATCCTGCCCTTTGCCCGCGCCGTGGCCGAAGGCGGCGCAAACACTCTGGAGGCGGAAGCGCTGAACGAGGAGCGCCGGCTGCTCTACGTGGGCATGACCCGCGCCAAAGCCCACCTCTGCCTGTCCTTCGCGCGGGAGCGCACGCTCTATGGCCGCAGGCTGGCCCAGACGCCCTCGCGCCTGCTCGACGCACTGCCGAAGGACGCCCTGCGGCGCAGGCAGATCGTCCAGAAGGTGCAGTCGAAACAGACGCACCTCTCGCTGTTCTGATGCCCTGAGGCCGCGCTTCAGCAGCAGGCGAAGGCGTGCTTGAGGATGGTGCCGGTGCGGTAGGCGTCGTCGGTGGCGAAGCGGCGGCAGAACTGCTCAATGCGCGCGAGCGAGGCCTTGGCCGGGAAGATCTTGCGCAGCGGCGCGCCGTGCATGTCCAGAAACGGCTCGCCGCCCCGATGTATCAGGACCTCCACGCGGCCAGCCACCTGCCCGTCCGCGACCAGCTCGAAGCAATACTCGCCGAATGTCCACTGTGTCATGTCCGCCTCCTGCATGCGCAGAAGGTAAGACCGCTCCGGCCACCCGGCAAGCCCCGGACGCGGGCCGCCCGCCTCGTCTTGCCCGTCGGGGCTGCCTGCCGCGCCTTGCCTGCCGCCGCCGCCTTTGCTATATTTCCCCCACCTCAGCAGGATACGCCGAAATCAACACGCCGAACCCACACGCCCGACAGGGAGAAGCACATGACCCAGCACAGCATCCAACACGTCATCCACCCCATCGTCATGGGCACCAAGATCTTCGACCATGGCATGATGACCTACCAGCACGCCTACGGGAAGCCCTACACCATCCCCATCTACAGCTGGTACATCGAGGGCGGCGACAAGAAGATCCTGGTGGACACCGGCGAGATGCGGCCCATCGTCTCGGCCGAACGCGAGGCCGCCATCGGGGGCAAGATCCACACCTTCGAGGAGGGCCTGGCCCTCTACGGCCTCAAGCCCGAGGACATCGACATCGTCATCCACACCCACCTGCACAACGACCACTGCGAGAATGACTACAAGTGCGTCAACGCGCGCATCTTTGTGCACGAGGCCGAGCTTAGGCACATCCACGACCCGCACCCGCTGGATTTCCGCTACAACGAAGACTACATCACCGACGTGGAGGACAACGGACAGCTTGAGGTTCTCACCGGCGACGCGGAGATCGTGCCCGGCGTACGCGTCATGCACACCCCGGCCCACACCGAGGGCGGCATGACCGTGCTGGTGGACACGGCAAAGGGCGTGGCCGCCATCACCGGCTTCTGCGTGATCATGGAGAATCTGCTGCCGCCGAGGGAGATCAAGGCCATGGAACTGGAGGTCATCCCCTGCGGCACCGTGGTCAACAGCTACCAGGCCTACGACAACATCCTCAAGGTCAAGGCTGCGGCGGACATCCTGCTGCCCCTGCACGAGCCCCGCTTCGCCTCGACTCCCAACATCCCGGAATAGCCCCGACATTCTGGAGCAGCCCCAAGGGCTCCGGTTCACTCCAGGCACACCCGACAAGCGCCGCAACAGAAAGCCGGGCCCCCGCAAGGAGGTCCGGCCTGTTTGTTTCTGCATGCCCTTAAGCGAAGGACTGGTCAGCGCCTCAGCGGTGTGGGCTGGGCCCGCCGCCGTGGCTGGGGCCCATGCCCCCGAAGCCAGCGCTCGGCTCGCCGTGCCCGCCATCTCCCCGGCCATGGGACTGGCCTTGCAAGCTTTCCTTGGCTTCTTCAGCAGAGTGGTCGGTCTCCAGCAGCAGGATCTTGGTTTTGGGCAGAGCCTTGTCCTGGACCGCGTTCTGATCCTGCGCGGCGGCACTCGGCGCCTGCTTCAGGGCCTCGCCCTGGGCCAGGGCCGGAGACAAAGAAAGGCCTGCGCCGCAGATTCCGAGCGCCACGCACAGAATAAGACGCAACGGTTTGTATCGCATGGGTGGTTCCCCTCTGGTGCGGCCAAATGGCCAGTTGTAAGAAATGCGGGGCCGCAAGGAAGCCCGGACGGCTCCATGCATCCATGACGTGGGGGAACTAGCGGCCTCGGCCGCCGCCACCACCACCGCCGCCGCCACCGCCGCCGCCGCCACCGGAGCCACCGGAGCCGGAGCCGCCACCGGAGCCGGAGCCGCCGTAGCCGGAGCCGGAGCCGCCGTAACCGAAGCCGGAGCCAAGGCTGCTGCGGGTGCGTTCCTGAGTGCGGGCCTGTACCCGCTCCCGGGCCTGTTCCTGCGCGGTAAGGCGCAGGCGCTCACGAAGCTGGTCCTCCGTAAGGTCTTGCGCCCGTACCTGAGTCTGATCCTGAGCCCTGTCTTGCACCTGATCCTGGGCCAGAACCGGGCCTGCGCCAAACACCCCGAGGGCCAAGGCAAAAGCAAGAGGCAACTTCCTGATCAGCATGAACATCTCCTTTGCTGTCGATACAGGGGGACAATGAATCATTGGCACACCAGCACTTTCTGGTCAACCGCCACCGCCTTGACTCCCGGCCCGAAAATCGACAAGGGTCAGGGAGACCAATCCCCGGAGGTGCCCATGCCCTTTCGCAGAAAGAAAATCTCCATCATCGGCGCGGGCCAGGTGGGCGCCACCTGCGCGCTCATGGCCGCCAGCCGCGACATGGGCGACGTGGTGCTGCTCGACCGCGCCGAGGGCACGGCCAAAGGCAAGGCGCTGGACATCCTCCAGGCCGGGGCGGTGCAACTCTTCGACGGCACGGTGCATGGCACCATCGACTACGCCGACACGGCGGGCTCCGACGTGGTGGTGGTCACCGCCGGGTCGCCGCGCAGGCCTGGCCTCACCCGCGACGACCTGCTGGCCATCAACGCCGGCGTCGTGTCCAGCTGCTGCCGTGAGATCAGGAACACCTCGCCCGAGGCCGTGGTCATCATGGTCACCAACCCGCTGGACGCCATGACTTTCATCGCCCACCGCGAGCTTGGGTTCCCGCGCCAGCGGGTGCTGGGCATGGCCGGGGTGCTCGATTCCGCGCGCTTCCGCACCTTCGTGGCCGAGGAGCTAGGCGTCAGCGTGCGCGATGTGCAGGCCCTGGTCCTGGGCGGCCACGGCGACTCCATGGTGCCCATGCCCCGGCATTGCTTCGTGGGCGGGGTGCCGCTGACACAGCTGCTCACCCCGGAGCGCATCCAGGCCCTGGTGGAGCGCGCCCGGCGCGGCGGCGACGAGATCGTGGGCCTGCTGGCCACCGGCTCGGCCTACTACGCGCCTGCGGCCAGCATCGTGCAGATGGCCGAGGCCATTCTGCGCAACCAGCGGCGCATCCTGCCCTGCGCGGCGCTGCTGGAGGGCGAGTACGGCGTCGAGGGGCTCTTTGTGGGCGTGCCCTGCCTGCTCGGCGGCGGCGGCCTGGAGCGGGTCTGCGAGTTTGAGCTGGACGAGACCGAGCGCGCGGCGTTTGAGCGTTCCGTGGCCAAGGTGCGTGCCCTGGTGGACGACCTCTCCCGCCTGGGGCTCTAGCCCGCCAGCGCCCCCCAAAAACATTCCGAAGAGACGTTACGCCATGAGAATCCCACGCGCCGCCTGCCTCTGCCTGGCCCTGCTCCTCTCGGTCGGCCTGTTCCTGCCTGGCGCGGCCCAGGCCGAGGCCGAGCGCAAGAGCGTGCTCTTCCTCAATTCGTACCACCACGGCTACGCCTGGTCCGACGACATCGTCACCGGCGTGCGCTCCTTCTTCGCCGATTCCGGCTATGCCGTGGACCTGCAGATCGAGTACATGGACACCAAGCGCTTCGCCACGCAGGAGCGTTCCACCGCGCTGTTCGAGTTCTACCGCGACAAGTTCAAGGACTCGCACTTCGACATCATCATCGTCTCCGACGACTTCGCCTACAACTTCATCCTCGACCACCAGGACAAGCTTTTGCCCGGCGTGCCCGTGGTCTTCTGCGGGGTCAACGACTTCAAGCCGCAACGCCTGGCCGGGCGCGACAACGTCACCGGCGTGGTGGAGAACGTGGACTTCGAGGCCACCCTGCGGCTGGCCGCGCGCCTGCACCCGGAGTTGAACCGCATGATCGTCATCGGCGACCTCTCGGTCACCGGCGCGGCCATCCAGGGCCAGATCCGCGAGGTGGTGCCGAACCTCAAGGGCATCCTGGATTTCGAGTTCTGGGACAACCTGCCCCTGGACGAGATACTGCACCGCCTGCGCACCATGCCCAAGAACGCCATGCTCTTCATCATCCCCGTGTACCTGGAGCTCGACGGCAGGCTCTATTCGGCGGACGAGGTCTCGGCGCTCATCGCCGACAACGTGTCCATGCCCGCGTACAGCTGCTGGCGATTCCTGCTGGGCCACGGCATCGTGGGCGGACGCCTGCACAGCGGCGTGGACCACGGCCGCATGGCCGCGCGCCTGGCCTTCCGCATCCTGACGGGCGAAAAGCCCCAAAGCGTCCCCGTGGTGGAGCACTTCGACGACCCCTACGCCTTTGACTACAACGTGCTGCGGCGCCTGGACATTCCACTCACCGAGCTGCCCTCCGGCAGCGACATCATCAACGAGCCCTACGCCTTCTACACCATCAACAAGAGCCTGTTCTGGACCATCATGACCAGCCTGCTGGCGCTGGTCTTCATCCTGGTGCTGCTGGTGGCCAGCATCAGCCAACGCCGCCGCATCCAGGAACGCGTCAACGACCAGCTCTCGTTCCTCAAGATCCTCATGAACGCCATCCCGCTGCCCATCTATTCCCTCGACCGCCTGGGCGCCTTTCAGGATTGCAACCTGGCCTTCGAACGCTTCTTCGGCATCAGCAGCGAGAGCATCGCAGGCCGCCTGCCCCAGGACATCAGCGCCCCGGCCGTGGCCGGCGCGGACTGCCTGCGCGACGAGGTGGACCGCCAGCTCCTCGCCGCCCCGGGCGCGCAGGTGTACGAGTGCTCGCTGGACGGAGCCCACGGCGAGGTGCGCTCCATGATCGTGAGCAAGGCCACCTACCGCAGCGCCAAGGGCGAGACCCTGGGCCTGGTGGGCGTGCTCTCCGACGTCACGGGACTGAAACGCGCCGAGGAGGAGCTCCGGCAGGCCGAGGAAAAGTACCGCGGCATCTTCGAGAACTCGGTGCTGGGCATCTTCCGCGCCGCGCCGGACGGCACGCTGCTCGACGCCAACCGCGCGCTTCTGGACATGCTGGGCCAAAACGATCTGGCCGCGCTGCGGGCCATGGGCGCGGGCTTTTTGTCCGCCGACGGCTCAGAGGCCCGGCTCACCGCCGCGCCCGGCCCGGGCGGGGCCGCAGGCTACCGGCGCGAGATCAAACGCCCGGACGGCCAGCGCATCGCCGTGTTCCTGCACATCCGGGGCGTGGCCGACTCCTCCGGGAACCTGCTGGCCTTTGAGGGCATCGTGGAGGACATCACCCAGCGCGAAGAGGCCGAGCGCGCCCTGCACGAGTCCCAGCGCATGCTCCTGCAATCCCAGAAGATGGAGGCCATCGGCACCCTGGCCGGGGGCATCGCGCACGACTTCAACAACATCCTGACCACCATCCTGAACTCCGCCGAGCTGGCCCTGCTGGACTCGCCCGAGGGCTCGGAAATGACCAGCGACCTGCTGCGCGTGCTCAAGGCCAGCCAGCGCGGCAGCCAGCTGGTGCGCCAGATCCTGGCCTTCAGCCGCCCGTCCCAGGCCGGCTTCGTGGCGGTGAACGTGGCCGAGGTGGTGCGCGAGACCTTGAGCCTGCTCTCGGCCTCGCTGCCGCGCAACATCACCGTGCGCGAGGACATCCGGCGCGATCCGGCCCTGGCCCTGGCCGACCCCATCCAGCTGCACCAGGTGTTCTTAAACCTCTGCACCAACGCCTTCCAGGCCATGCGCGAGGTCGGCGGCGACCTGCTGCTGACCCTGCACGACGAGACCCTGGACGCGACCGCGGCCGAGACCCTGTCCCTGGCGCCGGGCCGCTACCTGCGCCTGTGCATCAGCGACACCGGCCCCGGCATCCCCGTGGACATCCACGACAAGATCTTCGACCCCTTCTTCACCACCAAGGGCAAGGCCGAGGGCACGGGCCTGGGCCTGGCCGTGGTGCACGGCATCATCAAGGCCCACAAGGGCGCGGTGGTGGTATCGAGCATCCCCTGGGAGCGCACCAGCTTCGACATCTACCTGCCGCTTCTGGAACGCGAGGACGAGGCGGCCCAGATCCAGGGCGAGCAGGTGCGCCGCGGTCAGGGGCGCATCCTCTTCGTGGAGGACGACCAGGACCAGCTGGCCACCATCCCGCGCGTGTTGAGCAGGCTGGGCTACGAGGTCACGGGCTCGTCCTCGGCGGCGGAGGCCCTGCTCTCGCTCGCGGCGTCCGGCGATGAGGCGCTGCCCTTCGACCTGGTGCTCACGGACTTCGACATGCCCGGGGTCAACGGAGTGGAGTTCGCGCGCAGGCTCCTGGCCGAGCACCCCGGCCTGCCCGTGGTCATGGTCTCCGGGCGGCTGCACTCGGGCGAGATGCCGCCGGACCTGCCCCCGAACATCATGCGCGTGCTGGCCAAGCCTTACAGCCAGGACGTGCTGTCCGAGGCCCTGCGCGACATCCTGGGCAGCGCGTAAGGCCCTTGCGGCCTCGCTGAAGGACTCGGCGGCTGGGGCCTACCTGGCGGGCAGGCCGATGCGGTCGCTGCGCCACTCGCCTTCGTCGCTGACGGAATAGACGATGTACAGCGGGGTGGCCAGCATGCGCGCCCGGTTCACCGGGCCGTAGCTGCGCGAGTCAAACGTGGCGTAGCGGTTGTCGCCCAGCACGTAGTACTCGTCCGGGGCCAGGCGCGCGGCGGGCATGTCCAGGCTCTTGGAGCCCCGCGGGCGCACGGCGTAGTAGCCTTCCTCGATGGGATCGCCGTTGACATAGACCAGACCGTCCTCCACCTCCACCACCTCGCCGGGCAAGCCCACCACGCGCTTGACGAAGATCAGCGCGTGGTCCGACGGGTACTCGAAGACCACCAGCTGCCCCCGGCGGATGATGTCGCGCGGGGCCAGGGCCTGGGCGCGCAGGTGGTCGCCCGTGCGCAGGGTGGGCCGCATGGAGGTCTGGGTCACGTTGTAGATGGGGAAGTATCGTTCCTCGGCCAGGCCGGACAAGAGCGACACCGTGGCCAGGACCACGACGCAGGCCGTGTAGAGGATGAGGCTGTTGCCCCTGCCGGGGCGAAAATGCGGCAGCGTTCTGGCCATGCGCAGGGCATCGAGGCCCGCAGCGCAGCACAAGAGGAAGTACCCGCCAAGCGATACCAGCCACCAGCGGAAGGCCTCCGCCGCGCCGATGCCCAGGGCCTGCCAGGCGCAGGCCAGGCCGAGCAGGACCAGCCCCTTGCGGGTGCGGCCATTGTACACCTGGCCCAGGCCGGGCACCAGAAAGGACAACAGTCCGGCCTGCCACGGTTTGCGTGGCTTGACCCCGGCATGGTCACCGGGTGCTGGTCTGGGCGGCAGGCTCAAGGGCATGGAACGCTCACTTGCTTGAATCGGGCTCTTGCTGTCGGGGTGCCGACATGAACCCATACCTTGCAGCCGTCGCGAAAACAAGCGCCCCCAGCGACTTGCGGCCTGCCGCGCAAATCCATTGACAGCCCCCGGCCTGACAAAGCACACTCGCGTCCGCCGCGGGCAGCCTCTTTCTCTGAAGTCTGCTGGCCCGCGCGGCGAAAGGGCGGACACACATGCGCACCCTCGGCATAGACTTCGGCACCAAACGCGTTGGCCTGGCCATCACCGACCCGGACGGCCGCATGGCCTTTGCGCGCAAGAGCATCGAGCGCACCACGCGCGACGGCCTCTTCGAGGCTCTTTTGGGTCTTATCGAGGCCGAGGGCGTGGAGGCCGTGGTGGTGGGCCTGCCGCTGACGCTTGAGGGCGAGGACTCCCTGACCACGCGCCAGGCCCGCAACTTCGCCGAAAGCCTGGGCAGGCGCGTGACCTGCCCCATTCATCTCGTGGACGAGCGCCTGAGTTCCGTCGCGGCGGAAGAACAATTGAAGGAGGCCGGTCTGTGCAGCCGGAAGAGGAAAGAGAGGCTGGACAGCCAGGCGGCAGTCCAGATCCTGGAAACCTGGATCGCCCAAAATCCCGCCTGAAGCCCGTCCTGTGGACCCTGGCCGGTTTCGTGCTGACCGTGGCCGCGGCTGTGGCCGTGGCTCTGGTGGTGTTTCTCGGCCCGGCCGAGGTGCCGGGGCGCGACAAGGTGGTGGTCATCCGCCCGGGCATGACCCTGCCCGCCATCGCGGCGGACCTGGAGCGCCAGGGCCTCATCAAGAGTTCCTACGCCTTCCTGTTTTTGGCCAAGCTGCATGGCCGCATGGCCTCTGCCCGCGCGGGCGAGTTCCTGCTTGATTCCGGCTGGACCCCGCAGGAGATTCTGCGCGTGCTGACCACCACCGGCGGCATCCAGCACCGCGTCCAGGTTCGCGAGGGCCTGCCCTGGTGGACCGTGGCCAAACTCTTCGAGGCCGAAGGCCTGGCCAACCGCGACGGCTTTGCCCAGGCCATGCGCAACGCCACCCTGCTGGAAAAGTACGCCATCCCGGCGACCTCTGCCCAGGGGGCCGATGGTTTCCTGTTCCCCCAGACCTACCAGTTGCCCAAGGGCTTCGACGACACCAGCACGGCGGTGGTGGAGGCCATGCTCAAGGAGTTCGCCCGGCAGGTCAAGAAACTCTGGCCCCAGGGCCTGCCCCCGGCCGATGAGCTCCGGCGCATCGTCATCCTGGCCTCCCTGGTGGAGCGCGAGACCGGCGACCCCTCCGAACGGCCGCGCATCGCCGGGGTTTTCGCCAACCGCCTCCGGCTCGGTATGCGCCTGCAATGCGACCCCACCACAATCTACGGCCTGGGCGAGAGCTTCGGCGGCGATCTCAAGCGCTCCCACCTGGGGGACCCGACCAACCCCTACAACACCTATGCCCACGCGGGCTTGCCGCCAGGCCCCATCTGCTCCCCCGGACTCGAAGCCCTCAAGGCCGCCCTGAACCCCGAGGCCCACGAGTACATCTATTTCGTGGCCAAGGGCGATGGCACCCACGAGTTCAGCCGCACCCTTGGCGAGCACAACCAGGCCGTGACGCGCTTTCAGCGCCACCGCGACAAGACCACCTACCGGTCCACTTTACGCTAGGGTTCCTGCGCTTGGGTTCCTACGCCAAGCCCTTATGACAAGATTCCGCCTGGTCCAACCAGCGGTAAAGTCGAGTCTCCTTGACACTCCTGGCGTGCTTCAGGCAAAATGCATGTCAAGATTGGCATACTCAGCGCGACCCCGCACGCCCCGCACGCCCCGCACGCCCCGCGCTCCATACCGCGACATACCCGGAGGCCAGCATGTCTGACCCGAATACATTGAACGACCGCAACGTCTACCTTTCCACCATCCCGCCGGAGCAGGCCGTGCTCCTGGCGAAGTCCGCCCTGGACCGCCCGAAGCTCGTCCGCGAGGAAATGGTCCCGGCCCACGAGGCCTGCGGGCGCGTCACCAGCGGCCCCATCTTCGCGCGCTGCTCCTCGCCCACCTTCCATGCCGCAGCCATGGACGGCATCGCCGTGCGCGCCAGCGACACCTTCGCCGCGCGCGAGGGCAGCCCCGTGACCCTCACCAAGCCGCTCTCCTTCACCCCGGTGAACACCGGGCACAGCCTGCCCGGCGGCATGGACGCCGTGGTCATGATCGAGCACGTGGACCAGGTGGATGATAACACCGTGCGCATCGAGGCCCCGGCCTTCCCCTGGCAGCACGTGCGCCGCATCGGCGAGGACATCGTGGCCACCGAGCTTCTGCTGCCGCAGAACCACACCCTCTCGGCCTACGACATCGGCGCGCTTCTGGCCGCCGGAATCTTCGAAGTGCCGGTGTGGGAGCGCGTGCGCCTGACCTTCATCCCCACGGGCGACGAGGTGCTGAACTTCCTGGACAAGCCCACGCCCTTTCCCGGCCAGGTCATCGAATCCAACTCCCAGGTCTTTCGGGCCATCGCTACCTCCTGGGGGGCCGTAGCCTCCTTCACCACGCCCGTGCCCGACCAGCCGGAGCTCCTGAAGGCCGCAGTGAACCAGGCCCTGCTCGACGGGGCGCACATCGTTGTGGTGGGCGCGGGTTCCTCGGCCGGGAGCAAGGACTTCACCCGCAGCACCTTCGAGGCCTTTGGCGAGGTCCTGTGCCACGGCATCTCGGTGATGCCGGGCAAGCCCACTGTGCTGGGCGTGACGTCGAGGAAATTCGGTGGCGAGCTGCGCGGGCGCCTGCTCGTGGGCGCGCCGGGCTATCCGGTGAGCGCCGTGGTCTGCCTGGAGGACGTGCTGGAGCCCATCGTGCGCTGGCTGATGCGCCAGCAGTCTCCCGGCCGCCAGAAGATCCACGCCCGGCTGGCCCGCAAGACCCCGAGCCGCCCCGGCATGGAGGAGATCGTGCGCCTGGCCGTGGGCCGCGTGGGCGATGGCTTCGTGGCCTCCCCCCTGGCTCGTGGTGCCGGGCTCATCACCAGCCTGACGCGCGCCCAGGCCGTGACGCGCATACCGGCCCAGAGCGAAGGCCTGGAGCAGGACGCCGACATCGAGGCCGAACTGCTGGTGCCGCAGGCCGGGCTGGACCGGGTGCTCATGCACATCGGCAGCCACGACAACATCCTGGACCTCCTGGCCAACGAGCTCATGGGCCTGCCCGAGCCCCTGCGCCTGGTGTCCAGCCACGTGGGCAGCATGGGCGGGCTCACGGCGCTGAAGAACGGCTCGGCCCTGTTCGCAGGCTGCCACCTCTTCGACCCCGAAACCAGGGACTTCAACTTCCCGTTTCTGCAAAAGCACCTGCCCGGGCTCGACCTCGTGGTCCTGAACCTGGCCATCCGCCACCAGGGGCTCATCGTACCCAGGGGCAACCCCAAAAACATCAAGGGCGTGGCCGACCTGACCCGTCCCGAGGTGAGCTTCATCAACCGCCAGCGCGGCGCGGGCACGCGCATCCTGCTGGACCACCACCTGAACGTGGCGGGCATCTCGCCCACGATCGTGCGCGGCTATGACCGCGAGGAATTCACGCACATGGGCGTGGCCGTGAACGTGCTCACCGGCGCGGCGGACTGCGGCCTGGGCATCTTCGCCGCGGCCAAGGCGCTGGGGCTCGACTTCGCGCCCCTGGCCCACGAGCGCTACGACCTGATCATTCCTGCGGCCTACCTCGACGACATGCGCATCCAGACCCTGCGCACGGTCATTGAGACCCCGCAGTTCCAGGAACGCATGAAGGACCTGGGCGGTTACGAGACCACCTTCACGGGCCGGATCATGGAGCCGGGCATGGGCTTGGGGGAATAGCGGGCAACGGCGCGGGAATCTTGCTCACCAGCACAAGCGCTGGGCTGCTCCACGCATACGGGAAGCGGCTCAGCGCTTTTTCAACGCCCCGTGCTTGCCGCCCTTCCGGCCACCTTTGCTGCCAAAGGGGCACACCGACACGCAGACCCCGCAGATGCCGCCTGTGATGTGCGGCAATTTGCTGAACTCGTTCAGGATCTTGTCCCGGCAGCTCTGGAAGCGTAGCGCCTCCTCGCGCGAGGCGTAGTGGCTCGTGGTGTTCACGCCACGGATGGCCTGGGCCGGGCAGGCCTCGGCGCAGACGCGGCATTTGCCGCAGCGGTTGGCCAGCGGCGCATCCGGGGGCAGGTCGAGGTCGGTGAGCACCGTGACCAGCCGCACGCGCGGGCCGAACTGCGGCGTCACCAGCAAAAGGCTCTTGCCCTGCCAACCCAGTCCGGCGGCCAGGGCCACGGCCTTGTGTGAAATGTACGAGGTCAGGTTCTCGGCGTCGAGCACCTGCGAGGCGGGCAGCGGCAGCGCCCGGCCCCCGGCCTTCTGCAACGCCAGGGAGGTGCGCAGGGCCAGCTCGTCGAGCAGGGCGTTCACCTTCTGGTAGTGCTGGGCGTAGAGCGGCGTGGGCCGGTCCTCAATGGCGTCCAGGATCGGGTCGCTCAGGCGCACGCCCAGGCTCACCGCGCGGGTGAAGCCGGAGAGCAGGTCAGCGGGCTCGGTCCGGATGCCGCGCAACAGCTCCAGGTCGGCGATGCCCACCAGGGTCGCGCCCCAGCCGCGCGCGCGGTCCTTCAGGCCATAGGTGTCGATTCCGCGGATGTCCTCAGTCTTCAGCCTGGGCTGCATGCAGCATCCCTCCTGTGCTTGGCCCACCTGACGAACGGGCCCTGAGTCCTTACGGCACCTCTAGGGCACCTCTAGGGCACCTCTAGGGCACCTCTAGGGCATCAACGGGGCCAGCGGCAGGCCCATGATCTCGGGCAGGCCGAGCATCAGGTTCGCGCCCGCCACGGCCTGGCCAGACGCGCCACGGCAGAGGTTGTCGATGGCCGACAGAATGATCAGCCTGCCCAGGCGCTCGTCCACGGCCAGGCCGAGGTCGCAGAACATGGTCCCGCGCACCCAGCGCGTCTCCGGCAGGGTGCCCAGCGGCAGCACGCGCACCAGCGGCTCGTCCGCGTAGCGGGCGGCGTAGACCGCGTGCACCTCGGCCAGGGTCATGGGCTTTTTCAGGCGCGTGTAGATGGTGGACAGGATGCCCCGGCCAATGGGCAAGAGATGCGTGTTGAACGAGAGCGCCACGTTCTCGCCCGCCAGCAGCGACACCTCCTGCTCGATCTCCGGGGTGTGGCGGTGTTTGGTCAAATTGTAGGCGCGGAAGCTGTCGCTCACCTCGCAGAACAGCGTGCCCACCGAAGCCTTTCTCCCTGCTCCCGATGTCCCGCTCTTGGCGTCGATGACGATGTCGTCGGTATGGACGAGCCCGGACTCCAGCGCCGGGGCCAGGCCCAGGATCGCCGAGGTCGGGTAGCAGCCCGGGTTGGCGATGAGCCGGGCCCCGGCCATGTCCGCGCGGTACAGCTCGGGCAGGCCGTACACGGCCTCGGCCAGCAGCTTCGGCTCGGTGTGCGGCGTGGCGTACCAGTGCTCGTAGGTGGGCTTGTGGCGCAGGCGGAAGTCCGCCGAGAGGTCCACCACGCGCACGCCCGCTGCGATGAGCTTGCCGGCGATCTCCTGGGCGGTCTTGTGCGGCACGGCCAGAAACACCAGTTGGCAGGCCGCCGCCAGATCCGCCGGATCGGGCTGCGTCACCGTGAGCGCGCCCATGCGGCCCAGGTCGCCGGGGCCGGAAAGATACGGGTAGAGCTCGGCCAGGGTTTTGCCCGCCTCGGAGCGCGAGGTGGCGCGCACCAGCTCCAGGCCCGGGTGCCCGGCCAGGATGCGCGTGAGCTCCATGCCGGTGTAGCCGGTGACGCCCACCAATCCGACGGGAATGCGCTTGGCGCTGGTTGCCGTCATTACTAGCCCACCTTGTTCACGTATTTCATGCGCAGGGTGGTCAGCATGTCGCAGAGCAGCGCCTTCTCCTCATCGGTCAGGCCCTTGTCGGTCTTCTGCTGGAGCATGCCCAGGATGTCGATGACCTGCTTGGCCAGATGCGGCTGGTAGTCGACCTGCCCCGTGCTGGGGTCCGGGGCGTCGCCCAGGTGCACCAGCGCCGAGGACGAGAGCGACAGCACGAAGGTGGTGAAATCGATCTCCGGCATGCCCATGAGATTCTCGCCGCAGCCCTTGTTCTCGGCCATGATTGCCTCCAGGAAAGTGGTATGGCGGCAAGGTACACCACCAGCGCCCGGCGCACAAGGCCGCAGGGCTGGCGCTTGGCCGCATGCCTGGAGATTTTTGCCGCTGGCAGGGCTTTGCATCGCGCCGCGAAACAGGTACAAGCTTTCAACCGCAACATAGACGGCAAGGAGCCCAAATGATCGCCATTCTGCTTATCCTCGTGGCCTTCGGCCTTGGCGCAGTGCCCTTCGGCCTGTACGTGGCGCGCTTTGTAAAAGGCATCGACCCGCGCGACGCGGGCAGCAAGAACATCGGCGCGACCAACGTGGCGCGGCTGTGCGGCACGCAGTGGGGCGTGCTGGTGCTCGTGCTCGACATCTGCAAGGGCTATCTGCCTGCGGCCATGGCCCCGGAGGGCACGGGCTGGCTGGCGCTTTCGCTCATCGGCGCGGCGTCCATCGCGGGACACGCGTACTCGCCGCTGTTGCAGTTCAAGGGCGGCAAGGCCGTGGCCACGACCATCGGCGTGTTTTTGGCGCTGGCCCCGTGGGCCATGTTCTTCTCTGTGATTGCCTGCCTGGGGGTCATCGCGCTGTCGGGCTATGTTTCCATGGGCTCGCTCACCCTCGCTCTCGCCCTGCCGTTCTTCAGCTTCTTCACGGGCAACCTGCGCATGCTGCCGCTGTCGCTGGGCGTGATGCTGTTCCTGTTCTGGCGGCACCGCGAGAACATTCTGCGGTTGGACAGAGGGGAAGAGATGCCCTGGCGCAGGCGCAAGGATGATCCGGTTACGGAGCCGCCGGATTTGGAGGGGTAGAGGGCGGGATTTTTCATTAATATAATTAAGTGAGTTTCTGTATATCTCACTTATTTTGTGTGCCCATTGACATAGCCCATCATGTTTTGCAAAAGTCATTGCATAGCTCTCGTCAAAACGCTCCACGCTCGACCTTGATTAATCATGGGGGAGTAGTAAGCATGGACAAAGCCCAAAGCATATACGACGCTATTGAAGCGAAGTATCAAGAGATATACTCACTCCGAAAGCGTTTTGAAGGTGACTTCAAAAAAATCATTAGCGATATCCTATCGTCGGAAGGTTACGAGTTCATACTATTGTCTGTTAGGACAAAAGAAGTCTTCAGCTTTGTTGCAAAAGCTAACAGGCCTAAGCAAAATGGGAAAGGCAAAAAATATAAAGACCCATTCAATCAAATCACTGACATGACTGGTGTAAGAGTTATCGTGCAATACAAAGATAAGGCACGTAAAATTGACAAGCTACTTAGATGCAAGCTGAATGTAGATGAAATAAATTCAAAAGATACAATTGCTGAATCAAATCCAAAAGAATTCTCATATCCTTCAATTCAGATAATTGCAAAGATAACCGACGAGCTAGCAGTCGAATACGACTGCCAATGTATAAAGGATTGGAAAATTGAAATTCAAGTACGTACAATCTTAGAGCACGCATGGTGTGAACTATCAAGAAGCATATTCTATAACAGAGACGTGCCAGATGAACACGTTCGCGACCTTTCTGAATTGTCAGCACGCATTGAAAGAACGGACAAAGATTTTATTGAGCTACGGGAGAAGGTTGGCCAACTGATCGGCAAAGATAAAACAACAAATAAGGTTGACCAACCGATCGGTAAAGATAAAGTGACAAAGAGCGAAGTTAAGCAAAACATTAGCACATCTGAAATTATTGACATGCTCAATAAGTCAAACATTGTAAAAGATATTAGAAACAAATTAGCAAAACAGGGGTTGACGGCTAGTACGTCCGCGAGGAATGACTACGCGGAAAGAATCTCAAGCATACTCAGACGGCAAGGTGCTGAAAGCAGGCAAGACGCTGAAGACAAGATGAATGCAAAGATCGACCTTATTGTCGATGCATGCGTGTTACACATGACAGCGACAAACATGACGTCATACCCTACCGACTCACTCCTTGAAGCTGCGCTTGCCATAGTCGATAACGGCGAGATCACAGCTGAAGAGTACAGCAAAGAGTGGAGTGATAGGTGGAAGGACGGATTTCGTAAGGCTTCGAAAGAATACGACGAGAAACACAAGCGATAGAGACGCCGCCCCCCTACTGCACCACCCCGCTCCCAGGCTCCCAGTCGGCCAGCCAGTCGTCGGGTGAGAGCGTATCGCTCGGCTCCGCGCCAGGCGCATTCATGGGCCCGACCATGGCGTCCATGGGCAAGCGCCCCAGGATGGCCGCCACCAGCGGGATGAGCCCCTTGCGCGCAAGCGCCGTCACCGGAATGCCCGCCGGGTACAGCCGCTGCATGATCTCGCGCTGCTCCTCGGTGAGTAGCTCCCACTTGTTCAGCGCCAGCAGCCTCGGCGTATCGCCCAGGTCCATCTCGGAGAGGATCGACTCCACCGCCATGATCTGCTCCACCACCTCCGGGTGCGAGGCATCGGCCACGTGCACCAGCACGTCTGCGGACTCCAGCTCCTCCAGCGTGGCGCGGAAGGCTTCCTTCAGGTCCGGCGGCAGACGGCGGATGAAACCAACGGTATCGGTCAAGATCACCTCGCGCTCGCGCGGGAAACGGATGCGCCGGCTGGTGGGGTCCAGCGTGGCGAAGAGCTTGTCCTCGGCCAGCACGGCGCTGCCGGTGAGCGTGTTCAGGAGCGTGGACTTGCCCGCGTTGGTGTAGCCAACGAGCGCGATGACCGGTGCCCCGGCCTTGGAGCGGCGGTCGCGCGTGCTGGAGCGGTGGCGGCGCACGTCCTCCAGGTCCTTCTTGACCTTGGTGATGCGCTCGCGGACCCGCCTGCGGTCGATCTCAAGCTTGGTCTCGCCCGGGCCGCGCCCGCCGATGCCGCCCATGAGCCGCGACATGGCCGGGGTTTTGCCCACCAGGCGCGGCAGCGTGTACTTGAGCTGGGCCATTTCGACCTGCAGCTTTCCGGCGCGGCTGGTGGCCCGACGCGCAAAGATGTCCAGGATCAGCTGGGTGCGGTCGAGCACGCGGCGCTCGGTGGTCTCGGCCAGGTTGCGCAGTTGCGAGGGCGAGAGGTCCTGGTCGAAGATGACGATCTGCGCGCCGGTTTGCAGGCACAAGACTTCCAGCTCCTGCAATTTGCCCTTGCCCAGGATGTGCCGGGAGTCGGCGGTACTCACGCGCTGGATCATGCGCGCCGAGGCGGCAAGTCCTGCCGTGCGGGCCAGCTCGGTCAGCTCCTCCAGGCTGCGCTCCTGCACGATGCGCGGATCACGCGACACGCTGACCAAGACCGCGCGTTCGCGGCCCTTGTCCTCGGTGGTGGCGCTCTCGGCCCGGGCGAACTCGTCTTCCAGGGCGGAGACCAGCGCGGCGAAATCCACCTCGGAGCGGTCCCAGCGCACGGGCGGCAAAACGTCGTAGGGCTTGGTGTCTGCGCTGGCCGCCGGGTTGATGGGCACCACGTGGGCCACATGCAGCATCACCGGCTCGCCGAAGTCGTTGACGGTGAGGGCCGAGACGCTGTCCAGGCGCAGGGAGACCATGTCCATGAGGTCTTCCTGGGACAGCGCCTCGCCCGAGAGGTGCGTGTGCAACAGGCGCAGGCCGCGCAGGCGCATCTCGCCCAGGCGGGCGCGGGGCAGCTCCGGTATGTAGATGGAGGACGGGTCGCCCACGATGAGCATGTCCACGCGGCCCTGGCGGTCGATGAGCAGGCCGAGCTGGCGTCCGCAATCGCGGCTGGCGAGGGTGAGCTCCCGGGCCTGGTCCGAAGTAAAGCCGCCCCCCGCAGGCGGGAAGCGGCGTGTGGTCAGGCGCGAGAGACGCTGGAGCTGGCTGGGCTTGAGCCCTTGGGTGTTGCCTTGTGGCTTTTGGGCGATGGTGGTCACCCTCCCGGGTTGGTTACAGTGGGGTGATGGCCAGATAGCGCGCGATCATGTCGTCGTAGGCCGAGACGCGGCGGAAGGTGTCCGCGGCAAGCTCGCGGCGCAGGGCCAGGGAAACACCGCCATGTTTGGTGATCTCTTCCTGGATGCGCGGGTAGTAGACGGGATCGGGCACCACCAGCATGGTGTGGAAATTCTTGGCCGCGGCGCGCAGCATGCAGGGACCGCCGATGTCGATTTCCTCGACGGCGTTCTTCAGGTCCAGGCCCTTGCTGGCGGCGTCGGCGAAATTGTAGAGGTTCACGCAGACCATGTCGAAGGGCTCGATGCGCAGCTCTTCAAGCGTGAGCATGTGGCCGGGGTTGTCCTTGTCGGCCAGGATGCCCGCGTGGATGCGCGGATGAAGCGTTTTGACGCGGCCGCCCAGGATCTCGGGGAAGCCCGTGACGTCGCTGACGCCCTGGACTTTTATGCCTGCAGCCACGAGCTTCTTGTGCGTGCCGCCGGTGGAAATCAGCGCACAGCCCTGCTCGGACAAAAAGGACGCGAAATCAGCCAGACCGGATTTGTCTGTGACGGACAGGATGGCCCGCCGAATAGGAAGAAAGTCCATGACACCCTCGCTCTTTTTCGAGGTTGTGCCAGAACTCCCAGGCCAAGGCAAGCCGGAGTAGAGGTGACGGGTCGACTGCCGATGTAGTCTTCCGCCCCGCCCGACCGACCGGGCGGAGCGGAAGACCAATAGGGAGGGGAGACCGTCAGTTAGTGGTGCAACTGCTCGAGCAGTTCCCGCGCCGGAGCAAAGGCGGGGTCCTTCTCCACGATGAGCTCGAGCTGGGCCTGGGCCTCTTCCTTGCGGTCGAGACAGACCATGCAGCCGGCCAGGGAGTAGCGGACGTCGCTCTTTTCCGGGTCGATGGAGAGATAGTTCTCCAGATGCGGGACGACCTTCTCCAGTGCGTCCAGCTCGTGGCCGAGGCGGATCATGCTGAGAAGCGCGACCATGTTTTCGGGGTTGCGGACTGCGGCTTCGATGAACAGGTCGAGGGCTTCCGCCTTCTGTCCCAGCTCCATCTTGACCAGACCGATCCCGGCGAAAGTTTTGTCCGTGGCGTCGATGCCGTGGGCCTTGGAGTACAGGGCCAGGGCTTCGGCCAGTTCGCCGCGCTGAACGGCGATGGTGGCCAGGCCAAGGTACGGATCCGGGTGGATCCCGTTGGACGACGCGGCCTTCTGGTAATACCCTTCGGCCTTGTCCAACTCGCCCATGAAGAGATAGCACTCTCCAAGTTCCTTGTTGATTTCGTAATCCAGGTGACTCATGGTTCCCCTCCGTTTTCCCTAAGTACCCGCGTCTCCATGCGGGCGGCAAAAGTTGCGTGGCTCATGGGAGCCTGACACGCTTAAGCAACATGCGTGCCAACTGCGCTTTCCACCACCCTCGCCCATCGCCTCCAGCCTACACGCCGCACCGTCCCGCCGTCAGCGCACCGCCATCCCTTATAGTAGAGAGCGCCACAGCCCGGCCGCCCCACAAATATTATACAACAATACAGGCATATTACAACTTTGGAACGCGAGTTGCTATGACGCTGTCGGAAGGGCTCCGGCCAGGACACATACGTCCGGCAGATTCTGCCCGCAAGACAAGGAGGCTCAACGATGAAAGGTCTTTTTGAAGAACACATCCTGGTGACCGAAAAGGTCCTGGACCTGCGCCTGCAACGTCAAAATGTCGTCATGGGCAACATCGCCAACGTCACCACGCAAAACTACAAGCCGCGCAAGCTGGCCTTTGAAAACGATCTGCAGAACGCGCTCCAGCTGGACGCCACCGGCAAAATGGCCCGCACCGATGCCCACCACCTGCCGTCGGAGTTCGACGTCACCGGGTTCCAGGGCAAGGGGCTCACGGAATACAAGCCCCGCGTGGTCTACGGCGAAGACGTTGTCGACCTGGACAAGGAAATGAGCACCATGGCCAAGAACACGCTCATGTACAACGCGCTGACAGACATCATGGCCAAGAACTTCGCAGGCCTGCAAACCGCCATTCAGGAAGGGAGCAAGTAAATGGACTTCATGAGCGCACTCGACATCAGCGCCTCGGGCATGAAGGCCCAGCGCACCTATATGAACGTCATCTCCATGAACCTGGCCAACGTGAAGACCACGCGAACCAGCGAAGGCGGCCCCTACCACCGCAAGACCGTGGCGTTTGCCGCCACGCCGGTCATGAACCCCTTCGACAAGGCCATGGAGAACGCCGAGGACCGCGAACTCAAGGGCGTGACCGTGCGCGGCATCGTCACCGACAAGCGGCCCATGAAGAGGGTCCTCGAACCCGGCCACCCCGACGCCGACAAGGATGGCTACGTGAGCTACCCGGACATCAACGTGGTGGAGGAAATGGCCAACATGATCACCACCATGCGGTCCTATGAGGCCAACGTCCAGGCCATCCAGGACACCAAGGCCATGTTCAACAAGGCCCTGCAGATCGCCCGCTAGCCGCGCGCACAAAGGAGCACACAATGATCGTCAAGTCCGTGGCCGTGCAGGCCTACCAGAACGCCCTGAAGCTTCAGCAGGATGCCCAGAACAAGGTCGGCGCCAACTTCAAGACCAACGCCGCGCCCCACCAGGGTGCAGGCTTCGTGGACGCCCTCAAGGGCAACCTGGAGAAGGTCAACGACATGCAGAACGCCAAGTCGAGCATGGTGACCGCCTTTGCCGCAGGCAAGGAGCAGAACGTGCACGAGCTCATGATCTCGCTGCAGAAGGCCGGGTTGGCCATGAGCATGACCAGCGCCGTGCGCAGCAAGATCATGGCCAGCTATCAGGAACTCACCAAGATGCAGTTCTAGGCCGCAGTCTCCGGCCCCAGTTTCGCCCATTTAGAGAGCAGCAAGGAGAGCGAACATGCACCCGAAGGTAATGGAATACCTGGAAAAGGCCAAGAATGTCTGGACAGGCCGCAGCCTTTCGCAGCAGGTGATTATCGGCGGCTTGGCCGTGGCCCTCATGGCCGCCTTTGTCGTCGGCGTGATCATCATGAACAAGCCCGACTACAGGGTCCTCTACTCCAAGCTCTCCCCGGAGGACGCCTCCAAGATCGTCACCATGCTCAAGAGCACCAAGGAGCCCTTCAAGCTCGAGGACAACGGCCAGACCGTGCTGGTCCAGGCCGACAAGGTTTACGAGCTGCGCCTGAAGGTCGCCGGCGAGGGAAACCTGCACGGCCAGGGCATCGGCTTTGAGATCTTCGACGAGATCAAGATCGGCCAGACCGACTTCGTGCAGCACATCAACTACCAGCGGGCCTTGCAGGGCGAGCTGGCGCGCACCATCATGGAATTTCCGCAGGTCGAGAGCGCGCGTGTGCACCTGGTGATCCCCAAGAAGAGCCTGTTCATCGAGGAGCAGACCCAGCCCTCGGCCGCGGTGGTCGTCAAGTTCAAGGATAAGGACAAGAAGCTTGAGAGCAAAGAGGTCATGGGCATCGTCAACCTGGTGACCATGGCCGTTGAGGGCATGAACAAGAACCGCATCACCATCACCGACCAGAGCGGCCGTTCCATTTACCAGCCCAACGATGACGAAGCCACCCAGGGCATGAACACCACCCAGCTTGATTTCAAGGCCCAGATGGAGCGCAAGATCGAGCGCCGCATCGAAGAACTTTTGACGCCCGTCATCGGCCCGCAGAAGATCATCGCCCGGGTCAACACCGAGCTTGACTTCAGCCACAAGACCATCAAGCGCGAGACCTTCAACCCCGACAGCCAGGTCATCCGCAGCGAAACGCGTTCGGAGGAGACCGTGGCCGGCAAGGCCAACCTCGACGGCGCCGCGCCCGATGCCAACTTCCGGGGCGACGGCTTCACCGGCACCCAGAGCTCCCAGGACTCCAGCCGCGAATCTCGCACCACCAACTACGAGATCAACAAGGAAGAGCAGCAGATCGTCTCCCCTGTCGGCGAATTGAAGCGCCTGGGCGTTGCAGTTATCGTGGATGGGACGTACACTAAGGACGAGAAGACCGGCGCCTTTACCTACGTGCCCCGCACCAAGGAAGAGATCGACCGCATCAAGAGCCTGGTCTCCAGCGCCGTCGGCTTCGACAGCGTACGCGGCGACTCCATCGAGGTCTCCAGCATCGCCTTCGGCGCCATGGACATGAGCGAAGGCCCCTCGCTGGTCAGGAACTTCATCGAGATGGGCCAGCGCCTGGGCAAGCCGCTCTTGACCGGCCTGTTGATCTTCCTCTTCCTGATCCTGGTGGTCCGTCCGGTAGTCATGGCCCTTATCCGGCCCAAGGTGGCCGAGGAGGAGGTTGAGGAAGTGGCGAGTCTGCCCACGCATGAGGAGCGCCTGGCCATCGAGGAGGCGCTCGAGATCCCCGAGGAGGCGCTCGACACCTCCCGCCGCCTGGAAAACGCCAAGAACCTGGCAGTGCAACTGACCGATCAGAACATGGACGCGGCCATCAGACTTCTCAAGTCCTGGGCCAGACAGGAGGCCTAACGTGGCAAGTTTCACCGGTCCCCAGAAAACCGCCATCATTTGCCTGGCTTTGGGCGAAAAGTTCACTGCGGAAGCCTTCAAGCGCATGGAGCGCCAGGAGATCGCCGCTGTGTCCAAGGCCATGCTCGACATCGACTCCGTGTCCCGCGAGGACGTGCTGGACGTGCTGAAGGAGTTCAACGACTCCATCACCTACGGCTCGGAGATGCTCATGGGCGGTGCGGATCAGGTGAAGCGCCTGCTCTCCAAGGCTCTGGACAGCGAGACCGCCAAGTACATCCTGGATACGCTTGAAATCAGCTCCGGGCCGACCCCGTTCCAGGAGCTGTCCAACGTCAGCCCGCGCATCCTGGCCCAGATCCTCAGAAACGAACACCCGCAGACGCTGGCGCTCATCCTGGGCCACCTGCACCCGGACCAGGCGGCGGAGCTGCTCTCCAACCTGCCCTCCGGCGTGCGCGCAGAGGTGCTCATGCGCCTGGCCAAGCTGGAGGCCGTGGCCGAGGAAATGCTCCACGAGGTCGACAAGGTCCTCCAGAGCCAGCTCATCGCCATGGGCGGCAAGGAAGGCAAGAAGGTCGGCGGCATCAACTCCGTGGCCGAAATATTAAACGCCGTGGACCGCGCCACCGAAGAGGAAGTGCTCTCCGAGATCGAGGAAGAGTCCCAGCAGATGGCCGACGACATCAGAAACCTCATGTTCGTGTTCGAGGACATCAAGGCGCTGGACGACCGCAGCATCCGCGAGCTCTTGAAGGACATCTCCAA
Organism: Pseudomonadota bacterium; assembly: GCA_018817515.1. Classification (GTDB taxonomy): domain Bacteria; phylum Desulfobacterota; class Desulfovibrionia; order Desulfovibrionales; family Desulfovibrionaceae; genus Humidesulfovibrio. Next base: position 41,377 of record JAHIUD010000093.1, read on the forward strand.
CGAAGAGCTGACCAAGGCCCTCAAGGGTGCCAGCGACGACCTGAAGGACAAGTTCCTGAAGAACCTGTCCGAGCGCGCCGCCGGAATGATCCGCGAAGACCTGGAAATCATGGGCCCGGTGAAGCTCTCCGAAGTGGAAGGCGCCCAGCAGAACATCGTCAAGACCGTGCGCCGTCTGGAAGCGGAAGGCCGCATCGCCATAAGCAGAGGTGGTGGAGATGAATTCATCTAATCCGGTCCCGCAGGACAAGCTCTACACCGGACGGGTCATCATGGGCTGCGATTCGCCCGGCCCGGACTACCTCACCATCCAGGAGATGGAGGGCAAGCGCCACCGCCCCATGTGGGACGAGGCCACCGAGGTCGAATACATCGAGCGCTGCCGCGAAAAGGCCCAGGACATGGCCCGGACCATCATCACCCAGGCCCTGGAAAAGGCCAGCCTCGACGCCGAGGCCATCCGCGAGCAGGGCCGCCTTGAGGTCCAGACCGCTGTGGCCGAGGCCCGCCAAAAGGCCGAGGAAGAGGCCCAGGCCCGGCTCGACGCCGAGTTTGCCGCCCAGGCCCAGGCCATGAGCTCCCTTGTCCAGGCCATCTCCGGCCTTGGCATGGAGGTCTGGCAGTCGCGCCGCCACGATTTCGCCGTGCTGGCCAAAACCTTCACCGAAAAGGCGCTGCGCGTCGAGATGGACACGCGGCGCTCCGCAATCCTGGAGAGCCTCATGGAAGAGGCCCTCTCCCGGCTGGAGACGCACCGCGAATTCACCCTCAAGGTCGCGCCCCAGGATTATGAACTGGCTCAAGCTCTTATGGAGGAGATCAAGGCCAGCCGTCCCGACCTCGGCCAGTGGCGCCTGACCACGGACCCCGGCCTCACCGAGGGCGGCGTGGTGCTGGAGACCAGCGACATGCTGGCCGACAACGCGCTGCATAGCCGCCTGGCGGTGCTTCAGCCCTATCTGGACCAGCTGGAGCTGCCCGAGGACCTTGAGCAGGCCAGAGCGGGCGGAGAGAAGGCCGGGGAGCCGGGACAAAATGGCGCTTGATCCCAATGCCGTCGACGCCGCCTGCCAGGGGCTCGACCTCTGCCAGACCTTCGGCAAGATCACCAAGGTCGTGGGCCTCATCGCCGAGGGCCAGGGCATCAAGCCGCCGCTGGGCTCGGTCTGCCACCTTTTGCCCGAGAACCGCGACTCCACGCCCATCCCGGCGGAGGTCGTGGGCTTCCGCGAGGGCGCCTGCCTGTTCATGCCCTACGGCGACATGCGCGGCATCCGCCCCGGCAGCCTCATCCGCAACTCCGCCTCGCCCCCGCACATCCCCGTGGGCCCGGGCCTGCTTGGCCGCACGCTGGACGCCTTTGGCGAGCCCATCGACGGCAAGGGCATGATCGCCGCCGAATCCTACGCGCCGCTCTACCGCACCCCGCCCAACCCCATGGAGCGCCCGCGCATCGACCAGCCGCTGGATGTCGGTGTGCGCGCCATCAACGGACTTTTGACGCTGGCCAAGGGCCAGAGAGTCGGCATCATGGCCGGCTCCGGCGTGGGCAAGAGCACGCTCATGGGCATGATGGCCCGCTACACCAAGGCCGACATCAACGTCATCGGCCTGGTGGGCGAGCGCGGCCGCGAGGTCGTGGAGTTCATCGAGCGCGACCTGGGCCCGGAGGGCATGGCGAGAAGCGTCGTCATCGTGGAGACCAGCGACAAGAGCCCGCTCATCCGCATGCGCGCGGCCTTTGCCGCCACAGCCGTGGCCGAGTACTACCGCGACCAGGGCCTGGACGTTTTGCTCATGATGGACTCGGTGACGCGTTTTGCCATGGCCGGGCGCGAGGTCGGCCTGGCAGCGGGCGAGCCGCCCACGCGCGGCGGCTATACGCCAAGCGTTTTCGCCCAATTGCCGCAACTGCTTGAGCGCACGGGCAAGAGCGCGCTGGGGTCCATCACCGGAATCTACACCGTGCTTGTCGACGGCGACGACTTCACCGAGCCCATCGCGGACGCGGTGCGCTCCATCATCGACGGGCACATCGTGCTCACTCGCGAGCTGGCGGACCAGTCGCACTTCCCGGCCATCGACGTCTTGAAGAGCATCAGCCGTCTGCGCAGCGAGGTGGTGGACAAGGACAACCTGGCGGCCGGGCGCACGGTGCTGCGGCTCATGAGCACCTTCAAGCGCGTGGAGGACATGGTGAACATCGGGGCGTATCAGCGCGGAGCCAGCGCCGAGGTGGACCGCGCCATAGACATGGTCGCGCCCATCAACGGCTTCCTACAGCAGCTCGTGGCCGACAACGAATCTCTGGACTCCTGCTTCGCCAAGCTCAAGGGGCTGGCGGGGGGGTAGGGAGAGCGGAAAGGCCTCGACCCTCGTTACATTACACGCAGCTCTTTTACGCCCCCCCCCTACACATCCCCCGCCGGGACAAAGCGCTCCGCTTCCTCGCCCGATCCCACGGCGATCACGACCTGATTGCGGCCGGACACCTTGGCCTGATACAGGGCAGCGTCCGCGCTGTTGAGCAGCGCTTCCAGGCTGCCCGCGCGCGCTCCGGCCACGCCGATGCTCACCGTCACCCTTTCCCCGCCCAGAACCTCAAAAGACGCTCCCTCAACAGCCAGACGTATGCGCTGGGCCAAAAGCCCGGCCTCGCGCAATTCCGTCTGCGGGGCGATGACGACGAACTCCTCCCCGCCATACCGCGCAAACACATCCTCCTTGCGAAGCGCAGCCGCGCACAACTCCGCAACGGACTGCAAAAGCTTGTCGCCCGCCGCGTGGCCCAGGCTGTCGTTCACCTGCTTGAAGTGGTCCAGATCGAGCATGAGCACAGCGGCAGGCATGTTCGACGCAAAGGACCGGCGCAGCGCCCCCTCTCCCAGCAGTTCCATGCCCCGCCGGTTGAGCGCCCCGGTCAGGGCGTCCGTCTGGGCCATGTGCTCAATCTGCGACTTCGCCGCCATCAGGTCGTCTTCCAGCATGGCCGAATTCATGGCGAAGACCACATAGAGTTCCAGGGCGGATTGCAGGATACGGTAGAAAACAGAATACACCCCGATGACATCGCTCTGCCCCAGGGTCAGCATGGTGAAGCCGGGAACGGCCAGGGCGTTGAAGCCGCGCAAAACCTGCAGACCGGCGGTGATAAGATAGCTGAAGCACAGGATTCGCATGCCGGGCAGGTGGCGGCGGCTGCGCCAGGGCAGCTCCAGACCAATGCGCGCGCACAACAGCAGCGCGGCGATGGAAAAGATGACCACCCGACGCACCATGTTCGGGTCGAACACTACATCCACAGTCTGCACCAGGCACACAAAGGCGATGAAGAGTATATTCTGCATCGTGCGCGCCCGCAGGTGTGGCACCCGGCCATATTCGCCCAGGCCGTAGTACAAGAGCACATCAGGCCCCAGCAAAACAGCGTTGGTCAAGATCACCAGCAGCACTGTATCGCCAAATTTGGCGCGCAGCATAAGCGTGCCCATGCCGGCGAACACCAGCAACGCCGCGAGCATGAGGGGGCGGAAGCCGGGGTACACGCGCCGGTTTGCGGCATAGTGCCACATGGCAAGCACCCGGACCACGGTAACGCCAAGGAGCACCGGCATGAGGGTGCCGAGCTGGAGCGAAAAAGAAAAGGAACTCACAAAACCTCACAGTGCTGATGCAACGCCAAGGCAAGCGGTCAATCTCACACGATTTTGCAGGCATCATCCAAGAGCAAGGCTCTCGCGTCAAGCACTCTGCGCCTTAACTGCCCGCAGAGCATGCACATCGTCAGACAACCCCTGGCAAAACCATCATGCCGAAGGACTCGCCCTGTGCAAGGCAGACCCAAACACCCCAACCTTACTGGCCCAATCCTTGCTCTCTCCCCCTCACGCGGCAAAGCTTTCCGCCCGCGTCCATTCACCCGCCCAAACCAAACAGATGGAGCCGCCCATGCACGCGCCAAACGCCCTGCCCGTCCCACACCCGGACTTAAGCATCTGCTTCGGCGGGGGCGACTACGCCCAGAGCGCACGCATGCTGCTCGATTTCTTCATCCGCCACGCGGACCTCAAACCCCACGAGCACCTGCTCGACGTGGGTTGCGGCGCCGGGCGCGCGGCCTGGGGCCTGGCCGAATACCTGACCCCGGAGGGCCGCTACAGCGGCTTCGACACCTTCCCCATGGGCGTCACGTGGTGCCAGGAGAACCTGTCGCCGCGCCTGCCGAACTTCGAGTTCCGCACCGTGGACGTGTTCAGCGGCGTATACAACCCCGGCGCAAACGTCAGCGCGGAAGCCTTCCGCTTCCCCTACCCCGACGCCAGCTTCGACCTCGTGATCCTGGTCTCCGTGTTCACGCACATGCTGCCCGCGGACATGGCCGGATACCTGGCCGAAATAGCGCGCGTGCTCAAGCCCGGCGGGCGCATGTTCGCCACCTACTATTTCATGAACGACGCGACGCGCGCGCTGCTCGCCAAGGGCCCGAGCAAACCGGACTTCACCAAGCGCTATGGAAACTTCTGGGTGGCCGATCCGGCCAGCAAGGAGGACGCCGTGGCCTTTGAGGAGTCCCTTGTGCGGGCCATGCTCGCACGCGAGGGCTTGACGCCAGCGAAGCTTGTGCCCGGACGCTGGTGCGGACGCGACGGCTGCGAGAACGGCCAGGACATGCTCGTGGCCGTAAAGCCCCAGTCCGGGCAGGCACACCAACTCCGAACCTGACGACTCCAGCGCCTGCATGGTGCTGAAAGCGCTCAGGGCTCGCGGCTTGCGAGTTGCTGTGCCCGTGCGCAGGCCGTGACCGGGTCAGCGTTGAAAAATCCCGCCAGCACCGAGACCTCCGTCCCCCGCGCCTGCTCCCCGGCCCTCAGGGCCGCCAGCCACTCGGCTTCGAGCTGCGGCAGGCTGAGCCCGAACACCTCCTGCCAGGGCCGCCGCAGTTCATGGGACAACCGCTGGAGCCGCAAGATTTTGCCAAGGCCATAGGTCTGATACAGATGGTGGCCAAAGGACCCGGCCTCTGCGTATGATCGATGCTGCTTGGCCCTGTCCAGAACCATGAGCCTGCCGCCCCCGGCGTCACGCATGCCCCAGGACTCGTGATCCGGCCCCAGTTCACTGAGGGGGATGTAGACCCCGGTATAGAGCAGCGCCAGCACCCAGTCGTCGCCGCCGTAGCCGCAGCGGGGGAAAGTCAGCGGATTGCCGAGTTGCTCCTCGGCGAGAATACCCATCATGTTGCGGATGAGCTTGTCCTGTTGGGGAAGCACCGCGCTAGTGAGCTTGTGGGCCAGCATCTGCAGCGGCTTGTCGCAACCGAAGACCCGAACCGTGCGGACGCGCTCCGGCCCCCGCCCCTCCCAATAGAACACGCAAGAATAATTGCCCCTGCGCGGCACGTCGAAAACGACCCGTATCTTGCCGAAACGGCCCACGCCGGAATCAGCGGACCAAAAGGCAACAACGCGCTCCAGCATCCCTTGGGCCTGCTCCGCCAGGAGATTGAGCCGCGCGTCGGACATATTTCCAGTGCCATCACTGACCACGAGGTCGCGGGTCTCCACCGCTGTGCTGGCGGCCTGGGCCACACCGGCCAGCAACAACCAAACCGCAAGCATCGACGCCCCAAGCAGACTTCTGATCACCATGCCCTGCCCCTCCGTGTCGTGTTGCGCCTCGGCTTCACCACCAGCCACGCCAGAAGCGTCAGCCCCAGCGCCGCCACATACAACGCCAGGAACACCCGCTCGTCAAAGTCATAGTAGAGGAATTTGCCCAGCCAGTGGGCGATGAACCCGCCCCGGTACGGCGCGGCATCGGCTGCGGCCTTGGCAAAGCCGCGCAAGGCGGACTCCACGTCCGTCAGCGGGCAGGTCAGGCCCAAAGCGGACTCCAGCGCCACCACGCCCATGCCCGCCAGATGCAGGATGCGAAACCGGCGGTTGCGCACAAAGCCCCAGCCCAGCCAGCCCCCCAGCCAGATGACCGCCAGCCCGAGGCCCAAAAACAGCGCCAGCGCCGTGTGCGCCACCAGCACCACATCCGCCAGAAACAGCAGGGCCTTCACTTGCGTCAGCATCTCTGCCTCCGGCGGCCAAAGGGCCTAAGGCCCTCTGGACTCCCCCATTTGCCTGCGCCGGTTTGCGCGGCGGTCCCCGTCGTGCAAACCCGCGCCAAATGAGGGGGTCTGGGGGAAATCATTTCCCCCGGCGGGGTGCAGGGGCAGCGCCCCTGATTCAAGGGGCAGCGCCCCTGGTGTATAGGGCTACCCTGCCCCGTTCATGCCCTTGTTGCGGTGGTCCAGGTGCACAAGGTCTTTTTCGAAGATGCGCAGCACGAAGTCCGCATGGGTCTTGAGCCTGGAGGAGAACGCCCGGCCGCGCGTATCGGCCGCGCCGCCGCCCACGAACTCCACGGCGGCGATATGCTTGCCGCGCTCCTTCAGGTGCCGGATGGACGGAATGGCGTCGGCGTCGCCGGTGAGCACCACGGCCACGTCGTAGTTGTCCTGGAGCGCCACCATGTCCACGGCCAGGGCGGTGTCCAGGCCTTTTTCCTCCACCCACTTGTGCAGGAAGTTGACCTTCCAGTGCCCGGCCTCGCGGATGTCGATGAGGTCGGAAGAGGAGCGCACCCCGGCGTAGAACCGGCGCATGCCGTCGATGGCGCGGAGCTTGGCGTGGTACCAGTCGCGGAAGTCGGCATAGCAGGCCTGCCAAGCCTCCTCCTCCAGATCCGCCTCGGCCAGTTGCGGCTGGCTCATGGACACGCGCGTGAGCCACAGGGCGCGGATCTCGGCATCGCGCACAAAGGCCTGGCGCAGCGCCGCGCGCGACTGCGGGTTCTGCAGATCCCAGTCGTCGATGCCGCCCACGGCGTACCAGTACACGCGCCGAAGCTGCGCCTGTGCCGGGGCGTCCTGCAGGGTCACCTCATGCCAGGTGCTCACGGCCTCGCGGTAGATATGCGCGTAAAGTTGCGAGTAGTTGTTGATCTCCAGGTTCATGGTGCGCAGCGAACCGTAGAGGTTCGAGCCGTCGACGAAGAATGCGAAGCGTTGCATGGATACTCCAGTTTATAGGGATATATTTTAAAACAGATTCTTGACCCCTTCAAGCAGGCCGCCGGACTTCTTTCCGTCCTTGCCCTTCTTGCCGGTGAGGACATTGCCCACGCCCTGCACCACGCCGCCCACGGCGTTGATGGCGCCCTTGCCCAGCGCGCGCAGGTAGTCCGTGCCGTAGGAGGGGTTGTCGTAGGGCCCGGTGACGCGGATGGGCACCACCAGCCCGAAGATGCCGGAGCTGCCGCCCTGGCCTTCGGTGCTCGGCACCACGCGCGCCTGCACGGTGTAGTCCACTTCCTTGTTGTTCAGGTTCACCGTGCCCGTGCCCCCGGCGCGCAGGAACGGAGCCTTCACGTCCAGGTCGTTGATGGCCACCACGCCGCCATTGATGACAGCGGTGCCGGTGATGCTGCCGAATTTGGTGGACTTCTCCGTTCCGGCCTCGATGCCGGTGGTGGCCTGCTTGGCCTTTTGCGCCACCTCGGTGACGGAGCCGAGCAGGTTCACGCCGGGGAACACGCCGTCCTTGATGGCGAAGGTGGCCCGGCCCAGCAGCGTGCTCTTGAGCGCCGGGACGCTGTTGCCGTGGCAGACCAGCGGCGAGGGCGTGTCGAGGAACAGGGTGCCCGCCAGCCCGCTGGGCTTGTTGTTCAGGTCCGTGAACAGCGGCCTGGCCTGGAGGGAATCCACCGCCAGGTGCAGCGTGACGATGGGCTGCGCGCTCTGGACGTCCAGGCGCAGGGTGCCCTTGAGGGTGCCGTCGTAGAGCCGCGCATCCACCTGGCCCACCTCCAGCACGCCGTTCTGGGCGCTCATGGGCACCTTGAGCGAGGCAAAACGCAGCCCCTTGATCTTGAAGCGCTCGGCGGAAAGCTGGCCGTCCAGGCTTAGGGTCCGCAGGGTCTCCACCGGGAACAGCTCGTCCTTCTTGGGCAGGCCCGTGGCCGGGTCGATTGCGGTCTCCTTCGCGGATTCCTGGGCGGCCTCGCCGTCCTTCCTGGCGGGCAGGAAGCGGTCGGCGTCCAGGCCCTCGATGCGCACGTTGAAGTTCACCGACTTCTTCTCGATGCCGGTGAGGCGCAGGCGACCCTCCACCCGGGCCTCGTCCAGGCTGGCCTTGAACACCGGGATCTCGGTGTAGCCGCGGCCATGCTTGAACTCCACCGAGCCGCTGATGTGCTGGTAGGCGCCAGAGTCCGCCGTGTCCGGGGACTTGCCCGTCAGCGCGGCGGAGAGCTCCCGGCCGTTGAAGTCGGCTATCTCGATGCGGCCCTTGGTGTCTGGTCCGGCGCTCAGGTTCGAGGTCAGGAACTGGCCCGTGCCCGTGGCCCCATAGGCGCCGAAGGTCAGCCCGCTGCCCTCGGCGGTCTGCCTCTCCATGTCGAGCTTAAGCTCCGCCAGGCCGAGGGAGAATTCGCCCCTGCCGCCTGGCACGCCCTTGCCCGTGGCCGAGGCCTGGGCCGAAAGATTGGTCAGGAGGTGCCGCTGGCCCGAGAGATTCAGGGTGGCCGTGCCCGAGACCTTCATGGCGGCCTTGAACTCCGGCGCCAGGGACTCCATGCTCCAGTGCGCCTCGAAATTAAAGGGCCTGCCTGGCCGGATGGCCTGCACCTCCACGCTCATGTTGCTGACGGCGTAGCGCTTGCCCGCCTGGCGGTCCTCCCAGAAAATCTCCGCGTCCTTGATGAGCACGCCGTCCAGGGTCAGGTCGGTGAGGGTGGCGGGACCGGAATCGGCGGGCTTCTGCGTGTCAGCCTTTTGCCCGTCCGCGTTCTCATCCGCCGGTCCGGTGAAGTCGGCCCAGCTGGCGCGGCCCTGCTCGTCGCGCACCATGTGCAGCTCCAGACCCTCCAGGGACACCCTGCCCACCTCGATGCGGCGGGCCAAAAGCGGCAGGATCTTGATGCTGACGCTGGCCGCGCTGATGCGCGTGAAGGGCTTGTCGCCGAAGCCCGGAGGATTGCTCAGGCTCACGCCGCCGGTCTGCACGCCCAGGCGCGGGAAAAACGACAGCTTCACGTCGCCGTCGAAAACCAGCTCGCGGCCCGTGCGCTCCTTCACCAGCCGGGTGATGTCGCCCTTGTACTTGTTGGGGTCGACCATGACTGCCAGAAGCACGGCGGCGACGACGAAAAGGGCAACGACAATGCCGCCGATGATGACCAGGTAGCGCATGGGCCCTCCAGTAGGCTGAGGTGGCCGGGCGTCAGCCGCCCAGGAGATCGCGGATGTTCAGGAGTTCGCTGCGGATCTCACGCAGGGTTGCCCGCAGGGTCTCGGCCTGGGGCCCAGACTCTGGCTCGGCCTCGCCGCCTGCCGGACCAGAGGCGCTGGCCGCCGCCACGGTCTTGGCCGCGATGACGCTGGTGTAGGCGATGGCCGAGTCCTCCGGGCTTGCCGGGGCCGGGCTGGCGATCTGCGCGCGCACAACCTTGCCGTGCAACTGGCCGAGGCGTTTTTTCGCGCCCTCGATGGTCAGGCCCTCGTCGTAGAGCAGGCGCTTGATCTCGCGCACGGTGTCGACGTTCTGCTCGCTGTAGGCGCGCTGCCCGGCAGGGGTGCGGATGGGCACGAGCACGTCCCTGAACTCGCTCTCCCAAAAACGCAGGACAAAGGGCTTCACGTCGAGCAGCTTGGCAGCCTGCCCGATTTTATACGTTTTGCCTCGAATGCCTGTCTCCATTCTTAAAGCTATAGCAGAGGTTTTTCGCGGGGGGAAGGGGCATTATCCCCGGCAGGTACGGCCCGCCTCAATCCTCATCCTTGGGCCGCACATCGTCAAAGCGCTTGCGCACATCGTCCAAACCCTGGCGGTAGGCCTCGGCGTCGCCGTAGGGGAAGAACTGGCGGTAGCGGCTGTGCGTGGGCTTCACGGGCCGGGCGTGGCGGATGGGGCACCAGTACTGCTCGGTGCGGGCGGCCACCTCGCGCACGTAGCCCATGATGCCGTTGAAATACGCGCAGTAGGTGCAGTTCAGCTTCTCGATGAAGTTCAGGTAAGGCAGGGAGTGGCGGTCAAAGACGATGTACTCCCGGCGCTTGACGAAGGGGATGCCGTACACCGGGAAGCAGATGAGCTGGTACAGGCCGATGGCCGCGTCCAGGATGAGCATGGGGATGAGCGCGGACCAGATGAGCGGGATGGTCAAGACGATCATGAAGCCGGAGTCGTAGACGTAGTTGAACCAACGCCTGACCAGGAGTTTCTGGCGCTTCTTGACCTCGGCGTTGAAGCGCACCTTCTTGTCCTGGATGGTGTAGCGCAGGCGGGGCTCGATGGTGCGCAGCTCGTCGCGCAGCTCCTTTTCCAGCGCCTCGATCTTGTTCAGGATGTCGTCGACTCTGCTCATGCTCCGCCTCGGGGGGTTGGGGGGGGGTCAGGCGGCGGGTTGCCGTAGGGCAGAGGGTAACAGGGGGCGGGGGCGGGGGGAAGGGCAAACCGCACCCTCGTTGACAGCCTCTAATGCCTAATACTAACGTCACCAATAACTTTCTTTACACACGGAGCAACACCCAATGGTCGACCTCATTGAAGATGACAAAAGTAGTAGCCACACTGCTGGCAATCCATATCTGGACGTCAGCGGTGACCCAAAATTGCGGCGATCCGTTGTTTGCTATGCAGACATACTTGGCTTTTCAAATTTAACAACCCAGGCAATAGCCAACGGCACAGCCAATATTTTTCTTACTCGTATCAGAAATGCGCTAACTGAAGCATATGCAAGGGTAAGAGAGCAAGCGAAAAGTTTTTTACACAAAGACTCCTTTTGCATGAAAGTATTCACTGACAACATAGTTATAGGCTATCCATTTTTTGATTTTGAACATGAACATGGAGAGATTGAACTAGGAAATACGATGAAAATCTTATCTGAGTTCCAAACGACACTTGCAATGGAGGGTTTTCTAATCAGAGGAGGCATTACTTGTGGTGAAATCTACATGGATGACGATATTGTTTTTGGAAATGGCTTGCTTGAAGCTCATTCATTAGACAAGAGTGGGGGCCCCCCAAGAATTGTGATGTCAGCCTCTGCCATCAAACTTGCCCGAATTCACTTTGGTTTTTATGCTGATCATACAGATACGCTGCAAAATAACCTTATATATAAAGACTCAGATTGTTCGTATTTTGTAAACTACCTAGACGAAGCATTTAAATATTTCCCTGATGCTGGAATATTCCATGAGGTATTAGACAAGCATAGGCGTACAATTGAATCCGGGCTGAAAATTTACGCTCCATTCCCTCAGATACAAGCAAAATTTCAATGGGCCGCATCTTATCACAACTATGTCTGCGGATCATTTTTCAATGCCTATGACGAACTGGATGATTCCGACATTCTGGATGAAGAACAGTATGCTAGCAGACTTGATGCTAGGTCTGTTTCAAAGCATCTTATCAATCTCGACGATTTTGCAGTTCATCCAACCCGAAATGATTTGACTCCATTACGCAGGTAACTTTACAGAGAATGACAACGAGTTGTTGAGTGACATAAAGGGGGAGCCCTCAGCGGCTCCCCTTCTCCTCCCCTTCCCCTTCCCTCTCCTCCCCCCCGCCCAAGGCTGGACATTCCGCCCAAATCTGACCTAACATTTCCAGCATCTTGCACCCCAAGGAGGAGACGCCCATGGACCCAGCGCTGCAATCAATCGACCAGGTGCGGGCCTCGGCCCTGGACATGGCCGTCCGCTTCGGCCCCAAGCTCCTCGTCGCACTCGTCATCATCGCCTTCGGCTACATGGTCGGCCGCTGGGTGGGCCGCTTTCTGGACAGCCTGCTCTTGCGCCTGAACCTCGAAGCCCCGGTGCGCTCGCTCCTGGTGCGCGCCACCCGCGTCCTTGTTGTCGGCATGTTCGTCATCATGGCCCTGCAAAACCTCGGCGTGGAGCTGCTGCCCCTGGTTGCCGGCCTCGGCGTGGCCGGCGCGGGCGTGGCCCTGGCCATGCAGGGCATCCTCGGCAATGTGGCCGCCGGGCTGACCATCATCTTCACGCGGCCCTTCCACGTGGGCGACTACATCTCCATCGCCAACGAAGAAGGCGAAATCCTCGACATCAGCCTGTTCAGCACCACGCTGGGCCACACGGACCGCTCCATGGTGGTCATCCCCAACCGCAAGATCGTCGGCGAAATCCTCCACAACTGCGGCAAGATGCGCCAGCTCAACCTCGCGGTGGACGTGGCCTACGGCACGGATGTCTCCCTGGCCCTGGGCATTGTGGACGAGATACTGCGCGCCAACCCCCGCGTGCTCCAGGACCCGGCCCCGGTGCTGGGGGTGTCGCGCCTGGCCGACTCCGGCGTCACCCTGCGCGTGTCCCCGTGGGTCAGCGTGCCCGACTATGTCGACGCCACCGGCGAACTCAACCGCTCGCTGCTGGAGACCTTCCGGGCGCGCGGCATCGCCATCCCCTTCCCCCAGCGCGAGGTCAGGATGCTCGACGCCAACGCCTGAGGCCAGCCCAGCCGCCAGCCACGAAAAAGGGGAGCCCGTTAGGACTCCCCTCTTCATTTCCTCTCCAGAATTCTTGGTGATTTCGCTTAGATGCGGACCGGGAGTTTCTGCGGCAGGCCGCTCAGCACCTTGCCGTGCTCCTTGTCCACTTCCTTGTCCACCAGGGTGCGCTCTGCGTGGCGATAGGTCAGGCGGAAGGTCAGGTTGCGCTCGGCGGATGCGTCGGAGGCCGTGGCCTCGGGCGTGTACACAGCAACAAGGGCCAGGCTCTCCAGCTGCTTGGGCCGGATGTCGCGGATGGCCGCCTCCACGTCCTGGCTCTTCAGCGTGGCCGGGCAGATGACCGTCACGTCGCGGCGCACGGGCGGGAACTTGGGCAGGCTCTTGAACCTCGGCGTATTGGCGCGCGACAGGCTGCGCAGCAGGTCCGCGTCCAGGTCCGCCAGCCAGATGTCCTTGCGGGCGTGGTAGGCGTCGGCGATCTTGGGCTGCACGCGGCCCAGGCGGCCGATGAGCGTATCGCCATCCTTGCCGGGCAGCTCCACGCGCACGCAGGGCTCCAGGTACGCATGCCCGGGCTCCAGCACATACTGGCCCACGCCGAGGCGGTAATGGGTCAGCAGGTTCTCGACCAGGCCCTTCACGTCCTGGTAGCCGGCCTCGCCCTGCTCCCACGGCCATTCCTGGCTGTGGCGCTGGCCGTGCACGAGCATGCCCAGGCGCGAATTCTCGCGCGCGCTGGTGTCGGAGGAGGCATCGGAAACAAAGGCCTTGGCCACCTCGAACAGCCGCAGGGACGCGTTGCCCTGGCTCAAGTTGTGGCGGACGTTGTTGAGCAGCCCCGGCGCGATCTCCAGACGCAGCACGTTCTGGTCCTCGGAGAGCGGGTTGGCGATTCTGATGCGGCCCTGCTCCGGGAGGTTCAGGCGGTCCAGGTCGTCGGTGCCCACAAAGCTGTAGTTGATGGCCTCGCGCAGGCCAGCGCCCACGGCCCAGGCCTTGAGGCCCTGGAGGAAGCCGAACTCGGTGTCGGACATCTGCACGCTGTCCAGCGACTTGGAGATCTTGGGCAGCACCGCCGGGATGCGGTCGAGCCCGTGCACGCGGCCACATTCCTCGAACAGATCCACCTCGCGCTCCAGGTCCAGCCGGTGCGAGGGCGAGCTGACCTGCCAGCAGGCCGGGTCGGAAGCGTCAACGCCGCAGCCCAGGCCGGTGAGCGTGGTGCGGCAGAACTCGTCCGTCAGGTCAAGGCCGAGCAGCGCGTTGCAGCGGGCAATGCGGAAGATGTGGCTGCGGTCGGCCCAGGGCTTGGGCTCAGCGCACGCGATGCCTTGGAGCACCTTTGCGCCGGACACCTCGGCCATGAGCTGGGCCGCGCGCTCCAGCGCAAACAGGCTGCCCACCTGGTCCACGCCGCGTTCGAAGCGGTAGCTGGCTTCACTGGGCAGGGCCAGCCTGCGGGCGGTCTTGCGGATGGTGCCGGGCCGGAAGATGGCGCATTCCAGCACGACCTCGGTGGAGGCCTCGGAGATGCTGGAGTTGCCGCCGCCCATGACGCCAGCCAGGGCCACCAGGCGCTCGGCGTCCCAGATGAGCAGGTCGGACCCCAGCAGCTTGCGCTCCTGGCCGTCGAGGGTGGTGATGGTCTGGCCGTCACTTGCTGGCGCGACGCGGATGACATCGCCCTTGAGCAGGCCGCGGTCAAAGGCGTGCAGGGGCTGGCCCAGCTCCATCAAAATGTAGTTGGTCACGTCCACGATGTTGCTGATGGGCCGCTGGCCGATGGCCAGCAAACGGTAGCGCAGCCAGTCGGGGCTGGGCCCGATCTTGGCGCCGGTCAGCACGCGCGCGCGGTACACCGGGCACAGCTCGCCATCCGCGATGTCGATGCGCAGGACTTTGGTCGCATCGCCCGCGGCCGGGTCCTCCACGAGGTTCAGCTTGGGCATGGACAGGGGCAGGCCGAAACCCAACGCAGCCTCCCGCGCGATGCCGAGCACGGACAGACAGTCGGCGCGGTTCGGGGTGATGGACACCTCGATGACCTCGCGTTCCAGGCCCAGGGCCTCGGTCAAAAGCTGGCCGGGCTTGAACGCGGACGGCAGAACCATGATGCCCGCGTGCTCTTCGGACAGCCCCAGCTCGCGCTCGGAGCAGATCATGCCGCAGGAAACGACCCCGCGCAGCTTGGCCTTCTTGATCTCCATGCCGCCGGGCATGGTTGTGCCCATGAGCGCCACAGGCACGTTCTGGCCCTTGGCCACGTTGGGCGCGCCGCACACGATCTGCAAGGGTTCCGGCTGGCCCACGTCCACGGTGCAGACCGAGAGCTTGTCGGCCTCAGGGTGCGCCACGCGCTCGCTAACGTGACCCACGACGATGGAGGCAATGGACACGAATGGGTCGAAGACCCCCTCGACCTCCAGGCCCTGCATGGTCAGGCGGTCGGCCAGGTCCTTCACGGTGCCGGTGTAGGGCACGAACTCTCGGAGCCACTGCAAGCTGATGAACATATCCGCCTCGCCTAGCCTTGCGGGTCACGCCCTGGAAACGGGGGACCCCGGTGAAAGAAAAACGCCCCGCCCCTGGTCCGCCCTGGCAGCCGGGTGTGCCGGGCCTGCGGACCTGGGTCGCGGGGCAGCGCGCTTACGAAAACTGTTCGAGGAAGCGCACGTCGTTCTCAAAGAGCATGCGCAGGTCGCCGATGCCGTACTTGAGCATGGCCACGCGCTCCACGCCGAGCCCAAAGGCGAAGCCGGTCACGATCTCGGGGTCGTAGCCCCCCACGCCAACGGCGTCGACAGCCCGGAAGACATTGGGGTCCACCATGCCGCAGCCCAGAATCTCCACCCAGCCGGTCTTCTTGCACACGCGGCAGGGCTCGCCCTTGATGTGGCCTTCTCCGCCGCAGAGCATGCAGGAGATGTCCACCTCGGCGCTGGGCTCGGTGAAGGGGAAGAAGCTGGGCCGGAAGCGCACCTTGGTGTTTGCCGAGAAGAGCTGGCGCACAAAGGCCGTCAGCGTGCCGCGCAGATCGGCCATGGTCACGTTCTTGTCCACCAGCAGGCCCTCGATCTGGTGGAACATGGGCGTATGCGTGATGTCCGAGTCGCGGCGATAGACCTTGCCCGGCGCGATGACCGCCACCGGCGGCCTGCGGGAAAGCATGGTGCGCACCTGCAGGGGCGAGGTGTGCGTGCGCAGGACGATGTTGTCGGAGATGTAGAGGGTGTCCTGCATGTCGCGGGCCGGGTGGTCCGGGGGCATGTTCAGGGCCTCGAAGTTGTTCCAGTCGTTCTCGACCTCAGGCCCTGCCACGACCTCAAAGCCAAGCCCGGTCAGGACCTCGCAGATCTCCTGCATGGCCAGGGTTATGGGGTGCAGGGAGCCTGCGGCGGGGCGGCGGCCCGGCAGCGAAGGGTCGAAACCGGCCAGGGCGCCCTGGCTGCTCTCGGCCTCAAGCTCGGCCTGGCGGGATTCCAAGAGCGCGGTGAGCGCGGCCTTGATCTCGTTGGCCTTCTTGCCAGCGGCGGGTTTATCCTCGGGGCCCATCTGCGCCAGGGCGACCATGGCCCCGGCGAGCTTGCCCTTGCGGCCGAGGAATTCCACGCGCAAGGCTTCCACGTCCTTCAAACTGCAAGCCTGACCCCGGCGTGCTTCACACTCCAGGGTCAGGCCATCGAGTCCTTCCAGGAAGGACTTCAGCGTCTCGTTCACAGACTCTACGCCTTGGCCGCCTGGGCGATCTGGGCGAACACGGCAGGCTCACGCACGGCCAGGTCAGCCAGCATCTTGCGGTTGATGGCGATCTCGGCCTTGGACAGGCCGTGGATAAGCTTGCTGTAGGACAGGCCGTTGATGCGGGCGGCGGCGTTGATGCGCACGATCCACAGGCGGCGGAAGTCGCGCTTCTTCACCTTGCGGTCGCGGAAGGCGAAACAAAGGGCGCGCTCAACGCGCTCACGGGCGGTGCGGTACAGGCGGGAGCCCGCGCCGATGTAGCCCTTGGCCATCTTCAGGAATTTCTTGTGCCGACGGTGGCCGGCAACTCCGCGCTTAACTCTCATATCTCAATTCCTCCGAATCGTTTCAGGCCGCCCGGCTCAAAGTCCGGATGGCACGCTCGTTGGCGTTCAACGGTTATGGGTTGTGGCTAGCCGTAGGGCAAAAGGCGCCGGACAGCGGCCAGGTTGGAATCGTCGACCATGGCGCCCTGACCCAGGCGGCGCTTACGCTTGGCGCTCTTCTTGGTCAGAATGTGGCGCAGGTTCTGGCGGCGACGCTTGAACTTGCCAGCACCGTTGCTGGTGAAGCGCTTTGCGGCGCTGCGGTTGGTCTTCATCTTGGGCATGGTTTCCTCCTCAAATCAACTCGCGCCTTTTAAATAGCGCGGTGTCTGTCATTTTTCCCGGCGGGCGTTATTTCCTGACCGGGGTCAGCATCATAACCAGGGTGCGGCCCTCGGACAAGGACGGCTGCTCCACCTTGGCGATATCAGCCGTGTCCACGACGACCCGGTCGAGCATGATCTGTCCGCGGTCCTTGTGCACTATTTCGCGTCCTCTGAAGAACACGGCCACCTTGCAGCGGTCGCCCTCTTCCAGGAAGCGGCGGATGTGCTTCAGTTTCGTCTGGTAGTCATGTTCGTCGGTTTTGGGCCGGAACTTGACTTCCTTGATCTGAATGACCGTCTGTTTCTTCTTGGCTTCTTGCTGACGCTTCTGCTGCTCGTACTTGAACCTGCCATAGTCCATGATGCGGCAGACGGGCGGTTCGGCGTTGGGCGAGACCTCAACCAGGTCAAATCCCTTGGCCTGTGCCAAGGCTAAGGCCTCCGAAGTCGCCATGATCCCGAGCTGCGTGCCTTCGTCATCGACGACTCGCACCTGGGGTATACGTATCCGCTCGTTTCGACGGACGCCATCATCCTTGGGATGCTGGTCCTGCCTTCTAGGAAAAGCTATAGCTCATCCCTCCGCGCTTGAATGGTTCACTCGCCGCCTCGCGAACAATCCGGGCGGCTTCGGCAAGCGGCACAAGCCCGACATCAGCGCCTGCGCGCACGCGCACATTGACGCTGTCGGCTTCCACTTCCTTATCTCCAACTATAAACATGAACGGAATCCGCTCGAGCTGAGCCTCTCGAACCTTGTAGCCGAGCTTCTCATTTCGTAGATCCGCTTCGGCGCGTATGCCCTGTTCCTGCAAAAACAGCAAGACTTTTTCGGCGTGGGCGTTCTGGGCGTCGGTGACGGTGAGGACGCGCGCCTGCACCGGAGCCAGCCAAACCGGGAAGGCCCCGGCGAAATGCTCAATGAGCACACCCATGAAGCGCTCGATGGAGCCCAGGATCACGCGGTGCAGCATCACCGGGCGGTGGCGGTTGCCGTCCTCGCCGATGTACGACAAGTCAAAGCGCTCGGGCAGGGTGAAGTCGCACTGCACAGTGGCGCACTGCCAGCTGCGCTCCAGCGCGTCCTTGATCTTGATGTCGATCTTGGGGCCGTAGAAGGCGCCGTCGCCCGCGTTGATCTCATACGGCATGCCCATGTGGTCCAGGGCGTCCTTCAGCGAATCCGTGGCGCGCTCCCAGTCCTCGTCGCTTCCGATGCTCTTCTCGGGCCGGGTGCTTATCTCGGCCGTAAAGTTGAAGCCGAAGATGTCCATGATGTCGCGCACGAATTTGACCACGCCGATGATCTCCTCGCGCAGCTGGTCCGGACGGCAGATGATGTGGGCGTCGTCCTGGGTGAAGGAGCGCACGCGCAGCAGGCCGTGCAGCACGCCGCTCTTCTCGTGGCGGTGCACCACGCCCAGCTCGAAGTAGCGCTGGGGCAGATCGCGGTAGCTTTTCAGCTTGTTCTTGTAGATGAGCATGTGCGACAGGCAGTTCATGGGCTTGATGCCGTAGGCCTGCTCGTCGATCTCGGTGAAATACATGTTCTCGCGGTAGTTGTCGTAGTGGCCGCTCTTTTCCCACAATTCCCGCTTGAGAATCAGCGGGCCCTGCACGAGCTGGTAGCCGCGCTTGAGGTGCTCCTTGCGCTCGAAGTCCTCAAGGATGGCGCGCACAAGGGCTCCGTTGGGGTGCCACAAAACCATGCCGCCGCCCACTTCGTCGTGGAAGCTGAACAGGTCCAGCGCCACGCCGAGCTTGCGGTGGTCGCGCTTCTTGGCCTCTTCCAGGCGGTCCAGGTACTGCTTCAGGTCCTTGGGGTTGGCCCAGGCCGTGCCGTAAATGCGCTGGAGCTGCGGGTTCTTCTCGTCGCCGCGCCAGTAGGCGCCGGCCACGGTGGTCAGCTTGAAGGCCTTGAGCAGCCCCGTGCGCGGCACGTGGGGGCCCCGGCAGAGGTCGGAGAAGCCGCCCTGGGTGTAGACCGTCACCGTGGGCACGGCCAGGTCGTCGATGAGCTCCACCTTATAGGTCTCGCCCTGGGCCGCGAAACGCTCGCGCGCCTCGGCGCTGGTCATGGTCTCGCAGGCAAAGGGCTTGTCCGCCCCGACCGCGCGGACCATCTCGGCCTCGATGGCCTCCAGGTCCTCGGGCGTGAACGGACGCTCGTAGTCGAAATCATAGTAGAAGCCGCTCTCGATGGCCGGGCCGATGGTGACCTTGGCCGTGGGGAAGAGCTTCTTGACCGCCTCGGCCATGAGGTGGGCGGTGGAGTGGCGGATGACGACCAGCCCCTCGGGGGAGTCGGCGGGCACGGCCTCAAGCGCGGCGCAGTCCGCCGGGATGGGCGCGTTCATGTCGAGCTGGGTCTCGCCGCAACGGGCCAGCACGGCGTTCTTGAACTGCTTGCCGGAGAGGGCCAGCTTCAGGGCGTCGGCGCAGGTAGCCCCCGCCTCGACGGATACTTGCTGACCGGCGACTTCGATCTGTCTGGCAGGCTGCACGGCATTCTCTCCTGGCTTGACCCGGGGCGTAGGACCCGGATCTCGTTGCCCGGCCTGGCGCGCTTCCCCAAGCGGGAGCGCCGGGCCGTTTGTGGCAAAAAAGGGAAAGGGAGGCGCAAGGCCTCCCTCTCCGCAATAATATGGTAGGCACGAGGAGACTTGAACTCCTGACCCCTTGCGTGTCGAGCAAGTGCTCTAACCAACTGAGCTACGCGCCTATTTTGCTCAAGGGAGATTCATTTAAGCCAGGGCTCCCTGGTTGTCAACAAAGAATTGCGCTGAAATTCAGATGCCCGCCAACTGTCTGCCTGCCTCGGTCGCCAGGGCCCCGGCCGTGGTCTGGCGCAGCACGCCCCCAGCGAACAGCTCCACCCCGGCGGCATCGGACGCGAGGGAGGCCAGCTGCGGCGCAGCGTCCTTGGCCCGCGCAACGCCCGCTGCCCCCAGGATGCCCAGCGCCCAGGCCGCCAATCCCCGGCAGGCTCCGTCGTCTTCGCCCAGCCCGGCCCGGAGGGTGGCTATCTCGCCCTCCAGCAGGTCCGGGTAGACCTGGGCCAGGCGGCCCAAGGCCCAGTACACGCCCCGGCGCAGGGGCACGTGGTCCAGGCTGTTGCCCTCGCCGTGCTCTTCCTCGCGCACATAGGAGGCCAGCACGCGATGGAACTCCGTGGCCAGCCGCCGGTGCCGGGCCAGCGTCTCGCCCAGGGCCTCGGGCACGCCCCAGCCCACGCCGCCGGACTCCTCGTTCAAGCGCCAGAGGCACTGGCGCAGCACCACCCGCGCGGCCTCCAGGCCCTCGCCGGGCTCCCTGCTCTCGGCCATGCGGGCCACGGTACGGCCAAAAGCCGAGACCGCGCGCCAGCGCACAGCCTCGGACTTGTCGAGCAAAAGGGAAAACAGCGGTCCGGTGAGACGGCGCGCGCCCACCTTGTCGAGGTCGGCCAGGCCCTCGGCCCAGCCGTCCTCAGACAAGAGATGGCGCAGGGTGCGCTTGAGGTCGCGAGAGTGGGGCATGTTCCCCCCGATAGTCTTCTCTGCCGTCGAGACTATTTGGCGTTCTGGGCGATCTCGTCCAGAAAGGCCTGGGGCACTTCGTAGCCGCTGGCCTGGGCCTTCTTGGCGGACTCGGCCGCAGCGGCCCAGTCGCCCATCTCGGCCTGCACCAGGGCCAGGTTGTTCCAGGCCGGTCCGAACATGGGCTGCAGCTCAACGGCCTTTTTGAGGTTGGTGAGCGCGTCGTCGAGCTCCCCGCGCGAGAAATACGCGCTGCCCAGGGTGGCCAGGGCCTGCACAAAGCCGGGATCGTACTTGATGGCTTTCTTCAAGGACTCGATGGCCTTGGCGGAATCGCCCAACTGCAGGAGCACGAAGCCGATGTTGCCCCAGGGCACGGCAAAGAACGGGCGCTGCTGCGTGGCCACGCGGTTGAAGTTCAGGCAGCCTTCCAGATCGCCGCGCTCCAGGCTGATGCCGCCCAGCTGCACGTAGGCTTCGGCCATCTTGGGCGAGTTGGCCGTGGCCTCGCGGAAGCAGTGCTCGGCATCCATGTACTCGCGCTTGGAGAGGTAGGCCACGCCCAGGTTGTAGTGCGTGTTGCCGCACTCCGGGTTGGCCATGAGCTGCTCTTTCAGGTGGTGGATGTACTCGTCGACGTTGTTGTACTTCGCTTCTTCGCTCATGGCGTTATTCTCCAGCCGCGCCGGGGCGCATTGGGTTCAGGGTGATGCCTCGTTCCTTGAGCATGGAATTGTACCAGTCGCTGAACTCCAGGACGGGCCGGACCTTCTCGATGTTCATGACCAGGAGGACCATGAACTCGGACAGGGTCTGCATGTAGTCCGGGTCCGGGATGATCGGCAGCGTCTTGAAATACTTGTTCAAAAGCTCGTGGGCGGTGAAGCCCATGGCGTCGGTGCGGATGTCGATGGGATCAAAGGGGGCCTGGAACGGGTCCCAGTTCTCGTAGCCGATGCGGTCCACGAAACGCCTGCGCCGGGGCGTCATGCGGTCGTACATGGCCTTCTTCTGCTCCTCGACCTGCGCCGGGGTATACATCTGCTCCATGGGCTAACCCTTGGCCTTTTTGGCGGCGGGTTTCGCGGTCTTCTTGGCCGCGGGCTTGGCAGCGGGCTTTTTGGCGGGCCGCTCCGGCGCCTGGCCGATGGTGAAGCTCTTGGGCGAGCAGCCCGAGCAGCCGCCCTGCTTGGTCTCCGGCGAGCAGCCCGAGCACTCGGCCAGCCCCTTGCCCTGGGCCTTGGCCCTGCCGGCGGCGAGCCTGGCCGCCATGCCAGCGGGTTTGCCCGCAGGCGCTGTGGCCGGTGCAGCGGCGGATGCGGCCGCAGCTTCGTCCTTGGGCTTCTTGATGCCCAGGTATTCGTCGGAATACTCGGTCATCAGCGCCAGGGAAACCGGCACCAGGACCTCGCCAAGGTCCTTGAAGCGCGTGTTCAGGCTGGCGGAAAGCTCGTGGCTCAACGCGTACAGGCGGTCCTGGATGCGGTCCAGGTAGACCGTGGGGTAGGCCTTGCCCTTCTCAAAGGCGGACTTGCCGCAGGTGTGGGCCTCGCCGCCGATGGCCGTGGGCACGCCATAGATGCGGCAGGTCACCGGGCGGGCGTCGTACATCTCGCACAGGCCGTTGTCGTCAAGCAGCGGGCAGCGCACGCGGACCTTGGCCATCTCCAGCAGGATGTCCTGGGCGTTCTGACCGTCCTTGACGGCGCGGAAGGCGTCGCGTTTGAGGCGGTGCACCAGGCGGTCGGCCTCGTCGGCGCGCTTGAGGATGCGGGTGCGGTCCTTGCCCTGGAAGCGGGCGTTGAAGACCGTGTTCACGAACAGGGCCTCCACCAGGGTCAGGTCAAACAGGGCGTGGCAGCAGTCGCTGCAGCCCTTTTCGCAGCGCACGTTGTCGGCGTAGCGCGAGCGCACGGTGTTGAAGACCTGGTCGGACTCAGTGATGATCGCCTCATACTTCTTGAAAAATTCGCTGAAATCCAGGGCCATCTAGGGACTCCTCAAGAAAATTCGCCGTGTGTGGCACGATGCCTCAGGGCCGCTGGCGTCAGGGCCGGGCAAGCCAGGCCGGGGTATTCTGGCCGGGGCATCAGGGGAATATGGGCACGCGCCGGACATTAGTAAAGGGGTCCGGAGCATACAAAAAAGCCGGGGTCCACCCGGCGCCAGTGCCGCCACCAGCAGGCGGACGCGCTGCACCAGGACCCTGGCCAGGTGGGGCCAGAACATGGTGCTGTGCGGAAAAGGGACGGGAGCGGCGTCGTGCCGCCCCCGCCCGTTCAGCCGAAGCTGCCTTGTACTATTCTTCTTCGATGGTGATGGCGTCCTGCTCGCAGACTTCCACGCAGGACTCGCAGCCCAGGCACTCTTCCATGTTGACCGGAACAGCTTTGCCGTCCTGCAGCTCGTAGACTTCCACGGGGCAAACGTCCACGCACTCGCCGTCGCCGATGCACTTGTCGTTGTCGACAGTAACCTTGTAGCCCATTGTACCCTCCAAGTGTGTAAAAATAGGAATTATCGTCAGCCCATTCCGGCCAGTCCCCAGGCTGGGGAGCTGGTCCGAAGGGCCAGGCGCCGTTTTCCTCGCACAATGTAGGCAAGCAACCGAGCGCGCAGGCTCCGGGGTTGCTGATAGCGCTACCTCACGCTTGGTGTCAAGCCAAAGCGAAAGGCAACTGCGAGAACTCGGCAAATCGACCCAGGTTGAGCTTCCCGGCGGCATGGGCTATGCTCCCGGACATCCGGCCAGACCCGGCCCCAATACAGGCCCAGCCCCAAGTCCGACCGGAAATCTTCTCCCAAAGGCAGCCCCAAATGTTCACCTCCGACGAACTCAAGAAATACGCCCGCACCCTCTGGTGGGGGCTTACGACCGCGCGCACCAGCCCCTACAAGCCCGGCGACATGATCCTGCTGCGCTTCGACCAGCTGGCCACTCCCCTGGCCGAGGCCGTGTTCGACCTTTTGATGGACGAGGGCATGGTGCCCGTGGCCCGCCAGAACCTGACCAGCAACATGGAGGTCTCGTTCTACGGCAAGGGCTCGGACGCGCAGATCAAGACAGTGCCGCCCGGCGACCGAGAGCTCATGCAAAACCTCTCCGGGCTCATCTCGCTCATCGCGCCGGGCTCGCTCACGCACCTGGCGGGCACGGACCCCTCCAAGATCGGCCAGGCCGCCGTGGCCAGAAAGTTCCTGCGCGAGATCATGGAAGGCCGCGAGCAGACCGGCGACTTCGGCTGGACGCTGTGCGCCTACCCCACGCCGGAGCAGGCCAGATGCGCGGGCCTGAGCGTCGAGGACTACGCCCGGGTCGTCAAGCGCGCCTGCTTTTTGGACGACGCCGACCCGGCCGCGCGCTGGGCCGGGGTGTTCGAGGACGCCCAGCGGGTCAAGCAGGCCCTGGCTGCGCTGAACATTAAAAGCCTGCGCATCGAGTCGGCAGGCTGCGACCTCACCGTTGTTCCCGGCGAGCAGCGCCGCTGGCTGGGCGTCTCGGGCCACAACATCCCGAGCTTCGAGATCTTCCTCTCGCCCGACTGGCGCGGCACCGAGGGCGTGTACTTCGCGGACCAGCCCAGCTACCGCTCGGGCAACCGGGTGGAGGGCGTGCGCCTGGAGTTCAAGGCGGGCCGCGCGGTTTCCGTCACCGCCAAGGAAGGCCAGGAGTTCGTGCAGAAGCAGTTGGCCATGGACGAGGGCGCGGCCCAGCTGGGCGAGTTCTCGCTCACCGACCGCCGCCATTCGCGCATCGACACCTTCATGGCCAACACCCTGTTCGACGAGAACTTCGGCGGAGACTTCGGCAACTGCCACGTGGCCGTGGGCGCCAGCTATTCCGACACCTTTTCCGGCGACCAGACCAGGCTCGACGCCGATCTCAAGAAGTCGCTCGGCTTCAACGACTCTGCCCTGCACTGGGACCTGGTGAACACCGAGGACAAGACCGTCACGGCCAGCCTTGCCGGCGGCGGCACGAAGGTCATCTACAAGGGCGGCGAGTTCGACCTGTAGGCCAAGACGGCACACGCCGACACATGCCAAAGGGGCTGCCGTCTTGCGATGGCAGCCCCTTTTTGGTGGCCTCCGGTGGGCTTTTGCTCAGCCCTTGGGCAGGCAGGCCACCAGCCGCTTGTCCATGACCGAAATATGGTCAATCAGCCAGCTCACAAGCCACCGGAACGTCTCCTTCCCGATGTCGGCCTGGCCATGCCTGAACTTCTCCGCCAGCGCGTCCAGAGTGCCCACGAACGAGTCGTGCTCGGCCTTGTGCGCGGCATACTCCGCGTAGTTCGCCTGCTTCATGAGCCGCTCTTCCTCGCTGAAGTGGAACATGGTGTATTTGTAGAGGGACATCAGCACGGACCGGGAATCGCTGCCTCCCGTTTCGTTTTTGCAGGCCTCGTGCAGTTGGTTGACAAAGACCACAAGGTTCTTGTGCTGCGTGTCGATTGCCTCGTGCCCAATGGCGAGCGACCCGTCCCATTCAAATAGCGGCATGACATCCCCCCTGGGTCCTGACCGTGAGCCCGGACCTGCCAGGCACAGGTCAGCTTACCAGGGTTTGGCTGCGAGAGGCAAGCTGGAACACGCAAAAGGGGCTGCCGTCTCACGATGGCAGCCCCTTTTGCGTGGCCGTTGGCTGGCTTGATTCAGCCCTGGTTCCGGCGCGAGCGCTTGAAGCCCGCCAACCCCAGAAGCCCGCTGCCCAGCAGCCACACCGCGCCGGGGATGGGCGTGGGCGCGACGGTGGGGGCTGTATGGGAAATGGCGAAGACAAAGTCGTTGTAATCCTTGTCCCAGGTGGCGAACTCGTCGTGGAACACGAGGATGGCCCCAACAGGCAGGGTCAGGGAAATTCCATTGGCCTGCAGCGTAAACGGAGTCTTCGTCAACTCAAAGAACAGATTCTGCGAGATGTTGCCAGCAATGACGGAATTTAAAGGCCCCACTCCGCTGACCGTGGTATCGGAAATGCCAAGATATAAGAGGTTGGCGACGTATTTTGACTGGCCAAAGGTGCTGGCAATGTCCTGATTTGTGAACAGGGGTGCTGAGGTGCTGTACAACATGGTCTCACGCAGATCGAGCGTGCGCGTGGACTCAAAGCCCAGAGGCGTCACATAGCCCGCCTTGCCGTACAAATCGACGAGCGGCACCTGCTCCCCGGCCGCCGTCAGGGAGGTCAGGGCTGTCGGGGCAAAATGCGACGCCAGGGCGCTGGCCGCGCTTCCCAGAACAAGCAACGCCAGCAACAGCGCCGCAGCAGACTTCTTGAACCAATGCATGCCCCACCTCCAGACAATCCAACACCCAGCAGTTCATGGCCCATCGCATAGTTCCGTGCCTGTGGTCAATAACAACCTTTCGGGCCGAGGCAAAAGGTCAGCCGCCCCCCTGTCAGGTCTCCGACGCGGGCGGCTCTCCTGCGCCCCCCGGCCTTGCCGCGCCGCGCCAGAGCTGCGCCAGAGCCGCGCCAGAGCTGCGCGGGAACGCGATTTGCATTTCTCCTAAAGAACGCGCCGCCGCCTGACGGGCGCTATTTCCCCTAACCCCCTGTGCAGGACAAACGTATGCAAACCTTTGAAAAGATCATCAACGCCTGTTTCGAAAAGGGCTTCACCGACCTGCACATGACCGGGGGCGAGCCCCTGGTCTGCCGCCGCGATGGCGAGGTCTGCTTCCAGCCGCAGCACATCCTGACCCCGCAGTACGTGGACAACCTCGTCCAGCTCCTGCTGAACCAGCGCCAGCTGCAGCAGTTGCGGGAGCTCTGGTCCACGGACCTGGCCCTGACCATCGCCGGCAAGCGGCTGCGCATCAACGCCTTCAGCGCGCACCGGGGCGTGAGCCTGGCCATCCGCTTCCTGCCGGGCAACATCCCGGACGTGGAGTCGCTGAACCTGCACCCGTCGCTCAAGGATTTCTGCCGCGAACGCTCTGGCCTGCTGCTCATCTGCGGCTCCACGGGCAGCGGCAAGACCACCACCATCGCCGCGCTCATCAACGAGATCAACAGCAGCCGCGCCTGCCATGTGGTGACCCTTGAAGACCCCATCGAGTACCTGTTCGCCTCGCGCAAATCGTTCATCGAGCAGCGCGAATTGGGCAAGCATTTCCACACCTACCAGTCCGGCCTGCTGGACGTGCTGCGCCAGGCGCCGGACGTCATCGTCGTGGGCGAGATGCGCTCCCCGGAGACCATCCAGCTGAGCCTGGACGCTGCGGAATCCGGGCATCTGGTCATCGCCACCATGCACGCGGGCGCCCACGAGGAGGCCCTGCACCGGCTGTGCAACACGGCCCAGACGCACAGCAGCGAGCACATCCGGCTGCAATTGTCCTTAAGCCTCGTCGGCATCATCAACCAGCAGCTCACCTACCAGCCCAAGCTTGGCTATTCCGTGCCCCTGCTGTCCGTCCTGCGCAACAACAAGGCCATCTCCAATCTCATCCGCGAGAACAAGCTCTCCCAGATCGAAAGCGTGCTGGAGACCGGTAAGAACAAGGGAATGTTCACCTTCACGTCCTACCGGGAGGAGTATCTGGCGACGCGCAAGACCTTTTTCCCGCCCGTGATGCGCGCCGGGCAGCAGGCCACAGCCGCCGCTCCGCAAGAGCGCGTCTCGGCCGCCTTCAACTACGACGCCCGCTGCGAGATCCTGGTGGACGGACGCCCCAGGGGCCTGCCCAACCGGCCGGCGCCCGCGCCGAGCATGGTTGAGTGGGCGCCGGAACGGCCGGAGCGCTCGGAGTGGCCAGAACCGGCCAATGGCCCGGTGCGGTATGGGGACAAGGATTCGGACATCGACGGCTTCATCTCGCAGTTGGAGCAGCGCTCCCTCTGAGCCCGCAGCCGGGGCCGCCAGGCGCAACAAAAGGACCGGGCGCGCCTGAGGCAGGCCGGGAGAGGCGGGCGCGCCAAGGCGCGAGAAGTCAGTGGGCGCTGGACGGCGGGACTATTTGATGCGCCACTGCCGGGGGGCGAACTCGACGATGCGGAAGGTCTTGGTGGCCTGGCACTTCGGGCATTCCACCTCGACCACCGGGGCCATCGTATACTCTTCCATGACCTGCTTGCAGCTGCAGGTGAAGACGGGGCGCAACATGCCGTTCTTGCCGGGGACCAGAGAGCCGGTGATTGTTTTCATGCGCACCCCCTAGCAGCGGCGCGCCCGGAAGTCCAGGCGCGGTCTAGCGCTGCTGGCACACGAAATCCTACTCAACCTCGATGCGCGACTCCGGTACCACCCCTGTTTTCGTTGGCGAACTGACGGACCCGGTGGCCAGGACCGTGCCCTCCGCCGCGTAATATTTTTAGGCGGAGGTCGAGGGCTTCGTGGTGCTGCGGGAAAATTCATGCGCTGGGTGGAATGTTCTGCTGGGTGAACTGTTGCGCGAGACAATAGAAAAAGGGGCTGCGTCTTTCGACAACAACCCCTTGATCAATCGTGGTGGGCCCGGCAGGATTTGAACCTGCGACCTACGGATTCGTAGTCCTGGCCTCTGAATCGTGAGAAGCCATAAAATCAGGCACTTAGGAACATCTCAAAGAACGCCTCGCCTAAAAAAAGTCAATAAATGAGTCTAGGAGTTTTGTCAAAAGTTGACAAATGCGATGACGGTCACTTTCCGCCTATCTCAGCCGCATCCCTTATAAGGATACTCCCGGCATCTGGGGCATTCACTCAAGCTTCAATTGGTCCCCAAAGAGCAAGCGAGTCAGCCAAACCGGTGCAGGTGGAAGAACTGATGAAGGCGCCTGAGAGGTCA
The DNA here is from genome assembly GCA_018817515.1 of Pseudomonadota bacterium. Classification (GTDB taxonomy): domain Bacteria; phylum Desulfobacterota; class Desulfovibrionia; order Desulfovibrionales; family Desulfovibrionaceae; genus Humidesulfovibrio. Next base: position 69,601 of record JAHIUD010000093.1, read on the forward strand.
TGGGGAAGGACAACGGACAATTTGAGAGTCGTCTGTAATTGCTGCTACTGCTGCCGTTCCAACCGAGTGTTTCTATAATCACTTCTTCGGACGAATATTCCATCGCGTTTAGGCACCCAATCTACAGCCCTCACGGGGATGTTATCCTGACTATCAGCTAGGTCGCAGGTAAACCGATAGGTTGAAGCGTCATCGATGGAGCCGAACAACACCTTGTAAACCTTCAGTGTAAACATAAGGGTCTTCCCCTTAACCTGCACATCCTCTACAGTGATATCTCCTGAAAAAGTCCAAAACTTGCCTGTGGCCGTAGCCGCCAACCCGCTGCCAGCACGCGTGAAGGTAATATTTAGACTCCCATAGCCGCCCTCGTAGTCGGGTGGCATGACCCATTTGAAACTTCCGACCATATTGCTGACGAGGTTAAGGCTCTTGGCTAACGCTTTAGCGTACTCACCGCGTTCGGCTTCGGGAACTATGCCAGCATAATCCTCCATAAGTATTCGACCGCGTTCCATCTCACCCTTCCGGTCTGCAGCTATCGCTTGGCAGAGTTGGACTAGCGCTCGGTCTGCACCGTCTTCACTTGCCCTGTTAAGTTGATAGGTCGCGTCGGTATTTCCTTCAAGGCCAAGGAGGAGGCCCTTAGCGAGACGAACCCCAGCGGTCTGGGTGTTGGACTCATTCAAGCGCTGAAGTTGATATTTGGCGTCTGCATCACGTCCAGAAAAGACTAAGGCGATGGCAAGACCAGCGCGGGCGTCAACATCATCTGGCTTAGCCTGTACGGCCTGTTCAAAGTATGCACGGGTATCAGGCGTACCAGCACGGGCCAGTTGAGCGAACTGTGCAGTATGTCTGGCTGCCTGTGGTGAAACTGCGGGGGTTGCAGAAAGTGGCGTCTGTTTGGGGCGAGGTGCCATGGCCAAGAGTTTGGATTGCTCCAACTTCTGTCGTTCGGTCTCTAGGCGGTCTTTGTCAGCTTGAAGGGCCTGATACTGGGCCAACTCCAGTTTCTCTTGCTTAAGGCGTTCAGCCTCTTCAGCAATACGTCTTTTCTCGGCTTTGAGGTCCATTTTCGGGACTGGTGCTGACGGTTTTGGAACTACAGCCGCCATCGGGGTAGGCTTGGGCGGCTGACCGTCAGAAGCACCAGAAAAATAGAACTGCCCGATAAGGCTAGATGCCTCCCAAGGTACTTGTTTACGATTTGTGTCCGCCACGACGCTCTGACGTACACGTTTGAACATCTCCTCTACGCTCAGGCTCGGGGTAGCCATATTCTTCAGCAGGTGCTGGGTGAACAGACCATTCCTGCCTGTACCATCTGAGGCCACAGAGCCTGGGGCGGTAGCATAAGAAATGAGTGACCCCGTTGGCGCGTCCATTTTAGCAAGCCCCTGCTCGGCGGAACGGAAGCTGCGAGCAAAAGGGTTGTTCCTGCAAGCATCCAATATAATAATGTTTAAATCATTCCTTGCGTCTTCCATCTTACCCAGGACCATCCCGGCTGGTATGCAGGTAAACTTAACATCGCTCTCCGTCTGGATGTTCGCGTTGACAGGGACCAGATAGTTCTCTCCGCCCACCTGGAGACCATGTCCAGCGTAGTAGAACAGCCCTGCACCGCCCTGACGCAGCTTGATTCCGAACTCACGTACAGAAGAGTCCATCTGCTGCTGGTTAGCGTTGGTCAGGAGCACCACCTCAAAACCAAGCCGCTGGAGGGCTGCGGCCATGTCCTTGGCGTCATTGACGGGGTTTTTGAGTGGAGCGGAAGGGTAGCTGCCGTTGCCAATGACCAGGGCCACCCGGCGTTCGGCGAAAGCTTGAAGGGAACATATGGTGACAAGGGCGAAAGCTACAACTATGATAGTTTTGAAGCGCATATAGGTCTCCTCACCGTCTATGTACCCCTACAGAAACATCAGCCGTACAACAAGAGAAACGACAGGCAAAAATGGTCTAAGCTCAGTTCATGGAAGCACCCCAGAGTCCCAACTCCTTAGCTGCCCATTGAACAGGGGACTTTACACAGGCGGCCCATCTCTTGCGGAAAACAATGAAATTAGACTAAACGAAGAGGCACACCATTGGAGACGGTCATGTTGCCCTAACCAAGGAGTCTTGACTATGTCCATTCTCGACTGGAACAAATCGCTTGAAATCGGGCACACGACGATTGATGAGCAACACAAGGGGCTTGTCAAACTTCTCAATGACCTACACTCAGCGATGTCACTCGGTGTCTCCAGCGCAGATTACACACCTATCAGAATGAGGCTCTACGAGTATACGGTGTTCCACTTCTCTGAAGAAGAAGCGCTGATGGGTCGGACTGGTTATAAATTACGTGCCGAGCATGAACGTGAACACTTCGAATTTGTAGAGAAACTGAACGAACTTGCCCAAAAAGCAAGCGCTAGAAATGAAGATATCGGGACCGAGATATTCAACTGGCTCGCGGACTGGCTCCTAAGGCATATATCCCAGACTGACAGAAAACTGGTCGAATGCCTGAAACAGGAACGCCATGATGGTGCGACCTATCTATAGTATTGTGAAGAAAGGCTTGGCAACATGGTAACAACCATGAGCAAAAGAACTTCCGAATAGAAGGAGCCCCATATGGGCGCACTTGAATGGAATGAATCCCTAAGAATCGGGGTTGAAAGCATAGACAATGAGCACAAAAGGCTCATAAAAATAGCGAACGCCATCATTAAAATTTCTAATGATTCTGGCAGCAAAAGCCAGCTCATTCGTGCACTCTCCTATCTCAGAGAATATACCGTCGTCCATTTCCTGAATGAAGAGCATTATATGGAATCTATCCACTTCCCAAGCCTTGGGGAGCATAGGCAGGAGCATGCCAGACTAAAAAACGTTGTGAAGGATTACCAAGCAACTCTCTACCACTCTGAATCTTTGGAAGGAATTGACGTGTTAGGATTCATAAGGAGTTGGTTGTTAGAGCATGTCCTCAAAACTGACATGAAAATAAAATTGTTCGCACAAGAGTCTACGGTGCTTAACAACGATGTTGCCGAAAAACATTCTGACGTGAGTGAGAAGCAGGCGAAATAGTATGAAAAGACGCCAGCAACTTACGCGCACAAACTTATTGAATCGTGGCAAAAAAGCTAGCACTGTCATTCCCAATGATGCACTCTTTGCGAGCGCTTTCAACTTCGCAGCAATAGGCATGGCCCTTGTTGCACCAAGTGGTGCCTGGATTACTGTTAACAAATCTTTTTGCTTAATCGTCGGCTACACAGAAGAAGAACTGTACGGCATGACTTTTCAGGACATCACTCACCCAGAAGACTTGGACGCAGACCTAGAGCATGTTAAACAGATGCTTGCAGGGACAATCAACACATACAAGATGGAGAAGAGATACTATCACAAAGATGGCCATGTCGTAGATGTCCTCTTAAGCGTTTCCTTGGTGCACAATTCTGATGGTACGCCAGCATTTTTCATTTCTCAGATTCAAGACATCACCAGAAGTAAGCAATTAGAAGCGGAACTTGTTCGTATTGCGACGGAAGACACGTTAACCAAGGTTAATAATCGCCGGTATTTTTTCGAATCCGCAACCAGGGAGATAATCAGAGGCGCAAGATTCAGTGAACCTCAGGCTGTCTTCATGATTGACATCGACCATTTTAAGAACGTCAATGACCGCTACGGTCACGAGGTCGGTGATGAAGTCTTGAAGGCGATGGCCATGACGTGCCAAAGGACGTTCCGAGAGATTGACATCTTTGGACGGTTGGGCGGCGAGGAGTTCGGAGCGTTCCTGATTAACACCGATTCCAATATGGCAGGTTTAATAGCAGAGCGTGTCAGGAAGAACGTCCAAAACTGCGTGGTGGATACCGCCAAAGGGCCAATTCGTTTTACCGTGAGCGTTGGCGTAGCAACCTTCACGGGGGGACTTCAGTCACTTGCCGTACGGCTGAAGACTGCTGACCAAGCCCTGTACAAAGCGAAAGAGTCTGGGCGTAACCGTGTTGAGGTTGTTCACGACATTGCTCCGCCCAGCGACTTAGCGCACGGACTCCAAGCAAGTTTCGCGCACTTTGCTTGGAGCCATGAGTATGAAAGCGGCAACGCAACTATCGATTCCCAACACAAAATGCTTTTCAAGCTTGGAGATAGCATGCTCTCGGCGATGATAGCCGACCAACCAAAGCAGGACATCGCGGCCATCGCAGAAGAACTTTCTACGCATGTAGTCAACCATTTCAAAGACGAAGACGCAATATTTCGGGCTGCGGGTTATCCTCTTGCTGATGAGCACAGCAGGATTCACAACTCACTGGCTCAGGGCATGAAAGGGTTACTGGAAAAATATGAGGTCGGGACACTGTCCGTTGGGGAGCTATTTAGCTTTCTTGCTTTGGATGTTGTTTCTGGGCACTTGTTGACCGAAGACCGCAAGTTCTTTCCCTATCTCCCGAAGGGAGAAAACGCCCTCTGAGCCAAAGCAGATGGGAATCGCCTTCACGACTGACGTCTCACTGCCCTATCCTCAGTGCTGGAAGAGACAACTCCACACAGCACTTCCCGCAAGTGCCCCACATTAATTGGCTTGCAAATGTACTCAGTCATACCCGCTTTGATAAACGTCTCACGGTCTCCGCGCATGGCATAGGCCGTCATGGCGATGATTGGAATGTTCGGGCTGAAGCCGCCCGAGGAATCCATCCGAATGAGTCTGGTCGCCTCTACGCCGTCCATGACATCCATTTGCACATCCATCAGCACACAGTCGAAGTCATTCTCTCTTAGCGCTTCCAAGGCCTCTGCGCCGTTGTTCGCCGTATGCACTTTGTGCCCCAACTTCTCCAGCAGCAGGCGCGCACTAAGCCTACTGATTTCTTCATCCTCAACGAGAAGGATTCGTAAAGAGGCGGCTGAATCACACGGAGCCATCGCCTGATTGGCCTTTGACACCTCCAGATGATTTGGCAGTTCAAATGGGAGCATCAGATACGCCTTTGTGCCTTCCCCCTCTGTACTGTCAAACGTCAGCGTGCCCTGCATGGAGCCAACCAGATGCTTGGTGATGGACAAACCAAGCCCTGCCCCCTGGCGTATGCGCTTGTAGCTCACTTCCACCTGAATGAAGGGGTCGCAGATGGAGTCCAGCTTGTCGTCGGGCATTCCGATACCTGTGTCGCTAATGACAAAGAGCAAACGGACCCTGTTCGGTGGCAAGGGCAGCAATAGACTGACCTCCACTCGCACTTCGCCAGAGTCTGAGAACTTCATGGCATTGCCAACAAGGTTGAACAGGACCTGCCTGACACGAACTTCGTCGCCAAGTAAATTTTGTGGGACGTCAGGAGATGAGCCAACCGAAAAAGACAGGTTCTTGCTGAAGTGCACGGGAGAAAAGGTGTCCGTAAGAGCGCCCATGAGGTTGTCCAAGATGAATGGCCGGTTGATTATGGGCATACGCCCCGCCTCAATGCGTGACAGGTCAAGAATGTCCGACAGTAAGCTTGTGAGCCTATTCCCAGCGCGGCTCGCCATCTCAGAAAACATTTCGACATCTCCAGTGACGCCACTTGTCTTGATGAGTTGGAGCATCCCGAGCACACCGTTAAGAGGCGTGCGTATCTCATGGCTCATGTTTGCAAGGAATTCTGACTTGGCCTGGCTTGCAAGTTCAGCTTTCTCCTTACTCTTCTCAAGCTGCTTCACCAACTCATCCTTCTCCGCCATTGCCCGTGACAGAAGGATATTCCCGTAGCTGAGCTTTGCGACCATGCCCGCCAGGTGCGAGTAAAAATGCATCACAGTGTCCAAGGTTTCTCGGCTCCAACGGGGGACCCGGTCCAGGGCGGCAAGGTACTCACCTTCATCGAACCCAAAGGCCTTGGCCTGTTGGCGGAATATCTCCCTGTCAGGTTCCTCGTCCCTGAAGAGAAACTGGCCCATGAACAAGTTCCCCATGTGCTTCCCGCCAATAATTAGGGGGGTCGCAACATCCCACATGCTGTTTTTGCACCGGTAAAGCTTGAATTGCCCAGGGGCTACCCCCCTAGTGAGTTGGACGTCGCTTTCCCTGCAGCGCTTGGCAGTTTCTGGGTGGCACCGGTGAAACTTAGTGCAGATGTCCTGCCAACCTGCAGCAACAAGCACCGTCCCTTTTAGGTCAAGAATGGCGAAAACCATTCCCGTCAATTCCTGAAAATGGTCCATAAGCGACTGGAGTGCCTTGATATCAATGATGTCATGGAGTTCAAGGTTCCCGATGTCGTTTGGGAAATCAGCGCTGGTTTCGACTTCAACTTCAGCACAGACGGGCATAAAGGCACTCCTTGAGAATTCAGACCTTGCAAGATACTGCCAGGCAATTATCAAGTCGTACGCGATTAAGCCATCGTACGTATGACTCGGCCTAGACGAATGGTTCATTAATTCCATAGTACAGTTATTAGCATTGATGCAAGAGATGCCACGCCAATGTGACTTCCCCCATGGCCTCTCAAACGCGAGCAAGCCCAAAGGCATACGCCTGTACCAGAACCTGTACCTTCTGGGATTGTTCACGGTTACACAGATTCCCTTGCGCCCACGTGTAACAAAACCTCATATTTTAATTTATTGACATGGCTCCCCATCTTGTCTAGAGGTTTAGTTACACACTTTGTCGCCAAGGGAGGCACTATGGCTAGCGTTGGGTATGTTCGGGTAAGTTCGGTTGACCAGAAGACGGATAGGCAGCTTGACGGCCTGGTGCTCGACAAGATTTTTGAAGAGAAGGCCAGTGCCGCCGATACCAAACGGCCTCAACTCGAAGCCTGCCTTGATTACATCCGTGAAGGGGATACCTTAAACGTCCACTCAATCGACCGCCTAGCGAGGAACCTCCAAGACCTTCTCAGGCTCATTGCGGAGATTACTGGGAAAGGTGTGTCTGTGACCTTCCATAAGGAGCACCTGACGTTCACGGGGCAATCTGACCCCTTCCAGACGCTTCAGCTTCAAATTATCGGAGCGGTGGCCGAGTTTGAGCGGGCTCTCATTAAGGAGCGTCAGAGAGAGGGCATCGCTAAGGCTAAGGAGAAGGGGAAGCACCTGGGGAGGGTTCGGAAGTTAACGAGTGAGCAAGAGGAAACATTAAGGTCGAAAGCCAGCGCTGGTGAAGAGAAGATTAAGTTGGCCCAGGAATACGGTATTAGCCGTCAGTCAGTTTACAGAATTTTGGCACGAGTAGCACCTTAAAACGCCGCCTTGAAGCAGCCACCGCTCAACTTTACACACTCAGTTTGGTGTAAACCACTTTACACATCAATTAGCTGAAATAATTAACTTTGATATGTGTAAACCAGTGTAAAGTTGAGATGGCTCAACTTAACACTTTACATTAAAATTTTAAGTTAAAATTTAACCTAAAATTTCCATATTCAGGTTTAACTTAATCGAAGTAAGAACATTAATTAATTTTCAAGACATTAATTTTTAATCTGTTGCACGTTCTAGGTTAAGTTATCACAGAAAAGATTTCGCTTTCAAAAATCGCTTTGCATGAAAATAAAATCTCACGATGCGGACATGGTCGAAGCACAACGGCTGAATACATCTTCGCTATTTCGATTCTAAGCATTTTTTGTTCACAAGTGCGGCAGTGTATCGGATTGACAGAGAAGTGCGCCGAGAGGGGCGTTTCTGCGAGAAGTAGAGCACTTGCCGTTGTGCTTGCGACCGCCAAACTCAGCTTCAGGCAGAAAGATGCCTCCATGCGCCTCAGAATGGCCTTCGCAATAGCCTGGGAATGCCACTTCCTGACAAGCCCTGCACGAGACTCCTTCCCTGCCAGACCTTTGGCGTGCCCCTAGAGTGCCCGCTGAAGCTAGCCCATAAGCCTGGGCGTTCCCAGCGTTGGCCTCGTTTGTTTGAAATTTTCTGGGATGCCCAGCTTCGCCCTTCGGGAATTCAAAGCCAGGTTTTAAGTTCCCCCCTAAACCCGCCGCTGTCTGCCTTTGGCTGTTATGTATTTTGTCTTTTCTTATGTCTTTTTCTTATTCTTATATTCTTCTTATATTCTTATTCTAAGAATATATAATATAAATATAAAACCAAGATAATATTCATATTAAGCTTAATAGGGGAAATTTCTGACGCCGCAAACCGTTGGGAGAGTAAGGCTAACGGGCAATTTGCGCTTAGAATTTTGACGCGGCGCGGCTGGCCTTGGCAATTTATCCCGCAATTTCAGAAACTTGAAAGAAAAAACTAAATATTTGCTTAGGCGAACCCGAATTAGCCCCCCTTCGCCAGAATAACTAAGTAAGCGGCAACCCGAAAATCTGCCATTCGTGGCCCCAGTTGCCGTCGTCGGAACCAGCTAGCACCAGCTAAACCAGCAAGTACCAGCAAGCGCCAGAAGTACCAGCTAAACCAGACAAAAGCCTATACGAATCCACAAGCAAAACCAGCTAAAACCAGAGCACTTACGAAGCAACCAGACAATCCCAGCATCTACCGGAGCGACACCAGAGCAAAAACAGAAGAGATTATAAGAGCAATTACGAACTAGCAATTTAGCAACGTGAGCCATGCGCATGGCAAACAAGCAATTTAAAGAGCGCTCTTAAGAATATGCCAGAACTACCAGATTAATGTAACGCCGGTGAACAAAAATTAAGCTAACTACGCGGCAAATTAAGCTCATAACAAGACAAAATCTAGCTCATTAAACGCAAAAATTAAGCTCATAACACGATATATTAAGCTTACAATACGCAACATTAAGCTCACCACACGACAAAATTAAGCTCACCACACGACAAAATTAAGCTCACTATACGACATAATTAAGCTCACAATACGGACTTAACGGCATTAACCTGAGCACAATTAAGTTAGGCTACACCTGGGATTAACTTCAAACAATGCCATGCGCATGGATAAGGAACAATCAATATGAACGCACCATCAAAAAACGTACAAGAACGCCCACTGTTTGAAATGAAGTGGTACGATTACAGAGCGATTCCGCATGACATGGCAACTCTTGTGTGCATTGCTCACTTCTGTGAACACATTAAGTTATTTCACAAAACGATGCTTGGGGAAGAAGACGCAGAGCAAATTAACATTTTAAAAAGCTGTGGAAAACTAAGTGCAATTTTTGATTGGAAATGGTGGCGCTCATTCGAAGTAATTCGCCAGTATTGTGATAAGCACTGTATGCCGTACGGATTTTTCTGGGAGACGGCAATTCAGATGGCGGTTGATAAAGGCTTTCCCAGGCCAAGCATTATAACAACCTACCTTAACGTGAGCATTCAAAAAGCAGTTCTCGCTGAGTACATGCAAGACGGAGCAGACATACGCTTAATCCGCTTTTCAAAACTCGAAATATTCAAGGCAGACAATTACAGCAAGTTACGCCGACAGGACGACTATTACTGGCATATCATTAGAAGCGTCAGAGGGCTTTACTCTGGCAAGAAACGAGAAGAAGTCATCGGTCTTATTGTTAAGAGGGGGCAAATTGCAGAAGAATTCTTAAGGGCAAACAACATCCCGTATACGTTCTCAAGGGACTAACGTGTGAAACAACCACCCCAGCCGCGTGTTTCTCTGGCCCAGTTAAGCCTAACGGAGCTTGAACTTAAATATGCTTTACAAAGTGACCAAAACTGTCAACCTGTCTTTGATGCAAGGGTCTGTTTTCATACATGCATTCAAGAAACAGTTTTGTAAAGTTGAAACGCTGAAGTAGGGCGTGGATTAGCCGAGAACTTCAAGAAAATTCACGCCTTATTGGACAGCCAAGAAATGATTGCGTCACTCTGCGCGGAAAGGGCTGGGCTTAATATCCCAGACAATGCGCCAGATAGAGAGGTTGAGAACTACGCCTATGAATTACGGGTAAGAAATCTCAACGCCCTAGATTGAGCTACAGAGCCTCGTATTCAGGCGCTGGGATTTCTCACCACCACATCACGCGCTTGCCTAGAAGAAGGCCCCTGAACCCGTCAGAGAGGGCTCAGGGGCCTCTCCTGAAACCAACTTCTAAGCTTCAGCCTAAGCCTTAGCGCTCGCCGCCTTCTTAGGCTTGGCGGGGGCAACTGCGGCCTTCTTCCCAGCGTTCTTTCCCCGGCGCTCCCAGAGCTTCATTTCCTGCATCTTGTTCTTCCTGTCCCTGGCAAGCTTCTTGGCAGACAGGCCGGAAGTCTTCTTAATGCCGTACTTGGCCTTGTACTCTTCCTTCGTGAGTCCGTGAGAGGCAAGGTGCTTCTTGCTCAGGAGCTTAAAGACCTTGCCGCACTCACAACACGTAATGGAGTTTTCCTTGATAGACTTGGCCGGGTCACAGGCCGGGGCAGAAGCTTCAGCGCCAGCGGCAACGGCAGTGTCAATCATGCCTTCTGCCATTGCCTTCATGCCAGCGGCAAGCTCTTGGGCCATGCTCAACATTTCAGTGACGGTCATTGGCCTTGTCGTTGCCTGAGCCTTAACAATTTCCATTGCCTCTTTTAAGTAATCCATTTTGTACTCTCCTGTTTGACAGTATATTAACTCGACACTAAGAACGCACTGACTGATTTTATGGATGAATGCAACTGAAACTTTCTCCAACTTAGATATCTCAACGGTGTTTACCAAACGTTCAATCATTGTCGCGTTATTTTGAGCCACGAGCGACAGTAGCCTTGTTTCAGTCAAAAAATGCTCGACCTTAACTTTGGTTGACAAAAAGCAAAAAGTGTCAACCTAGATTGCTTTAACATACGGTTTTTAAACATAATTATTTGTAAACCACTGTAAACTTGAAACGCCGATGTAAAGCGTGGATTAGCCGAGAATCGCAAAAGATTGCCCGCTTTAAAGAGCATTTCGGCAATGAGTGTGTGACTCTGCGGAATGGGCTGGGACATATCCCAGACAATTTGGCAGATGGAGATATTAAAGACTACCCTTACGGACACCGTGAAGGAATCCCAGCGCCAAGATTAGGCGAGAGCTTCATATGATTGCGTGTGCTATGGAGAAACAAGAAGAAGCCCCTAGCGGTTAAGCTAGGGGCTTCTATTCGTGCGTAAGCTAGGATGCTACGCGGACGCCAGGAACAAAGCACGTTCTGTGCTTACTCTTCGGCGCTCCAAGGCTCTTGAAGAAGAGAAATGCCCAGATAATTAGCCACATGCCGCCTGTGCAAATCGTCAGAATGAAGTGCAAAAGGTGATTCACCGTCTTGACCGTCTCGAAATACTCTTGCCCGCACTCAGGGCAGTAATACTTGACTGCTTTCTGTCCCATGACGCCTTACCCTTCTGTTACTTGGTTTCTTCAGCCTTGCCAGCCAGGGGCAAGGCCGTTACGTTCCTGTTTCCGGTCTTGGCCGGGCAGCGGCCATAGCTTCTCAGTTACGAAGTGCCCCCGTTCAGCCGCAGCATGAACGACGCATAAAGAACTTGCTTGCGACTATACCCTATAGCTTACATATTCGCAAGCGATTTAAGTCACTTGGTCTGAAACTTCATTTCCTCTTCACAGAACGTAATGCAGCTTTTCCCTTCTGGCGTTTCAAGAAACTTCAGCCATTCGTCATGGGTCGGCTTCCATTCCTCAAAGTCATCCATAATGGAGACAAAAACTTTCGTCCGAACTTCGTTAAGCTCTGCCGTGAAGGTCATGTTCCGCGCATTGTCTAAAACGTAGTCCTTAACCTTCCTGACCTGCCGGGTTTCTTCGGACCACTCAATTCTTGAGGGTGGCCTCCCGGTTGGTGTTGGCCTGGGCGATGCGGCTATATGCCGCTGGCGTCATGTTGCCCAGGCTTGAATGTGGCCGCACCGAGTTGTAGTGCTGCCGC